>NZ_JBIUXN010000010.1:0-274985 GCF_044744005.1 Streptomyces sp. NPDC087440 | reverse complement strand
TTGCCGGCCGCCCCCGCCCCGGGGGGGGGGGGCGGGGCGGCGGCGGGGGGGGGGGGGGGGGGGGGGTGTGCGGGCCGGGGGCGCTGCCCCCGGACCCCCGGGATTCGCCCCGGTCCCGCCCCTTTCCCTAAAGCGCTTGCCGCGCGGCTTGTTGTTTGGTTGCTCGCGCAGTTCCTCGCGCCCCTGACGGGGCGCTCCTGGTGGAGCGTTCCTGTTACCCAGACGTTGTCGGGTGGGTTGTCTTCGGTCGTGGTCGGCAGGGTAGCGTCGACTCCGTCATGAACCTTGCCTTCATTCCCAGCCCGGCGGCCGGTGAGATCCACCTCGGACCCCTCCCGCTGCGCGGCTACGCGCTCTGCATCATCATCGGCGTCTTCGTGGCCGTCTGGTACGGCAACAAGCGCTGGATCGCCCGCGGCGGCAAGCCCGGGACGGTTGCCGACATCGCCGTCTGGGCGGTGCCCTTCGGGCTCGTCGGCGGGCGGCTGTACCACGTCGTCACCGACTACCAGCTCTACTTCAGCGAAGGCAAGAACTGGGTCAACGCCTTCAAGATCTGGGAGGGCGGCCTCGGCATCTGGGGTGCCGTGGCGCTCGGTGCGGTGGGTGCCTGGATCGGGTGCCGCAGGCGCGGGATTCCGCTTCCCGCCTGGGCCGATGCCATGGCCCCCGCGCTCGTCATCGCGCAGGCCATCGGCCGCTGGGGCAACTGGTTCAACCAGGAGCTGTACGGCCGGGCGACCGACCTGCCCTGGGCGCTGAAGATCACCAAGGGCGACGAGCCGGGGCTCTACCACCCGACGTTCCTGTACGAGTCGCTGTGGTGCCTCGGTGTCGCCGCCGTGATCGTGTGGGCCGACCGCCGGTTCAAGCTCGGACACGGGCGGGTCTTCGCGCTGTACGTCGCCCTGTACTGCGCCGGGCGCGGCTGGATCGAGTACATGCGCATCGACGACGCGCACCACATCCTGGGGCTGCGCCTCAACGTGTGGACGGCGATCATCATCTTCGTCCTCGCCATCGTCTACTTCGTGCTGTCGTCGCGACTGCGCCCCGGCCGCGAGGAGATCGTGGAGCCGGACCGTGAGGGTGCGGAGGCGGCCGGTGCTGGTGCCGGTGCGGATGCGGCTGTCACGGCCGATGCGGAAACCGTGGAAGCCAAGGACGGGGCCAAGGACGCGGGCAAGGACGAGGGCGGTTCGCTCCTGACCAAGGAGAAGAAGGACGTCAAGGTCAAGAAGGCCCGGGCGTCCGAGGAAGCCGAGGAGACCAAGACCGTCGACCTGAAGAAGGGCGACGGCGAGGACGTCAAGGACGAGGCCGGTTCGGCCAAGAAGAGCTGACGTACCGCGCATCGCGTTCATCGCGTACATCGCGTACGAGGATGGGCCGTCGGGACCGCAGGGTTCCGGCGGCCCTTCCTCGTGCACGGGGGCGGTCAGCGGTTCCGGTTCGCGACCTCCAGCGTGCGGCGTGCGCCCGCCACCACCGCCGCGTCCACGAAGCGGCCGTCGGGCAGCATCAGCGCGCCCTCCGCGGTGGCCGCGGCCTTGAGGATCTGTTCGGCGTCCTCGATCTCCGCCGGGGTGGGGAGGTACATCCGCTCGATGACCGGGAGTTGGCGCGGGTGCAGGGCGGCGCGGCCGAAGAAGCCGAGGGCGCGGCCCCGGGCGCAGGACGCGGCGAGGCCTTCGAGGTCGGTGATGTCCGGGTGGACGGACTGGGCGGGGGCGGGCAGGCCCGCCGCCCTGGCCGCCACCACGATCCGGCTGCGGGCCCAGGTCAGGCCCTCCTCGTCCCGTACACCCAGGTCGGCACGGAGGTCCACCTCGCCGAGCGCGATGCCCGCGAGGCAGGGGTGGGCCGTGGCGATGTGGTGCGCGTGCTCGATGCCCAGGGCGGATTCCAGGAGGGCGTAGAGCGGGGTCTCGGGGGTGTGGTTGGCGATGCGGCGGATCTCGGCGGAGTCGGTGATCTTGGGCAGGCGCAGGCCCGTCAGGCCCGGGCAGGGGGCGAGGGCGTGCAGGTCGGCCTGGGCGTGGGGGGAGTCCAGGGCGTTCAGGCGGACGTGGACGGGAGTGGGGTGGGTGTCGGCGAGGAGGTCGGCGGTGGCCGCGCGGGCGTAGTCCTTGCGGTCGGGGGCGACCGAGTCCTCCAGGTCGACGATGACGACGTCGGCGCCGGAGGCGAGGGCCTTGGTGACCCGGTCGGGTCGGTCCCCGGGGACGTACAACCAGGTCAGGGGGGTGCTGGGCATCAGGCGGTGGCTCCGGATTCGCGCAGGGCGGTGAGGTCGGCGGGGGTCAGGCCGAGTTCGGTGAGGACCGCTTCGGTGTCGGCGTTGTGCGGGCGGCCCGTCCAGGCGATGGCGCCCGGGGTCTCGGACAGGCGGAAGAGGACGTTCTGCATGCGCAGCGGGCCGAGTTCCGGGTCGGGGACGGTGGTGATGGTGTCCAGGGCCGTGTACTGGGGGTCGGTCAGGACGTCGCGGATGTCCTGGATGGGGGCGACGGCCGCTTCGGCCTGCTCGAAGGCGGCGATCGCCTCGTCGCGGGTGTGACGGGCGATCCAGGAGCCGACCGCCTCGTCCAGGAGGTCGGTGTGCTCGGCGCGGCCGGTGCCCGTCGCGAACCAGGGCTCGGTGATCAGCTCCGGGCGGCCGACCAGGCGCATCACGCGTTCCGCGATGGACTGGGCGGAGGTGGAGACGGCGAGCCAACTGCCGTCCGCCGTGCGGTAGGTGTTGCGCGGGGCGTTGTTGCGGGAGCGGTTGCCGGTGCGCGGCTGGACGTAACCGAGCTGGTCGTACCAGAGGGACTGGGGGCCGAGGGCGAGGAGGATCGGCTCGATGATGGCCAGGTCGACGACTTGGCCGCGGTGCGTGGTGTCGCGGGCGCGCAGGGCCGTCATGACGGCGTACGAGGTGGCCAGGGCGGCGATGGAGTCGGCGAGGCCGAACGGGGGGAGCGTCGGGGGGCCGTCGGGCTCGCCCGTGTACGCGGCGAAGCCGCTCAGGGCCTCGGCGAGGGTGCCGAAGCCGGGGCGGCGGGCGTACGGGCCGTACTGACCGAAGCCGGTGACCCGGGCGAGGATCAGGCGGGGGTTGGCGGCGGAGAGTTCCGGCCAGCCGAGGTCCCATCTTTCGAGGGTGCCGGGGCGGAAGTTCTCGATGATCACGTCGGCGGTGGCGGCGAGGCGCAGGAGGGTGGTGCGGCCGTCGGGGTGGGAGAGGTCGAGGGTGATCGTGCGTTTGCCCCGGCCGAGGAGCTTCCACCAGAGGCCGATGCCGTCCTTGGCGGGGCCGTGGCCCCGGGAGGGGTCGGGGCGGGTGGGGTGTTCGACCTTGATGACCTCGGCGCCGAAGTCGGCCAGCAGGGTGGCGGCGAGGGGTCCGGCGAAGAGGGTGGCGAGGTCGAGGACGCGCAGGCCCGCGAGGGGTGGGGCGGGGTGCGGGGGTTCGGGGGCTCGGGTCACAGGGCATCGATCTCCTGGCGGTAGGGCATGGAGGTGGAGGCGCCGGGGCGTTGGACGGAGAGTGCGGCTGCGGCGGAGGCCCAGGGGAGGGCGTCGTGCAGGGGGCGGCCCTCGGCGAGGGCGACGGCCAGCGCGCCCACGAAGGTGTCGCCCGCGGCGGTGGTGTCGACCGGGGTGGCGGGGACGGCGGGGACGAAGAGGGGGTCGGGGGTGTCGCGGCTGACGTAGGCGCACCCGGCGGCCCCCAGGGTGACGACCACCGCCGGGACGTGCTCCAGGAGGGCGCGGGCGGCGAGCAGGGGGTCGTGCAGGCCGGTGAGGGCGGCGGCCTCGTGCTCGTTGGGGACCAGCAGGTCGGTGGCGGCGAAGAGTTCGGCCGGGATGGTGGTGGCGGGGGCCGGGGTCAGGATCGTACGGACGCCGTGGCGGCGGGCGGCCTCGGCGCCCTCGGTGACGGCGGACAGCGGGAGTTCGAGTTGGAGCAGCAGGGCGTGGGCCTGGGAGATGACGGTCTCGTCGCCGGGCGAGAGGCCGGTGACGGTGCCGTTGGCGCCCGGGATGACGACGATGGAGTTGCCGCCGTCGTCGTCCACGACGATGTGCGCGGTGCCGGAGGGGCCCTCGGAGGTGCGGAGGGAGTTCGTGTCCACGCCCGAGTGTTCGAGGGCGGCGCGGAGTTGCAGGCCGAAGGAGTCGGCGCCGACCGCGCCGATCATCGTGACGTCGGCCCCCGCGCGGGCGGCGGCGATCGCCTGGTTGGCGCCCTTGCCGCCGGGGACCGTGGTGAAGGACCGGCCGGACACCGTCTCGCCGCCGGCCGGGGCCTTGGCGACGTACACGACGAGATCCATGTTGGTGCTGCCCAGGACGGTGAGGGTGGGGACGGGCGGAGGGGTCATCTATCTCGTGGCCTCTCGGTGGGTGAGACGGGCGAGGGTGTCGAAACCGATGCCGTCGAGGTGGGGGAGGGAGGTGGCGAGGCGGTTGTGGAGGGGGGCCGTCCAGCGGGTGGGGACGGGCGTGGGGGAGACCAGGGCGGCGAGGGAGCCCGCGGTGGCTCCGTTGGAGTCGGTGTCCCAACCCCCGGACACCGCACGGCAGATGGAGTGCGTGAAGTCGCCGTCGGCGTGGGTGAGGGCGGCGGCCAGGAGCGCGGTGTTGGGCAGGACGTGCACCCAGTGGTGGTGGCCGAGGGCCGCGTGGAGGTGGTCGACGGCGGCGTCGAAGTCGTCGTGGCGTTCGGCGGTGTCGATGCCGAGGCGGACGGCGTCGGCGAGGCGCGAGCGGGGCGGTACGTGGGCGAGGCCGGTGCGCAGGGCGTGGTGGATGTCGACGGTGCCGGTGGCCGCTTCGGCGATCGCGGCGGCGACGAACATCGCTCCGTAGACGCCGTTGCCGGTGTGGGTGAGGGTCGCGTCGCGGTGGGCCTGGTCGGCGGCGGCGGTGGGGTCGCCGGGGTTGGTCCAGCCGTGCATGTCGGCGCGGATCGAGGCGCCGATCCACTCGCGGAACGGGTTGCGGTGGGTGGCCGTGTGCGGGGGTTCGATGCCGTCGAGGAGGTTGCGGTACGCGATGCGCTCGGCGGTGAAGGTGCGGCCCGCGGGGAGTTCGTCGAGCCAGAGGCGGGCGACGTCGTGGGTGGTGAAGTCGCGGGTGTGGCGTTGGAGGAGGAGCAGGTTGAGGAGGGCGTAGTTGAGGTCGTCGTCCTCGGGCATGCCGTCGATGTTCTCGGCGAGGGAGGTGGGGGCGGAGCGTTTGTTCCAGGGGTGGGCCCGGAGGAGGGCGTCGGGGACGCCGACGGCGGTGAAGTAGGTGGTGAGGGGCCAGTTGCCGGCGGCTTGGGCGAGGGTGCGGATGGCGGGGAGGGGGAGCTTTTCGACGGGTTTGCCGAGGAGGCAGCCGGTGGCTCTGCCGAGCCAGGCGTGGTGGAGGCGGGTGGGGTAGGAGGTGGGGGTGGGTGCGGGCTCTTGTGGCGGGTGGGGGGTGGTTGCTGTTGCCTGCGGCGCCTGCCCCTCCCCTTCCCCAAGCTCTCGGCTCCGCTCGAGCAGGGGAGACCCCATGCTTCCCGAAACCCTGAGGGGCTGTGGAGGGGTTTGTGCGGGTGTGTTGTGGCTGGGTGCGCAGTTCCCCGCGCCCCTGAGGGGCGTCGGGAGGGTGGCGAGTTCGTCGAGGAGGGATTCGGCGAGGGTGCGCAGGGTGGGTGGGGGGACGGTCGGGGAGGCGCCTGCGCGGTCCGGGGCCAGGTGGCCGCCCGCGGCAAGCCACCGGGTGCGGATGGAGCGTACGGAGGAGGGGTCGCGGCCGTCCTCCTCCGCCTGGCGGAGTTCGTGGCCGACGAGGTCCTCGGGCTGGACCCAGGTCAGGCGGAGCGGCCCGTTCATCGCGGGTCCGTGAGGAGGGCGAACGCCGACTCGTGGGCGCGGCGGCGGGTCAGGTCCCGGGTGTGGATCTCGACGGCCACCTCGGTGAGGGCGCGGGCCGGGGCGTGCAGGTCCAGGCGGCTCGCCTCCGCGACCTGCTTCGCCCAGTCGTCGGGGATGCCCCGGCCGCCGTCCAGGGCACCGGAGATCGCCCCCGCCATTGTCGCGATCGAGTCGCAGTCCCGGCCGTAGTTGACCGCGCCGAGCACCGCCGGGCGGTACGCGCCGTCCGCGACCAGCAGCATGCCGAGGGCGACCGGGAGTTCCTCGATGGCGTGCAGGCGGGAGGGGCGGCGGGCGCCCAGGGATGGGGCGCGGTAGTCCGGGCCGACCGTGTCGAAGGGGGCGACGGCGGCCCGGAGGAGGGGGATCGCGGACTCGAAGTCCCGTACGGACAGGGCGACTTCGGCGACCGCCTCGATGGCGGAGCGGGTGCCGTCCTGGGCGAGCGAGAGGCAGCTGTCGAGGACGGAGGCGGGGGTGGCGCCGGGGGTGCAGGCCGCCGCGACCGCCGCCGCGAAGACTCCGGCGGCCTCGCGTCCGTACGAGGACTGATGGGCGCCCGCGACGTCGAGTGCCTCCGCGTACGCGGCCTGCGGGTTCGCCGCGTTGACCAGGCCGACCGGGGCCATGTACATCGCCGCACCGCAGTTGACGATGTTGCCCGTGCCCGCCTCGCGGGGGTCGACATGGCCGTAGTGGAGGCGGGCGACGATCCACTTCTCGGCGAGGAAGACGCGCTGGAGGGGGAGCGCCTCCGACTCCAACTCCGGGATCCAGACCGGGTGTTGGATCATTTCCGGGACGAGGTGGTCGGCGACCGAGTAGGCGGTGAGGTGGTCGCGGGCCTTCGTGTAGACCCGGATCAGCGCGTGCGTCATCAAGGTGTCGTCCGTGACGTGGCCGTCGCCCTTGTGGTACGGGGCGATCGGGCGTGCGGTGCGCCAGTCGTCGCCGTACCAGGGGCCGACGATGCCCCGGACCGTGCCGCCGTGCCGCTCCTGGATCTGCTCCGGGGTCCAGCCCTCGACCGGCCCGCCCAGCGCGTCGCCGACGGCGGCTCCGACGAGGCTGCCGGTGATGCGGTCGCCGAGGGTGGGGGTGTCGGAAGGGATTCCGGTGGGGTCCGTGGGTGTCGTCATGGGGGAATCATCCCTTTTGGGGGGTTGGTTGGGGAGAGTGCGGCGGTCCGGCGAGTTGCGCGGCGAGGGCGACCAGGTCCGTGCCCGCCAGGCGGGGGAGGGCGCAGCCGACCAGGGTTCGGCAGGTCTCGCGCCAGGCGGTGGGGAGGAGCGCGCCTCCGCCGAGTGCTCCGGTCAGTGCTCCGGCCAGGGCGGGGGCCGAGTCCGCGACCCGGGAGAGGCAGGCGGCGGCCGGTACCGCCTCGGTGGCGTGGCCGTGGGCGGCGACGGTGAGGGCGAGGGCGACCGGGACGGTTTCGGCGGCGGCGATTCCGTAGCTGTAGACGTGGTCGACGATGAGGTGCTCCAGCGCCGGTACGAGGGCGAACGCGCCCTCCGCGTCGCGGGCCAGGCGCAGGGCGTGGTGCGCGTTGCGGGCGATCTCGGTGCCCGGGGGGAGCTGGGCGAGCGCGGCGCCCACCGCGTCGTCCACGCCGCCTCCGCCGAGGGCGGTCGCGACGGCCGCCGCCATGGCGCGGGCGCCGTGCACACCGTCGCCGTCCTGGGTGAACCGGGCGTCGTACGCGGCGAGTTCGGCGGCGGCGACGGGGTTGCCGGGGTGGACGACGGCGAGGACCGAGGCCCGGACGCAGGCGGCGTCGTCGAAGAAGTGGGGGTTGTCGTGGCCGGTGGCGGGGGGCCGCAGCCCGGCGGCGAGGTTGCCGAGTCCGGCGCGGACGGAGATGCGGGCGCGCAGGGGGAGGACGGCGGACTCGACCTCGGGGGCGCGGGCGCTGGCGGCGGCGACCTCGGCGGCGAGGGAGTTCCAGGCGCGGGTGAGGGCGCGGCGGGCGGCCGCGTCGGCCTCGGCGCGGTCCTCGATGCGGGGTACGCCTGCGCCGATGAGGGTCAGGGCGGTGAACGCGGCCCACTCGGCGTCGTCGGAGGGGCCCAGGCGGAGGGGCTCCGGGGGCTGGTTGAGGGCGATGGGGACGGGGAGGGTGGTGGTGGCGTTCAGCTCGGCGAAGGTGTCGAGTTCGCGGGTGAGGCGGCGGGTCCAGTCGGGCATGCGGGAGGCGCGGTGGCGGGCGGAGGGCCAGCCGGCGGCGTCGCCGGAGGCGAGGCCGAGGAGGAGGCCTTCGAGGTGGGTGGGGGGTGGTGTGTTGCGGGGCGGTGGTTGGTGCGGGGTGCCCAAGGGGGCGGGAGGTGGTTGTGGTGTGGTGCGGGACGGTGGGTGGTTGCTGTTGCCTGCGGCGCCTGCCCCTCCCCGCCCCTTCCCGAAAGCGCTCGCCGCGCGGCTGGGGATTGTCTGTGCGGGTGCGTCGTGGCTGGGCGCGCAGTTCCCCGCGCCCCTGAGGGCGGGGGACGTGTGGTTCCCCGTGCTCCTGAGGGACGTCAGCAGGTCTGCCACCTTCAGGACGTGGTGGCCTCGCATCGTGGGGAGGCACGTGCCGCGGGCCGGGGCGATGGCCGAGGCCCATTCCGGGGGGATGGCCGAGGCCCCGCCCAGCGCCCCGGCCAGTGCGCCCGCCACCGCTGCCGTGGTGTCCGCGTCGCGGCCCATGTTGACGGCCGTCAGGACCGAGGCGCGGAAGTCGCCCCGGGCTGCGGTGAACGCCCCGAAGGCGAGGCCCACCGCCTCGGGGGCCAGGTCGGTCCAGGGGTAGCCGCCGATGACGACCGCCGTGCGGACCGCGCGTTCGCCCCGGTCGGCCGCCGCCACCGCGCGGCGCAGCGAACGGGCGGTCCAGGAGTCCATGGGGATGACCGAGAGGGCCGCGGCGATGATCGAGGCGAGGCCGGAGCCGGTCATCGCGGCGGCCACGCCCGCCGCCACCGCCTGGCCGCCGTAGATGCCCTCGCCCTCGTGGCTGACCGTGCCGTCGATCGCGACCAGGCGGGCGGCCTCGGCGGGATCGCCCGCCGCGTACACGCCGAAGGGGGCGGCGCGCATGGCGAGCCCGTCGCTCCAGGCGTGCCGGTGCTGGGCGGAGATGGGGGCGGCGAGACCCCGGCGGAGGTTCTCCAGCGTGCCGCGTTCGCTGAAGCCCGCGCCCCGGAACGGGCCCTCGTCCAGGTCGGCGATCCAGTGGTGCCAGGCGCGTTCGACGTGGGAGACGGTGAGCGCGGAGCCGTGCTGGGCGAGGAGGAGGCCGGAGAAGATCGCGTACTCCGTGTCGTCCGTACCGGCGGGGTCGTCCGAGACGAAGCCTTCGATACGTCCCCAACGCCGCCGGATCTCCGAGGGCTTGAGGTTCTCCGCCGGAGCCCCGAGCGCATCGCCGACGGCCAGCCCCAGAAGCGCCCCCCGCGCCCGGTCGAGCGGGGAACGGGCGGGCGCCGCGGCCGGGGAGGGCGGGGGCGTCGCGGGGCGTGTGGTCAGGTCCATGCGAAATCTGTGCCACACCGGGGCCGTGCCGGGGCTCGGCCACGCCCCACGTGTCACCCGGTCGACCGCCGGGCGGGGGCGCGGCGGCCCGGGCTGGTGAGGGAAGGCTTGCCTTGGAAAGGGCGGGTCAACTCCCCCTCGTACCAAGTAAGTACGGCCTTCCTTGCTAGCGCGAGCTTTGAATCGTGCGTATTTTCGATCTCGTCGGGGCGCACCCCGACCGCAGGACCGAAGAGGGGCACGGGGAAGACGAGCATGGCGATCATCGAGACCGAAGCGACACTGCACGAGGCGCACCGCGACAACCACACCCACCGGGATGTGAACGGCGGCTGGCTGCGGCCCGCCGTGTTCGGGGCGATGGACGGGCTGGTGTCCAACCTGGCGCTGATGACCGGTGTGGCCGGTGGCGCCGTCTCGCAGCAGACGATCGTCATCACCGGGCTGGCGGGCCTCGCGGCCGGTGCCTTCTCCATGGCGGCGGGCGAGTACACCTCCGTCGCCTCCCAGCGGGAACTCGTCCAGGCCGAACTCGACGTCGAGCGCGAGGAGCTGAAGAAGCACCCCGCCGACGAGGAGCGGGAGTTGGCCGCGCTGTACGTGTCGCGCGGTGTCGAGCCCGAACTCGCCCGCGAGGTCGCCCGGCAGCTGTCCGTCGACCCCGAGCAGGCGCTGGAGATCCATGCGCGGGAGGAGCTGGGGATCGACCCCGACGATCTGCCGTCGCCGCTGGTGGCCGCCGTGTCGTCGTTCGGGGCGTTCGCGCTGGGTGCGCTGCTGCCCGTACTCCCGTATCTGCTGGGTGCGACCTCGCTGCTGCCCGCGGTGCTGCTGGCGCTGGTGGGGCTGTTCGGGTGCGGGGCCGTGGTGGCGCGGGTGACGGCGCGGACCTGGTGGTTCAGCGGGCTGCGTCAGCTCGCGCTCGGCGGGGCCGCCGCGGCGGTGACGTACGGGCTCGGTGCGCTCTTCGGGGCGGCGCTCTGACGCTGTCGCACGCCCCCGTTACGGGGTGGAAACCCCTGGTGGCAAGGGCTGCCGGGGGTTTCGTCGTACCGGGGGAGAGTGTGACGTACGCCCCGGCGCGAATCCGGGACTCTCCCCGTAGGATGTGGCTATATGCAAGGTGTCGCATAAGTAGTCGTTACTCATCGGTTTCGTCTAGTTGACCGCCGGGCATGAGCCGTAAGCGCCGCAGGCAACGAAGCTTGCTTCGCTACGGTCCGGAGAATGGCGATCTGTCCGCCTCCGCACCACATCCACCGCTCTGCGCGGTGTCCGCATGGTGGAATGAGCCTTCCGCTTCCCGAGAAGCCAGCCATCATGTAACCTGCACGAAATTTCGCGGAGGGCCAGTGTCGTCCCTCGGTATCTGCATATGCCACGACGACGACGGGAGTGCCGATGCGTACCCACGCCTGGTCGCCCATGGACGGTCGCCCCGCCCAGCAGGGGCTGTACGACCCCCGCAACGAGCACGACGCATGCGGCGTCGGCTTTGTCGCCACCCTTACCGGTGTGGCCTCCCATGAGCTGGTCGAGCAGGCGCTGACCGTACTGCGCAACCTCGAACACCGCGGTGCCACCGGCTCCGAGCCCGACTCCGGCGACGGTGCCGGAATCCTGCTCCAGGTCCCGGACGCCTTCCTCCGGGACGTGGTGGAATTCGAGCTTCCGGCAGCTGGGGCATATGCCGTCGGCATTGCGTTCCTGCCCTCCGACGACGCGCTCGCCGCCGACGCCGTCTCGCAGATCGAGACGATCGCGGGCGAAGAGGGCCTCACCGTCCTCGGGTGGCGTGAAGTCCCCGTCACCCCCGCCCTGTTGGGCAACGGCGCACGCGCCACCATGCCGACCTTCAAGCAGCTCTTCGTCTCGGACGGTGAGAGCACGGGCATCGTGCTCGACCGCAAGGCGTTCGTCCTGCGCAAGCGCGCCGAGCGTGAGGCCGGTGTGTACTTCCCGTCGCTCTCCGCGCGCACCCTCGTCTACAAGGGCATGCTCACCACCGGACAGCTGGAGCCGTTCTTCCCGGACCTCTCCGACCGCCGCTGCGCCACCACCGTGGCCCTCGTGCACTCCCGGTTCTCCACCAACACCTTCCCCAGCTGGCCGCTGGCCCACCCGTACCGGTTCGTCGCGCACAACGGCGAGATCAACACGGTCAAGGGCAACCGCAACTGGATGAAGGCCCGCGAGTCCCAGCTCGCCTCCGACCTCTTCGGTGCGGAGAAGCTCGACCGGATCTTCCCCGTCTGTACGCCGGACGCCTCCGACTCGGCGTCCTTCGACGAGGTGCTGGAACTCCTGCACCTGGGCGGCCGTTCGCTGCCGCACTCGGTGCTGATGATGGTCCCCGAGGCGTGGGAGAACCACGACTCCATGGACCCGGCCCGCCGCGCGTTCTACCAGTACCACGCCACGATGATGGAGCCCTGGGACGGCCCGGCCTGCGTCACCTTCACCGACGGCACCCAGGTCGGCGCGGTCCTCGACCGCAACGGCCTGCGCCCCGGCCGCTACTGGGTCACCGACGACGGCCTCGTCGTCCTGTCCTCCGAGGTCGGCGTCCTGGACATCGACCCCGCGAAGGTCGTCCGCAAGGGCCGCCTCCAGCCCGGCAAGATGTTCCTCGTCGACACCGCCGAGCGCCGCATCGTCGAGGACGACGAGATCAAGGCGGGCCTCGCCGCCGAGAACCCGTACCAGCAGTGGCTCGAAACCGGCGAGATCGAGCTCGAAGACCTCCCCGAGCGCGAGCACATCGTGCACACCCACGCCTCGGTCACCCGCCGCCAGCAGACCTTCGGCTACACCGAGGAAGAGCTGCGCATCATCCTCGCCCCCATGGCCCGCACCGGCGGCGAGCCGCTCGGCTCCATGGGCACGGACTCCCCGATCGCGGCCCTCTCCGAGCGCCCCCGGCTGCTCTTCGACTACTTCACCCAGCTCTTCGCGCAGGTCACCAACCCGCCGCTGGACGCCATCCGCGAGGAACTCGTCACCTCGCTGCGCTCCTCGCTGGGCCCGGCCGGCAACCTCCTGGAGCCGACCGCCGCGTCCTGCCGCTCGGTCACCCTCCCCTTCCCGGTGATCGACAACGACGAGCTGGCCAAGCTCATCCACATCAACGCCGACGGCGACATGCCCGGCATGAAGGCCGCGACCCTCTCCGGCCTGTACCGGGTGAGCGGCGGCGGCGACGCCCTGGCCGCCCGGATCGCGGAGATCCGCACCGAGGTCGACGCCGCCATCGAGGCGGGCGCACGCCTGATCGTGCTCTCCGACCGGCACTCCGACGCCGAGCACGCGCCGATCCCCTCGCTGCTGCTCACCTCGGCCGTCCACCACCACCTCATCCGCACCAAGCAGCGCACCCAGGTGGGCCTGCTGGTCGAGGCCGGAGACGTCCGCGAGGTGCACCACGTCGCGCTGCTCATCGGGTACGGGGCCGCGGCCGTCAACCCGTACCTCGCGATGGAGTCCGTCGAGGACCTGGTCCGCGCGGGCACCTTCATCGAGACGGACGACGCCGAGCAGGCCATCCGCAACCTGATTTACGCCCTCGGCAAGGGCGTCCTGAAGGTCATGTCCAAGATGGGCATCTCCACCGTCGCCTCCTACCGGGGCGCGCAGGTCTTCGAAGCGGTCGGCCTGGACGAGGAGTTCGTCGCCACGTACTTCAACGGCACCGCCACCAAGATCGGCGGCGCGGGCCTGGACGTCATCGCCAAGGAGGTCGCCGCCCGGCACGCCAAGGCGTACCCCGCCTCCGGCATCGCCGCCTCGCACCGCCGCCTGGAGATCGGCGGCGAGTACCAGTGGCGCCGCGAGGGTGAGCCGCACCTGTTCGACCCGGAGACGGTCTTCCGCCTCCAGCACGCCACCCGCAACCGGCGCTACGACATCTTCAAGCAGTACACGGACCGGGTGAACGAGCAGTCCGAGCGGCTGATGACACTGCGCGGCCTCTTCGGCTTCGCGGGCGACCGTGAGTCGATCTCCATCGACGAGGTCGAGCCCGCGTCCGAGATCGTCAAGCGCTTCTCCACCGGAGCCATGTCGTACGGCTCCATCTCGCAGGAGGCGCACGAGACCCTCGCCATCGCCATGAACCAGCTGGGCGGCAAGTCCAACACCGGTGAGGGCGGCGAGGACCCGGAGCGTCTGTACGACCCGGCGCGCCGCTCCTCCATCAAGCAGGTCGCCTCCGGCCGCTTCGGCGTCACCAGCGAGTACCTGGTCAACGCGGACGACATCCAGATCAAGATGGCGCAGGGCGCGAAGCCCGGCGAGGGCGGCCAGCTGCCCGGCCACAAGGTCTACCCGTGGGTCGCCAAGACGCGTCACTCGACGCCGGGCGTGGGCCTCATCTCCCCGCCGCCGCACCACGACATCTACTCCATCGAAGACCTCGCCCAGCTGATCCACGACCTCAAGAACGCCAACCCGCAGGCCCGCATCCACGTGAAGCTGGTCTCCGAGGTCGGCGTCGGCACGGTCGCGGCGGGCGTCTCCAAGGCCCACGCGGACGTCGTCCTGATCTCCGGCCACGACGGCGGAACGGGCGCCTCCCCGCTCACCTCGCTCAAGCACGCGGGCGGCCCCTGGGAGCTCGGCCTCGCCGAGACCCAGCAGACGCTGCTGCTCAACGGCCTGCGCGACCGCATCGTCGTGCAGACCGACGGCCAGCTGAAGACCGGCCGCGACGTCGTCATCGCCGCCCTGCTGGGCGCCGAGGAGTTCGGTTTCGCGACCGCGCCGCTCGTCGTCTCCGGCTGCGTCATGATGCGCGTCTGCCACCTCGACACCTGCCCCGTCGGCATCGCCACCCAGAACCCGGTGCTGCGCGAGCGCTTCTCCGGCAAGGCCGAGTACATCGTCAACTTCTTCCAGTACATCGCGGAGGAAGTCCGGGAGATCCTGGCCGAGCTGGGCTTCCGTACCCTCGAAGAGGCCGTCGGTCACGCCGAGTTGCTCAACACCGACCGGGCCGTGCAGCACTGGAAGGCGCAGGGCCTCGACCTGGCCCCCCTCTTCCACGTGCCCGAGCTGCCCGAGGGCGCGGTCCGCCACCAGGTCACCGTCCAGGACCACGCCCTGGAGAAGGCCCTGGACAACCAGCTGATCAAGCTGGCCGCCGACGCCCTGAGCGCCGACTCCGCCGAGGCCGCCCAGCCGGTCCGCGCGCAGATCGCCATCCGCAACATCAACCGCACCGTCGGTACGATGCTGGGCCACGAGGTGACCAAGAAGTTCGGCGGCGGCGGCCTGCCCGACGACACCATCGACATCACCTTCACCGGCTCGGCCGGCCAGTCCTTCGGCGCCTTCGTCCCCAGCGGCGTGACCCTGCGCCTGGAGGGCGACGCCAACGACTACGTCGGCAAGGGCCTCTCGGGCGGGCGGATCGTCGTCCGCCCGGACCGGGGCGCCGACCACCTCGCCGAGTACTCCACCATCGCGGGCAACACGATCGGCTACGGCGCCACCGGCGGCGAGCTGTTCCTGCGCGGCCGCACCGGCGAACGCTTCTGCGTCCGCAACTCCGGTGCGACGGTCGTCTCGGAGGGCGTGGGCGACCACGGCTGCGAGTACATGACCGGCGGCCACGCCGTCGTCCTCGGCGAGACGGGACGCAACTTCGCAGCCGGCATGTCCGGCGGCATCGCGTACGTCATCGACCTCGACCGCAACAACGTCAACGCGGGCAACCTGGGCGCGATCGAGGCCCCGTCCACCTCCGACCAGCAGTGGCTGCACGACGTCGTGCGCCGCCACCAGGAGGAGACCGGCTCGACCGTCGCGGCGAAGCTGCTGGCCGACTGGCCCGCAGCGGCAGCCCGCTTCAGCAAGATCATTCCTTCCACGTACAAGGCAGTGCTCGCCGCCAAGGACGCCGCTGAGACCGCCGGGCTCTCCGAGCAGGAGACCACCGAGAAGATGATGGAGGCGGCGACCAATGGCTGACCCCAAGGGCTTTCTGACCACCGGGCGCGAAGTCGCCCAGTCCCGCCCCGTCGAGGACCGGGTGAAGGACTGGAACGAGGTCTACGTTCCCAAGTCCCTGCTCCCCATCATCAGCAAGCAGGCCGGACGCTGCATGGACTGCGGCATCCCGTTCTGCCACAACGGCTGCCCGCTCGGGAACCTCATCCCCGAGTGGAACGACTACGCCTACCGCGAGGACTGGCGGGCCGCCTCCGAGCGCCTGCACGCCACGAACAACTTCCCGGAGTTCACCGGCCGCCTCTGCCCGGCCCCCTGCGAGTCGGCGTGCGTCCTCGGGATCAACCAGCCCGCCGTCACCATCAAGAACGTCGAAGTCACCATCATCGACAAAGCCTGGGACAGCGGCGACGTCACCCCGCAGCCCCCGGAGCGCCTCTCCGGCAAGACCGTCGCCGTCATCGGCTCCGGCCCCGCCGGTCTGGCCGCCGCCCAGCAGCTCACCCGGGCCGGCCACACGGTCGCCGTGTACGAGCGCGCCGACCGCATCGGCGGCCTGCTGCGCTACGGCATCCCCGAGTTCAAGATGGAGAAGTCGCACATCAACCGCCGCATCGAGCAGATGCGGGCGGAGGGCACCAAGTTCCGTACGGAGGTGGAGATCGGCCGCGACGTCGACGCGGCGAAGCTGCGCCGCCGCTACGACGCGGTGGTCGTCGCCGCCGGTGCGACGGTCTCCCGCGACCTCCCGGTCCCGGGCCGCTCCCTGAACGGCATCCACTTCGCGATGGAGTACCTCCCCCTCGCCAACAAGGTGCAGGAGGGCGACCTGACCGTGGCCCCCATCACCGCCGAGGGCAAGCACGTCGTGGTCATCGGCGGCGGCGACACGGGCGCGGACTGCGTGGGCACGGCCCACCGCCAGGGCGCCGCCTCGGTCACCCAGCTCGAAATCATGCCGAAGCCGGGCGAGGACCGTAACCCGGGCCAGCCCTGGCCGACCTTCCCCATGCTGTACAAGGTCACCTCCGCGCACGAGGAGGGCGGCGAGCGGGTCTACTCCGTCTCCACCACCCACTTCGAGGGCGACGAGGACGGCAACGTGCAGGAGCTGCACCTCATCGAGGTGGAGTTCAAGGACGGCAAGCTGGAGCAGAAGGCGGGCACCGAGCGGGTCATCCCGGCCCAGCTGGTCACCCTCGCGATGGGCTTCACGGGCACCGACCAGTCGAACGGCCTGGTCGAGCAGTTCGGGCTCGCCCTGGACGAGCGGGGCAACATCGCCCGTGACTCCCACTACGCCACCAACGTCGACGGCGTCTTCGTCGCCGGTGACGCGGGCCGCGGCCAGTCGCTCATCGTCTGGGCCATCGCCGAGGGCCGCTCGGCCGCCCGAGGCGTGGACCGCTACCTGACCGGGGTCAGCGCGCTCCCGGCCCCGGTGAAGCCGACGGACCGGGCGCTGACCGTCTGATCCCGGGGCACTGTGCGCCGCCGTTATGACCTGGCGTACGGTGTCCTGAGTACAAACCCCACATTCGTCCCGCCCAGCGTCGTGCGGAACTGAACGCGGCGCCTGCCCCACCTCGTCCCCGACCGGACAAGGGGCAGGCGCCGCGGCGCGTTCACGTACTGGGCGCGACCCACGTGACGAGCACGGCGGCGGCCACCGCCAGCACCCCGAAGAGGGCCAGCCAGCGCGCCCACTCCACCATCCGCCAGATGGCCCGCACCCTCCTGACCTCGCCCGCCAGCAGCTCATGGGCGACCATCACCCGCTGCCGTCCCGGCTTCCCGTCCACCGCCGAGACCATCAGCCACGACGCGGTGATCAGCGCGACGAACGCGGCGACGAGCAGACCGATGACCGTCCAGCGCCAGGTGCCGGGCAGTTTGCTCAGGTTCTCCTGCCCCTTCAGGACGAACACGGCCGTGAGCAGGCCGGTCAGCGAGGAGAGGAAGTTCCGGTAGCCGGTGGCCTGCTGCTGGGCGAGCCTCAGCTGCTGCTCGGGCTCCGCCGCCTCGGCGGCCCGGCGGGTGGCCCGCCGCAGCTGCTCCTCGGTGAAGCCGCCGCCCGGGTTCACCGCGGCAGCCCGGCGGTCGGTACCGCGATCGTCACCCAGGCCCCGCAGCCCGAGGTGATTCCGGCGGGGCGGCCCAGGTGCGGGGCGCGGCAGACGCAGAAGTGCGCCCACGGCTGGGCGGTGTCGGGTGCTTCCCGGCGGCGGTCGAAGCCGCCCTTGCCGGTCACCGACTGCCCCCAGGGCCAGCGGGCGGTGAAGGTGCAGCCGCAGACCGGGCAGGGGCCGGTGGCCTCGTACCGCTCCTGGCCGTCGGTGCGGTAGGTCCACGCGAAGGCGGTCTGCGGGGGGTGCGTGGCGGCGGATTCGTCGTAGTGGGTGGCGGGGGTCATGAGAACGGGCCTTCCTCCGAAGGGAGTTGGAACGAGAGCAGGTCGGCGTAGGAGGCGAGGCGGAGACGGACCTCGACGGGGAAGAGGCCGGTCTCCTCGGAGCAGAGGGCGATGTGGTCGGGGTCCACGGGCCCGGACAGGGCGGGGGCGCGGCCGGTCAGCTCGGCGGTCAGGAGGATCACGTCCCGCCAGTCGGGTTCGAGGGCGGCTTCGGCGGAGGTGGGCTCGCGGACGGTGACATGCAGGCCGAGGCGGTGGAAGGGGACGTACCGGTCGTACGTCCGGCCCAGCGACCACCCCAACCGGCCTGCCGTCAGGACGAGTTCGAGGGGGCCGAGCGTGCCGGGGCCGAGGAGGGTGCGGTCGAAGGCGGCGAGGTCGAGGGCGTCGGGCCGGAGGCCGGCGAGCGGGCCCAGGGTGTCGGGTGCGGGGAGCGGCGGCGGGTTCGGGAGATCGAGGGGAGTGTAGGGGAGGAGGGTGCGGATGCTCGCGGCGAGCGGGCGGCCGGTGTCCGCCGCGTGGGAGAGCAGGCGGGCGAGGGGGAGGACGCGATCGGTCTCGCAGAAGTCGTCTTCGGGGGCCAGGGCCGCCTCGATGTCCTTCGAAGGCGTCAACCGGCTGGTTCCCGCAGGGAGTTCCGGTGTGTCCAGCCCTAGGGCGGAGCTGGCCTGCGTGAAGAGCCCGACAGCCTCGCCCAGGGAGACCCTGTGGGAGGAGCTGAACCGGACGAGGTCGGCATGCGTGATCGTGAAATCGTTCGCGCTCCGCGACTTCTCGGCCAGGAATGCCAGGACCGGTGCCAGGCCCAGCCGTAGTTCCCCGCGCAGGACCTTCGTCGCCCGCGTCCACGCCTGCGGGGTGCTGTCGGCGACGATGCCGCAGCGGCCCAGCATGCGCAGGTCGCGTGCGAAGGTGCCGCGGTCCGGGAGGGTGCGGTCGTTCGTCCAGAAGTCGAGGATGATGTGCAGGGGGCGGAGGCGGCCTTGCGGAGCGGCGCCGAGGAAGTCCGCGACCCATTTGGAGGCGGTCCAGCGTGCCGCCTCCCTGGGAGGTGCCGGTACGTTCAGGCCGGTGCCCAGGAGCGCCTTGCGGGTCATAGCGGCCAGCCGTCCCAGCGGTTCGCACAGCTGTCCGGAGCCCCGGGCGAGATCGCGCAGCGAGGGTGCCTCGTGCCACCACGGGGATTCGCCGTTGAAGCCTTCGGACAGAAGACGCCGATCGATCGGGGCGCGGCCGGGGCGGCTCAGCGCGCCGACGTCGAGTCCGGGAGGGACGGAGAGGCCGAGGGGGGCGAGACGCAGATGAAGCTGGATGCGGAAGGTCGAATCGTGGTGCGGGGTGGCGAGCGTCTCGACGATGGGGAGCATGCCGGACGCCCACGACTGGTCGTCGTAGCTCATGCCGTCGAGCACCCACGCGGAGGCCTCGGGGGCCAGGCGCTCCGCCGCGAGTGAGTCGTCCAGGTGTGGCGGACTCGGCAGTGCCGGGTCCAGGCGACGCAACCGTTCCAGGAGCGACGCGGCCTCACCCAGCGTGAACCCGTAGTTCGCCGATGCCATGACGAGCGGTGCGTGGCGGGCGGGCCGCTCGTGTGCGGGGCGTTCACACATCAGCCGTTCGATGTCCCGGTAGTGCTGGTGCAGCTTGACCATGGCGAGGGTGGGGCGCAGCTCGCGTAGCGCGCGGATCTGGGCGGCGGCCGGAATCGGAACGCCCGCGACGGCGTACCTGCGCAGTGCGCGCAGGGCCGCACCGAGGGTGATTTCCGCGTCGGCGGCAGTCTCCAGCGCCGTGCAGGGAGTGTGGGGGAGGGAGCGGAACAGCAGGGCGTCGAGGGCTTCGGGCTCCGGGTAGCCCGCGAAACGGAAGCGTTCGGTGTCGTCCAGGTTCAGGTCCTGCTCCAGCAGGGTTCTCCGCCACAGACGCAGGAGGTGAAACCTGGGACCGTGGTGAGTGTGGGAGAGGAAGCGATCCCAACGGATGTCCCCCGCGTCCAGCGGGAAGCAGCCGGCGGAGGAGAGCGGTATCCGGTGGACGGCTGTGTCATCCTGCCCCCAGGTGTCTATCACGGCCGTTGCCGTCGGCAGCAGGGCAGCCGTCACCGCCAGGCCCAGCAGGGGCTCGTCGGACACGAGAGCCCACAACGACGGCATCCAGACCTCTTCCCACCCCGGGAGTTCCGTCCGTACCCCGTCTATCACCTCCATGAGGACAAGTTCCTTGTCGTACGAGAGCAGGCTGTTGCGATCCACGCTGGGCTGCGGCCGATGGCGTTCCCGGACATTGACCACACGGCCGTACGCGCCCAGGGTGTTGGGCACCAGAATTCCGTCGAGGAGCATCCGGCCGTCGCCCTGGACCAGCCAGGCGTCCTTGGTCACCTTCCACGGGGAACCGAACCAGTCGTCGGACGACATGAGTTCACCGGACTTCCATTCCCGGACCCACGCCAGGTCGGCCCAGGGGTTGTCCTCGGTGACCGTCACCTCGTAGTCGCTCACCTGAAGGTGGTCTTGCAAGGTCTCCGCCACCGACACCCGCTGTGTGACCTCCGCGCTCAGGTACAGCCGCACCCGCGTACCCCCCTGCCGCAGCAGCGACGGCTCCGGCGGCCGGAACTGGATCAGCCCCGACCCCGCCCGGATCTCCGCGCGGATGCTCTCCCGGGGCAGCGGACTGCCGTGCACGTCCACCGGGGTGCTCCAGACCACGACCTCCTCCGCGAGCATGAAGTAGCTGAACACCCCGATGCCGAAACGGCTGTTGAGCGGGATCACCTCGATCCCGGCCCGCCGCCAGTCCCGCCGTTCCTGGATGAACCGGGCGTCCTGCTCGTGCCGCTTCCCGGCCCGCGCGAACATCGACGTCAGCGCGGCCCGGTCCATGCCGATGCCGGTGTCCTCGCACTCGATGTACGGGCGGCCCCGCTCGTCCGCGCCCTGCGCGAACCGGATCGTCGGCTCTCCCCACGGCGGCGGCGCGCCGCCCCTGCTGCCGTACGCGTTGCGCATCGTCCGGTAGCGGCAGGCGTCCAGCGCGTTCTGGTACAGCTCCCGCACGGCCAGCATCCGGTCGCCGTACAGCTGGACGCCCATCAGCAGCGGCCGGATCTCCTCCTCCGCCAGGCGGAACCGCGCCAGCGGCGCCTCGTACCTGTCGTTCTGGTACGCGTCCCGCTCGGGCCGCAGTTCCGCCGTGCCCACCGCTCGCGGCACCCCGCGCAGCAGGGGCGGCACCGGCCCGGCCGCGTGCAGGGTCCGCACCGTGCTGTCGGCCCGGGCGGCCAGCTCCTCGACGGCGGCGTGCAGGGCCGGATGCGGGCAGGCGAAGTGCACGTCGAGCCGGTCGCCGTCCTCGTCCGGCGCATAGGCGAGTCCGGAGGACAGGGAGGCCAGCACCTCGGCGGGGCGCAGTGGACTGTGCGCGGCGAGGTGCTCGACCAGATCGCCGGACATCAGACGCGGATCGCCCGCCAACAGGCCTGCCGTCCACAGGAGTTGGGCGAGCTGCGGGCCCCGCCAGTACTGGCCGGGAACGGGCTGGGCGGTGTCCCAGCCGTCGGCGGGACGCCGGCGGGCGTCGTTGATGCGGGGGCTGTCGGCGGGCCGTACGGTCAGATGGCCCGCCACCTGCCTGATCTGGAGCCGAAGGCGCTGCCGCGGCCCTGTCCCGGCAGGGCACACCGCGTCGGCCGCGAGGCCGATCAGCTCCTCGACCTCCGGGTAGTCGCCGGTCTGCTCCCAGGGCAGGTCCCAGTCCGCGATGAACCGGTGCCGCAGCCAGTGGTCGGCGGCGCGTGCCGCGTCGTGCAGGCCGCGGGCCCGCAGGGTGTCGGCGGTGGCCGCGAGCTGGCCGTGCGCCCGGTGCACGTCCACCGCGTCGGCGTACACGTGCGCCAGACGGCCGGGCAGCGTGTGCGGGGCCGCGGCGGCGTACGCGGTGCGCAGGTCGTGCAGCACCAGCGTGACGATCCCCTCGTGCAGTGCGGGCGCGGCCAGCAGCACCGCCGTCTCGGCGGGCGACAGCCGGTCCGCTCCCTGTGGCGCGGCCCGTCCGACCAGTTCGCCGAGCCGGGCGTAGACCCGCTCGGCCACCGCCCCCGGGTTCGCGGCGTCCGTCCACGGGTCCTCGTGGCGGGCCTCGGAGTCCGCACCCAGCCGGACCACCTCCCCGACCAGGACACCCAGTGCGGCCACGGCCCGCTCCCGCTCCTCGGCCGTGCCCCGCGTGTGCCGCCACAGCGGACTGTCCCGTACGGCCGCCTCCCAGCGGGAGATCTGCTCCGAGCCCTCGCACAGCGCCGGCCGGTCGGCGGACTCCCGGTCCAGGTGGTGCACCAGGGACTGGAGTTCGGGCCGCTCGTGGGTCCGGCCGGAGAGTGAGCCGCGCAGCACCGTCTCTGTGTGCCGGGCGATCGCGTGGAAGGTCGTCGGCGGGGTGTGCGGGGCGAGGGCGTCCGCCAGGGCGCGGGCGAAGAAGCTGCCCGCGACGGGGTCGGCGTGCGCCGCCCGGCCCAGCCCCGCTCCGTACAGCCAGAACACCCCGGAGTGCCCCGACAGCACCGTCCGGGGCGGGCCGAGCCGCGGCCCCCGGGTGCGGCACATGTCGAGGAAGACGGCGACCGTCGTGCCCTCGGGCACCCCCGCGTCCAGCAGTCCGAGCGGGTCGGCGGCCAGCAGGGTGCCGGGGTCGAGCGGCAGGCTGCCGTCGGGGAGCGGGCGGCCGGGCTGGGCGTCCTCGGGCAGGAGGTAGTCCCGGCCGTCGATGTGCTCGCCGTGGCCGGTGAGGTAGATCAGCGCGGTGTCGCCCGCCGTGCAGGACGCGAGGAACGCGGACAGCCTCCCCAGCAGCTTGCCGCGCGTCACCGGCCGCAGGGCGGGGTCCGGGTGCCCCGGGTGGCAGGCGGTGACCTCGTACCGCGACTTCTCCAGCACCCGGCGCAGCAGGTCCACGTCCGTGTCGGCGAAGGGCAGCGGCGGGAAGGCGTCGGCGAGTTCCGGGCGGCCGGTCACGTCCGGTGTTGCGGTGATCCCGATCAGCAGGGCCCGCCGCCGTGCTCCGTCCCGTTCGCCCACCTCGCAGCCCCCTCGCCCCGGAGAAGTGGTGACGACATGGTTCCAGAAGAGGGCGTGGCGGGCGACCTGTTCGACAGGTCCGTACGGTGTGCCCCCAACCGCCCACCGTGCCCCCTGGCGCCCCCGCCCTCCCCCTCCCTACGATCGAGTAATCAGGGGGAATCACGGGGGAGTTGAGAGCATGGAGGCCCGCACATGACCGTGCCCGCGAGACGGATCGAGCGGTTCGTCACCTGGGTCATGAAGAACATCGACGTCGTCGTCGCGGCCGCCATCGCGCTCACCATCGGCCTCCTCGACATCTTCGGCGACGTCCTCACCGACGACGTGGTGTCCGGGGCGACGCTGCTCGTCCTCGGCGCGCTCGCCATCGGGTCGATCGTGGAGCGTGTACGGCAGCCCGCCAGCATCCAGGAGGCGCTGGCCGGGACCCGGCAGGCGCTGGAGGACCAGGCGATGGTCACGTCGCTGCTGGGCAACGAGGTGGCGGAGGCGCTCAGGGACGCCCGCCGGGGGACCCACCTCTGGTACTTCAAGGGCGGTACCGGGACCTATCTGCGGGCCGTCACCCTTCCGAGTTGCGTTGAGTACGCCAAGCAGCAGCGCTCCCAGCTCAACATCAAAATCGACATCGTGAATCCGGCGGACGACCGCGCCTGCGCCGCCTACTCCCGCTTCCGGCAGATGTTCGCCGGTGAGCGGGCCGCCGCCACCGCCGCCCTGTGGACCCGCGACCGGGTCAAGAAGGAGGCGTACGCCACCGTGCTGGCGGCGGCCTGTTACCGGCAGCAGCTCGCCACGCTGGAGATCGGCGTCCATCTGTCGTCGGTGGTGTCCACGCTGCGGTTCGACCTGTCCGAGACGTGCCTGGTGATCACGCAGGACGACCCGTCCCGCACCAACCTGCTGATCCGCAAGGGCCAGCCGCTCTACGACTACTACGTCACCGAACTCCACCAGAGCCGCGAGCAGGCCACCGAGCTCGACCTGCGCCGGGCCCCGCAGCTCGCCCCCGAGCCCACCGTCGACGAGGTCCGGGCCCTGTTCGACGCGCTCGGGATCGGGCTGCCCCGCGCGTTCACCGAGGGCGACGTCGGCGAGATCATCGTGAAGGCCCTGCACGCGGAGGACCCCTATCGGAGGTGAGGCGTCCCCGCGGGGGCGCACCGGCATGGACGCAATCCTGGATTACGACGAACTCGAAACCGCCCTCGACGACCACCACACCACCCTCCTGCGGGACCGCGCCCGCACCGCACTCCTCGACATCGCCACCGGGAAGAGGGAGTTGCCCGCCGTCCGGCACCCGCTCGGCTTCCTGTGCCTGCCGTTGCTGCGGGAGGGGCCGCGCGGCGTGTGCGTGCACCTCTTCGAGGAGGGCGCCGCACCCGAGCCGGGCATCTCTCCGCTGCACTCGCACAGTTGGGACCTGCACAGCCATGTGCTGTACGGGCAGGTGGCCAACCTGCTGGTGCACACGGAAGACGGCGGCGACCGGCCCACCCACCGCGTCTTCGAGGTCAGGAGCGACCCGGACGGGACGGACGAGATCCTCCCGACCGCGACGGTCGTACGCAGTGCCCCGGGACCGCGCCGGATCAGTTCCGGCGGCGAGAGCTACACCCTGCCCGCCGGGGAGTTCCACGCCACCGTCGTCCAGGCCGGGCGGCCCGCCGCCACACTGGTGCTGGGGCTGGTCCGGCCCGGCCGCGCCGACCTGTCGCTGGGGCCGCTCGACGGCCGCGCCACCCGTTCGGCCCGCCGCCTGTGCGACGCCCGCCGGACCGCCCGCACCGTCGGCACCGCGCTCGGGAGGATGGACCGCCGTGGCCCCTGAGGCACCTACGTACGCGTACCCGTACGAGGACGAGCGGAAGGTCGCCGTCGCGGCGGTCGAGGAAGCCGGTGACCTGCTGCGCGGGCGCTACGGCGACCTGCGCACCGTCACCGGCAAGGGCGACACGGGCGATGTCGTCACCGACCTCGACCTCGCCTCCGAGCGCATCGTCCTGGACCGCATCCGCCGCCGGTTTCCGGCCGACCGGATTCTGTCGGAGGAGGCCGGGGAGGCGGGCGTGCTGTCCGGCGCGGGCGAACGGACCTGGCTGGTCGATCCGCTCGACGGCACCAACAACATCGCCATCGGGCTCTGCGTGTACGTCGTCGGGGTCGGCCTGTGCCTCGGCGAGCGGCCCGTGGTCGGCGTCGTCCACGAGCCCGTCACCCGGCAGACCTGGCACGCCGTCGCCGGGCGGGGGGCCCACGGGCCGCGCGGCCCGCTCACCGGACCCCCGGCCCGGCTGCCCGCCGCCGGACCCGTCGTCGCCTGGACACAGGGGTACGAGGTGGCGCGCGCCGATCCCGTCGCCGCCGCCCTGCGCGGGGTGCTGGAGCAGCGGTGCCGCCGGGTGCTCCAGCTGTGGGCGCCGCTCATGGGGTGGAGCCTGCTCGCCCGGGGGGCCATCGACGCCTTCGTCGGCTACCGGGCCGAGGGCGTCGACCTGCCCGCCGGGGCGCTGCTCGCCGCCGAGGCGGGGGTGGAGCTGCGGACGCTGGACGGGGGGCCGTTCCGGCCCGGGTTCAGCGGGCCGGGGAGCGGGCGGAGCTTCGTCGCGGGGCGCGGGGCGACCTTGGACCACGTACTCGAAGAGGTGGGGAGGGCGACGGCCCGTTGATCAGGTGGTGGCGGCCAGAGCCTCAGGTGGTGGCGGCCAGTGCCAGCGTCGAGGCCAGTGTCGCCGTCACTGCCAGCACGAAGCCCGTGCCCAGGAAGCGGCCGAGCGCGATCTGCGTGCCGTGCCACCGGCAGCGCTCGAACCACAGGAGGGTGGCCAGGGACGCCCACGGGGTGATGACCGGGCCGACGTTGACGCCGATGAGCAGGGCCAGGAGCTGGTGGGAGTTGCCGGAGGGGATGGCGGCCTCCCCGGCGACGTAGGCCGGGAGGTTGTTCAGGACGTTGGAGACGCCCGCTCCGACGCCCGCCGACCGCAGCATTCCCAGCAGCCCGTCGTCCGAGCCCAGGGCGGCCGAGAGGAGGGCGTGCAGGCCGTTGGAGTTGATGGTCTCCACGACCAGGAACATCCCCGGAACCAGGATGAGGAGCCGGTAGGGGATCAGCGACCACTTCAGCTCGGCGCGCCTGCGCACCGCGAAGACCACCACCACGACCAGCGCCGCCGCCCCCGACGCCATCCACAGCTCCACGTCCGCCACCAGGATGGCGAGGAGGAAGCCCGCGCACGCGACCGCGCTCACCCGGAACAGCACCGGGTCCGCCGGGACCGGTGTCGTCGGCGGCTCGTAGCGGTCCGCGCCCCGCTTGCCGCGCCGCCAGTAGAAGCCCCACAGGCACGCCATCGTCACCGCGATGGAGGCCAGCTGCGCCGCCCACAGGGTCGCCGCCAGGCCCGAGGCGGAGAGCGCGATGCGGTCGGCGGCCAGGAGGTTGGTGAGGTTGGAGGCGGGGAGCAGCAGGCTCGCGGTGTTGGCCAGCCACACCGTCGTCATCGCCATCGGGAGCGCCGCGATGCCCACCCGGGTGGCGAGCGCCAGCATGACCGGCGTGAGGAGCACCGCCGTCGTGTCCAGGTTCAGGGCGATCGTCGTGACGGACGCGAAGGCCACGCACAGGCCGAACAGTGCCAGGTAGTTGCCGCGTGCCGTGCGCGCCACCCAGGAGGCGATCACGTCGAAGACGCCCGCCTTGCCGGTCAGCTCACCCAGCACGATCACCGTGGCCAGGAACAGGAGCAGGGGGCCGATGCGCTCCATGACGTCACCCGCGGGACCCGTCGGCAGCAGCCCGGTCGCCACGGCGAGCAGCCCGAGCGCGAGCAGCCCGAAGGCCACCCAGTCCAGTGGGTGAAGACGTCTGAGGCGGTGCATGCGGGACACATTAATTCCCCCGTCAGCCGCTTTACCATGGGGCGTATGGCCACCCACGGGGAACTCGGGGACGGGGCAAGCGAGTTGGACTTCTTCATCAGTTATTCGCCGGCCGACGAACAGTGGGCGTCCTGGATCGCCTGGACCCTGGAGGACGCGGGATACCGCACGGTCGTCCAGGCCTGGGACTTCGTGGCGGGCACCAATTTCATCGACTTCATGGACCGGGGGGTCAGCGAGTCCGCCGCCGTCATCGCCGTCCTCTCCCGCCACTACGCCCGCTCCACGTACGGGCGGATGGAGTGGCAGGCCGCCCTGCGGTCCTCCCCGCAGGCCCCCGAGCGCAAGCTGCTGACCGTACGGGTCGAGGACACGCCCATCGAAGGGCTGCTGGCCACGCTCACCTACGTCGACCTGGTGGGCGTCGCCGACCCGCAGACCGCGCGCGGGCTGCTCCTGACCCGTATCGAGCAGGCCCTCGAAGGCACTGCCCGGCCTTCGGTACGACCCGGCTTCCCCGGCCGGGCCACCCCCCGGCCCGCCGCCCCCGACCTGCCCGAGGCACCCGGGCCCGGCAGGCTCGGCGGACCCGGCTGGGCCGGGCGCAGACGGCCCGTCACCGCCCCCGCCTACCCCCTGTCCGGCGGCGGTACGACCGGGCAGGGCGAGGGCGCCGTCAACGTGCTGCACCTGGCGGGACCCGACTTCGGGCGCGGCCGTGAACCCGATTCCCTGGCCCGGGAGATCCGCGGCGACCTGATCGAGCTGCGCGACGCGGGCGCGCCCGCCCCCGACCTCCTCGTGGTGACGGGCGACCTCACCGCGTCCGGCAGCCCCCGCGAGTGCGACCAGGCGCTGACCTTCCTCACCGCCCTGCGCTCCCAGCTGGAGCTGCCCCCGCAGCGGGTGATGATCGTGCCCGGCGGGCAGGACGTCAGCCGGGCCGCGTGCCTGGGGTACTTCCACACCTGCGAGGCCGACGAGGTCGCCCCGCAGCCCCCGTACTGGCCCAAGTGGCGGCACTACACCCGCCTCTTCCGCAGCTTCTACCAGGGGCTCGACACCGTCTTCGACAGCGACCAGCCGTGGACCCTGTTTCCGGTGCCGGAGCTGAACACGGTCGTCGCCGGGTTCAACTCCTCGATCGGGTTCAGCCACCGCCCCGAGGAGCAGTTCGGGCTCATCGGCCGCGACCAGGCGGCCTGGTTCTCCGAGGCGCTGCGCCGGTACGAGACCGAGGGCTGGCTCCGGATCGGGGCCCTGCGGCATCCGCTGAGCGGGGCCTCCCGGCCCGGCGACGCGGCAGGCGGACCCGGTGCGCTGCGCGACGCCGACACCTTCGCCCGGCTCGCCGCACCCCGGCTGAACCTGCTGCTGCACGGGCCGACCGGAGGGCCGCGCACGGCCACCGGGCGGCCCAGCAGGGCGGAGCTGGCGGGGGCCTCCGGGGTCTCTGAGGCTTCCGGACGCGGCGCCGCCGGGCAGACCGGTGCCGGACGCGCCGGTGACCGTACGGGAGAGACCCCGGGCGGCAAGGGTTCCGCCGTACGGACCGTGCCGCTCCAGCTCTTCGGGGCCGCCGCCCCCGCCCGCTTCCAGCTCCTGCGCGTCACCGCCGAGGGGGCCGAACGCTGGAGCGACCGGCCCGCCGCCGACCCCGAGTCCTACCCCGTCGCCTGGCACCGCACCGGGCGCGTCTTCCCCGTACCCGACCTGCCCGACCTCGGGTTCCCGGCGGCCACGACCGAGCCCGTGCCCGCCGAGGACCCCGTCGACTCCCTGGTCGAGCGGGTCAAGGAGATCTGCCGGGTCAAACGCGAGGGGGTGAGCCTGCGCGACGCCGTCCGCCGCTCGCCCGACGACATGGCGCAGATCCTCGCCACCTGGCAGGAGGAGGGCGTCGTACGGCAGCAGCGCATCGCCGTGCACCCCGGCACGCCCACCGAGGACGACCTCGACCGGTTCACCGCCCAGGTGCACGCCACCGACACCGACGCCGAAGCGGTGCTCGTGTACGCCGGGGACGCGCCCGGGCGCGGGCTGCGCGAGCGGGCCGCCCGGCACGGGGTGCGGGTGCAGGTGCGCAGCTTCCTCCAGTTCCAGGGGCTCCTCGACCTGCGGGCGCACGTCGCCGCGCAGACCGCCGCCCTGCACGAGGGCGGCCAGTACGCCCCCGACCTCTACCTCCCGCAGCGCTACCGCGACACCTCCCGCCGCGATGGCCAGGGCTCCACCGAACGCGACGGGCTCCTGGAAGCACTCCTGGAACTCCTCGACGACGACCACGGCCGCTTCGTGCTCCTCCTCGGCGACTTCGGCCACGGCAAGACCTTCGCCCTGCGCGAGCTGGCCCGTCGTATCCCCGAACAACTCCCGCACCTGATCCCGCTGTTGATCCCCCTCAACACCCTCGACCGGGCCCAGTCCCTGGAAGGTCTGGTCGCCGCGCACCTGGCGAGCCACCACGTCGACACCATCGACCTGCGCGCCCTGCGCTACATGCTGGCCCAGGGGCGGGTCGTGCTCCTCTTCGACGGCTTCGACGAACTGGTCAACCGGGTCTCCTACGACAGCGCGGCCGACCACCTCAAGGTCCTCATCGACGCCTGCGTCGGCAACACCAAGATCATCGTCAGCTCCCGCACCCAGCACTTCAAGAACCAGCAGCAGGTCCTCACCGCCCTCGGCGAGCAGGTCGGCCTCCTCCCGCAGCGCAAGGTCCTGTCCGTGGAGGGCTTCACCCCCCGCCAGATCCACGCCTACCTGCGCAACACCTACGGCGACGAGCGCGTCGCCGACCAGCGCTTCCACCTCCTCGAAGGCATCCCCGACCTGCTCGCCCTGTGCCGCAACCCCCGGCTGCTGTCCTTCGTCGCCGACCTCTCCGCCGACCAGCTGCGCACCGTCGCGGGCGCCGGGCGGGCGCTCAGTCCGGCACGGCTGTACGAGGACGTCTTCACGGCCTGGCTGAGTTACGAGGAAACCCGCGCCCAGGGCGGGCCGGGAGCCCCGCCGGGACTCAACATCGACGCCCTGTGGAAGGCCGTCACCGCACTCGCCCTGCGGCTGTGGGAGTCGGGGCGCACCGCGCTGCGGCTGGACGAGCTGACCGAGATGTCCGGGCGCACCCTCACCGGGCTCACCGCCTCCCCGATGACCGTCCACGAGTCGGCGCAGGCCGTCGGCGCGGGCACACTGCTGGTGCGCAGCGACGACGGGGTGTTCCAGTTCATCCACGGCTCCGTGGTGGAGTGGCTCGTCGCCCGGGAGGCCGCCGCCCAACTCGGCCGGGGACAGCACGGGTTGCTGGCGTCGGGGCTGCTCAGTCAGCTCTCCGTGGAGTTCCTGTGCGACCTCGCCGACCACGAGAAGTGCATCCGCTGGGTACGCAACGTCCTCGACGCGCCGGGCCACGGCGGCGGCGACGCGGCCCGCGCCAACGCCCTGCGCATCAGCAACCGCCTCAAGGTCCCCTCCCACGCCGACCTGCGCGGCGCCCGCCTCGCCGGGGAGGACCTCTCGCACCGCGACTTCTCCGGCGTCGACCTCACCGGCGCCGACCTCACCGACGCCACCCTCGTCGGCGCCAACCTCACCCGCGCCGACCTCACCGACGCCCGCCTCACCGGCGCCCGCCTGGACCGTGCCGACCTCACCGGCGCGAACCTCACCCGCGCCGACCTGTCCCGCGCCCGCCTCACCCGGGCCCGCGTCGCGGACGTCACGCTCACCGGCAGCCGCTGGGTGAGGGCCGCGCTCATCGACGTCGATGCCGACGAACAGGTGCGCGGCGCACCGGAGTTGCGGTGGGCGGCCGTCGCGCCCGGCATGCCCGTGGAGGCGGGTTTCCGGCCCTCCGCCGTGGGCGTCCCGTACGGCTTCGACATGCGCACCAGCCGCCTCCCCGAGCCCATCGCGTACAGCCCCGACGGGGAACTCCTCGCCGTCGGCAGCGAGGACGGCGGCGTCCTGCTCTGCGGCACCGACAACGGCCTCGCCCTGCGCACCCTCCAGGGCCACGTGGGACGCGTGTACGCCGTCAAGTTCCGCCCCGACACCATTGCCACCGGCGGCTCCGACGGGACCGTCCGCCTGTGGGACCCGGTCACCGGCCGCTGCCGCCACCGCATCGACGTGCACCCGGACGGGGTGTGGCCGGTCTCCCTCGACGTCGAGGGCACCCGGCTGGCGACCGGCGACCGCGAAGGACTCGTCACGGTCTGGGACACGGCCACCGGACGGCCCCTGCACCGCCTGCCCGGACACACCGCGCCCGTCTACACCACCGTCTTCAGCCCGGACGGCACCCTCCTGGTCACCGGCGACGCGGCCGCCCGGGTGCGGGTGTGGGACCTGGCGACGGGGGAGTGCGCGTACGAGGCGGGCGGGCACCGGGGAGCCGTCTACCGGGCCCGGTTCAGCCCGGACGGCACCCTGCTGGCCACCGCCGACATGGGGGAGGAGGAACGCGGGACGGTACGGATCTGGCGGGCCTCGGACGGAGCCCTGCTGCACGAACTGACCGGCCACGCGGGCCGCGTCTACACCCTCGACTTCCACCCCTCCGGAACCCTCCTGGCCAGCGGCGACACCGAGGGCCGCGTCAAACTCTGGGACCCCGTCGTCGGCACCCCGGCGGGCTCCCTGGAGAGCTTCACCGGGGCGGTCTACCAGGTCCTCTTCGGCGACGAGGGACGGCTGCTGGCCGCCTGCGACAGCGACGGCGCGGTACGGGTGTGGACGGTCGCCGACCGCCGCAGCGGCGGCCACACCGTCACCCTGCGCCCCCGGCAGCCCGCCGAGCACCGGGGCTCCGCCTGGGCCTGCGCCTTCCGTCCCGGCGACAGCCAGCTCCTGACCGTCGGCAACGACGGCGGCGCCCGCATCTGGGACGCCGCCACCGGCCAGGGCAAACGCATCCTGCGCGGGCACGGGCGGCGCGTGGTGTCGGTCCGCTTCAACGCGGACGGCTCCCAGCTCGCCGCCACCGGCAACGACGGCGTCGTACGGCTCTGGGACACCCGCACCGGGCAGCGCACCCACGAACTCACCGGCCGGGGCGACCGGTTGGTCTCCGCGGTCTACAGCCCCGCCGAATCCGTCCTCGCCACGGCGAGCAACGACGGCGACGTCTACCTCTGGAATCCGGGCGGCGGCGAGTACCTCCGCGAGTTCGACGCGGAGACCGAACACGTGTGGGCGGCCGCCTTCACCACCGACGGCACCCTGCTGGCCACCGCCAACGACGACGACACGGTCCGGCTCTGGTACCGGTCGACGGGGGCCCAGGTGAGCGTCCTGGACCAACACCGGGGACGCGTACGGTCGATAGCGTTCCGGCGCGGCTCGGACGTCCTCGCCACCGGCTGCGACGACAGCCACGTACGGGTCTGCGAGGGCCGGACGGGCACCCTCCTCGCCGACCTGACGGGCCATCAGGACCGGGTGTACGGGGTCGCCTTCGGCTCCGGGGAGCGCGGCGAGTGGCTGGCGAGCGCGGGGTGGGACGGGGCGGTGCTGGTGTGGCGCGACGGCGAGATCGCCCACCGCCTGGAGGGCCTCGGCGGCCGCCTCTGGACGGTCGCCGCCCACCCCACCCGCCCGCTCATCGCCTCCGCCGGGGACGACCGGCGGGTCCTGCTCTGGGACGCGGAGACCGGCGAACAGCTCGCGGACCTGGCGGCCCACACCGGCCGGGTGCTGTCGGTGGGCTTCTCCCCGGACGGCCACCTGCTCGCCAGCGCGGGCGAAGACGGGACGGTCCGCCTCTGGACGATCCCCCCGACCGGCTCCCCAACCCTGCGCGCGACGCTGGTCGGCGTCCCGGGAGCGTGGGCGGCGCTGACGCCGGGCGGCGGCTACAAGAGTGAGGGCGACGTGGAGGGCGAGTTCTGGCACGTGGTGGGAATGGCCCGCTTCACCCCGGGCGAACTCGACGAATACCTCCCCGGAGCGCACAGGCTGCCCCTGGCCGAAGACCTCTGACCCCTGCGGGCTCGGTGCAGGGTTGCTGTTCCTGCCGGGGCTACGCCCCTTGCCCCCTGCACGGGCTGCGCCCGCGCGTCCTCAAACGCCGGACGGGCTGATATGCCTGGCGCGGGCCGAGTTGCTGACGCGCGGGCTGTGCGCGGACCCGCGGGCTGTGACGCTGGCGCGCCCCTGATATGCCGCCCGAAGGGCAGGCACATCAGGGGCGCGGGGAACTGCGCGACCAGCCACGACGCACCCGCACGGAACCGTGCAACTGCCCCGCAGGGTTACGGGAAGGGGCGGGTAGGGGAGAAACCCGCCCCGGCACTGGGTGCCGCCCCGACCGAGCCCCCGCGCAGCACCCCACCAAGCCCCCGGCTGCCGCCCCGACCCGACCCCCGCGCAGCGCCCCCGCACCGGGTGCCGCCCACCCACCCCTCACCGCCCCACACCCACCCGCTCCCGCGCAGGAACCACCGTCGCCCCGTCCTCCACCCGGCCCCGCCCCCGCAACATCCACCCCACGAGAGCCCCCGCCCCCACCAGTGCCACCGCGACCGCCCCCACCGCCACCTGCCACACCCCCGCAAACTCGACCCCGTGGCCCGCCCCGGGCCGCCCCGCCGCCACCTCCGCCGCCAACGCCCCGTCCCCCAGCCGCATCCCGAGCACCCCCACCAGCACCGCCCCGAAGACCGCCATCATCATGGCGTTGGACCCCGCTCGCACCGTGTTCAGCAGCCCGGACGCCATCCCCACCCGCGACGGGTCCACGAGCCCCATCGCCTGACCGTCCACCAGCCCCATCGCCAGCCCGTTGGCCACGCCGATCAGCGCGAGCGGCACCGCCAGCCCCGCAGCACCGATCCCCGGGTGCAGGACCACCGCCAGTACCGCGTTCCCCGCAGCGGACAGGCCCAGCGCCGCCACCAGCAGGTGCCGGGGCTGCACTCCCCGGTTCACCAGCCGTGCCGTCACCTGCGGCACCACGAACACCGGTGCCGTCATCAGCAGCATGACCAGCCCCGCCCCGCCCGCCGACAGCCCGCCCGCACCCTGGAGGAAGGTGGGGAAGTAGATCATTACGCCCGAGGAGCCCATCCCGATCGCCGTCCCGCCCACGATCCAGCCCATGAACCTCCGGTTCCGCACCAGCGCCAGGTCCAACAGGGCATGGTCGCTCCGCCGCTCGATCCGGACGAAGAGCGCGAGAAGCGCCAGTCCGGCCGCCAGGCCCACCCACCGCACCGTCCCCGTCTGGGTGATCGAGAACATCGTCAGCGCCAGGCCCGCCATGAACGTCACCGCACCCGGCCGGTCCACCCTCGGCCGCACCTGTGCCCGCGACTCCTGCATCAGCAGGGTCGCCGCGAGGATGACGATCCCCGCGACCCCGAACACCAGGAACGTCGTCCGCCAGCCGAAGGAGCCCACCAGTAGTCCGGACAGGGAGGGCCCCGCCGCGATGCCGATGCCCGCCACCGTGCCGATCGCCGCGAACGCCCGGGTGCGGGCCGCGCCCTGGAAGGTCGAGGCGAGGATCGCGCCGCCGCCCGCCATCACTCCGGCCGCCCCCGCGCCCGCGACCGTACGGGCCGCGTCCAGGAGCAGGATGTCGTGCGCGGTCGACGCGACGAGCGTGCCCGCGGTGTAGACGGCGGCCCCGGTCGCGTACACCTTCCGGCGGCCGAACAGGTCGCCCAGCGAGCCCGCCACCAGCATCACCGCCGACGCGGTGAGGAAGTAGCCCGTCACCACCCACTGGAGGCCGGGGCCGGACGCGTTCAGGTCGCGGCCGATCTCCGGGAGGGCGATCGTCGTGCCGGTCATCGACATGGGGAGGGTGAGGTATCCGAGCAGGATGATCGCCAGCGTGAGGGCGGGGCGGGAGAGTCGTATCGGCTTCATGGCTCATACCCTCCGACCTGAAGCGGACTTGAGGTCAAGAGTGATCCAGGTCTCCAGCCACGGGGACCGCCAACTCCCTTTCCTGCAAGGCCTATTGACTAAAAGTCAATTCCGCTCCACGCTCGCTACCCATCCGTAGCAAACGGGAGGCCCCCCTTGAGCGACGCATCTGCCGACCCGGCCGGCCAGGCCCTCGCCCGGCTCGCCGCCGAACTCCACGCCCCGCCGCCCGCCGGGGTCGCCGAACACCTCGACGCCGGTCAACTCGACCTGCTGGCCGGGGCGTTGCAGCGCGAGCACGCCCGCCGGGCCGCCGGGCTCGACCAGGCCGCCGAGGAGGCCCTCGCCCTGGTTCCCGCCCTCGCCCGTGGACCCGTACGCCGCATCCTGTTCAAGCAGTGAGGTGACCGCAGCCATGGACAAGCTCCGCAACCGTGCCGAGATCCAGAAGACCGCCGCCCTCCTCGGCGAGGAGCCCGAGAACCTCGCCTTCCTCGCCGCCCTGCCCGCCGACGACCTGCGTCGCCTGCGCGAACAGGCCGCCGCCGCCCTCTTCGACTCCCTGCCCGACATGCTGGACCGGATCGCGAAGGCCACCAAGCTGGTGCCGGTCGCCGTCGCCGCCGCGATCTCGCAGAAGGCGCTCGGCCCGCGCCTGGCCGCCGCCGTCGCCGGACGGCTGGAACCGCACCGGGCCGCCGCCATCATCGAGAAGCTGCCCGTCCCCTTCACCGCGGAGTCCTGCCCGCACCTGGACCCGCGCCGCATTCCGGGCATCGTCGAGAGCCTGGACGAGGACCTGGTCGTACGGATCGCGGTCGCCCTCGCCGAGCGCGGCGACCACCTCACCATGGGCCGCTTCGTCGGGGAGATCCGCGAGTCGGCCCTCGTGCGGATACTGCCGCAGGTCCCGGACGTGCTGGTGCTGCGCACGGGGGCCGTCGTGGACCGGCCCGAACGGCTGGGCAGGATCGTGGAGTTGATGGGGGAGGAGCGCCTCGGGCAGGTCGTCGCCGCCGCCTCCGCCGCCGGGTGCTGGCCCGAGGCGCTCGCCGTGGCCGGTCTGGTGGAGGGCGAACAGCGGGTCCGTATCGCCCGGCTGACGGCCGCCCGGCCGCAGGAGGAACTGGACGCGCTGGTACGGGCCACGGCCGAGCAGGACCTGTGGGAGGCACTGCTGCCGCTGGTGGCCCTGCTGGACGAGAAGGAGCGGCTCGCCGTCGCCGGGCTCGCGGCGCTGCGGCCGCCCGAGGTGCTGCGACAGGCGGTGCGGGCCGTCGTGGACACCGGGCTGTGGGGTGTGTTCCTGCCGCTGGTGGAGGTGCTGCCGCCGGAGTCCCGGCAGGTCGTCGCCGACACCGTGGGCGAGCTGGACGACGTACGACTGGACGCGCTGGCCCGCGAGGTCGACGTACAGAATCTGTGGGAACTGGTGCTGCCGCTCGTGGAGTTGACGGACGACACGGCCAAGCAGCGCCTCTTCGCCCTCCCCGCCTTCCGGGAACGGTCCGGAGCCTGACCGGGGACGGTCCGGAACCCGACCGCCCTCCTCCTCCCGCCCCGTCCCGACGCTGGACAGAACGCTCCCCGGCGAGTACACCGAGTGACAAGGCTCGCGCACATTCACCGGGGGGACGAGGAGATGAGGGCGAAATGGCGTCGCAGGGAGATGGATATACCCCGGTCTGCACCGAATCGGCCGAAGTGCGTTCGGCTACGAAGAGTGACCTTCCGCAGGTGATGGCCCTGGGTCTCGCCGCGTACGGAGGCGATGCCTACAGTCCCCATGTGCTGCGCCAGCTCCTGGACGTGCACGGCGAGGGCGTCCTCGTCCTCGAAGGCCGGGAGGGCTTCGAGGAGGGCGACGGGGCCGTCCTCGGCTACGTGCTCGTCGCGAACTCGACCCGCACCCAGGTGAGTTGGGTGCTGGACCTGGTGGTCGACAAGCGGTACCAGGGGCTCGGCCTCGGGCGGCGGCTGCTGTCCGCCGCCGTGCGCCGGGCCGAGCGCGACGGGGTGCACGCCGTCCGTGTGACGGTGGAGCCCGGCAACCGGGCTGCCGTCGGGCTCCACCGTTCGCTGGACTTCGTCGTGGAGGCCGACGACCCCGACTACTTCGGCCCCGGCGAGCGCCGGCTCGTCATGACCCGGCTCGCCACCCGCTACCCCATGCGCTGAGAGGGCGGCCGTGTCGTCCAGGGTGATACTCACGTGCCCTCCAGGGCGCGGAAGTGCGGGATGACGGTCTCGCCCCAGTGGCGGATGGTCTCCATGCAGGCCTCCTGCGGCACCGTGCCCATCTGGATCAGGCACATCACCTCGTCCACGCCGATCGCGCGGAGCTGCTCGACGTAGGCGATGGCCGCCTGCGGGTCGCCGTAGGCGTGATCGGCGTTGAAGGTGCCGGTGTCGACCGGGCGGGCCGGGATGTGCGCCTCGTGCAGCCTGGCGACCAGTGCGTCGCGCTGGTGGGCGAGGGCGGCGGCGTGGTCCTCGTCCTCGGCCCAACCGGTGGGGGCGGGCCCGTTGCCGTACCAGTGGGCGATGGACTCGGCGAAGAAGCGCTGGCCTCGGGTGCCCAGGTGCAGGGCACGGTCCGCGTCGTCCAGCACGATCGTCGGGCAGAGCGCAGAGAGGTGGTCGTTGACCTCGCTGGAGACGAAGCGCTCGCCGGTGCGGGTGGCACGCGCCTCGTCGTACACCTTGCGCATCTCGCGCACGTCGTCGGCGCCCGCGAAGCCCATCACCAGGGCGCCGATGCCGAGTTCGGCGGCCAGTTTGAGGGTGTCGTGCTTGGAACAGGCCATGAACAGGGGCGGGTGCGGGCCCTGCACGGGGCGCGGCAGGACCGCGCCGGGGCCGATGTCGAGGGTGCCGTGCCACTCGAATGCGTCCTCGCGCCAGGCGGCCGAGACGATCCGCAGGGCCTCCTCCATCTGCGGATACGTGTCCTGGGGCCGCACCCCGAACATCGACAGCTCCTGCCGGGTGGCCCCACGCCCCGCACCGATGTCCACCCGCCCGCCGGAGAGCACGTCCAGCATCGCGGCCCGCTCCGCGACACGCACCGGGTGCTGGTAGCCGAAGGGCATCGTGACGACGCCGTGGCCGATGCGGATCCGCTCGGTCCGGGCGGCGACCCAGGTCAGGAAGATCTCCGAGGCGCTCATGTGCGCGTACTGGGTGAGGGAGTGGTGCTCCACGGCCCAGATGCGGTCGAAGCCCATCTCCTCGGCGTACACGGCCTGTTCGACGCAGTCGTGGATGACCTGGCGTTCGCGTGCGGGAGTCGGATCGGCGAGCTGCGCCTCGAAGATCATCGAGAACTTCATGCGGGGTCCTCTCCTTGCTATACCTAATAGAAATACTTCTAGCAGGCATAGCCAAGAGGGGGAAGGGTTCGGACGGGGTGCGCCCGTAGACTGCCGGGCGTGGCGAAGAAGGAAGCAGAAGCGGCGGACGCGGGCGTGCCCGGCGGCAGTACGGGCGACGGGGAACTCCCCGCGCTGCCCGCGACCAGTTGGGCGGTGCTCGGACTGCTCTCCTTCGGTGAGGAACTGTCCGGCTACGACCTGAAGAAGTGGTCGGACTGGTCGCTGCGCTTCTTCTACTGGAGCCCTTCCTTCAGCCAGATCTACAGCGAGCTGAAGCGGCTGGAGAAGGCCGGGTTCGCGACGTCGCGGCTGGTCGCCCAGGAGACCGGCACCCGCGACAAGCGGGTCTACCGGATCACCGACGAGGGGATGGCCGCGGTCCGCAGGTGGGCCCGCGAGGCCCCGGTGGACCCGCCGGTCCTCAAGCACGGCCCGATGCTGCGCCTGTGGCTGGGCCACCTCCTGGAACCCGAGCAGATGCGCGAAGTCCTCGCCCAGCACCGGGAGTTCGCGGAGAAGATGCGCCGCCGCGCGGTCGCCGACGTGGAGGGCTCCAAGGACGAACCGGCCTGGGCCTACCCGGCCCTGACCCTGAAATGGGCCGAACGCTACTACGCCTCGGAACGCGACCTGGCCGACGCGATGCTGTCCGACATCGAGTCCCTGAAACGCGGAAAGGGCCTCTGACCCGGAGAGCCTCTCAGGGGTACACGTCTCCGATCGGCGACGCGGTGAGGGCGCAATTCAGGGGCGCGGGGAACTGCGCGAGCAACCACAACGCACCCGCACATCCGCAACGACCGCGAGACCGCCCCACAGGAGCTCCGCTGCCCCGGGCGGCAAGGGGGCCATTCAGGGGCGCGGCGCCGTATCCGATGTACGGCACCTCCGCGTGGGCGCGAGCACCCGCAACGCACCCGCACGGTCAGTACGGCCGAACCCCCACACCCAAGCTCACTGCGGCACCCGCCCATACGCCCGCCGAAAGAAGACCAGCGGCTCCCCCTCCCGCCGCACCTCCATCCCCGTGACCCGCCCCAGCGCAATCGCATGGTCGCCCCCGTCGAGCACGTCCGCCAGCTCGCACTCGATCGTCGCCAGCACCCCCGCGATCAACGGCACCCCCTGCGCCCCCGGCGTCCAGTCGACCCCCGCGAACTTGTCCGCCCCCGGCACCGCGAACTGCCGGCACAGCTCCTGCTGGTCGTGGCCCAGGATGTTCACCGCGAAGCGCCCCGCGGCCCGGATCTTCGGCCAGGTCGAGGACGTGTGCGCGGGGCAGAAGCAGATCAGCGGCGGGTCGAGCGAGACCGACGAGAAGGACTGCACGGCCATCCCGGTCGGGCGGCCGTCCGGCTCCAGCGCGGTGATCAGGGCGACCCCGGTGCAGAAAGAGCTCATCGCGCTGCGCATGTCCGCGCCCTGGACCCGGTGGTCCGGGTCGGCGAGGCTGGGGCGGGAACTGGGGCGGGAGGCGTGCTGGGCGGGGGCGAAGGCAGTGGTCACGGGGGGAGTCCTCTCGTGGGTGCGGGTCCGCGGAGTGTTCCGAGTTTGTTTCTACTAGGTATATGCCTAACCGAAACCCCTGTGATTGGATACCGGCCACGCCCACACGTCAAGTAGGCACCGAGGAGGGTTCCTTGACCGGTGACCCGCAGCAGCGGTCCCCGCTCCCCGCGACCCTGGCCGGTCTCCCGCAGTACGCCGCCGACGCGTTCGGGCAGCGCGAGGCACTGGCGGACGGCGAGGTCCGGTGGAGCTTCGCCCGGCTGAACGAGGAGATCGCCGCCGCCTCCCGGGCCGCCATCGCGCACGGCCTGCGCCCCGGCGACCGGGTCGCGATCTGGGCCCCGAACAGCCGCCGCTGGATCGCCGCGGCCCTCGGCGCGGTGGGCGCGGGCGGGGTCCTCGTCCCGGTCAACACCCGCTACAAGGCGGCGGAGGCCGCCGACATCCTGCGCCGCAGCGGCACCACCCTCCTCTTCGCCGAACGCGACTTCCTCGGCACGGACTACGTCGCCGCACTCCACGACTCCGGCGAGGACCTGGGCGCCCTCCGTTCCACGGTGGTCCTCCCCGAAGGGAACGCCGACGGGTCCCGCACACCCCAGGACGCCCCCGCCCCCCGCACCACCGTCCCCTGGGCCGACTACCTCGCCGCCGGCACCCGCGTCCCCGAGGCCGAGCGCCTCGCCCGCGCCGCCGCCGTCCGCCCCGACGACCTCTGCGACATCCTCTACACCTCCGGCACCACCGGCCGCCCCAAGGGCGCCATGACCACGCACGCCCAGACCCTGCGCCTGTACGACTCCTGGTCCCGCCTGGTCACCCTCCGCGAAGGCGACCGCTACCTCCTGGTCAACCCCTTCTTCCACGCCTTCGGCTACAAGGCCGGAGTCCTCGCCTGCCTGCTGCGCGGCGCGACCATGCTCCCCGAGACCGTGTACGACGCCGACCGCGTCCTGCACCGCATGGCCGCCGAACGCGTCACCTGCCTGATGGGCCCGCCGACCGTCTTCCACGGCCTGCTGCACCACCCCGAACGCGCCACCCACGACCTCCGCGCACTCCGCCTCGTCGGCACCGGCGCCGCCACCGTCCCCGCCGAACTCGTCGAGCGGATCCGGAACTCCCTCGGCGCACCGCACGTTTTCACGGCGTACGGACTGACCGAGACCGGCGGTGTCGTCTCCGTCTGCCCCCCGGACGCCGACGCCCGCACCGTCGCGCACACGGTGGGGCTGCCCCTGCCCGACACCGAGGTGCGCGTCGTCTCACCGCTCGGCGAGGTGCTGCCGGTGGGCGAGCCCGGCGAGGTCCAGGTGCGCGGATACCACGTGATGCGCGGATACCTGGACGATCCGGCCGCCACCGCGGAATCCGTCCTGCCCGACGGCTGGCTGCGCACGGGAGACGTGGGCATCCTTGATGCCCGCGGTTATCTGTCCCTCACCGACCGGCTCACGGACATGTACGTCGTCGGCGGCTTCAACGCCTACCCGGCGGAGGTCGAGAACGTCCTCCTCGGCCACCCGGCCGTCGCCGACGTGGCGGTGGTCGGCGCCCCCGACGACCGCCTCGGCGAGGTGGGAGTCGCCTTCGTCGTCCCCGAACACACCAGCACGGCAAGCCCGTTGACACCCGAAGCCCTCACCGCCTGGACGCGGGAGAGGCTCGCCAACTTCAAGGTTCCGCGCCGCTTCGTCCTCGTCGAGTCCCTGCCGCGCAACGCGGGCGGCAAGCTCCTCAAGGCCCGACTGCGCCGCGCCGCACGAGGAGAGGAAACCCCACCCGCATGAACGCGCGCACCACCGGCCACCCGGCAGGCACCCTGAACCCCACCGAGGAGCAGGAGGAGCTGAGGGTCGCGATACGATCCGTCCTCGCCCGGCACGAGGGCCCCGCCGCCTGGAAGCCCCTCACCCGCGACATCGGCGTCGCCGCGCTGACGATCCCCGAGGAGTACGGCGGCCTCGGCTGCCCGGGACGCACCGAAGTGCACGTCGTCATGGAGGAGTTGGGCCGCGCGCTCAGCCCCGTCCCCTACCTCGGCTCCGCCGTCCTCGCCACCGAGGCCCTGATCGCCTCCGGCAACGACGAGGTGTGCGCCCGCCTGCTCCCGCCGCTGGCCGACGGCGCGTCCGTCGCCGCCCTCGCCTGGGCGGAGGCCGGGGAGGAGCACCCGCGCGGCACCTGGGAGGCCGCCGACCTGGCGACGTACGCCGAAGAGAGCACGACCACCGGCGACTGGCTGCTGACGGGCACCAAGGAGTACGTCCCGGCCGCCGACGCCCCCGACGTGCTCCTCGCCCTCGCGCGCACCCCCGCAGGCCTCGCCCTCTTCGAAGTCCTGCACCCCGAGGGCCTGTTCGTCCCCCTGCCCGCCATGGACCGCACCCGCCCGCTCGCCCGGATCGTCCTGGACGCCGCCCCGGCCCGGCTGATCAGCACGGACGGCGCGCGCATCCTCGCCCACGTCCGCGACCTGGCGATCACGGCGCTCGCCGCCGAGCAGGTCGGGGCCGCCGACCGCGCGCTGGAGATCACCGTCCAGTACGCCAAGGACCGCGTCCAGTTCGGCCGCCCCATCGGCTCCTTCCAGGCCGTCAAGCACCGCATCGCCGACGCGTACGTCCTCCTGGAGGCCGCCCGCTCGCTGGCCCTGGCCGCCGCCGACGCGGCCGCCGCCCCCGGCCCGGCCGCCGCAGCGAAGGCCGCCTGCTCGGAGGCGTACCAGCAGATCACGGGCGAGATGATCCAGCTGCACGGCGGCATCGGCATCACCTGGGAGCACCCGGCGCACGACTTCTTCAAACGCGCCCACGGCACGGCCCACTTCCTCGGCTCCCCGGACACCCACCGCCGCCGCCTGGCCGCCCTGCTGGGCTTCACCCCGCAATCCCGCTCGGAGGCCCTCGCGTAACCTCGGGCGGACCGCTGATCCCCACCCGGAAGGCCCTCGTCCGATGAAGCTCCTGCGCGCGGCGGACCGCGTCGCCGTCCCCTGGAAGAACGGCGGCGGCATCACCCGCGAGATCGCCGCACGGCCCCAGGAGGCGACGGGGGAGGGCTTCGGGTGGCGGGTCAGCCTCGCGGAGGTGGCGGCGGACGGCCCGTTCTCCGCCTTCCCCGGCGTGGACCGGGTCCTGACCATGGTCGAGGGCGACGGCATGGACCTCGCCCTGGAGGGCATCGGCCCGCGCCGGGTGGACACCCGCTTCGTCCCGCAGCACTTCCCGGGCGACGTCCCCACCGGCTGCCGCCTGCTCGGCGGCTCCGTCGTGAACCTCAACGTCATGCACCGCAGGGGGAGTTCGTACGGTGCGGAGGTCGAGGTCGTGACGGGCGACGTGGTGATCGGCGCCCCGCAGGACGGCGGCACCCGTCTCGCACTGCCGCTGGACCCCGGCGCGGACTTCCTCCGGCAGGCGGCCACGCCTCTGGAGCGGTACGACGCCCTGGCGTTCACCGGCACCGACCCCGGCGGCCTGCTCCGCACAACGGGCCGCACGGCGGTCATCACGCTGCGCCACCCCTGACCGGGCCCGCGCTCACACCCAGTCCGGGTCGACCTCCAGACCCGAGATGCGGGCGAACTGCGCCTCGCTGAGCGGGAGTTCCCGGGCGCGTACGTTCTCGGCCAGGTGGGCCGGGGAGGACGTGCCCGGCAGCGGCACGACGTTCGGCGCGCGGTGCAGCTGCCAGGCCAGCGCCACCTGGGCCGCAGTGGCGTCCAGCTCCTTCGCGACGGCCGCCACCGGACTGTCGGCTGCGGTGTGCGCGCCCATCGCCACCGGGTGGTACGGCAGGAACGCGATGCCGCGCGCCGCCGTGTGGTCGACGACGTCCTCGTGCTGCCGGGCGGCGAGGTTGAACACGTTCTGCACGGCGGCCACCGGCGCGACCTCCTCGGCCGCCGTCAACTCCGCCACGGTCACCTCGGACAGCCCGATGTGCCGGACCTTCCCCTCCTCCTGGAGCTGCTTCAGCGCGCCCACCTGGTCGGCGAGCGGGTACGCGGGGTCGATGCGGTGCAGGTAGAGCAGGTCGATCCGCTCGGTGCGCAGGCGACGCAGGCTCAGCTCGGCCTGCTGGCGCAGGTAGGCGGGGTGCCCGTGGGTCACCCACTCGAAGGGCGCGGGCCGCACCACCCCGACCTTCGTCGCGATCGTCACCCGGTCCCGGAACGGGGCGAGGGCCTCGGCGAGCAGCTCCTCGTTGGAGCCGAGCGCGTAGGCGTCGGCGGTGTCGAAGAGGTCGACGCCGAGTTCGACGGCCCGCCGCAGGAGGGCGACGCTGTCCGCGCGGTCGGTGACCGGCCCCCACACGGGCGCGGTGATGCCGCTGCGGGCGTCGGGGGCGTCGGTCAGGCGCATGGCCCCGTACCCGATGCGGTGGACGGGGAGGTCGCCGCCGAGGGCGAAGATGGGGGAAGAAGCGCTGGTGAGGGTGTTGTTGTCGGTGCTCTTGGTGTTCGTCATGAGGGGAACGCTAGGAGCTCACACCGGTGTGAGGTTCAAGCGACTGTGAGGGGGATCACGTTGAAGATCGGTGAGCTGTCCCGGGCGACCGGGGTGAGCGTCAGGCTGCTGCGCTACTACGAGGAGCAGGACCTGCTCGCCGCCACGCGCACCGCCGGAGGCCATCGCTCGTACGGGGACGACGCCCCCGAGCGGGTGCGGCGCGTCCGCGCGTTCCTCGGGGCGGGCCTGCCGACCCGGGTCATCCGGCAGATCCTGGACTGTGCGTGCGGGGCGGCGTCGGAGGTCGAACCGTGCCTGAGCGGGCTGCTGCACGAGCAGTTGCGGGCGGTGGAGCAGAAGGTCGCGGACCTGGAGGTGGCGCGGGAGGCGCTGGTGGGGCTGCTGGTGGAGATGGGGGAGGCGGAGCCGCCGGTACGGGAGCTGGCCGCCTAGGAGTTCGTTTACGTACGTGTGCTCGTACGTACGTGTGCCCGCGCCCCCTGTCGATCCGGGGAGCGCGGGCACACGCACACAGGGTGCGGGGCGTGACTACTGCGGGGCCGAAGGAACGGTGCCGGTCGCCGTCTGGGCGGTGTTGGCGGCGTTGCCGGTGACCGTGCCGGTGGCGGTCTCGGTCACCTCGTCGAGCAGTTCGCCCGAGACGGGGAGCTGGGTGAGCTGGTCCGCGGGCTCCGCCGCGTGCGCGCCCGGGGCGGGGGAGACCAGGGCGGCGACGAACCCGGCGGCGAGGGAGGCGGCTGCGGCCATGCTGCGCTTCTTCATACCGGTATCAACGTACGAGCGCCCAATGGGTCACGCCGGTACGGGAGTTCAGTGCCTGACCAGGCAGAACGGGTGGCCCGCCGGATCGGCGTACACCTGGAACGAGCGCCCGTCGCCGACGTGGTCCAGGACTCGCGCGCCGAGCGCGAGCACCTGCGGATGCGCGGCCTCCAGGTCCGGGACCCGCAGGTCGAGGTGCAGCTGCTGCGGGTGCGCGGGGTGGGGCCAGCGCGGCGGCCGGAAGTCGGCGGCCCGCTGGAAGGCGAGCACCTGACCGTTCGGCGCGTGTACGGTCGCCCAGTCGTCGTCCAGGGACCACTGCGGGTCCGGCTGATTGACCCGCCCGCCGAGCAGGGCCGCGTAGAACTCGGCGAGGAGGATCGGTTCGGGGCAGTCGAGACCGGTGCACTGGAGGCTGGCGATCATGCGCCGAGGGTAGCCGGGGCGGGGACCGCCCCCGGGGCCTTCCGGGTGGCTTCCCGTGCCAGCAGAGGGGCGAAGGCCCACCACAGCAGCAGGGTCGTGCCGGCCCCGGCGAGGGCGCCGGCGGCGGTGTCCGAGAGCCAGTGCGCGTGCAGCCAGGTGCGGCTCCACATCATCGTCAGCACCAGGAGGGCGGCCACCGGCCACCACCAGCGGCGGGCGGCGCGCGGCACGCACAGCACACCGATCACGACGACCACCATGGCCATGGTCGCCACGTGCCCGGAGGGGAACGACCCGTGGTCGACGGTGACCAGGGGGTTGGCCGGGCGCGGCCGGTCGACGATGTGCTTCATGCCCTGGATGGCGAGCTGCCCGCCGATCGCGGCGGCGAAGAGGAACAGCGCGGAACGCCAGCGCCGGACCGCGAACAGCACCAGCACGGCGGCGAGCTGGACGAGGGCGCCGTACGGCCCGCCGAACCAGTTCAGCGCTCCGGCGACGACCTGGGGGAACCCGTCGTGGGGCCCGCCCATCCAGCGGAGCCAGGTGGTGTCGAGCCCCTGGAAGGGCGGGTTCGCGACGTTACCGCGGACGAGTACGCCGACGAGCACGGGCAGCACGAGGAGCACCCCGGCGGCGGGGAGCAGCGCCCGGGGACGGCGCGGGGCGGCGGACGTGGGCATGAGGGTGCCTCCGAGGGGCGGGGAGGGGGGATTCCGAACCCCGCGCGAACCGATGCACCGCTCGTGACGCGGCCGCCGGTTCACACGGTGTTCACGCCGGATGCTGACACGTGTAACCGCCGGAGGCAAGGGGTAGGTCGCACAGGGTGCGGGGCCGCGTCGCCCGTGCGGCTCCACCGCGCCTTCAGGGGCGCGGGGAACTGCGCGACCAGCCACGACGGATCTGCACGTCCCCGTGCAATGGCTGCGCGGCGAGCGCTTTAGGGAAAGGGGCGGGTCCGGGGCCTCTCTGCCCGAGCCGGGCGGGGCCGCATGTCCGGTACGGGGGTGGGCCGGGCCCTTTGGACGTGCGTCCGGTGCCGGGGCTGGGCCATGGGGCGGCACCCGGGTGGGCCGGGAGCGGGAGGGGCCGCCCCCTTGCCCGCCCGTCCCGCCCCCGGGGGGCGGCCCCGCCGCCCAAGGGGGCTACGGGGGGGAAGCGAGGGAGGGCGGCCCCGCCGCCCAAGGCGGCTGGGGAGAGGTGGTGAGGCGGCCCCGCCGTCCAAGGGGGCTAGGGCGGCAAAGGGCGAAGCCCAATGGGGTTAGAGGGAAGGGGAGTGCGGCCCCGCCGCCCAAGGGGGCGGGGGGCGGCAAAGGGTGAAGCCCGAAGGGGCTGGGGGAAGCGGAGGGCGGCCCCGTCGCCCACGGGAGCTCTGCCCGAGGGGGGCAGGGGGAGGTGGTCGTTGCCCGAGAGGGTGAAGGGGGCGGGTCAGCCCTCCAGTGCCCGGCCCCGGCACGCCGCCGGAGTCCCCCACGCATCCCGCAGCGGCCGCGCCTTGCGCAGCCACAGGGAGAGGTCCAGCTCCTGGGTGTAGCCCACCGCCCCGTGCAACTGGAGGGCCGTGCGCGCCGCCGCGTACGCAGCCTCGCCCGCCGTCACCTTCGCCGCCGCGACGTCCGCCCCGGACATGCTCAGCGCCGCCCCGTACAGCAGCGGCCGCGCGAACTCCAGCCCCACCAGTGTGTCCGCCAGTCGGTGCTTCACCGCCTGGAAGGATCCGATCGGCGTCCCGAACTGGGTGCGCTGCTTCACGTACGCCACCGTCTGGGCGAGCAGCGCGTCCCCGACCCCGAGCGCCTGCGTCGCGGTCAGTAGCATCGCCAACTCCCGTGCGGCTGCGACGGATTCGTCCGCGACCGGCAGTGCGTCCCCGGCGCCCTCCACCGCGTACAGCCGCCGCGCCGTGTCCGCCGACACCCGCAGCTCCCCGCCCGCCGAGCCCATCCGCGTACCCAGTACGAAGACGGCCTCCGCCGCGTCCGCGTCCAGCGCGTACCCGCCCTCCTCGGCCAGCGTCACCACCGCCTCACCGGCGGCGATCCTCGGCAGCCACTCCTTCGCCAGGCCTGGCGAGTCGGCCAGCAGCACCGCCGCCGCAGCGGTCTCGACGTACGGACCGGGAACAGCATGCCGCCCCAACTCCCGGAAAGCGAGGACGAGTTCGACGGGCAGCAGTCCCACCCCGTCGTACGTCTCGGGGACGGCCAGTGCGAAGACCCCGGCCTCCGCGACCCGCCGCCACACCTCCAGGCCAGGGCCGTGGTCCCCAGCCTCCCAGGCCCGTACAACGGCCGGCGTATCGGCGGCGGTGAGCATCGCGTCCAGCGAGCGGGCGAAGTCGGCCTGCTCGCGGGTCAGCAGGAAGCGCATCAGCGACGTCCCTTCGGCAGGCCGAGCAGGCGCTCGGCGATGATGTCGCGCTGGATTTCGTTCGTACCGGCGTAGATGGGCCCGGCGAGCGAGAAGACGTACCCCTCGGCCCACTCGCTCTCCGCCAACTCCCCGTCCGCACCCAGCAGTTCGAGCGCGGTCTCGTGCAGGGCGATGTCGTACTCGGACCAGAAGACCTTGTTCAGGCTGGACTCCGCACCGATGGTCTCCCCGGCGGCGAACCGCGAGGCGTTCGTCCAGGTGAAGAGCTGGTACGCGCGTGCCCCGACGACCGCGTCCGCGACCCGGTCCCGTACCGCCGTGTCCGCCGGATCGCCGTGCGTGCGCCAGTCGGCGGCGAGGCGGTCGGCGGCGGCCAGGAAGCGGCCGGGGGAGCGGAGCATCAGCCCGCGCTCGTTGCCGGTGGTCGACATGGCGATCCGCCAGCCCTGCCCGACTTCGCCGATCACGTCCGCGTCGGGCACGAACACGTCGTCGAGGAAGAGTTCGGCGAAGGCGGGCTTGCCGTCGAGGCGGCCGATCGGCCGGACGGCGACGCCCGGCGCGCGCAGGTCGAACATCAGGTACGTCAGCCCCCGGTGCGGCCTGTCCGCGTCCGGGTCGGTGCGGAAGATACCGAAGGCGCGATCGGCGAAGGCGGCCCGCGAGGACCACGTCTTCTGTCCGGAGAGCAGCCAACCCCCCTTCGTGCGTACGGCAGTTGAGCGCAGCGACGCCAGGTCGGACCCCGACTCGGGCTCCGACCAGGCCTGCGCCCAGATGACCTCGCCGGTCGCCATCGACGGCAGTACCCGGGCCCGCTGTTCGTCCGTCGCGTGGTCGAAGAGGGTCGGGGCGAGGAGGTTGATGCCGTTCTGCGAGACCCGGCCGGGGGCGCCCGCCGCGAAGTACTCCTCCTCGAAGATCAGCCACTGGAAGATGTCCGCGCCCCGGCCCCCGTACTCCTCGGGCCACGACACCACCGACCACCGGTCGGCGGCCAGCCGCGCCTCCCACGCCCGGTGGGCGGCGAAACCCTCCTCCGTCTCCAGGGAGGGGAGGGGCTCGGCCGGGACATTGGCCGCCAGCCAGGCCCGGGCCTCGGCCCGGAAGGCGTCCTGCTCGGCGCTGAAGTCGAGATCCACGGCGCTCAGCCCTCCGCCTTCTGCCGCGAGGCGTTCTTCATGGCCGCCACGTCCATCCCGCCCAGCGAGTCCTTCGCCGTCTCCGCGTTGTGCGCGTGCGCGAGGTGGTGCAGCCCGAAGACGGAGTCCATGCCGGTGTGCAGGCCCTGGAGGTCCTCGGCCTGGTTGACGGCACGCTTGGTGAGGGCGAGCCCGAGGCGCGGCATCTCGGCGATCTTCTCCGCCAATTCCCGCGTACGGTCGGCCAGTTCGGCCCGCTCCACGACCCGGTTGACCATCCCGACCTCGTACGCCCGCCGGGCGCTCATCCGGTCCCCGGTGAACAGGAACTCCTTCGCGATGCGCGGCGGCATCACCCACGGGTGCGCGAAGTACTCGACACCCGGAATCCCCATCCGTACCACCGGATCGGCGAAGAAGGCGTCCTCCGAGGCCACGATCAGGTCGCACACCCACGCGAGCATCAGCCCGCCCGCCACGCACGCGCCCTGCACCGACGCCACCACCGGCTTCGGCAGCTCGCGCCAGCGGCGGCACATCCCGAGGTACACCTCGGACTCGCGGGCGAAGCGGCTCTCCGCCCCCGCCTTGTCCGAGTGGCCCCACCACAGGCCCGCCTTCCGCTCGAACGGGAGGTGGGCGTCGCGCTCGGGGGTCCCGATGTCGTGCCCGGCGGAGAAGTGCTCGCCGGACCCGGCCAGCACGATCACCTTGACCTCGTTGTCCTCCGAGGCCCGGTAGAAGGCGGCGTCCAGGGCGTAGGTCATGGCGGAGTTCTGGGCGTTGCGGTAGCGCGGCCGGTTGAGGGTCACGTACGCGACCGGGCCCCGGCGCTCGTACAGAACGGGCTCAGAGCCTTCGGGGGCAGCGGTCGTACCGGACGTGTCGGGCGTCTCGGCTGTCATGGCGGAACCATCCTTCCCTAACAAGTGTTTGGTAGGTTAACGTACGGCCATGAGCAGCGTCGAGGAGTTCCGCACCGAGATCCGGGACTGGCTACGGGAGCAACTCAGCGGAGAATTCGCCGGGTTGAAGGGCAGGGGCGGACCCGGCCGCGAACACGAGGCCTTCGCCGAGCGCCTCGCCTGGGAACGCCACATGGCCGCCCACGGCTGGACCTGCGTCGGCTGGCCGAAGGAGTACGGCGGCCGGGGCGCGAGCGTGGAGGAGCAGATCGCCTTCCACGAGGAGTACGCGCTTGCCGACGCCCCCGCCCGCGTCAACCACATCGGCGAACAGCTCCTCGGCCCGACCCTCATCGCGTACGGCACCGAGGAGCAGAAGGCCCGCTTCCTGCCGCCGATCGTCGCGGTCGAGGAACTCTGGTGCCAGGGCTACAGCGAGCCCGACGCGGGCTCCGACCTCGCGAACGTCCGCACCCGGGCCGAGCGCGACGGTGACACGTGGCGGGTGAACGGCCAGAAGATCTGGACCTCCCTCGCCCACGAGTCCCAGTGGTGCTTCGTCGTCGCCCGCACCGAACCGGGCTCCCGCCGCCACGCGGGCCTCTCCTACCTCCTGGTCCCCATGGACCAGCCGGGCGTCGAGGTCCGCCCCATCGTCCAGCTCACCGGGACCTCCGAGTTCAACGAGGTCTTCTTCGACGACGCCCGCACGGACGCCACGCACGTCGTCGGCGGGGTCGGCGACGGCTGGCGGATCGCGATGGCCACCCTCGGCTTCGAACGCGGCGTCTCCACCCTCGGCCAACAGGTCGGCTTCGCAAGGGAGTTGGACGGCCTGGTGGCGCTGGCCCGCCGCACCGGAGCGCTCGCCGACCCGCTGATCCAGGACCGTCTCGTACGCGCCTGGACCGGCCTGGAGGCCATGCGCGCCCATGCCCGACGCGGCGACGTGTCACCGTCCGTGGCCAAGAACCACTGGGCGCGCTGGCACCGCGACCTCGGCGAACTGGCCATGGACGTCCGGGGCGCGGCCTCCCTGCTGGCCGAGTCCGGACCGTACGAACTGGACGACTGGCAGCGCCTGTTCCTCTTCGCCCGCGCCGACACCATCTACGCGGGCTCCGACGAGATCCAGCGCAACATCATCGCCGAGCGCGTGCTCGGTCTTCCCAAGGAGGTACGGGCGTGAGCACAGCTCCCGCGTACGTGAAGGGGCACGGGCTCCTCGACGGCCGCAGCGCGGTCGTCACCGCCGCCGCCGGGGCCGGGATCGGCGGAGCGACCGCGCGCCGCTTCCTGGAGGAGGGGGCCAGGGTCGTCATCGGCGACGCGCACGCCCGGCGGCTCAAGGAGAGCCACGAGGCGCTGGCCGAGGAGTTCGGGGCGGAGCGCGTCGCGTCGCTGCCCTGCGACGTGACCGACGAGCAGCAGGTGGGCGCGCTCTTCGCGCTCGCCGAAGACACCCACGGCCGCCTCGACATCGTCGTGAACAACGCCGGGCTCGGCGGCACCGCCGACGTCGTCGACATGACCGACGAGCAGTGGTCGAAGGTGCTGGACGTGACCCTGGGCGGCACCTTCCGCTGCACCCGGGCGGCCCTGCGCTCCTTCAAGTCCGCAGGTCGAGGCGGCGTGATCGTCAACAACGCGTCCGTCATCGGCTGGCGCGCCCAGGCCGGACAGGCCCACTACGCCGCCGCGAAGGCGGGCGTCATGGCGCTCACCCGGTGCGCGGCGATCGAGGCGGCGGAGTTCGGCGTACGCATCAACGCGGTGTCCCCGAGCCTGGCGATGCACCCGCACCTGGTGAAGGTGACCACGCCCGAACTGCTGGAGGAGCTGACCGCGAAGGAGGCCTTCGGCCGGTACGCGGAGCCGTGGGAGGTGGCGAACGTCATCGTCTTCCTGGCGAGCGGCTACTCCTCGTACATGACGGGCGAGACGGTCTCCGTCAGCAGCCAGCATGCGTGAGCGGGGCCCCGCCGGGTGCGGCCGCTGCCGGACAATGAGCGGGTGCCTACCAACAAGAAGCCCCAGGTGACCGCGTCCCCCCAGCGCCGCCGTGAACTCCTCGACACCGCTGCCGAGGTGTTCGCCGCGCAGGGGTACAACGCCACCACCGTCCGCAAGATCGCCGACGCGGCGGGCATGCTCGCCGGCAGCCTCTACTACCACTTCGATTCCAAGGAATCGATGCTCGACGAGATCCTCTCGACCTTCCTGACCGAGCTGTGGGAGGGGTACGACACCGTGCTCGCCGCCGACCTCGGCCCCAGGGAGACCATCGAGGCCCTCGTCACCGAGTCCTTCCGGGAGATCGACCGGCACCGCGCCGCCGTCGCCATCTACCAGAAGGAATCGCGCCACCTTTCCGCGCAGCCCCGCTTCCACTACCTCGCCGACTCGCAGACCAAGTTCGAGAAGGCGTGGCTGGGAACGCTGGAGCGCGGAGTCGCCGACGGGGTCTTCCGGGACGACCTCGACATCCGCCTCACCTACCGCTTCGTGCGCGACACGGTGTGGGTGGCGGCGTCGTGGTACCGGCCCGGCGGACAGCACAGCCCCGAGGAAATCGCCCGCCAGTACCTGTCGATGGTGCTGGACGGGATCGCCGTACGCACCGAATAACTCTCGTGATCTGGAGAAGTCGTCATGGCTGAGGCCTACATCGTTGAAGCGGTACGCACCCCCGTCGGCCGGCGCAAGGGCGGCCTCGGCGCCGTCCACCCGGCGGACCTGGGCGCGCACGTCCTGAAGGCCCTGGTCGAACGCTCCGGCGTGGACCCCTCCCTGGTCGATGACGTCGTCTTCGGCTGCCTGGACACCGTCGGCCCGCAGGCCGGTGACATCGCCCGTACGGCATGGCTGGCGGCCGGACTCCCGGAGGAGGTGCCGGGCGTGACCATCGACCGCCAGTGCGGCTCCTCCCAGCAGGCGGTGCACTTCGCCGCGCAGGGCGTGATGTCCGGCACCCAGGACCTGGTCGTCGCGGGCGGCACCCAGAACATGACGCAGATCCCGATCGCCTTCGCCTCCCGGCAGGCGGCGGAACCGCTCGGCCTGATGGAGGGCCCCTACCGGGGCTCGGAGGGCTGGCGCGCCCGGTACGGCGACGCGCCCGTCAACCAGTTCCACGGGGCGCAGTTGATTGCGGACAAGTGGGGGATCTCGCGGCGTGACATGGAGGAGTTCGCCCTGCGCTCGCACCAGCGGGCGCTGCGGGCGATCGACGAGGGTCGCTTCGAGCGGGAGACCGTGGCGTACGGGGATGTGGCCGTTGATGAGGGGCCGCGTCGGGACACCTCGCTGGAGAAGATGGCGGGCCTCCAGCCGGTGATGGAGGGCGGCACGATCACCGCCGCGTGCTCCTCGCAGGTGTCCGACGGGGCGGCGGCGATGCTGATCGCCTCGGAGCGGGCGGTACGGGAGTACGGGCTCACCCCGCGCGCCCGCATCCACCACCTGTCGGTGCGGGGCGAGGACCCGATCCGGATGCTCTCCGCGCCGATCCCTGCCACCGCGTACGCCCTGAAGAAGACCGGCATGTCGATCCACGACATCGACCTGGTCGAGATCAACGAGGCGTTCGCGCCGGTGGCGCTGGCGTGGCTGAAGGAGACGGGCGCGGACCCGGAGCGGGTGAATGTGAACGGCGGCGCGATCGCCCTCGGGCACCCGCTGGGTGCGACCGGGGTGAAGCTGATGACGACGCTGCTGCATGAGCTGGAGCGGACGGGTGGGCGGTATGGGCTCCAGACGATGTGTGAGGGGGGCGGGCAGGCCAACGTGACCATCATCGAGCGGGTGTAGCTGGCGGTTCCCCGGTGCGGGGTGGCGGGTGGTCGCCGTTCCTGCCGGGGGCGCTGCCCCCGGACCCCCGGTTTGTGCCCCTGCCCCGCCCCTCCACCTAAAGCGCTCGCCGCGCGGCTGGGTGGGGGGCTGGCGTTTTGCGCAGTTCCCCGCGCCCCTTACGGGGCGCGGCCATTCATTCAGCCCGTCCGGCGTTTGAGGACGCGCGGGCGCAGCCCGTGCAGGGGTCCGGGGCTTGCCCCGGCATGAACAGCAACCCACCCACGCCCCGCAGGGTTTAGGTGAAGGGGCGGGGCTGGGGCGAAAACACCCCCGTACCAGGTGCGGCACAGACAGGGGCCCGCCCCCAGGGGCCACAAAGCACCGGGGACGGACCCGGACCGTAGGACCAACAGGGCAGGAATCACCCATGAGTTGGGATGCAGAGACCGACGTCCTCGTCATCGGCTTCGGCGGCGCCGGCGCCTCCGCCGCCATCGAGGCCGCCGACTCCGGCGCACGAGTCGTCGCCGTCGACCGCTTCTTCGGCGGCGGTGCCACCGCCCTCAGCGGTGGCGTCGTCTACGCGGGCGGCGGCACCCGCCCCCAGCGCGAGGCCGGGATCGAGGACAGCGTTGACGCGATGTTCGCGTACCTGAAGGAGGAGGCGCAGGGGGTCGTCTCCGACACCCTCCTCCGCGACTTCTGCGAGAAGAGTTCCGGGAATCTGGACTGGCTGGCCTCGCACGGGGCCGAGTACGAGGGCAGCCTCTGCCCCTTCAAGACCAGCTACCCCACCGACGACTACCTCCTCTACTACTCCGGCAACGAGCAGTTCCCGCCCTACAGCGACGCCGCCGCCCCCGCCCCCCGGGGACACAGGACCAAAGCGAAGGGGCTCGCCTCCGGGAAGGTGCTCTTCGGGCACCTCGCCGAAGCCGCCCGTGCCCGGGGTGTACGTCTCGTGCCGCAGACCCGGGCCGAGCGGCTGGTCGTGGAGGACGGGCGGGTCGTCGGGGCCGAGGTCCGGCAGCTCACCGGGGCCGCCGCCCGCGCCCACCGGGCCCTCTCCCTCGCCCTGGGCAAGGGCAACAACTACGCCCCCGACGCCACCGGCCCCCTCAACAAGGCCGTCGAGCGGCTGGAGCGGGGCGGACGCCTGGTCCGGGTCCGCGCCCGGCGCGGGGTCGTCGTCACCGCGGGCGGGTTCGTGTTCAACCGGGACATGCTGGCTGCCCACGCTCCGGACTTCCTCCCCGGCCAGGCGCTGGGCACCATCGGCGACGACGGGTCGGGGATCCGGCTGGGGGAGGGGGCGGGAGGAGCCTCCGCCCACCTCGACCGCGTCTCCGCCTGGCGGTTCTACTCCCCGCCCGTCACCCTCGGCCGCGGCCTCCTCGTCGACCGCAAGGGGCAGCGCGTCTGCAACGAGCTGCTCTACGGGGCCGCCGTCGGCGAGCGCATCGTCAGCGCCCACGAAGGACAGGCGTATCTCCTTGTCGACAAGGCCGTCCTCGACCGGGCCTGGAAGGAGATGGGAACCCAGACCGTCTTCTTCCAGAAGGCCCAGATGGGGTACCTCTTCACGGTCGGGCACAAGAAGGGGCGGACGGCTGTCGAGGCGACGGCCGGATTCGGCGTCGACCCGGTCGGCCTCGCCCGCACCCTCGACACCTACAACGCCGCCGCCCGCGCCGGGACCCCCGACCCCCTCGGCAAGCCCGCCGCGTATGTCCAGGCCCTCGACCACGGGCCGTACTACGCCTTCGACTGCTCGCTCGACACGTCGATGTTCTACCCCATGCCCATGATCACGCTGGGCGGCCTGCGCGTGCACGACACGAGCGGGCGGGTGCTGCGGGAGGACGGGACCGAGATCGAGGGGCTGTACGCGGCCGGGCGCAGCGCCGTCGGAGTGTGCTCGCACGCGTACGTCAGCGGGCTGTCCATCGCGGACGCGGTGTATTCCGGTCGGCGGGCGGGTGAACATGCGGCGGCCCAGAAGGGGCGATAGGCCGTGCGGCGCCTGACCGGGCGACTTTCGCCGCGCGCCTGGCGCGGGGGCGTGCTACGGTAGGCGAGTTGCAGTTTTGGTACCCATGAACTTTATGTGCGCCTGACGAGAACTTCGGCAGGCGCACATTTGTTTTTCCGGTCATTGCCGGTTTCCGGCTCTCCGGATGGGGTCATTGCGGCGACGAGGAATTCGTAAAGTGCGGATTTCCGGCTCTGCCCCTGTTTTAGGAGATAAAAATGGCTACTGGCACCGTGAAGTGGTTCAACTCGGAAAAGGGCTTCGGCTTCATTGAGCAGGACGGCGGCGGCGCCGACGTCTTCGCCCACTACTCCAACATCGCCACCTCGGGCTTCCGCGAGCTCCAGGAAGGCCAGAAGGTTTCCTTCGACGTCACGCAGGGCCAGAAGGGCCCGCAGGCGGAGAACATCGTCCCGGCCTAGTCTGCCCGGACGCGCGAAGCCTCGAGCCGGGGCCCGCACCGTGAAGGTGCGGGCCCCGGCTTGCGTTGCGTTCGCGCAAGCTCGCGGAACGCGGTCGTATTCCGCGACCGGCTTCCACCCCCTTGGGTGTCCCCAGGAAGAAGGCATTTACTGCATGACCCGTTTCGAACGATCCTCCTCCGAGCGCACCGGCCGTCCGGCGCGCAACCGACCGTCGAGTGCCGCCCCGTCCCGGGGCCGCGGCAAGGCTTCGACGAAGAATTCCGGCAAGGGCCCCGCCCGCCGGTCCACGCCGCCCCAGGGTGAATTCGCACTGCCGGAGACCATCACCCCCGCGCTGCCGTCGGTCGAGGCTTTCGAAGCGCTGGACATGCCCGCCGCACTCCTCAAGACGCTCGCCGCGCAGGGGGTGACGGAGCCGTTCCCGATCCAGGGCGCGACCCTCCCGAACTCGCTCGCCGGCCGGGACATCCTGGGCCGCGGCCGCACGGGCTCCGGCAAGACGCTGGCCTTCGGCCTGGCGCTGCTGGCCCGCACCGCCGGACGCCGCGCCGAGCCGCACGCGCCGCTCGCGCTGGTCCTCGTACCGACGCGCGAGCTGGCGCAGCAGGTCACGGACGCGCTCACCCCGTACGCGACCTCCGTCAACCTGCGCCTCACCACGGTCGTCGGCGGCATGTCGATCACCAAGCAGGCGAACGCGCTGCGCCGTGGCGCGGAAGTCCTCGTCGCGACCCCCGGCCGCCTCAAGGACCTCATCGAGCGCGGCGACGCCCGCCTCGACCAGGTCGCCATCACCGTCCTCGACGAGGCCGACCAGATGGCCGACATGGGCTTCATGCCGCAGGTCGTGGCGCTCCTCAAGCAGGTCGAGCCCGGTGGCCAGCGGATGCTCTTCTCCGCGACCCTCGACAAGAACATCGACAAGCTCGTCAAGATGTTCCTGACCGACCCGGTCGTGCACTCCGTCGACCCGTCCGCCGGTGCGGTCACGACGATGGACCACCACGTCCTGTACGTCATGGACGAGACCGAGAAGAAGGCCGTCGCGGCGCGGATCGCGGCCCGCGAGGGCCGCGTGATCATGTTCGTGGACACCAAGCGTGCCGCTGACCGCTTCGCCAAGCGCCTGCTCTCCGCGGGTGTCTACGCGGCGGCCCTGCACGGCGGCCGGTCCCAGCCGCAGCGCAACCGCACGCTGGAGCAGTTCAAGAACGGCCAGGTCACGGCACTCGTCGCGACCAACGTCGCGGCGCGCGGCATCCACGTCGACGACCTCGACCTGGTCGTCAACGTCGACCCGCCGACCGACCACAAGGACTACCTCCACCGGGGCGGCCGCACGGCCCGCGCGGGCGAGTCCGGCGTCGTCGTCACGCTTGTCCTCCCGGAGGAGAAGCGCGAGATGACCCGCCTCATGAGCGATGCGGGCATCACGCCGCACACCGCGCGCATCAAGTCCACGGACGAGGAACTCTCCACCATCACGGGCGCCCGCGAGCCGTCCGGCGTCGCGGTGGTCCTGGAGGTTCCGACCCCGGTTCAGCAGCAGCCCGCCAAGCGCCGCCCGTCCTCCTCCTCGGACGGCCGCAGCCGCACGCGCGGTCGCCGCGGCGGCGGCTCGTCCGCCTCGTCGGGCTCGGCGACGACCCCGGGCGCCCGCCCGTCCCGCCCGTCCCGCGGCGCAGCCCCGACGGGCGGCCAGTCCCGCACGGGCGGCCAGTCCCGGACCGGAGGCCAGTCCCGCTCCGGCGGCGGCCGTACGGGCGCGGGCCAGGGCCAGTCGGGCGGCCAGCGCCGCTCGGGCGGCGGCCAGGGCGGTCGCCGCCCCGCGGCCTAGCCGGCCCTCCGCACCAGCCACAGCCCCGCACCCCTGTCAGGGATGCGGGGCTGTGTTGCACGTGCGGCTCCGCCGCGCCTTCAGGGGCGCGGGGCTGTGTTGCACGTGCGGCTCCGCCGCGCGGGCGCGCCCTTCAGGGGCGCGGGGAACTGCGCGACCAGCCACGACACACCTGCACGGAATCGTGCAATCGCCGCGCGGCGAGCGCTTTAGGGAAAGGGGCGGGTCCGGGGCCTCTTCTGCCCGAGCCGGGCGGGGCTGACGTGTCCGGTACGGGGGTGGGCCGGGGCCCCTTTGGACGTGTGCCCGGCACTGGGGCGGGCCAAGGGGCGGCACCGGGCTGGGCCGGGAGCGGGAGGGGCCGCCCCCTTGCCCGCCCGTCCCGCCCCCGGGGGGCGGCCCCGCCGCCCAAGGGGGCTACGGGGGGGGAAGCGGGGGAGGGCGGCCCCGCCGCCCAAGGGGGCTGGGGAGAGGGTGGGGAGGGGCGGCCCCGCCGCCCAAGGGGGGCTGGGGGGTGTCCCCGGACCCCAGCCACCCCGACCCCCGGGGATCAGTGCGTCAGGTGGGCCTGGAGGCGGGACAGAGCCCGGTGGTCCAGGCCCAGGCCCTTCTTCAGGTAGCCGTCCAGCGACCCGTACCGCGCACGCACCTCCGCCAGCGCCCTGTCCAGGTACTCCGAGCGCACCTCCTGGAGCGGAATCAGCAGATCCGGGTTCTGCATCATCCCGGCCTGCTTCAGCCCGTCCCGGACCTTCTTGTCCGCCGCCGCCCGGATCGTGTTCGACGCCAGGTAGTCCTGCCGTGCCGTCTGCTCCGGCACGCCGAGCGCCCGCAGCAGCACGTACGTCGTCCACCCCGTACGGTCCTTGCCCGAGGTGCAGTGGAAGAGGACGGCCGAGCGGGACGAGGCGTTCGCGATGTCCCGGAAGGTGGCCGCGAACTGCGCCGTGTTCGCCGGATCGCTGATCAGCGTCCCGTACACCTTCTTCATCAGGTCGGACCCCTTGGTCCCGCCCAGCGCCGCCTCCTGCTTCACCGGGTCCCTGGTGGCGATGGCCGCCATCATCTGCCCGTACAGCCCGCTGTCGTTGACCGGGCGAGCCGTCACCGCGAGCCCGGCCGGGAGCCGGTCCTGGCCGTCGTACTGGATCTCCACCGGCACCCGGTAGTCGACCACCTTGCCGAGCCGCAGCCCCGCCAGGGTCACCAGGTCCGGGTCGGTCAGCTTGCCGAGCGCGTCCGCACGGTAGACGAGGCCGTGCCGCACCGTGTCCCCGCCGTACGTGCGGTACCCGCCCACGTCCCGGACGTTGACCGCGCCCTGGAGCGGGATCTGCCGGATCGTGTTCGCGTGGTGGTGCCGGGAGTGCGACGTGCTGCCGGGGTGCGTGCCGTGCGCCGGGGACTGTGCGACGGCCGGGGCCGACAGCGCGCCGAGGGCGAGTGCGCCCACGGCCGCGCCCACGGCAACTCGTGTCCGATTGCGGCTCATGCGGTCAACTCCTGTACGAGAAAAGAGGGTTCACCCTGGTGTCGGCAGGGCGTGGTGCGCGTGCAGCCGTGCGAGAGCGATCTCCGCCTCCGCCATGACACGTGCCACTAGCTCGGCACAACTCGGCAGATCCTCGATCAGGCCCGCCACCTGCCCCGACGCCATGACGCCGAGGTCGGTGCGACCGTCGACCATCGAAGCTTTCAGCAACATGGGGGTATTGGCGGCCAACAGAACCTGACTCCAGGACAAACTCTTGCCGTGCTTCATGGCGAGGCCGTCGCGGACCATCTGCGGCCAGCTCAGCCCGGAGATCTTCTTGAAGGACGCCGCCCGCACCACTGCCTGTGCCAGCGCCCTCGCCCGCCCGGACTTCTCCAGGGCCGCCACCAGCTCCGAGCGGAGCATCCGGTGGGGCAGTCCGTCGACGGCGGTCGTGACGGTGACGTCCTTCACCGTCGCCGCCAGGTACTTCGCCTTCACCGCGTCCGGCACGGTGGAGTCCGAGGTGAGCAGGAAGCGGGTGCCCATTGCGACACCGGCCGCCCCGTACGCGAGCGCGGCGACCAGCCCGCGCCCGTCGTGGAAGCCGCCCGCCGCGATCACCGGGATGTCGACCGCGTCCACAACTTGCGGCAGCAGGACGGTCGTTGCCACATCACCGGTGTGCCCGCCGCCCTCGCCGCCCTGCACGATGACCGCGTCCGCACCCCACGCCGCGACCTTCTCCGCGTGCCGCCGCGCCCCGATCGAGGGGACCACGACGACGCCCGCGTCCTTCAGCTCGGCGATCAGTTCCTTCGACGGGGCGAGCGCGAAGGACGCCACCTTCACGCCCTCGTCGATGATGATCCGTACGCGCTCCCGGGCGTCCCCGGCGTCCGCCCGCAGGTTCACGCCGAACGGCGCGTCCGTACGGGACTTGACCTCCCGCACCGCCGACCTCAGCTGCTCGACGGTCATCGTCGCGGAGGCGAGGATGCCCAGCGCCCCGGCGTTCGCGGTCGCCGACACCAGGCGCGGCCCCGCCACCCACCCCATGCCGGTCTGCACGAGGGGGTGCCGGACCCCGACGAGCCGGGTGAACGCGGTCTCGATGGTCCGGGACTCGCTCATACGGGCTTCACCTCCCGGTCGCGCGTCCCCTTCGGGTCGATGACCTCGCGGATCAGCCGCAGCTCCTCGGCGGTCGGTTCGCGGGTGTACGGAACGTCCTCGGCGACCTCCAGCGCGAAGCCGGTGGCCTCGCGGACCTCGTCCACGCTCACGCCCGGGTGCAGCGAGGCCAGCCGCATCGTGTGGTCCGGGGTCTCGAAGTCGAAGACGCCGAGGTTGCTGACCACGCGCGGCAGCCGGTGGTAGCGGGTCGCTGCCGGACCGGCCGCCGCCGCGCTGTCGTACCCGACCCCGCAGATCATGTCGACCTTCTCCACGAAGACCCGCGTGGAGTGCTTCGGCACCCAGTAACTCGTCGGATTGTTCAGGGTGTTGACCGGCGCACCCCGCACCCCCAGCAACTGCCGCGTGGGCCGTTCCCAGTCGCCGATGCAGGAGATGTTCTGGTTGCCGAACCGGTCGATCTGGCTGGCGCCCATCATCACGTGCCGCTTGCCGCCGGTGACCATGGTCAGGTGGTGGCGGTACGGCAGCCAGCCCTCCGTCGTCCCGTCCAGGCCGACGAGCAGGGCCTCGCCGTCGGTGAGGAGCAGGTCGGGGGAGAAGGTGCGCTTGGCGAGGCGGGCGCCGATGCCGGGGATCAGGCCCATCGGGCTGGCCAGCACCTCGCCGTTGTCGCGCCAGGCCTCGGCGCAGGCGACGACGCAGTATTCGGCGCGGGTCACGGTGGAGGTGGGGGTTTCGGTGCTCACTTCGACTGCTCCTCGTGCCAGGTCTTGACCGCGGTCTGGTACGCCGACTCGTCCTCGCCGGAGAGGAAGCGGGCCGAGAACTCGGGCCAGGGGGTGGTCGCGTACAGCTTCTGGAAGGCCTCGTCGCGCCCGTAGTCGGGCGTGCAGGTGGTGAAGTGCGCGCCGTTCGGGGTCTCCACGACGCCTGTCACGGAGGTGCGCTTCAGCAGGAGCGACTGCGGGGCCGCCTCCTTCGTCAGCTCGGCCGTGTCGACAATGCGCTCGCAGGAGACGTACGCCGCGTCGGCGGCCTCGCAGAAGAGGTCGTCGAAGTAGGGGTCGGGGCCCAGGTACTGGCCGTTGCCGAGCCGGTCCGCGCGGTTCATGTGGACCAGGGCCGCGTCCAGGCGCAGGGCGGGCATCGCGACGAAGGTCTCCCCGTCGTCGTACGGCGAAGTGACCGTACGCAGCTGGGGGTTGACCCGCATGACGTCGGAGCCGATGCCGGCCCGGACGGGCAGGAAGGGGAGGCGGTTCGCGGCGGCGTGCAGCCCCCACATGAACATCGCCTCGTCGACCTCGGTCAGCTCGAAGGCGCCCTCCTGGCGGGCGGTGCGGAAGTGCGGCTCCAGGGCGATGGAGTCGAGCGTCGCGAACGCCGTGACCAGCTTGCGGATCTTCCCGGCGGCGGCGAGGAGACCGACGTCGGGGCCACCGTACGAGACGACGGTCAGGTCGGTCAGGTCGCTGCGCAGGATCGCGCGGACCAGGGCCATCGGCTTGCGGCGCGAGCCCCAGCCGCCGATGCCGATCGTCATCCCGCTGCGCAGGCGGGAGACGACCTCTTCGGGGGTCATCGTCTTGTCGGTCACTTGCTCTTCTCCTTGCCGAAGTCGTTCCGTACGCGGTCGGCGGTGCCGCTGAGGTTGGCCTCGAAGGTGAAGCCCTGCTCGAAGCGGTAGCTGCGGCGGACGTCCACGGGGTCGATGCCGTTGATGGCGGCCTTCGCGAGCCGGATGAGATACCCGTCCTTGAGGGCGATCTCGCGCGCCAACTCCAGTGCGGCGCCAGGGAGTTCGTCGCGTGGTACGACCTTCCACACCGACCCGTGGTGGTGCAGCTCCTGCGCGGTGGCGGTGCGCGAGGTGTAGTACAGGGCGCGCATCAGGTGTTGCGGGACGAGCCGCGAGAGGTGGGTGGCCGCGCCGAGCGCGCCCCGGTCCAGCTCGGGCAGGCCGAAGGTGGCGTCGTCGGAGGCGACGATCGCGTCCGCGTTGCCGACGAGGCCGATCCCGCCGCCCAGGCAGAACCCGGCGACGGCCGCGACGACCGGCACCTCGCACTCGTACACGGCGGCGAAGGCCTCGGCGCAGCCGCTGTTCGCACCGATCAGCGCCTGGTGGCCGCCCCCTGCGGCACTCTCGCGCTGCATCTCCTTGATGTCGACGCCCGCGTTGAAGCCCCGGCTGCCGGGCGGGGTGGTCAGGACGACGCAGCGCACGTCGGGGTCGCGGCCCGCTTCTCGTACCGCGTCGGCCAGGTCGTACCAGCCCTTGACGGGCAGGGCGTTGACCGGCGGGAAGTCGACGGTGACGACGGCGATGCCCTTTTCCGGGCGGGAGGTGGAGACACCCATGAACTGATCAGCTACCTTTCCACCAAACATTTGTTAGGTGCTTGTCGTGTAGGGAAGGTAGCAGCGAATGGAACTCGACGGGAGGGTCGCCGTCGTCACAGGCGGTACCCGGGGCGTCGGCGCGGGCATCGCGCGGGCTCTCCTGGAGGCCGGTGCACAGGTCGTGGTCTGCGCGCGGAGGCCGCCGGACGAGGTGGTCCAAGCGGGCGGCAGGAAGGCCGAGTTCAGGCCGGTCGACCTGCGGTCGGTGGATGCCGTGGAGGAGTTCTTCGCGGGCGTGGTCACGACGTACGGACGCCTGGACGTGCTGGTCAACAACGCCGGAGGCGGCCCGTACCGGCTGCTTGAGGAGGGCGGGGCGCAGCGGCACGCGAAGGTGGTCGAGCTGAATCTGATCGCCCCGATGAACGCCTCGCTCGCGGCGTACCCGCACCTCAGGGCGGCGCGCGGCTCCATCGTGATGATCGGCAGCGTGAGCGCGACGCGCCCCTCCCCGGGGACCGCCGCCTACGGCGCGGCGAAGGCCGGTCTGGACAATCTGGCCCGGTCGATGGCCGTCGAATGGGCCCCGGAGGTACGGGTCAACACGCTTGTCCTCGGCATGGTGCGCACCGAACTCGCCCACCTCCACTACGGCGACGAGGAGGGCCTGGCGGCGGTCGCGCGGACGATCCCGGCGGGCCGGATGGCCGAACCGGCGGACATCGGGAACGCGGCCGTCTTCCTCGCCTCGTCCCAGGCGGCGTACGTCAACGGGGCGTCGCTGCTGGTGCACGGGGGCGGGGAGCGGCCCGCCTTCCTGGACGCCGCGAACGTCAACAAGTCCGACTCTGAGAGGAACTGACATGGGTATCGCCGAGGGACGCGTCGTGGTCGTGACCGGTGCGGGACGGGGCCTGGGCCGCGCCCACGCCCTGGCCTTCGCCGCCGAGGGAGCAAAGGTCGTCGTCAACGACCTGGGCGTGAGCGCGGACGGGGCGGGAGCCTCGCAGAGCCCGGCGGAGGAGGTCGTCGCGGAGATCCGCGCGGCGGGCGGCGAGGCGGTCGCGCACGGCGGCGACATCGCGACGACCGAGGGCGCGGCGTCGCTGATCGAGACGGCAGTGTCGACGTTCGGCGCCATCGACACCCTGGTCAACAACGCGGGTTTCCTGCGCGACCGGATGCTGGTCAACCTGGACGAGGACGACTGGGACGCCGTCATGCGCGTCCACCTCAAGGGCCACTTCCTCCCGCTGAAGCATGCGGCGCAGTGGTGGCGGGCGGAGGCGAAGGCGGGCCGTCAGCGGGCGGCCCGGGTCGTCAACACCAGCTCCGGAGCAGGGCTGTTGGGGAGTGTCGGGCAGGGCAACTACTCCGCCGCGAAGGCCGGGATCGTCGGCCTGACGCTGGTCGCCTCCGCCGAGATGGGCCGGTACGGGGTCCAGGTCAACGCCCTCGCGCCGGCGGCCCGCACCCGGATGACGGAGTCGACCTTCGCGGACACCATGGCCGCGCCCGGCGAGGGCGCCTTCGACGGGATGGCCCCCGAGAACGTCTCGCCGCTGGTGGTGTGGCTGGGCTCGGACGGCTCCGAGGGCGTCACGGGCCGGGTCTTCGAGGCGGAGGCGGGCCGGATCACGGTGATGGAGGGCTGGCGTCCGGGCCCGACGGCCGACAAGGGTGCACGGTGGACCCCGGCGGAGGCGGGGGAGACGGCGACGAAGCTGCTGGCGCAGGCGGAGCGGCCGCAGGCGGTGTACGGGGCGCGGTAGGGGTCGCCGGGCCCTTGGGGGCGATGGTGCACGTCGAGCCGTCGGCGGGCGTTACCACCGCGTACTCGTGGTACGTGCGCCGGAAGCGGGTGTGGCCGGTCTCGCCCGCGTGGGTGAACTGCCAGGCGGCGACGCCCATCGGGGTTGCGCCCGTGCCGGACGCCGCCCCGCAGTCGGCCTCGTCCCCGGACACGCACACCGCTTCGTACTCGGGCTCGGAGAGCGGGTCGGGCGCGATGCGGTAGGGGACGAAGCGCATCGTCGTGCGGGGGGTCATCACCGGCCCCCGAACATGCGGCGCTGACGGTTGTACTCGGCGACGCGTTCGCTCAACTCCGTGAGGGTGGTGGGGGGTTCGGAGTGGTCCGGGTCCTCGCCGCCGTCCGGGGCGGGGGAGGTGGTCGGCTCGTGGGGGACGTGCAGGGCCCCTTCGGTGCCGTACTCGGCGGTCAGTGCGGCGAGCCAGGCGCGGGCGATGCTGGGCATGGGTGGCTCCTCTCCGTAGTGGGTTCACTACTGGGGGGATTCAGCGTGACGCGCGCTGGGCATGCCTTCAACTTGCGATCCACGCACGGGGAGTTGGGTGGGATGTCATGAACCGCAAAGACCTGGAACCGGCCAGCTCGCCTGCTGCGGCGTACGGCGAACGTTTACGCACTCTGCGGGACGAACGTGGCTGGACGCAGGACGAACTCGCCGTTCGCATGGGTTACTCGGGGACGCATATCTCGGCCGTGGAAACTGGTCGCCGATCCCCAACTCCCCGCTTCTCGCACAGTGCCGACAAGGCCTTCGGGACCGGCAATCTCTTCGAGCGCCGGGGGCAGTCCGTACGCAACACCTCCCTGCTGGAGGGGTTTCCGGAGTACCTCGCGCTAGAAGTCAAGGCGGTGGAGATCAGGCTCTTCGAGCTGGGGATCATTCACGGCCTTCTCCAGACCCCGGCCTACGCAGAGGCCATCACCAGAGGCTCGGTACGGCGGGGGGCGATCACCGAACAACAGGCGGAGGAGCGCCTGACTCTGCTCGCGGAACGGCAGGCGTCGATGGAGCGGACGCCGTCGCCCTTCATCCACGCGGTGCTTGATGAGAGCTGTCTCATGCGTCCGGTAGGTGGAGCGCGCGTCATGGCCGACCAGATGGACCGGCTTCTGGCCTTTGCCGAACTGCCGACCACTGTGCTGCAAGTGGCTCCGTACTCGCTCGGTGAACGGCGGTCCTTCGACCGGCCTGCAACGCTAGTCACGCTCACCGATCGCAAGGTGATCCTCTACACCGAGTCCGCTCAACGAGGCCATCTCGAAAGGGAAAGTGCGTTCGTGACGCCGATGCTGACGGCCTACCATCAGCTTCAGGCCGAAGCGCTTTCCCAAGCGGAATCCGTGGCCATGATCCAACAGTTCCGAAAGGGCGCACCGTGACCGAACCGCAGTTCTTCAAGTCCTCCTACAGCAGCAACGGAGGTCAGTGCATTGAGGTCGCGGCCAACCTCGCCGTCTCGCACGGCGTGGTTCCGGTTCGCGACTCCAAGACCCCCGGCGGCCCCACCCTGGGCCTGACTGCCCCTGCCTTCTCCGACTTCATCACCGGCATCAAGTCGGGCGACTTCCAGCCCCGTTGAACGAACAGACCCGCCGCCCCGCACCCCGCGCGGGCGGCGGTCTCGTTTCGGCGGCCTTCGGCCCCTAGGATCGGCCGCACTCCGAAGCGTCCGGAAGGGGAGCCCGATGGCCGAGTCCCAAGCCCTCCGCTGGTACAAGTCCTCGTACAGCAGCAATGGCGGCGACTGCGTCGAGGTCGCGACCGACCTCGACGCCTCGCACGGCACCGTCCCCGTCCGGGATTCCAAGGTGCTGGATGGACCAGTCCTCCGCCCGACCGTCCACGCCTTCTCCGCCTTGGTCACCGGCATCAAGTCGGGCGATCTCCAAGCCCGTTGAGCAAGGGCCTCGGCCCCTACTGCGCGACCCCCCGCTTAAGGCGCTCCACCACGTTCAGGAACACGTTGATGTTGCTGATGTCGCGCGTGCTCGCCCCGTCGCCGACCGAGCGCTTCCTGGCGTCGTTGAAGTACAGCTTCCCGTCGTACGACCAGTAGTTGGCGACATCCGTCCACGCGGCCGTGCGCTTTCTGCCCGTCACGCCGTTCCGGTCCACCGTGAACGCCCCGAACTGCACGCTCTCGCCGCGTTCGATCCGCGCCAGGACGGACGGAAGCTGCGTCTTCGTGATGCCCTCCTGGATGTAATTGCCCCAGTCGCCCGGGAAGACGAACGGGGCCCCGCTCAGCACCTCGGTGATGCCGTGCAGCTGCTTGTCGCCCTTGAGGAAGGTGCGGCCGCCGGGACCGATGCTGACCCCCACGCCTGCCGAGTCGATGAGGGTGTAACGGGAGTCCTTGGTGGTGCCGTTGACCGTACGGCGGTACTCCAGGACGCGGGTGTCCGCCCAGCTGCGCGTGACCTCGAAGCCGACCCGGTTGTCGGTGATGACCACCCCATGCGCGTAGAGGTAGAGGCGGCAGTCCTTCCACTTCTTGTAGCCCAGGCCCCGGTACGGGACGTACGTCCAGCCCGACCACTGCCCCAGGTTCGCCTGCGCGGCGAGGGCGGCGGCGGAAGGGGTGGGTGGTTCGGTCAGATCCGGCTTCCATGCCATGCGGTCGGTTCCCCCTGCGTCGGTAGAGGCTTGGGTGCGCCCCAACTCGTCTGCATCGCAAGGTAATTCAGCTGTCGAACAGATGGTGTTGATTCGGCGAAGATCCCGCACCGGCCTCGGTGCGGGATCTCGCGCGGGCTGCTCAGAGCGAGCTGAGGCCCATCGTCAGTCCGCCCGCCGCGCAGACGATCCAGCCGTACGCCGGGCGCCACAGCACACTCGTCGCGAGCGCCGCCGACGCCGGGACGAACGCGCCGAGGAAGGCCAGCGTGACGAGGGTGCCCCACCTCGTGTCGGCTCCGGTGACGAGCCATCCGACGGCGGCCGCCGCCAGGGCCGCACCCAGGTGGACGTACCGGACATCGCTCAACTGGGGCCACTGGCTGGGGCGTTCGCGTCGGCGGTGCACGAGCCGGTAGCGCAGCATGATGCCGAGCTCCGCGAGCAGGACCACGGTGGCGACGGTATTGGCGAGCATCACGGTCCTCCCGCTCAGAACTTGCAGTTCTTCTTGATCCCGTCGATGCCCATCAGCGTGCCGATCGCCTTGCGCACCGACGGGGTCATCTTGCGGCGCTTGGAGTAGTTGTAGATCAGCTTCGCGGTCTTCTTGAAGCCCATCCGCTTGGCCAGCCGGATCGCGGTGACCACACGCATCGTCGACCCGGCCGGGGTGAAGCCGAGGACGATGGGGGAGACCCCGTACACGGCGCACTTGGTGATCTTCTTGGTGGTGGACCACCAGGACGGGTCGATCACGATCGGGAAGGCGCTGTTGGCGTCGAAGTCGACCTGCTGGACCAGCTTCTTGCCGACGACCTTGTAGCGGGTCGGGATGTCCTTGCCGTTGGCGTCCTTCGCCCACGGCGCGTCGAAGAAGCCCGCCGCGTCCTTCTTCGGGGCCTGCGTCGGGTCGTCGTCGCCCTCCGCGTACAGCGAGACGGAACCGTCCTCGTGCGAGACGGCCTTCATGCCCGCCGGGACGACGAAGCCCGTCTCGTACTCGCGCGGGGCGGACGCGTTCTTGAGGATGTGCAGGGTGCGGGAGCCGCCGTCGGTGGTCGGCTGGACGACCGTGTCGACCGGGCCAGACGAGGTGTAGACGACGTTGCCGCCGACCCGGACGCCCTTGGCGCTGCCCTGCGGGATGGTCAGCTTGGCGGGCATGTCGGCGTTCTTGATGTCGATGACGTCGTTCTTGCCGTCCCACGGGATGGAGACGGTGTTCTCCTCGGTCGCCGCGATCGACGCGTACGTGCCGTCGGAGGCGGTCGCGGCCGTGATGTCGGCGGCGTCGGAGTAGAGATTGGCCAGGCCGAGCGAGGTCTCGGCGGCGGAGGGCTTCCACGCGGTGTCGACGGTGAAGCGGACCGGGGCCGACCAGCCGTTGGCGTAGTGGGTGCCGTCGTAGGCGGTGGTGCGGAAGCTGTACGTACGGCCGTTGACCAGCTTGCCCGCGGGGACCTTGAGGGTGGAGGTGCTGTTGGAGGGGACGGCCGGGGCGTTGAACATCCCGACGACCGTGCCCGTCGAGGTGTCCGTGATCTCGTACGTGCCGGTGACCGTGTCGTCGCCGTTGCTGTCCGTGGCGGAGAAGCGCAGCGTCGGGGTGGTGGAGTTGACCTTGAAGATGCCGCCCTGGGAGATGAACGGGGTGCCGGCCTGGAGGTTGGTGCCGTTCGACGGGCGGTAGTTGTAGGTGACTTCGAGGGTCGGGATGCGGTTCTGGTCCGGGGACTCGGAGGAGTAGAAGCGCTTCCAGGCGTACGTGTCGGACTCGCTGGCGGCCTTCAGGCCGATCGAGCCGGTGGTCGCCTTCGCCGACGACCAGGTCTGCGCGAGCTTGGTGATGTCGGCACTCACCCAGCCCTCGTTGTTGCAGGTGGCCGACTTGGTCTGGGTGGAGGTGGCGATCTTCTCCTTGAGCGCGGGCTGCTTGGTCCAGCGGGTGTTCTTGTCCGCCGGGTCCGCCGCCCACACCTCCCAGCCGCGCTTCTCGCACGACCACGAGTGGTAGTTCCACATCTTCAGGGTCGCCTTGGAGACCAGGGAGTCGGCGAAGTTCGAGGTGCGGAAGGTGAGGTAGGAGCGGGCGGTGCGCTTGGTGGTGCCCGCGTGGTCGCCCGGCCAGCCGAGCTTCAGGTCGGTGCTGGCGGACTGGTCCTTGGTGTCGCCGCCCTGCACGAAGGTGTCGAAGAGGACGTCGAGGGCGTCCGCGGCCGGGTCGATGGTCACCGGGTACTGGGTCTTCGGGTCGGCCAGCCAGGCCGCGTCGGGCGTGAGGGTCAGCTCGACGGTGTTGCCGCGCTGGGCGATCTTCAGGTCGATCGCCTTGGTGTTCGTACGCTCCAAGGACTTCGCGTCGACGGCCGAGTCCCACATCACCGGTGCGGGCATCAGGGCCAGCTCCTCGCCCGCCGCGTCGGTGAAGGTGACGGAACCGTCCGGGTTCTGGGTGGCCCGCACGCCGTCGGGGACCGTCATGGGGAGGACCATCGGGGCACCGGCGCCGCCCTCGGGGGCCCTGTGCAGCTTGAGGAACTGCTCGAATCCGGTGCGGGTGGACTCCACGATCAGGTCACCGCCGGGCACGGCGTTCTTGTACGTGGCGACATTGCCCTGCAACTCCGGTGCGGGCAGGCCGCCCTTCCACTGCACGGCCATCCGGTCCTTGCCGCTGCCCAGAGTGACCAGGTCGCGGGCCAGCGAGGCGGGGGCGTTCGCGGCGGCCTCGACGGAACGGGGGAGCACGCCGCCCTTCCCGGCGAGACGCAGGCCCTGGGGGTGCGCCTTCGCGGCGACCTTGCCGTCCTTGGCGGCCGCGAAGTCCGCGTCGACGTCGACCCACCTGCCGCCCTCGATCATGCGGACGGGGCCGGAGGCCATCTCGCGGGTGAGGGTGCCGTCGGGGTTGGCGTACACGGTGTCGGTCTCGGTGCGCATCTGGAGCACCTCGACACGGTGGTTCTGCACGGCGGCGGCCACCTGAGCGGCCTCGACGCTCTCCGCCTCCCTGACGGGGTTGGCGCGGAAGGCGGCGAGTGCGTCGTCCTGCGCCTTCTTCCCGTCCTTCTCCTCCTGGGCCAGCTCCTTCTCCAGGTCGGCGATCAGCCGATCGAACTCGGCCGCCTCCGGGTCCTCGACCGCCGCCGGGGCCTTGGGCTCGGCGATGGCGTGCGGGGTGGTGACGAGGACGGCGCTCGCGGTCAGCAGTGCGATGCCCGCGGTGGCGGTGCGCCAGGTGTACTTCACGTGATGACTCCAGATCCGGGTTCGGACGCGTCAGGACATGTCGGTTCACCCGACCGGGCTTCGTGGGCCTGGGGTCGGGGCCGAGTGGGGGTGGAGGGGGCCTTGTCGGCGCGGCGGGGCCCTGGTGACGTGGGCAGGGCCCTCGTTCCGGTGTGGGCGGGGCCCGTTGACGTGGTGGGCCCCGGCCGACATGACGCCGACATGGCAGGGCGATGCACCCGGTCCTCCGTCGCACCGGGGGTATCGCCTTGATCAACTCCGGGTTCATGGAACCGCTTGGCGATCTTGAATAAAAGGGACCTTTGACCTGTCCATTACTCAAACTTGGTGATATGGGGGCGGGATCGGCGCGCGAGGACGAAACCGCCGGGCCTTCCCGGCCCGCCGATATCGACTGGATGCGGACGCCGCCCCGGTGGTGGGATGGCCCGATGAACGACCTCTCTCCCACCCTTGACCTGGGCGACTACGCCACGACCCGCACCCCGTGGGACGACCCGGACTGGCAGCGGCAAGCCCTCGCCTGGGCGGAGCGGGCGGTGGCGGACGCCGGGCTCCGGGAGGACACCGGTCGGCGGCGCGGCGTACGCATCAGGCCCTGGTCGGTACTCGTCCGCATCCCCCTGCGGGGCGGCGGCAACGCCTGGTTCAAGGCGAACCCGCCCGCCTCCGCCTTCGAGGCCGGACTCGGCGAGGCGCTCGCGCGGTGGGTGCCGGAGCACGTCCTGCACCCGTACGCCGTCGACGCCGGGCGGGGGTGGGCGCTGTGGCCGGACGGCGGCACCCTGTTCGCCGACGTGCTCGACGGTGCGGGTGAGCCCGACCCCCGTGCGTGGGAGGAGCCCCTGCGCCAGTACGCAGCGATGCAGCGCGCCCTGATTCCGTACGCGGACAGGGCGGAGGCCCTGGGGGTGCCGAGCCTGCGGACGGGTGCGCTGGTCGAGACGTACGAGCGCATGGTGGGCCGGTGCGCCGGGCTGGACGGGCGGGAGCGGGCGGACCTGCTCGCCAAGGTTCCCCAAGTCGCGGACTGGTGTGCGGAGTTGGCGGGGTTCGGTGTGCCCGATGCGCTCGACCACTCCGACCTGCATGAGAACCAGGTCTTCGCCCCGAGTGCCGGGCACCCCGACCGGTACGCCTTCTTCGACTGGGGGGACGCCGTCGTCGGGCACCCCTTCGCCAGCCTCCTGGTCAACACCCGCGTCGCCCACGGCCGCTTCGGCGCCGCCGCGCTGCCGCGTCTGCGGGACGCGTACCTGGAGCCGTGGACCGGCGACGGTCTCACCCCTGCGGAACTGCGGCGCGCGGTGAGCCTGGCGTGTCGGCTGGGCGCGGTGTCCCGGGCGGGCGCCTGGGGCCGACTGTTCCCCGGGGCCACGACGGGCGCGGACGAGGGCACGGACGCGGCGCGCTGGCTGCGGGAGCTGTTCCGGGAGCCGCTGCTGTAGGGGGGCGGACCCCTGCTTGCCCCTCACCTGACCGCACTCGGCCCCCACCGGCCCCCACCGGCCCCCACCGGGCTCCGCCCGTCCCCGCCCCCCCGCCGGTACACCCGGACCCCGCCCGTTCCGCCGGGCCGTGCCGGGGCGCGGGGGTCGGACAGGGGCTCGGCGAGGTCCCCGGGGCGGGGTCCCACCGGCCACGGGACCGACGGGTCCCAGGCCCGCATCGGAGCGCCGGGTCTCGCCGGGCCATGTGCGTGTGGGGCGGACGGGGTCTCGGGGAGGCTGCGGGGGACGGGGGCCCGGCGGCCCACACCGGAGCGGCGGTTCCCGCCGGCCATATGGGTCCCTGCCGGTCCCGGTCGGCTGGCCCTACCAGCCCCACCAGCCCCACCGGTACCACTCGGACCCCGCCCGTTCCGCCGGGCCATGCCGGGGCGCGGGGTCGGACGGGGGCTCGGGGAGGTTGCCGGGGCGGGGTCCCACCGGCCCATGCGGGTGCGGCGGGCCCGCCAGTCCCGCCGGGCGCTACCCGGGCCCACCCGTCCCCCGCGGGTTAGTGCCTGGGCCCTGTACGTCCCGGCGGGCGCCCCCCCCGGGGCCCACCCGTCCCCCGCGGGTTAGTGCCTGGGCCCTGTACGTCCCGGCGGGCGCCCCCCCCGGGGCCCACCCGCCCCCCGCCGGTTACCGCCCGGGCCCTGCTCGTCCCGCCGGACGCCACTTGGGCCCACCCGCCCTCCGTCGGTTACCGCCCGGGCCCCGTACGTCCCACCGGAGCGGCGGGTATCACCGGTCCCGCCGGTTACCACCCGGGCCGTGTACGTCCCCCCCGGGCCCGCCGGGCCGTGGCCCGGGCGCGAGGGTCGGACAGGGGCGCGACGAGGTCGCGGGAGGCGGGGAATCGGGGCTTCGGCAGGTGCCGGTCGGGCTTTCCCGGTCAGTGGGAATTGGCTCTCCCGGGCCGTCGCCGGTCGCCCTTAGCCTCGCCGGAACGCACCGCCCCACCGCCCTGGAGGACCGCCCCCATGCTCGACGACCGCCGGAGGCTGGAGGCCGCGGAGCTGCTGCGCTCCGCCGAGCACAGTCGTACGCCCGTACCGCCCCTCGCCGCCAGCGATGCATTCGCGGGGATCTCCACCGAGGACGCGTACGAGATCCAGCTCCTCAACATCCGGCACCGGACCGCCGCCGGAGCGCGCATCACCGGCCACAAAGTGGGGCTCTCGTCCCCCGTGATGCAGCAGATGATGGGCGTCGACGAGCCCGACTACGGGCACCTCCTCGACGACATGGAGCTGCACCAGGACCGGCCCGTGCCCGCCGCCCGCTACTGCGCGCCCCGTGTCGAGGTCGAGGTCGGCTTCGTGCTGGGGGACGACCTGCCGGGGGAGGGCTGCACCGTGGCGGATGTCCTCGCGGCGACCGAACTCGTCGTACCGGCCATCGAGTTGATCGACAGCCGGATCGCCGACTGGAAGATCGGCATCGCGGACACCATCGCGGACAACGCCTCGTCGGCGGGTTATGTGATCGGCGAGGGGCGCGACCCGCGCGAGCTGGACCTGCGGGCCATCGACGCCACCCTGCGGTGCGGTGACGAGTGGATCACTGAGGGGCGCAGTGACGCGGTCCTCGGAGACCCCGCCGCCTCCGTCGCCTGGCTCGCCCGCACCGTCGCCCGCTTCGGCGTTCCGCTGCGCAAGGGGCACGTGGTGCTGCCGGGGTCCTGCACGCGCGCCGTCGACGTGGTCGCCGGCCGGACCTACACCGCCGAGTTCTCCGGACTCGGCTCCGTCTCCCTCTCCTTCAGCTGAGGAACGTACGCGATGAACCGTGAAGCCCCCGCCCCCACCAGGAAAGCCACCGCTGCCATCGTCGGCTCCGGCAACATCGGCACCGACCTGCTCTACAAGCTCCAGCGCTCCGAGCACATCGAGCCACGCTGGATGATCGGCGTCGACCCGGTCAGCGAAGGCCTCGCCCGCGCACGCAAGCTGGGTGTCGAGGCCAGCCACGAGGGAGTGGACTGGCTCCTCGCGCAGGACGAGAAGCCGGACATCGTCTTCGAGGCGACCAGCGCGTACGTCCACCGGGCCAACGCCCCGCGCTACCGCGAACTCGGCATCAAGGCGATCGACCTCACCCCCGCCGCCGTCGGCCCCGCCGTCGTGCCGCCCGCGAACCTCACCGCGCACCTCGACCAGGACAACGTCAACATGATCACGTGCGGGGGGCAGGCCACCATTCCCATGGTGTACGCCGTCTCGCGGGTGGTGCCGGTCGCCTACGCGGAGATCGTCGCGTCGGTGGCGTCCGTCTCCGCCGGGCCCGGGACCCGGGCCAACATCGACGAGTTCACCCGCACCACCTCGCGCGGCATCGAGGAGATCGGAGGTGCGGAGCGGGGCAAGGCGATCATCATCCTCAACCCCGCCGACCCGCCGGTCATCATGCGCGACACCGTCTTCTGCGCCGTCCCCGAGGACGCCGACCGCGAGGCGATCATCGCCTCCGTGAAGCAGGTCGCCGAGGACGTCGCGACGTACGTGCCCGGCTACCGGCTGCGCACCGAGCCGCAGTTCGACGAGCCGTCCGCGATGAACGGCGGCATGGCACGCGTCGCGATCTTCCTGGAGGTCGAGGGGGCGGGGGACTTCCTGCCGCCGTACGCAGGCAACTTGGACATCATGACCGCCGCCGCCACCAAGGTCGGCGAGGAGTTCGCGAAGGGGATGCAGGCATGACCGGCACCGGCAGGACGTACACCGCGAGCGCGACCGGGACGTACTCCGACGCCCTCGACATCCGCATCACCGACTCCTCGCTGCGCGACGGCTCGCACGCCAAACGCCACCAGTTCACGGGCGAGGACGTACGGAACATCGTCGGCGCCCTGGACGGGGCCGGGGTGCCCGTCATCGAGGTCACGCACGGCGACGGCCTCGGCGGCTCCTCGTTCAACTACGGGTTCTCCAAGACGCCCGAGCAGGAACTCATCAAGATCGCCGTCGACACGGCCCAGCAGGCGAAGATCGCCTTCCTGATGCTGCCGGGGCTCGGGGTGAAGGACGACATCCGCGCCGCTCACGGCAATGGTGGCTCGGTCTGCCGGATCGCCACCCACTGCACCGAGGCCGACATCTCCGTCCAGCACTTCGGGCTGGCACGCGAGATGGGCCTGGAGACGGTGGGCTTCCTGATGATGGCCCACTCGACCACCCCCGAGAACCTCGCCCAGCAGGCGCGGATCATGGCGGATGCCGGATGCCAGTGCGTGTACGTCGTCGACTCGGCCGGCGCGATGGTCATGGACGACGTCACCGACCGGGTCGCGGCACTCGTCGCGGAGCTCGGAGCGGACGCCCAGGTCGGCTTCCACGGGCACGAGAACCTCGGGCTCGGCGTCGGGAACTCGGTGGCCGCCGTCCGCGCGGGCGCCCTCCAGATCGACGGCTCCACACGGCGGCTCGGCGCCGGGGCCGGAAACACCCCCGTCGAGGCCTTCGCCGCGGTCTGCCAGAAGATGGGCATCCGTACCGGCGTCGACGTACTCAAGATCATCGACGCGGCCGAGGACGTCGTACGGCCGGTCATGGACGACGAGTGCCTGCTCGACCGGATGTCGCTGATGATGGGCCACGCCGGGGTCTACTCCAGCTTCCTCAAGCACGCCTACCGGCAGGCCGAGCGCTACGGCGTCTCCGGGGCCCAGATCCTCCTCCGCGCGGGCGAGCGCAGGCTCGTCGGCGGCCAGGAGGACCAATTGATCGACATTGCCGTCGAACTGGCGGCAGAATCCAGCCAGTCGCCGAACGCGATCATCAAGTAGGGGGAGAACCATGTCTGTTCAGCCCGACGTGTCGCAAACATCCGCTGTGGCGCAGCAGCCCGGCCTGTCGCAGCAGTCCAACGCCGCGCCGCAGTCCAACGCCGCGCAGCAGTCCGACGAGGAAGTCCGCGTCATCGAGGCGGCCGCGCTGCCCACCCGCTTCGCCCGCGGCTGGCACTGCATCGGCCTCGCCGAGGAGTTCCGCGACGGCAAGCCGCACGAGATCCAGGCCTTCGGCACCAAGCTGGTCGTCTTCCAGGGCGAGGACGACGGCGAACTCCACGTCCTCAACGCCTACTGTCCGCACATGGGCGGCAACCTCGCCCACGGCACCGTCAAGGGCGACGCCGTCGCCTGCCCCTTCCACGACTGGCGCTGGTCCGGCAACGGCAAGTGCGCGGGCATCCCGTACGCCCGCCGCGTCCCCCCGCGCGCCAAGACCCGCGCCTGGCCGACGCTGGAGCGCAACAAGCAGCTGTACGTGTGGAACGACCCGGAGGGCTCCAAGCCCACCGACAACATCACCATCCCCGAGATCGAGGGCATCCACGGCCCCGAGGCGGGCGAATGGAGCGACTGGTCCTGGAACGCGCTGCGCGTCGACAACTCCAACTGCCGCGAGATCGTCGACAACGTCGTGGACATGGCGCACTTCTACTACGTGCACTACGCGTTCCCCGAGTACTTCAAGAACGTCTTCGACGGGCACGTCGCCACCCAGTACATGGAGTCCTCGCCGCGCCCCGACATCGACCTGGGCACGCTCTCCGCGTCCGGCGGGCTGCGCTCCGACGCCTCGTACTACGGGCCGTCGTACATGATCGACAAGCTGTGGGCCGACGTGGGCGGCGGGCTGGAGATGGAGTCCGTCCTCATCAACTGCCACTACCCCATCGACGAGAACAGCTTCATGCTGATGTACGGGGCGATCGTCAAGAAGCTCCCCGGCATGACCGACGAGCAGGCCTCCCAGGCGGCCCGGGCCACCTCGGAGGGACTCGCCGTCGGCTTCGAGCAGGACGTCGAGATCTGGAAGAACAAGACCCGGATCGACAACCCGCTGCTCACCGAGGAGGACGGTCCGGTCTACCAACTGCGGCGCTGGTACGAGCAGTTCTACGTGGACGCCGCCGACGTCAAGGACGAGATGGTCCGGCGCTTCGAGTTCGAGATCGACACGACCCGGGCGAACGAGGCGTGGCGGGCCGAGGCCGAGGCGAACATCGCCGCGCGGAAGGCGGCGGAGGCCCAGCTCGCAGCCGGGGCCGGTGCTGCGGGGGCCGGGGCCGGTGCCGCCGGGGCCGGTGTTGAGGGGGGCGGTTCGTGATGCGTGCGGTGGAGTGCGGGACCTGTGGGAATCAAGTCCTGTGCGAGAAGTTCAGTCCCGCCCACACCCAGGTGCAGTGGACCGACGAGGCCGCCGAGGTCTGTCCCCGGATCAGGGAGAAGGTCGCGGCCGGGGTACTCAGCGCCCGGGTGCGGTCCTGCGGGGAACTCCGGGACTCCATCGACGCCGCCGTGGCCTTGGGGCTGCTGGAGGTGGGCGGGGCATGAGCGGGTCCGTGACGGTACGGGTGGCGGAGGTCGTACGGGAGACGGACGACGCCGTGTCGCTCGTGCTGGACGCACAACTTCCGTACACCCCGGGCCAGTTCCTCACGGTGCGCATCCCGGGCGGCGCCGCCCGGTGCTACTCCCTGGCCAGCTCCCCGCACACCGGGGAGCCCATGAAGGTCACGGTGAAGAGGGTGGCCGGCGGACGCGGCTCCGGCTGGGTCTGCGAGGAGGTGGCGGCGGGCGACGAGCTGGAGGTGCTCCCGCCCGCCGGCACCTTCACCCCGGCCGACCTGGACCGCGACGTGGTCCTGGTCGCCGGGGGCAGCGGCATCACACCGTGCATGTCCATCCTCAAGTCCGTGCTGACCGCGGGGCGGGGGAGCGTGGTGCTCCTGTACGCCAACCGTGACCAGGGGTCGGTGATCTTCCGGGACGAGCTGTGGGGGCTGGCCGAGGCCTACCCCGGGCGGCTCGCGGTCGTGCACTGGCTGGAGTCGCTGCAAGGGCTGCCCACGGCACGGATGCTGGGGGCGGCGCTCGCCGCGTACGCCGCGCGGGACGCGTATCTGTGCGGGCCCGCCCCGCTGATGGACGCCGCCGAGGAGGCGTTGCGGGGGGCGGGGGCGCGGGTCGTGCACCGGGAGAAGTACTTCTCGCTGGCCGACGACGTGTTCGACCGGGAGCCGGTCGCGGTCGCCTCGGACGGGTCGTACGTCGCCGGGGTCTCGCTGGACGGCGAGGCGCACGAAGTGGGGTGGGCCGAGGACGTTCCGCTGCTCGACGCGATGCTGGCGGCGGGGCTGGACGCGCCGTTCTCCTGCCGGGAGGGGGCGTGCAGTGCGTGCTGCTGCCGGGTGGTGTCGGGTGAGGTGAAGATGCTGCGCAATGACGTGCTGGACGAGGAAGACCTGGCAGAGGGCTATGTGCTGGCCTGTCAGACGGTGCCGCTCAGCGCCCGTGTGGAGATCACCTACGAGTAGGGGGAGGGAAGTGAACGTCCGGGGAATTCGCGGGAGTTCGCGTTGACCCCGGTCCGCTCTACGCGCATCAATGAGGGCATGCGAATCCCCCCACGAATGGCCCCGCGCATCGCCGGCGTCGGCGCCGCCTTCGCCCTCACGTCCGCACTCCTGGCGGGCGGCGCGGTCGCCGCACCGGCCCCCGCCGCCCTCGCTCCGGCCACCCTCGCCTCCCCGCAGGTCAACGCGGTCGGCGACATCTGCTACTCGAAGCTCCCGGCCCAGGCGCACGACACCCTGGACCTCATCGAGAAGGGCGGCCCCTACCCGTACGAGCAGGATGGGACCGTCTTCAAGAACCGCGAGGGCGTCCTCCCGAGCCAGAGCAACGGGTACTACCACGAGTACACGGTCGTCACCCCGGGCGCGCCCACGCGCGGCGCGAAGCGCATCGTGACGGGTGACAAGGCGCAGGAGGACTACTACACCGGCGACCACTACAAGACGTTCGACCTCGTCAAGTACGGCTGCTGAACAGGCTCTTCAGGTACCGGTTGCGGCCGGGTCGGTCCCGCACCACCGGTTGCGGCCGGGTCGGTCCCGCACCACCGGTTGCGGCCGGGTCGGTCCCGCACCACCGGTTGCGGCCGGGTCCGTACCGCATCCACCGGCCGCGACCCGGTCCGTCCCGCACCTCTCGCCGCGGCCCGGTCCGTCCTACATCCACTCGCTGCGGCCCAGCCACCCCATCATGTTGTCCATCGCCTGCTCCGACATCCGGTGCTCCGGCGCGGGCGGCAGCACCGGGGTGGCCTCGGCCGCACGGATCCGGGCCCGCCCCGGCCCGTACAACTCCCGCCAGACCGCCCGCGAACACGCCAGCACCGCCGGTGCCAGCCGCTCCAGTTCGCGGTGGGCCGTCGCACCCCCCTTGCACGACACCGAGATCGCGGCCACCGCCCGCCCCGCCCCGCGCAGCGGAGCCGCCACGCACGCCACTCCCCTGAACGCCTCCTCCCGGTCGAAGGCCAGCCCCCGGTCCCGGGCCGCCGCCAACTCCTGGCGCAGCGACGCCGGTCGGACCAGCGTCGAGGGGGTTCGCGGCCGCAGGCCCGCCGCGATCACGTGCTCCGCCGCGTCCGGTTCGCTGAAGGCGAGGACCGCCTTGCCCGCGGCCGTGCAGTAGGCCGGCATCCGGCCGCCCACCCGTGACGGCACGCTCGTGTCGTCGAGGCCGCCGATCCGCTCCAGGTAGACCACCTCCGTGCCGTCCAGCACCGAGAGGTGGACGAGGTGGCCGGTCTGCTCGTGCAGGGCGTGCAGGCGGGGGAGCGCGGCGCGGCGCAGCCGGTTGTGGTGCGAGGCGAGCGCGCCCAGTTCCAGCATGCGCATGCCCATCCGGTAGTCCCGGCCCTCCCGGTCCAGCCAGCGCAGGCCGACCAGTTGGTCGAGGATGCGGTGCGCGGAGGAGCGGGGGATGCCCGAGCGCCGTACGACCTCCGTGAGGGAGAGCCGGGGCTCCGGCCCGTCGAACGCGCCGAGCACCTTCGCGGCCTTCTCCAGCAGGGAGAGCGGCTGTTCGGCGGGCGGCTGCCCCTGGGCGGAATGCTCAGCGGTTGCACGTGTCATCATCTCGGCGAACGTCGCGTGCTCGGGCATGAGATCAGTCATCAGAGGAACCCCTGTGTGCGGTACGCATCCGCGACATTGCGGACGTGCGGGCGGCCTTGGAGCGACCCTGTCACGGGGTTCGCTCCGGGGGGAAGGGGTCGTACTGAGGTATTTCGTTTCGGCATACGTCGGAGGGGGTGGGGGTGATTCCCGGCCGGGGTCCCGGGCGGTGCCCGGCCGGGGGCCGGGACCGTGCCGAAACCCCCTCCCACCGCCCTTCCCGCTCAGTGGGAACCCGGTATTTCGTGCCCGAACCACGCGGCGTACGTTCTGGCCACTCCACTCGATCCCGCACATCCCGAGAGGCGACACGCATGGGTGACGAAGCAGTTCTCGAAGTCCTCGCGGCGGTCCGCGCACTGGCCCCGACGCTGCGCGAGCGCGCCGCGGAGGCCGAGGCAGAGCGCAAGGTCCCCGAGGCCAGCATCAAGGAGCTGGAGGCCACCGGCTTCTTCCGCCTCCTCCAGCCCAAGCGCTACGGCGGCCACGCCGCGCACCCGGCGCTCTTCTACACCGCCGTCAAGGAGATCGCCAAGGCCTGCGGCTCCACCGGCTGGGTCGCCTCGGTCGTCGGCGTCCACCCCTGGCACGTCGCCCTCTACGACGTCCGCGCCCAGGACGAGGTGTGGGGCGAGAACCCGAACACCCGCATCAGCTCCTCGTACGCCCCGACCTGCACGGTCACCCCTGTCGAGGGCGGCTTCAAGATAACCGGCGCCTGGCACTTCTCCTCCGGCTGCGACCACGCCGACTGGGCCCTGCTCGGCGGCATGATCAAGGACGCCGAGGGCCGCCCGGTCGACATGCGGACCTTCCTCGTCCCGCGCAGCGACTACACGATCAACGACGTCTGGGACACCGTCGGCCTGCGCGGCTCCGGCTCCAACGACGTCGTCTGCGAGGACGTCTTCGTCCCCGAGCACCGCGCCCTGAGCTTCGGCCCGGTCACCGCCCTGAAGACCCCCGGCCAGGAGGTCAACCCGGAGCCCCTCTACAAGCTCCCGTACGCCTCCGTCTTCACCACCACCATCTCCACCCCGATCGTCGGCATCGCCGAGGGCGCCTACGAGGCGTACGTCTCCGCCACCCGCGAGCGCTTCCGCGTCTCCTACGGCCAGCAGGTCTCCGAAGACCCCTTCGCCCAGGTCCGCATCGCCCGCGCCGCCAGCGACATCGACGCCTGCTGGCTCCAACTGGAGCGCAACATCAGCGATCTGTACGACCTGGCCGTGCGCGGTGCGGAGATCCCGATCGAACTGCGCACCCGCACTCGCCGCGACCAGGTCCTCGCCACCGAGCGCTCGGTCGCCGCCGTCGACCTCCTGATGGAGAACGCGGGCGGCAGCGCCATGCGCAACAAGGCCTCCAACGTCGTCCAGCGTGCCTGGCGCGACGCCCACACCGGCCGCGGCCACGCCGCCAACGACCCCGAGCGCGCGCTCGTCCTCTTCGGCCAGGGAGCCCTCGGCCTCGACATCCAGGACACGATGCTGTGAGCACCACCGACCTGACCTACGCGTCCACCTCCCGCACCGCCAAGGCCGCCGGCCTCACCCTGCACTACCACGAGGCCGCACCCGCCGACGCGACCGCCGAAACCCCCGTCGTGATCATGCTGCACGGCGGCGGCCCCGGCGCCTCCGGCTGGTCCAACTTCGGCGCCAACCTGCCCGTCTTCGCCGAGCACTTCCGCACCCTCCTCGTCGACCAGCCCTGCTACGGCAAGTCCGACAAGCCGGAACTCGACAAGGACTTCTTCTCCTACGCCGCCGACGCCGTGGCCGCCCTGATGGACGAACTCGGCATCGACCAAGCCCACTTCATCGGCAACTCGCTCGGCGGCGGCACCTCCACCAGGATGGCCCTCAACCACCCGGACAAGGTCGCCAAGCTGCTGCTGATGGGTCCCGGCGGCATCTCGATCAACCTCTTCCACGCCGACCCCACCGAAGGCATCAAGCGGCTCTTCGAGTTCAGCGGCTCGGCCACGCCGACCCGCGAACAGATGAAGACCTTCCTCACCACCCTCGCCTTCGACCCGGCCATCGTCACCGACGAGCTGATCGACGAGCGGTACGCCCAGGCCACCGACCCGGAGGCAGCCCTCGGCAACGCCCGCATGGGCGCCTCCTTCGCCAGGTGGCCCGAGGACACCATGCTCTGGCGCGAGGCCCACCGCATCGGCCAGCCCACGCTGCTCACCTGGGGCCGCGAGGACCGGGTCAACCCCCTCGACGGCGCACTGCTCGCCCTCAAGGCCATCCCCAACGCCCGCCTGCACGTCTTCCCGCACTGCGGCCACTGGGCCCAGCGCGAGCAGGCCGACGAGTTCAACCGCCTGGCGATCGACTTCTTCACCCACTGACCGTCACTGTCGCCACCGCCCACCCCCGTTCCTCTCCGATCCGACGCCTCGAAGGGCCGCCAACTCCCATGGACATCCGCGCTCTTGGCTACCTGCGCCTCGAAACCACCAAGCTCGACGAGTGGCGCACCTACACCCTCGACATCCTCGGCATGGTCGAGGCCGAAGGCTCCACCGAGCAGCAGCTGAACCTGCGCATCGACGACCGCAGCCACCGCTTCCAGATCGTCTCCGGCGAGAGCGACCGCCTGCTCGCCGCCGGGTTCGAGGTCGCCAACGCCGCCGCGCTCGCCGCCACCGCCGCCGAACTGGAGGCCGCCTCAGTCGTCGTCAAGCAGGCCGACGCCGCCACCCTCGCCGAGCGCCGCGTCCAGGGCCTCATCCACCTCCAGGACCCCAGCGGCAACCCGCTGGAGATCTTCTGGGGCCAGGCCCAGGACCACAGCCCGCTCGGCACCCCGTACGGCAACCGCTTCGTCACCTCGACCCCGAAGGCCGGCAACCTCGGGCTCGGGCACGTCGTGGTCCCCGCACCGGACACCGAGGAGACCCTGGCGTTCTACGAGAACGTCCTCGGCTTCCAGCTGCGCGACTCGATGAAGCTGCCGCCCGTGGCCGTGCCCACCGGCACGCCCGGCCAGGACTTCTACACGATGCACTTCCTCAGCCCCAACCGCCGCCACCACAGCCTGGGCCTCTACCCGGGCGCGCTGCCGCCCGGCATCGTGCACTTCATGGTCGAGCTGGAAACCCTCGACGACGTCGGTTACTGCCTGGACCGCATGCAGAAGGCCGGAGTGCCGATCGCCTCCTCTCTCGGCCGTCACTCGAACGACCACATGGTCTCCTTCTACGCCCAGGCGCCGGGTGGCTTCCAGGTCGAGTACGGCTGGGACGGACTGATCGTCGACCCCGCCGACTGGGTGGCGAAGGAAATGACCTCGGACAGTTTCTGGGGCCACCAGTGGAACGGCTGACGGGCCACCCCTCCACTGATCACCTCGTACCGGAAGAACGGCCGGGAGCCGCAGGGGAGTTCCCGGCCTCCCTCACCCCTTCGGGTGAACCGACCGACCGGGACCGGGACGCCACGAGCGTCCCGGCCGGTCCGGCCGGACCTGCGGCAGGCACGTCCGCCGAGGAGGGCCCGGCCACCGGCACGTCCGCCGAGCAACGTCCGGCCACCGGTCCGGCCCCCGGACCCGGCCCGGCCGCCGGGGACCTCCCCGTCGACCCCGCCCGCTTCCGCGACGTGCTGGGACGTTTCGCCAGCGGCATCACCGTCGTCGCCGCCCTCGACGAGGACGGCGCCCCGGTCGGCCTCGCCTGCCAGTCCTTCGCCTCGCTCTCCCTCGACCCGCCGCTCGTCCTGCTCTGCGTCGGCAAGGACTCCAGCAGCTGGCCCAAGGTCGAGCGGGCCCGCCGCTTCGGCGTGAGCATCCTCGCCGACGACCAGAGCGACACCTGCGCCGCCCTCGGCCGCAGGGGCCCCGACAAGTTCGCCGGGGTCGCCTGGGAACGCACCCCCAACGACGCGGTCCGCATCAAGAACGCGCTGGCCACGGTCGATTGTGAGCTGTACGCCGTCCACGAGGCGGGTGATCATTACGTGATCACCGCCCGCGTCCTCGACCTGGACGCGCGCCCCGACGGATCGCCCCTGCTCTACTTCCGCAGTGACTACGCCACCGGAGTGTTCACATGACCGATTCTCCGTCGACCGACTCCCCGGAGACCTCGGTGTCCCCGGCCTGGGACCACACCTACGACGTCGTCGTGGTCGGCTCCGGAGCCGCCGGGATGGCCGCCGCCCTCACCGCACGCCTGCGCGGCCTGAGCGCCCTCGTCGTGGAGAAGACCGACAAGTACGGCGGCTCCACCGCCCTGTCCGGCGGCGCGATCTGGGTGCCCACCAACTTCCACCTCGACGAGGCGGGCCTCGGCGACACCCGCGACAAGGCCCGCGCCTACCTCGACGCCACCGTCGGCGACCGCATACCCGAGGCCCGCAAGGAGGCCTACCTCGACCACGGGCCGCGCATGGTCAAGGAGTTCCACGACCGCACCGACGTGCAGTTCATGTACACCCCCGGCTACTCGGACTACTACCCCGAGGCCATGGGCGGCATGGCGCAGGGCCGCTCCATCGAGCCCCGCATCGCCGACCTGAAGAAGCTCGGGCCGCTCGCCGCCGACATGCGCCGCGCGGGCCTGCCCACGTACGGGCTCACCATCACCTCGTACGACTTCCGCTACGTCAACATGATCAGCCGCACCTGGGCAGGCCGGAAGGCCTCCGTCCGCGTCGGCGCACGTGCCGCGAAGGCCCTGGTCACCGGCAAGAAGCTGCTCTCCCTCGGCGAGGCGCTGATCGCCCGCCTGCGGCTGTCGCTGGACAAGCACGGCGCGGACCTGTGGCTGTCGGCCCCGCTGACCGCCCTCGTCCGCGACGAGGACGGCGGCCGGGTCACCGGCGTACGCGTCACCCGCCACGGCAAGGAGGTCTCCGTACGCGCCAAGGGCGGTGTCGTCCTGGCCTCCGGCGGGTTCTCGCACAACCAGGAACTGCGCGAGAAGTACCTCCCGGCACCCACGTCGAGCGCCTGGACGCACGCCTCCGAGGGCCAGGTCGGCGACGCACTGCGGCTCGGCGAGGAACTCGGCGCGGCCACCGACCTCCTCGACAAGGTGTGGGGCGCCCCGTCGGTCTGCCCGCCCGGCGAGAACTCCTTCTTCCTGGTCGCCGACCGGGGCATCCCCGGCATGGTCATCGTCAATGCGGCGGGGGAGCGGTACGCCAACGAGGCCGCCCCCTACCACCAGTTCGTCGACGCGATGTACGAGGCGAACCGCGAGGACGCCACGACCGTCCCGTCCTGGCTGATCCTGGACGCCCGCTCCAAGTCCCGGTACCTCTTCGCCGGACTCTTCCCCGGCCAGCCCTTCCCCAAGTCCTGGACACAGACCGGGTTCCTGAAGCAGGCCGCCACGATCGAGCAGCTCGCGACGCTCATCAAGGCCCCCGAACTCCCCTCCTCCGTACGGCGCTTCAACCGTTTCGCCGACGCGGGCAAGGACGAGGACTTCGGACGCGGGGACAGCGTGTACGACCGCTACTACGGCGACCCCACGCTCCCCAACCCCAACCTCGCCCCGCTGGAGAAGGGCCCCTTCTACGCGATCCCGGTCCACCCCGGCGACATCGGCACCAAGGGCGGCCTGGTCACCGACACCGAGGCACGGGTGCTGCGCGAGGACGGCTCGGCCATCGCGGGCCTGTACGCCTCCGGCAACTGTTCGGCGGCCGTCATGGGCGAGACCTACCCCGGCCCCGGCGCGACCATTGGCCCCGCCATGGCCTTCAGCTGGGCGGCGGTCAACGACATCGCCACGGTCATCGAAGCCGCGGCGACGTCCACTCCAGACGCCGCCTGACCTTTTCATCCTGTACGTGGACGAGCGCGTCCCGCGCGATCCGGTGGGCGGGGGACCCCGGCTCCCCGTCCACCAGCACGCGCCACAGCGCACTCACGGCCCGGGGGTCCTGGCACGCAGCCAACCCCCGGGCCGCTTCGGCATACACGGGATCACCGACGGCAAGGGCCCCCCTCCCCTCGCCACCCCCTGTGGCCACGCCACTTCCCACCCCGTCCCCCTCGGCCGCGCCGCTTTCCGCCCCGCCCCCCTTGGGCGGCGGGGCCGCCCCCCGGGGGCGGGACGGGCGGGCAAGGGGGGCGGCCCGCTCGGCGCCGGGCGCGCCCTGCTCCGCCCCGGCCCACCCCGCGCCACCCGCACCGACCTCCTCCGCCCCGCCGCGCCCCAGCGCCCCCGCACCCACCTGCTCCGCCAAGACCTCCCGTACCGGATCACTCACCACACCGTTCTCCACCGCCCGGGCCAACCCCTCCACCGCCGCCCCCCGCACCCCGAGATCCCCGTCCCGCGCCAACACGATCAGCGCATCCACCGCCGGTTCGGCAAACCCCACCCGCCCGAGCGCCCTCGCCACCCTCTCCCGCACCCCCGCATCGGGATGCCCCACCCTCCCCAGCACCCCCACCGCATCCCCGTGCCGCCCGAGCGCCCGCACCGCCGCCCGCGTCAAGCACACCGACCCCTCCCGCGCCGCCAATTCACGCAACAGCGGCACCGCCGCATCCCGCGCCCCCACCCTCGCCAGCACATCCGCTGCGAAGGTTTGGTGGAGGAAGCCCGAGGGAGTCGTGTCCCGCGCACACCACGAACGGGCCGCCCGGAACGTCTCCTCGTCCGCCCGCTGCCACAGCGCCGCCACCGCCTCCCGCCAGTCGTTGCCCTCCGGATTCCCCGACCGGACCGCCCGCTCCACCAGCTCCGCTGCGGGCGTGCGCACCCCGACCACGCACTCCAGGCGCGTGACCACGGCCGCATGCCCCGTCTGCTGCTCCTCCGACGCCACGGGTATCCCGTCCCGCAACAGCTCCACCACAAGCGTCGTGCCGCCCTCCTCCACCACCCGCCGCGCCGCGAACGCGTCCCCCTGACGCACCCCGTACAGCTGTTGCAACCGTCGCCTCACCGCATGCTCCACGTCACTTTCCAGCCACCCTCGCGCCTCCGCGAGTGCCGCCTTCCGGTCCACCGCCCGATGCCGCAACAACGCACGCACCGTCGCCGGGGAACCGCGCCGCGCGGCCAGCACCAGCGCCGACTCGCCGCCAGGACCCGGCAGATCGGGGTCGGCCCCGTGCGCCAGGAGCTCCGCCACCGTTGACGCGTGACCCCGGCCCGCCGCCCAGGTCAGCGCCGTGAAGCCGTACTCCTCACGCAGGTCCGGGCGCGCACCGGCCGCCAGCAGCGCCCGTACGACCTCGGTGTGGCCGCCCACCGCCGCCGCGCACAGCGGCAGATCGCCGCCCTCGGGGCCGCACGCGCGGTCCGGGTCCGCGCCCGCCGCGAGCAGGGAACGCACTGTGCCGGGGCGGTCGTTCACCGCCGCCGCGTACAGGGCGCTCGTTCCGTCGAAGTCCGTGGCCTCCGCGGGGACGCCCGCCCGAAGCAGTCGTACAACAGCGTCGTCCTCGCCACCGTGCACAGCCTCGAACAGGTCCCGCAGGCCCGCTGTCGGGTCGTGGTCCATCCTTCGACCCTACGCGGACCGCCGACCGTTCCCGCAGGTCAGGGGCTGTGTGGGCGAGAGTGACGAACGAGTCAGGTGTCGCAGGACAGCACCGTGCGGCACAGCCCGCAGCGGGCCCGCAGCGCACCGCGCACCGGCACCCGCAGCCGCTGGTGACAGGTCGGGCAGGGGAACGAGACGCGCAGGGACGCCGGCCGGCCCTCGAAGGCGTACGGGGCGAGCGGGCCCGGGGTGCCCGAGCCGCCGTTCTCCAGGGCGTGCCGACGGTCCTTGCCGTACCGGTGCCGGGCCAGCCGGCCCGCCTCCGCGAGCGGTGGCTGCCGGGTGTCGCGCAGCGCCTGCGCCATGCCCTTCGTGTACGCCGTGTACGCCTCCGCGCTGGTGAACCAGGGCGCCGGATCCTCCCCGAACAGCAGCGCCCGCTTGGCCAGCACGTACCCGAACTCCTCCGGCGTGAGATACCCCAGCTTCTGGCTGGAGGCGCCGTCCTGCCGGAAGGCGTCCAGCAGCAGCCAGCCCGCACCGAGATACGTGGTCACCGTGTCGGTGAGGATCTCGTTGTCGCGCGTACCCGGCAGCGAGAGGCCCAGGCGGTGCAGCAGGACGTGCGTGATCTCGTGCGCGAGGGCGGCGCCGATGTCGCGGCGGTGGTCCAGGAAGCGCTCGTTCAGCTCGATGAAGTACTCCGGGCCCGCGGTCAGTTCCACCCCGGCCGCATGCTCCATCTTCCGGTAGCTGACGATCATCCGGGCGTCGGGCAGCCGCAGGTGGGCGACCAGGGTGCGCGCCACCTCCTGCGCCCCCAGGTGCGGATCGTCCTGCACAGAGAAGGCGACGTCCGCCGGGAAGACGCTGGGCACGTACGCGTGCACCCCGTCCTCGCCGATCCGCCGGTACAGCGCGGTCAGCGACCTGCGCACCGTGTCCAGATGCGGGAAGCCGTGCTCGATCTCGCTGCCGGTGCTCATCTGCGCCCCCAGATCACTGCTGCCGGACGTCCGGCACGCGCTGGCCGAAACGGAACCCTTGTCGGCCCTCGGACCAACTCCACATAATCCAACAGCGCGTTGACGGGCTCATGCCAGTGCTGCGTCGGTGTGTGCTCTGCCCTGTGCCTCGTGCTCCGCCGTGTGCTCCGTGCAGCGCGCTTCCCTCTCAACCCCCCACTGAAAGGCACTCCGTTGAAGAACGTACTCCGTGCCGTCAAGAGATCCGCTGTCATAGGCGCCGTCGCCCTCGCCGCGATCAGCCTCCAGCCCGCGGGCGCCTCCGCGGGAACCACCGGGACCTCCGGCACCCAGCCCGTCGTCGGAGGAACGCGCGCCGCCCAGGGCGAGTTCCCGTTCATGGTCCGCCTCTCCATGGGCTGTGGCGGCGCGCTCTACGCCAAGGACATCGTCCTCACCGCCGCCCACTGTGTCGACGGCTCCGGCAACAACACCAGCATCACCGCCACCGCGGGCGTCGTGGACCTCCAGAGCTCCAGCGCCGTCAAGGTGAAGTCCACCAAGGTCCTCCAGGCCCCCGGCTACAACGGCGACGGCAAGGACTGGGCGCTCATCAAGCTGGCCAAGCCGATCAACCAGCCCACGCTGAAGATCGCCACCAACACGTCGTACAACTCCGGCACCTTCACCATCGCCGGCTGGGGCGCCAACCGCGAGGGCGGGGCCCAGCAGCGCTACCTGCTCAAGGCCCAGGTCCCGTTCGTCTCCGACGCCTCCTGCAAGTCCTCCTACCCCACCCTGATCGCCGGTGAGGAGATCTGCGCCGGATACACCCAGGGCGGCACGGACACCTGCCAGGGCGACTCCGGCGGCCCCATGTTCCGCAAGGACAACGCGGGCGCATGGGTCCAGGTCGGCATCGTGAGCTGGGGCAACGGCTGCGCCCGCCCGAACTACCCGGGCGTCTACACCGAGGTCTCCACCTTCGCCTCGGCCATCGCCAAGGCCGCCTCCACGCTGTAACGCTGGCGCTGGGCGGGGGGACGGGTCGTGCAGCCCCCCGCCTCGCACCGGTGCGTCGTCGGGTTGCTGCCACTGATGGGGCTACGCCCCTTGCCCCCTGCACGGGCTGCGCCCGCGCGTCCTCAAACGCCGGACGGGCTGATATGCCTGGCGCAGGCTGGGGTGCTGGCTGATGCGCTGGCGCGCCCCTGAAATGCCGCCCGAAGGGCGGGCATTTCAGGGGCGCGGGGAACTGCGCGACCAGCCACGACGCACCCGCACGGAACCGTTCACAGCCCCGCAGGGTTACGGGAAGGGGCGGGTAGGGGAGAAAACCCGCCCCGGCACCGGGTGCCGACCCAGTCCCGCCCCGCCCCGCGCCCCAAGCGGCCCGCGCCCCAAGCGGCCCGCCCCCTACGCCACCACCCCCGTCACCCCACCCTCACCCCCCTCAACCTCCAGCACCCACACCTCATTCACCCCGTCCCTCACCACCGCCCCCGGCACGAACAACACCCCCTGCGGCCCGGCCCCCGGCCAATACCGCCCCAGGCAGAACCCGTTCACCCACACGAACCCCCGCCCCCACCCCTCCAACTCCAGCCCCGCATCAGCACCCTCCGCCACCGTGAAGCCCCCCACGTACAGCCCCGCCACCACCCCCACCGGCAGCGGACCCGACCCCGCCTTCCGCACCGCCCCCGCATCCTCGAAGGCATCCAGGCGCAGCCCCCGGGACCGCACCCCGTGCAGATACTGCCGCTCGTGCAGGACACCCCCCGTCAGCCCCTTCGGCTCACCCACCCGGGGGCCGTAGTTGACCCGCCCCAGCGACTCCACCCACAGGTCCACCGTCGCGGGCCCGGCCACCGGCTCGGGAAGGTAGGCGTCCTCCGCCGTCAGCGCACCGGCGCGCACACCGTCGACGTACACCTCCGCCCGGTCCCGCAGCCCCCGCACCCCCAGCGGGTACGGTCGCCGCGGACCCGGCACCTCCACCCGGTACCGGACCAGGCCCCGCCCCACCCCCAGCTCCTCGAAGGTCGCCGGAACACCCCGCTCCGTCTCCTCGCCGCCCAGCGCGTCCAGTACGTCCTCCAGCGGCGCCCAGCCCGTGAAGTCCACCCGCGCCGGTCCCGGCAGCCGCGCGGGCGGGGCGGGCACCTCGGGCAGCGGACCCTCCGCGTACGCGGCCAGGACCTCCCGGAAGCGCCAGAACTTCTCCGTCGGACGCCCCCACTCGTCCACCGGCGCGTCGTAGTCGTACGACGTGACCGTCGGCTGGAGCTCGCCGCCGTGCAGCTCACCGGCCCGGTTCGCCCCCGCCCAGCCCGCGAAGTTCGTACCGCCGTGCGCCATGTACAGGTTCACCGAGGCCCCGCACTCCAGGATCTCGCGCAGCGCCCGCGCCGCGTCGTCGGCATCCCGTACGACACCCTCCGTACCCCAGTGGTCGAACCACCCGCACCAGAACTCCATGCACATCAGCGGCCCGGACGGCTGGTGGCGGCGCAGCGTCGCGAACGCCTCCCGCGCCCCCGAGCCGAAGTTGGCCGTCGCGAGGACCCCGGGGACCGAACCGCCCGTCAGCATGTGGTCCTCCGGGCCGTCGGAGGTGAACAGGGGCACCGTCACACCGACTTCGCGCAGGAAGCCCGCGAGGTGCGCCAGATAGGCCGCGTCACAGCCGTAACTCCCGTACTCGTTCTCCACCTGCACCATCAGGACCGGACCGCCCCGCGTGATCTGCCGCTGAACCACCTGCGGCAGCAGCCGCCGGAACCACCGCTCCACCTGCCCCAGATACGCCCCGTCGCGCGTGCGCACGCGCGTGCCGAGCGGACCGGTCAGCCAGTGCGGCAGCCCGCCGTTCTCCCATTCCGCGCAGATGTACGGACCCGGGCGCACGATCGCCCACAGCCCGGCCTCCGCCGCCGCGTCCAGGAACCGGCCCAGCGCCTCCACGTCGTGGAACCGGCCCGGGTCCGGCTCGTGCAGGTTCCACGGGGCGTACGTCTCCACACAGTTGAGGCCCATCGCCCGCAGCATGCCCAGCCGGTGGGCCCACGCCGACTCGTGCACCCGGAAGTAGTGCAGCGCCCCGGACAACAGCCGCACCGGCCGCCCGTCCAGCAGAAAGTCCTGGTCACCCACCGTGAAGTCAGCCACGGGCCCCGCCCATCTGAGTCGTTCGGACATCGTCCGGACCGCGTCCGGAAATCGTCGGCAAGGCACACACCCTCCCCCCTGGCGGGCGAGCCGGTCCATGGACAAAGATCAACAGAAGTTGGACGGTTGGGCAGAGGACCAGGACAGGTTCAGGACAGGTTCAAGACAAGTTCAGGCCGGGATCAGGCCGAGGCGAGGACGAGGGACGCGGATGTACCACACCTGGATGCGCTACTTCACCCCCAGTCCCACCCACCACAAGCTGGGCCTGGTCTGCCTCGGCGTCGGCCTCCAGCACGGCGCCCTGCCCACCGTCGGCCCCCGCACCCTCGACCACCACGTCGCCGTCGTCATCAGCGCGGGCAGCGGATGGTTCCGCGGCGCGGACGGACGGCGTACGACCGTCACCGCACCCGCACTGCTGTGGGTGACCCCCGGAGTGCCCCACCACTACGGGCCCGACCCGGACACCGGGTGGGACGAGAGCTTCGTCGACTTCACCGGGCCCGCCACCGCGACGTACACCGAACTCGGCTACATAGAGCCCGACCGGCCCGTCGTGCCCCTCGCCGACACGGCAGGCGCCCGGGCCGCCGTCAGCCGCATCGCACGGGCCGCCCGGCGCGGGAACCCACTCCTGGAGGTCGAGACCGGGGCCGCCGTGCACGAACTGCTGGTCGCCCTGCGCAGAGCGCGCGCCGACCTCGGCGCCGACGGCGACCCCGTCCTCGCCGCCCTCGCCCGCGACGCCTTCCAGCCGCTGTCCGTCGCCGAACACGCCTCCCGGCACGGCATGACCCCCGCCGAACTGCGCAACGCGGTACGGCGCGGCGCCGGTTGCAGCCCCAAGGACTACCTCCTGGGCATCCGGCTCGGCCGCGCCAAGGAACTCCTCGCCGCCACCGAACTCCCCGTCGCCGCGGTCGCCCGCCGGGTCGGGTACGACGACCCCGCCTACTTCTCCCGGCTCTTCACCCGGCGGGTGGGCACCGCCCCGGTCCGCTTCCGCGAGCAGCAGGGGCGCACCGTCCCCGGTGGCTGGAGCAATCAGATCCCGCATCCCGAACATCCCCCGACGATCCCCACGTGATCGTCGTAAGCTGCTTGACCATGACCACCAGTACCCCCGATCCCGCGGCTCCCGCCGGTCCGGCCGGACCCGTCGACCCGGCTGTACGGGCGGAGCTCGACCGGCTCCGCGACAGCATCGACAACATCGACGCGGCCGTCGTCCACATGCTCGCCGAGCGCTTCAAGTGCACGATGCAGGTGGGGCACCTCAAGGCCGAACACCACCTCCCACCGGCCGACCCGGCCCGCGAGGCCCGCCAGATCGCGCGGCTGCGGGGGTTGGCGGAGTCCGCCAAACTGGACCCCGCGTTCGCCGAGAAGCTCCTCAATTTTGTGATCGCGGAGGTCATCCGGCACCACGAGCAGATCGCGGACGCGCCTACGGAGTGACGGGGGGGCTCGGTCCCGTGCGGGGCGTTGGCTGAGGTGTTGCACGTGCGGGTGCGTCGTGGCTGGTCGCGCAGTTCCCCGCGCCCCTGATGGCATGCCCTCCGGGCAGCCATAGCCCCCCGCGGCGGAGCCGCCTCCTCGGGCTCCGCCCCTCGCCCCCTTCCCCCTCGCCCCCTTCCCCCCCCGCCCCCTTGGGCGGCGGGGCCGCCCCCCGGGGGCGGGACGGGCGGGCAAGGGGGCGGCCCGCCCGACTCCGGCCCGCCCCCGTTCCGGCCCTCTCGCCGCCGGGGCAGCCCGGCACCGGCCCGAGGTCAAGCCCCCCGCCGGACGCACGTCCAGAGGGGCCCCGGCCCGCCCCCGTACCGCACGCAGAGCCCCGTAGCCCCGGAGCCCCCCTGGAAAGGGCCCGCATCGGCGACCATGTCCCCATGCCCGTACTGACACGCCCCGAAGCCCAGACCCGCGCCCAGCTCATCCACGCCCGCCGCTACACCGTCGACCTCGACCTCACCCAGGGCGACGACACCTTCGACTCCCGCACCGTCATCCACTTCACGGCCCGCACCACCGGCGACACCTTCCTGGAGCTCAAGCCCGCCACCCTGCGCTCCATCACCCTCGACGGGCACCCCCTCGACCCCGCCGACCTCGCCGACAACCGGTTCCCCCTCACCGGCCTCACCCCCGGCGACCACGAACTCCGCATCGACGCCGCCATGCGCTACTCCCGCACCGGCGAAGGCATGCACCGCTTCACCGACCCCGCCGACGGCGAAACGTACGTCTACACCCAGCTCTTCCTCGACGACGTCCAGCGCGTCTTCCCCGCCTTCGACCAGCCCGACCTCAAGTCCGTCTTCGAGGTCTCCGTCACCGCCCCCGAGGGCTGGAGCGTCGCCGCCAACAGCGTGCCCGCAGCACCCGCGACCGACGGGCGGCACACCTTCGCCCCCACCCCCCTCATCTCCACCTACCTCGTCGCCGTCATCGCCGGCCCCTGGCACACCCTCCGCACCGAACACGCCGGCCTGCCCTTCGCCCTGCACTGCCGCCGCTCCCTCGCCCCCCACCTCGACCGCGACGCCGACGAAATCCTCGCCGTCACCAAGAACTGCTTCGACCGCTACCACGAGAAGTTCGACGAGCCCTACCCCTTCGACTCCTACGACCAGGCCTTCGTCCCCGAGTTCAACGCGGGCGCCATGGAGAACCCCGGACTCATCACCTTCCGCGACACCTACGTCTTCCAGTCCGCCGTCACCGACACCCAGCGCCAGTCCCGCGCCACGACCATCGCCCACGAGATGGCCCACATGTGGTTCGGCGACCTCGTCACCCTCCAGTGGTGGGACGACATCTGGCTCAACGAGTCCTTCGCCGAGTACATGGCCTACCAGGTCCTCTCCGAGGCCACCCGCTTCAAGGACACCTGGACCGCCTTCGCCATCGCCCGCAAGACCTGGGGCTACGACGCCGACCAGAGCCCCTCCACCCACCCCGTCGCCCCCGACCCCGAAGCCGTCCCCGACACCGCCACCGCACTCCTCAACTTCGACGGCATCTCCTACGCCAAGGGCGCCTCCGCGCTGCGCCAACTCGTCTTCTGGATGGGGGAGAAGGACTTCCTCGCCGGTATCAACACCCACTTCACCCGCCACAAGTTCGCCAACGCCACCCTCGCCGACCTCCTCGACAACCTCGCCACCGCCACCGACCGCGACGTCCACGCCTGGGCCGCGTCCTGGCTCCGCACGACCGGCGTCGACACCCTCACCCCGACCGTCACCGACACCGACGCCGGCTGGACCCTCGACATCACCCACACCGGCACCCGCCCGCACCGGATCACCGTCGGCGCGTACGACCAGGACCTGGTCGACGCCGACACCCTCGTCCTGCGCGAACGCCACGAACTCGACGTCCCCGCAGGGGAGTCCGAAGCCCCCGCAGGGGAGTCCGAAGCCCCCGCGCCCCGCCCCGGGCGGCGGCCCGCCCTGCTGCTCCTCAACGACGGCGACCACACCTACGCCAAGGTCCGCCTCGACCCCGACTCCTGGAACACCGCCCTGCGCTCCCTCGCAGGCCTCCCCGACGCCCTCACCCGAGCCGTCGTCTGGAACGCCGCCCGCGACATGGTCCGCGACGGCCAACTCCCGCCCACCGCCTACCTCGACGCCGCCCGCGCCCACCTCCCGCACGAGAGCGACCTCTCCGTCGTGCAAGGCGTCCTCGCGTTCGCCTCCCAGCAGATCGCCGACCGCTACCTCCGCCCCGACGACCGCCCGGCCGCCCTGACCACCCTCACCGACCTCTGCCGCGACCTCATGCGCCGCACCGAGGACGGCAACGACCCGGGCCTGCGCCTGGTCGCCGTACGCCACTTCATCGACGCCGCGAGCCAGCCCGACAGCATCCAGGACTGGTACGACAACGACAGCGTCCCCGGCGGCCCCCTCCTCGACCCCGAACTCCGCTGGAGCATCCTGAACCGGCTCGCCGTACTCGGCGCGACCGACGACGCGGCCATCGCCCGCGAACTCGCCCGCGACCCCAGCGCCACCGGCGAACAGGGCGCCGCCCGCTGCCGGGCCGCCCTGCCCACCCCCGAGGCCAAGGCAGCCGCCTGGGACCGCCTCTTCACCACCGACGACCTCTCCAACTACCTCTTCACCGCCACCGCCCAGGGCTTCTGGCAACCCGAACAGACCGACCTCCTCGCCCCGTACGTCTCCCGCTACTACCCGGCGGCCCAGGCCCTCGCGGAACGCCGCGGGCCCGCCATGGCAGAGGCCGCCGGAACCCACGCCTTCCCCGCCTACGCAGCAACCCCCACCGCACTCGCCCTCGGCGAATCAGCCCTCGCCACGGCCCCCCTCACCCCGGCCCTGCGCCGCAAACTCACCGACCAACTCGACGCCCTGTCCCGCGCATTGCGCATCCGCGCCACCGCCTGAGTACGGGTTACTACCGGGGCTCCGCCCCTCGCCCCCTGCCCGGGCTGCGCCCGCGCGTCCTCAATCGCCGGACGGGCTGAGGTGCCTGGCGCGGGCTGTGCGCTGACCCGCGGGCTGTGACGCTGGCGCGCCCCTGCTATGCCGCCCGAAGGGCAGGCATTCAGGGGCGCGGGGAACTGCGCGACCAGCCACCCACCCACCCGCACGGAACCGTGCAACTGCCCCGCAGGGTTACGGGAAGGGGCGGGTAGGGGAGAAACCCGCCCCGGCACCGGGTGCCGCCCCGACCGAGCCCCCGCGCAGCACCCCACCAAGCCCCCGGGCACCGCCCCACCCCGGGCCCCGCGCAGCACCCCACCCGGGCACCGGGTTCCGACCCGCCTCGGGCCCCGCGCAGCACCCCACCCGGGCACCGGTTGCCAACCCGCCCCCACCCCACCCCCCCCCGGGAACTCCGCACGCCCCCCACCCCCCTATACCAGCGCCCCCACCCCCAACCCCCCTCCCCACCACCCCCGTACCACTTTCGAGTTGCGCTCGTTGTCCACTCCGGACACCCACCCCCATCCCTGTACACCCTGGTGTGCCCGCACCCCGCACCACACCACCCCCGAAGGACCCGCATGAGCGCGCCGCCGTCGGCACACCCCCCGGCACACCCCCCGGTACAAAGCCCCACCCACACCCCCCTCGCCGGCGGCCCCACCGGCCCCCCCGCCCTGCGCCCCCTCCTCGGCACCGTCCTCACCGCCCTCACCACCGGCGCCTCCGACCGCCCCGGGCCCCTCCCCGCCGGCGGCCCCGCCCGCACCACCGCCCAGCTCAACAAGGCCGCCCAGCCCCTCTTCCCCGACACCGGCACCGGGCCCCACGAAGCGCTGCGCACCCTCGTGCACGCCCTCGCCGCAGGCGCCGCCGACCCCGCCCACCCCCACTGCGCCGCCCACCTGCACTGCCCACCCCTCGCCGTGGCCGTCGCCGCCGACCTCGCCGCCTCCGCGCTCAACCCCTCCATGGACTCCTGGGACCAGGCCCCCGCCGCCTCCGCCCTGGAAGAAGCCCTCACCCGCACCCTCGCCGCCGAGGTCTTCCCCCAAGCCCCCCACCCCGACACCCTCATCACCACCGGCGGCACCGAGTCCAACCAACTCGCCCTCCTCCTCGCCCGCGAAAAACACGGCGGCCCCGTCCAACTCGTCGTCGGCGCCAACGCCCACCACTCCCTGACCCGCGCCGCCTGGCTCCTCGGCCTCCCCGAACCCGTCGTCGTACCCGCCCCCAACGGCACCCTCGACCTCGCCGCACTCGACGAAGCCCTCACCCACCTCCACCACCCCCTCCTCGTCGCCGCCACCGCAGGCACCACCGACACCGGGCAGATCGACCCCCTCCCCGACATCGCCGACCTCTGCCAACAGCACGACGCCGACCTCCACATCGACGCCGCCTACGGCGGACCCCTCCTCCTCAGCCCCGCCCACCGCCACCTCCTGCACGGCCTCGACCGCGCCCACACCATCACCCTCGACCTGCACAAACTCGGCTGGCAACCCGTCGCCGCCGGCATCCTCGCCGTAGCCGACTCCACCGCCCTGCGCCCCCTCGCCCACCAGGCCGACTACCTCAACGCCGACGACGACACCGACGCCGGAATCCCCGACCTCCTCGGCCGCTCCCTGCGCACCACCCGACGACCCGACGCCCTCAAGATCGCCGTCACCCTCAAGTCCCTCGGCCGCGACGGCTTCGCCGAACTCCTCGAACGCACCCTCGCCGCCGCCCGCCTCCTCGCCGACCGCATCGAGAAACACCCCGGCCTGGAGCTCTACGACCGCCCCACCCTCACCACCGTCCTCTTCCGCCCCACCGACGCCACCGACGACGACGTCGCCCACCTGCGCCGCACCCTCCTCACCGAAGGCCGCGCCGTCCTCGGCCGCACCCACGCAGCAGGCCGCCTCTGGCTCAAAGCCACCCTCCTCAACCCCCACACCACCCCGGAAGACCTGGACGCCCTGCTCGACCTCACCTGCACCCACCACACCCCCGCCCACCCCGAAAGGCCCCACCACCGATGACCGCCGACCAGCCCCCGCAGGCCCCCCAGCCCCCTCAGCCCGACCAGCCCCACGACCTCGTCGGCATCGGCATCGGCCCCTTCAACCTCTCCCTCGCCGCCCTCGCCGACGGCATCCACGGAGGCCTGAAGACCGCCTTCTACGAACAGCGCCCCACCTTCCACTGGCACCCCGGCCTCCTCATCGAAGGCGCCACCCTCCAAGTCCCCTTCCTCGCCGACCTCGTCACCCTCGCCGACCCCTCCAGCCCCTGGACCTTCCTCAACTACCTCCGCGACCGCGAACGCCTCTTCCCCTTCTACTTCGCCGAGCGCTTCCACATCCAACGCACCGAATACGACGCCTACTGCCGCTGGGTCAGCGAAAGCCTCACCGGCCTCCACTTCGGCCACCAGGTCGACGCCGTCCGCTGGAACCCCGAACGCACCGCCTTCGAAGTCGACTACACCCAACTCGACACCGACGGCGAAGCCGAAGCCCTCGGCCGCACCTACACCCGCAACCTCGTCCTCGGCGTCGGCACCGCCCCCTTCGTCCCCGAACCCCTCAAACCCCTCGCCGAAGCCCCCGGCGTCCCCGTCCTGCACTCCGCCGACTACCTCCCCAACCGCGAACGCCTCATCAACGCCGAACACGTCACCGTCATCGGCAGCGGCCAATCCGGCGCCGAAGTCTTCCTCGACCTGCTGCGCGCCCGCCCCGTCGGCCGCGAAAAACTCACCTGGCTCGCCCGCACCGAAGCCATCGCCCCCATGGAATATTCCAAACTGGGGCTGGAGCACTTCACACCCGACTACACCCGCTACTTCCACGCCCTCCCCGAAGGCGTACGCGACGAACTCCTGCCCCGCCAATGGCAGTTGCACAAGGGCATCGACGCCGACACCATCGCCGCCATCCACGACGAGCTCTACCGCCGCACCCAGAACGGCGGCTGGCCCGACGTCACCATCACCCCCGGCGTCCACGTCCGCACCGCAGGCCGCGTCGCCACCACCAAGGTCGAACTCCACCTCGAACACAACCAGCAGGGCGCCCGCTCCCGCCTCACCACCGACGCCGTCGTCCTCGCCACCGGCTACCGCGAACGCCCCGTCGACCGCATCCTCGCCGCCCTCGACCCCTACATGAAGCGCGACAAGTCCCAACGCGCCCGCGTCGACGAACACCAACGCCTCGTCCTCGACCCCGTCGTCTCCGGCAACGTCTACGTCCAGAACGCCGAACGCCACACCCACGGCGTCGGCGCCCCCGACCTCGGCCTCGCCGCCTGGCGCAGCGCCGTCATCCTCAACCACCTCACCGGCACCGACGCCTACCCCCTCCCCGCCCGCACCGCCTTCACCACCTTCGGCCTCAACACCCCCGCCCGCCCCATGCTCCCCAGCCAGCGCGAAGGCCTCGTCAAGCTCAAGGTCTGACGGTACGAAAAGGGGCCGCGCCCTCCTTCGAAGGAGGGCGCGGCCCCATCACGTACAGCAAAAACCTAGAACACCGGCGTACCGTCCCGCGTCAGCTTCCAGTCCACCGAAGCGAACGACGTCGGATCCACCGTCCCCTTCGCCTTCACCCACGTGATGATCGTGTTCCGGATCTCCTCCGAATTCGCCCACAGCTGCTTCGCCGACGCGATGTGCGGGAACGCACCACCACCGCTCGCCCGGTAGTTGTTCACCGCGAACACGAACTCGGCCTTCTCGTCCAGCGGCTTCCCCCCGAACGACAGCTTCACGATCCGCGAACCCTTCGGCTTCGCGATGTCGATCTCGTACGTCAGACCCGACACGACGTCGTAGTTGTAGTCCGGGGTGTTCTCGGCGTTCGTCAGCTTCGCCGTGTCCACCGGACCACCCGCAGGCGTCTGCACGTAGTACTTCGCCGAATACTCCAGGTACTCCTTGATCTGCGCACCCGTCAACAGCCGCGCCTCCAGCGTGTTCTCGAACGGGTACAGACCCGCCGCATCCTTGATCGTGATCTGCCCGGCCGGGACCGACGCCGTACGCGAGAAACAGGACGCCTGCGAGAGCACCGGCAGCGCCGCGTACTGCCCGCCCGCCAGAGCCGCCTTCACCGTCTCCACCTGCACCAGGTTGATCAGGTCGATCAGCGGCTCGTCCTTCCACGCCGCCTCCGCCGTCGTCATCGCCGCCGTCGACGTGCCGATCACCTGGTTGACGTACGCGACGACCTTCTTGTGCTCGTCACTGAGCATCCCGGTGATCCGCGGGTCCTCGGCGACAGTGTTCGAGTTCAGGACGCTCGCCTGCACCTTCTCCACCGCCCAGCCGCCCTTGCCCCACACCAGCTGGAAATCGAACCGGGTCAGCCGCTGACCCCACTTCAGAGGCTCCGACAGGACGACCTTCTTGCCGGTCTTCTTGTTCTCGACGAAATACTCCGGGATCTCCGTGTGCGCGTGCCCGACCAGGATCGCGTCGATGCCCGGGACCTGCTCCGCCACCAGACCGGCCGCGTTCTCCACGTACGGAAGCTGGTCACCGTACGACGACGTGCCCGACGAACCCGAGTGCGCCGAGACGATCACCACGTCGGCACCCATCGACCGCAGCTTCGGCACCCACTTCGCCGCCTGCTCCTCCAGCCCCGGGAACACCATCTTCCCCTGCACGTTCTGCTTGTCCCAGATCGCGATGCCCGGGTTGGTGAGACCGAGCACGGCCACCTTCACATCACGGCCGTGCGGCGTGCGCAGACGGTGCATGCTGTACGGACGGAACGCGGGCCGCAACGTCTTCGCATCCAGCGCATTCGCACCCAGCAGCGGGAAATCGCACTGCTCCTCGAACTTCCGCAGCACCGGAATTCCGTAATTGAATTCGTGATTGCCGAGCGCCGCCGCGTCATAGCCGATCTTGTTCATCGCCTGCGCCATCGGATGCACCGGACCGCGCTTCGCCGTGATCGGGTCGACCTTGGCGTAGTAGTACGACAACTGGGTGCCCTGAATCGTGTCGCCCGCGTCGATCAGCAGCGTATTGCGGCGGCCCTTCTCCTGGCGCACCGCATTCACCAGCGTCGAGATCTTCGCCAGACCCACGTCGTTGTGCGCCTTGTCGTCGAACTCCTTGTCCGTGAAGTAGTCCCAGTTGAAGACATTGCCGTGCAGGTCCGTCGTCCCCATCACGGTGAAGGAGTACCGCTTCGGCGGCCGGCCCGGACCCTGACCGCCGTGCCCATGACCGCCATGACCGTGCCCGGCGGCCTCCGCGGACCCCGCGACACCGCCCGCCAGCGCCACACCGGCACCCGTCGCAGCGGCCTGCCCCAGAAACTTCCGCCGATTCAGCGGCATTTGAACTCCTTCGTCCACACAGCGATCCCTGCGCTGCCCATGCACAACGCGCGTAGATTCTGACCCACACCCGCCCAACGCGACACCCCTGACAGGTTTCGATCCGGTGACTCCCCGATGTCACACCCGGATGCCACAGTGGACCTACGCCACCGACCCGTGCGCGCACACCGACCGACCACGCGTGCACGCACGACCACCGCGTACGCCACCGACCGGCGCGTGCACGACGAGTACGCCGCCGACCTGCACGCGTACGCCAACCCAGGGAGCCCCCGCATGACCACCGGCATCCCCACCGCCACCGCCCCCTACGGCACCCCCGACGCACCCCGCGTCGCCGTCCGCGGCGAAGCCCGCCTCGAAGTCGACCCCGACCTCGCCCGCATCGGCATCACCGTCAGCGCCCGAGGCACCGACCGCCGCGCCGCCCTCGACGACCTCACCCGCCGCAACGCCGCCGTCCTCGACCTCATCAAGACCTACGGCGACGCCGTCGAAAAACTCGAAACCGGCTCCTTCTCCATCAACCCCGAACTCGCCCGCAAGGGCCGCGGCGAACACGTCCGCGCCTACCACGGCCGCGTCCACGTCACCGCCGAACTCGCCGACTTCACCGCCCTCGGCGAACTCACCACCCGCCTCTCCGACCTCGAACTCACCCGCGTCGACGGCCCCTGGTGGAAACTCCGCCCCACCTCACCCGTCTACGCCCAGGCCCGCACCCAGGCCGTCCACGAAGCCGTCGCCCGCGCCCGCGCCTACGCCGAAGCCCTCGGCACCCACCTCGTCGCCCTCCTCGAACTCGCCGACGACGGCAGCGAAAGCTCCCCGATGGACATGGCCGTCGGCTACGGCGGCGGCCCCCTCATGCGCTCCGCCGTCGCCGCCGAATCCGCCCCCGCCCTCGACCTCGAACCCCAGCGCCAGACCGTCTACGCCCACGTCAACGCCCGCTTCACCATGGCCCCGCCGCAACTCTGAACACGAACACGGGAATTGCTCATCAGAGCACCCCCGCGCACAATTCAACACTTGTCAATAACCTTTCATGCAAAGGTTGTTGAGTAGTCACGCAACGCCAATTACCTACCCGCCGGTAAGCCCTAGGCTCGGAGGTATGCGCCGAGCAAAGATCGTCTGTACCCTGGGCCCCGCCACCGACACATACGACCAGATCAAGGCCTTGGTCGAAGCCGGAATGGACATCGCCCGCTTCAACCTCAGCCACGGCACCTACGCCGAACACGAGGAGCGTTACCAGCACGTACGGAAAGCGTCCGACGAAACCGGCCGCAGCGTCGGCATCCTCGCCGACCTTCAAGGCCCGAAGATCCGCCTCGGACGCTTCCGCGAAGGCCCCGTACTCCTTGAACGCGGCGACGAGTTCACCATCACCGTCGAACCCATGGAAGGCGACCGCCACACCTGCGGCACCACCTACGACGGCCTCAACACCGACGTCACCACCGGCGAACGCATCCTCGTCGACGACGGCAAGGTCACCCTCGAAGTCACCTCGGTCGACGGACCCCGCGTCCACACCAAGGTCATCGAAGGCGGCATGGTCTCCGACCACAAGGGCCTCAACCTCCCCGGCGTCGCGGTGTCCGTCCCCGCCCTCTCCGAGAAGGACATCGAAGACCTCCGCTGGGCCCTCAACATCGGAGCGGACATCATCGCCCTCTCCTTCGTCCGCAGCGGCCGCGACATCGAAGACGTCCACCGCGTCATGCGCGAGGAGGGCCGGAAGGTACCCGTCATCGCCAAGGTCGAAAAGCCCCAGGCCGTCGACAACATCGACGACATCGTCGCCGCCTTCGACGGCATCATGGTGGCCCGGGGCGACCTCGGCGTCGAGATGCCCCTCGAACAGGTCCCGATCGTCCAGAAGCGCGCCATCAAGCTGGCCAAGCGCAACGCGAAGCCGGTCATCGTCGCCACCCAGATGCTCGACTCCATGATCGAGAACTCCCGCCCCACCCGCGCCGAGGCCTCCGACGTCGCCAACGCGGTCATCGACGGCACGGACGCGGTGATGCTCTCGGGCGAGACCAGCGTCGGCAAGTACCCCATCGAGACCGTCCGCACGATGTCCCGCATCGTGGAGGCAGCGGAAGAAGACATCCTCGCCAAGGGACTCCCTGCGTTGACGGAGCGGAACAAGCCCCGCACCCAGGGCGGTGCGGTCGCCCGCGCGGCGGCGGAAATGGGCGACTTCCTCGGCGCTAAATTCCTCGTCGCCTTCACCCAGTCCGGCGACACGGTCAAGCGCCTCTCCCGCTACCGCTCGCCCATCCCGCTCCTGGCCTTCACGCCGGAACCCTCCACCCGCTCCCAGCTGAACCTCACCTGGGGCGTGGAGACCTTCCTCGGCCCGAAGGTGGACTCGACGGACGAGATGGTGGCCCAGGTGGACGAGCAGCTGTTGCGGATCGGCCGCTGCCAGAAGGGCGACGTGGTGGTCATCACGGCGGGCTCCCCGCCCGGCGTCCCCGGCTCGACCAACCTCGTCCGCATCCACCACATCGGCGAGGACGACAGCCCCAAGTAGGGCTTGCTGGCTAGTATTTGGGCCCGACGTGGGCGTCCATCAGAGCGACGGACGCCCGTCGGGCCACGGAGATGTTGTATCGATTGCCGTGCCGGGTGCAGTCCTTCCACTCGATCCCGAGCTTGTCGAGTGTGTCGGTGTAAAGCCGAAGGATGTCGCTGGAAACGTTGGTGAACATGTAGCGCGGGTACTCGTACCGCTTCCGCTCACCGCCTACAAGGCGGGTAGTCCAGTTGATGTTCCGGCAGCCGTCGGAGTGGATGAGGCCACGGATGAAGGGCCAGGGGTGCTCATCGACGATGTCCTGTTGCCACTCTTCGAGGGCGATGAGGCGCTCGTGCTTCTTGCCGGGGCCGTGCTGGGGGAACATGCAAGTCCAATGGACGGTGTATGACTTGACCTCGACGCAGCCCTGCTTCTGACGGCGACCTGCACCATGGAGTGGCATCACGGCGAGGATGGCCGCTTCAGCCGCCTCGATCAGGCCGGGCCACGCGTCACCGCAGTAGATGGACAGGTGGCGCTGGCGAGGCTTCGAGACGATGTGACCGTCGCCGAGATAGAGGCCAAGGAGGTACGAGTACGCCTCGCGGTCGAAGGTGCGACCCGTGCACATGGGGCAATCGGTGGGTTGCTCGTAGAGTTCGCCACGCTTCTTGCGGTCCTCGGACCTCCACCAACCGACCGTCCCGCGTGGGACATTGAGCCGTTCGGCTACGACTTGATTGCTGACGCCTCGGCGCATAAGTGCGACCGCTTCTTCGCGGATCGAAGGGCTGTGCTGCTCCATGCCGGGAGCGTTGCGTGTCATCGATCACATGGAAGAGGCATCGAAGATCTGTTCACCGGGAAGAGTGAAGATCGCCAATTCGATTGCGACCTTGGAATCGAAGGTAAAGTGCCCTGGGTGGGATTCGAACCCACGCTGTCGGTGGTTTGAGCACCGTGTCTCTTCCGCTGGACTACCAGGGCTGGCTTCACTTCAAAGGTTAGCGGAGACCCGCTGTGTCTCAAACATACAGGAGATAGGTACGCTCGTGGGAGCTGTATCTGCCCTGGATCAAGGAGCCCCGTGACCACCCCCGAGTCGCCCCAGCCGCCCGTCGCCGACGACGACAAGTCGCACGTTCCGCCGCTGACGACCCGCGTCGTCATCGCCGAGGACGAAGCCCTCATCCGGCTCGACCTCAAGGAGATGCTGGAGGAAGAGGGCTACTCGGTCGTCGGCGAGGCCGGAGACGGCGCGACCGCCGTCGAGCTGGCCCGGGAGCACAAGCCGGACCTGGTGATCCTGGACGTGAAGATGCCCGTGCTGGACGGCATCTCCGCAGCGGAGAAGATCGCCGCCGAGTCCATCGCCCCGGTCCTCATGCTCACCGCGTTCTCGCAGCGCGACCTGGTCGAGCGGGCGCGGGACGCCGGGGCCATGGCGTACCTCGTGAAGCCGTTCAGCAAGAGTGACGTCGTTCCGGCGATCGAGATGGCCGTGTCCCGGTTCGCGGAGCTGAAGACGCTGGAGAACGAGGTCGCGGACCTCACCCTGCGCCTGGAGACGCGGAAGCTGGTGGACCGGGCGAAGTCGATCCTCCAGACCCAGTACGGGCTGACGGAGCCCGCCGCGTTCCGGTGGATTCAGAAGACGTCGATGGACCGTCGGCTGTCCATGCAGCAGGTTGCTGAGGCGGTCATCGAGGACGCCGAGGAGAAGAAGCAGGCGGCCAAGGAGCAGTAGGCGGGCCGCAGGGGTACGTGAAGGGGCCCGCCCCGCACTGTGACAGTGCGGGGCGGGCCCGTTTTCGTACACGAAGGGTGATCAGTCCTCGCCGAGGTACGCCTTGCGGACGCTCTCGTCGTGGAGGAGGTGTTCGCCCGTCCCGGAGAGGACGATCTTGCCGATCTCCATGACGTGGCCCTGGTCGGCGAGGGAGAGCGCCGCCTGGGCGTTCTGCTCGACGAGGAGGATCGTCGTGCCGCTGGCGCGGAGCTCGACGATGGTCTCCATGATCTTCTGCATCATGATCGGGGAGAGGCCCATGGAGGGTTCGTCGAGCATGAGCAGCTTGGGCTGGGACATGAGGGCGCGGCCCATGGCGAGCATCTGTTGTTCGCCGCCGGAGAGGGTGCCTGCGGCCTGCTTGCGACGTTCGCCCAGGATGGGGAAGAGGTCGTAGGCGCGCTGGATGTCCTTTTCGATGCCTGCCTTGTCGGTGCGGAGGAACGCGCCGAGCTGGAGGTTTTCGGTGATGGTGAGCCGGGGGAAGATGTGGCGTCCCTCGGGGGAGTGGGCGAGGCCCATGGCGACGATCTTGTGTGCGGGGATGCCGTCGAGGGGTTTGCCGTCGAAGCGGATGCTGCCGCCGGAGGGCTTGAGGAGGCCGGAGAGGGTGCGCAGGGTGGTGGTCTTGCCGGCGCCGTTGGTGCCGATGAGGGTGACGACCTGGCCTTCTTCGACCTGGAAGGAGATGCCCTTGACGGCTTCGATCTTGCCGTAGGCGACGCGGAGGTCCTCGACCTCCAGGAGGGCGGTCACGGGGTGTCTCCTTCGGTGCGGTCCGTGCGGGTGGTGCTGGCCGCTTCGGCCTGGGCTTCGGCGGCTTCGACTTCGGCGGCTTCTTCGGCGCCGGGGGCGCCTTCGAAGGGGGTGCCGAGGTAGGCGGCGATGACGCGTTCGTCGCCCTGGACGACCTCGGCGGTGCCCTCGACGAGTTTTTCGCCCTGGACGAGGCAGGCGACGCGGTCGGAGAGGTTGAAGATGAAGCGCATGTCGTGCTCGATGACGAGGACGGCGATGCCCATGTCGCGGATGGCGAAGACGAGTTCTTCGGTGGCCCGGGTTTCTTGGGGGTTCATGCCGGCGGTGGGCTCGTCGAGGAGGAGCAGGCCGGGGTCGCTGGCGAGGGCGCGGGCGATTTCCAGCTTGCGTTGTTCGCCGTAGGGGAGGTTGCGGGCGAGGTGGTCGGCTTTGTTTTCGAGGCCGATGAACGCCAGGAGTTCCATGGCGCGGTCGTGTGATTCCTTTTCGGCTTTCTTGAAGCCGGGGCCGCGCAGGAGGGCTGACCAGAGGCCTTCTTTGGTGCGGGTGTGGCGGCCGACGAGGACGTTTTCCAGGACGGTCATGTTGGCGAAGAGCCGGATGTTCTGGAAGGTGCGGGCGATGCCTGCCTGGGTGACGAGGTGGGGTTTGGGCGGCAGGACGGTGCCCTTGTAGGTGACGGTGCCCTCGGTGGGGACGTAGAGGCCGGTGAGGCAGTTGAAGAAGGTGGTTTTTCCGGCGCCGTTGGGGCCGATGAGTCCGACGATCTCGCCTGCGTTGACGGTGAGGTTGACGTTGCGTACGGCGGTGAGGCCGCCGAAGCGCATGGTGACGCCGCTGGCGTCGAGGACGGTCTGGCCGGTGGCCGCGGTGTCGGTGGTGGCTGTGGGAGTTGCCATGGTGTTCACGCCCCCGCCTTCGTGATGCCGACGCCGGTGCCGACGGTGGGTTGGTCGGGTACGTCGAGTTGGTCGGTTTCGTGGTATTCGAGCTGGGCGCGCCGGTTGGCGATGAGGCCTTCGGGGCGGAAGCGCATCAGCACGATGAGGGCCAGGCCGAAGCCGAGGAGTTGGTATTCGGCGAGGAATTGCAGCTTGGCCGGGATGAGGTAGAGGAGTGATGCGCCGAGGAGGGGTCCGGTGATGGTGCCCATGCCGCCGAGGATGACTGCCGCGAGGAGGAATGCGGAGTTGGGTGGTACGGGTCCGGCGAACTGGTAGGTCTCGGGGACGACGGTGGTGGTGACGTGGGCCTGGACGGAGCCGGCGAGGCCTGCGAGGGCTGCGCCGAGTGCGAAGGCGATGAGTTTGACGCGGAAGCCGTTGATGCCCATGGCGGTGGCGGCGGTTTCGTCTTCGCGGATGGCGACCCAGGCGCGGCCGATGCGGGAGTTTCCGGCTCGGCGGAAGACGAGGACGACGATGACGGTGGCGATGAGCATCAGCAGGAAGTAGTTGGTGAACTTGCTGATTTCGATGCCGAAGAGGGTGTGGGTTTCGCCGAAGTTGTAGCCGAAGATTTTGATCGGCGGGACGTTGGCGACGCCGTTGGGGCCGTTGGTGACGCGGGGTCCGGTCTGGCCGTCGAGGTTGTTGACGGTGAGGCGGAAGATTTCGCCGAAGCCGAGGGTGACGATGGCGAGGTAGTCGCCGCGCAGGCGCAGGGTGGGGGCGCCGATGAGGACGCCGAAGATGAGGGAGACGAGGGCTCCGAGGAGCGCTGCTGCCCAGAAGGGGAATTCGATCTTGAAGACGGAGGAGGTGGCTCCGGAGACGAGGGCGGCGGTGTAGGCGCCGACGCCGAGGAAGGCGACGTATCCGAGGTCGAGGAGGCCTGCGAGGCCGACGACGATGTTCAGGCCCAGGGCGACGGTGGCGAAGATGAGGATGTTGACGCCGATGAGCGTGAAGGTGTCGGTGCTCTGGGTGAAGGGGAAGGCGACGGCGGTGGCGATGGCGCCGGCCATGGTGACGCCGCGGTGTTTGTAGGTGAGTTCGGTGAGGCGGGAGAGGAGTCCGGCCTTGCCGAGGGCGGCTGCGGCGAAGACGAGGGTGATCAGGAAGCCGATGAAGAGTTCGGAGTCTTCGGCGTCGACGCCGTAGGCGATGATGCCGAGTCCGGCGGCGAAGACCGCGATGATGATGAGGATTTCGGCCCAGGAGGGGAGTTCCTTGGGTCGCTTGGGCTTGCGGGTGACGGTGCCGAGGCGGATGTACCGGGCGAGTGCGTAGAGGACGACGCCGAGTACGACGGTGAGGAAGTAGTTCCACTTCGGCAGTGAGGCCTGGGTCTTGCGGTCGAGCGGTAGGCCGAGGGTGCCGACGAAGGCGGCGAGGGAGGCCAGGAGGGCGAGGAAGCCGCCGGGGTCGAGGTGGTTGACGCCGCCGAGTTGGACGGCGATGGCGATGCCGGTGAACCAGGCGGTGGCCATGGTGCCGAGGGCCAGGAGGGCGACGGCGTTGTTGCTGCCGGAGGGGTTGAGCCAGCCGAGTCCGCGCAGGCCGTAGCCGGTCATGGCGTACAGGAGGGTGAGGAGTCCGCCGACGAGGACGACGGTTTGCAGGCCGGCGGGGCTGCCGTAGTAGGTGAGGTCTCCGGGGAACTCGTCGGTGTAGGTCCAGGCGAGGAAGGTGGAGACGACGGTGAGGACGGCGCCTGCGGCGGTGAGGTGTCGTGCGGCGGTGGTGGGCAGGGGGATGACGGGGGTGACTTCGGTGGTCGCCGTCGCCTGCGTTTCCGCGGTGTTCTTGGTGAGGTCTGTGGTCATGGTGGTCACGCCCTGTCCGCTACGCGTTCGCCCAGCAGGCCCTGGGGTCGGAAGAGGAGGACGAGGATGAGGAGGGCGAAGGCCCAGACGTCCTTCCAGCTGCCGCCGCCGAATGTGCTCATGCCGGGGATGTCGGCGATGTAGGCGGTGGCGAGGGATTCGGCGACGCCGAGGACGAGGCCGCCGACCATGGCTCCGTAGATGTTGCCGATGCCGCCGAGGACGGCTGCGGTGAAGGCTTTGAGGCCGAGGATGAAGCCCATGTTGAAGGTGAGCTGGCCCTTGCTGAGGCCGTCGGCGGTGGCGGCGACGGCGGCGAAGGCGGCGCCGATCGCGAAGGCCATCACGATGATGCGGTCGGTGTTGATGCCCATGAGCTTCGCGGTGTCGCGGTCCTGGGAGGTGGCCTGCATGGCGCGTCCGCTGCGGCTCTTGGAGACGAAGAGGCCGAGGATGAACATGCAGACGGGGGCCGCGATGAAGACGAAGAGGTCGGCGCGGTCGATGGCGAGGCCGTCGAAGATCTTGAAGGAGGGTCCGGTGAACTCGGGGAAGTTCACGGCCGCCTTGGCGCCGGGGAAGAAGCCCCAGACGAGTTGCTGGAGGACGATCGAGAGGCCGATCGCGGTGATGAGGGGTGCGAGTCGCGGTGCGCCGCGCAGGGGTCGGTATGCGAAGCGTTCCGCGGCTGTGGCGACAGCCACGGAGACTATGGCTCCGCCTATGAGCATGAGGGGCAGGGCCACCACGAGAGATGTCCCGTCAGGGAGTATCTGGTACGTGATGAGGGCGCCGAAGCCCCCGACCATGAAGATCTCGCCATGGGCGAAGTTGATGAGCTGGACGATGCCGTAGACCATGGTGTACCCGATGGCGATGAGGCCATAAAGGGCACCGAGGGCAAGGCCGTCGACCAGCTGTTGCGGCAGTTCGTGCACCGCAGGGCCTCCGATGAGCGTGTCGGATATGACACCGCGCGAGGGCGCTGTTTGCGTCCTCGCGCGGTCTGTTCGGTCAGTGCGGGGAGTGCTGGTGGGTCAGTCGTTGAACGTGTCGCTCTTGATGGAGGCCCAGGCGCCGTTCTTGACGCCGTAGACCGTGAGCTGCTTGTTCGTGGTGTCGCCGTATTCGTCGAAGGAGACCTTGCCGGTCACGCCTTCGAAGGAGACCTTGGACATGGCTTCGACGACCTTGGCGCGGGCGTCGTCGGGGAGCTTGCCGTTGTTGGCCTGCACGACTGTTTTGACGGCCTGGATGATGGACCAGGCGGCGTCGTAGGAGTAGCCGCCGTAGGCCGCGTAGGGGTCCTTGTAGCCGCCGGCCTTGTAGTTGGCGATGAAGGCCTTGGCGGTGGTGAGCTGTTCGACGGGGTAGCCGACGGAGGTGGCGAGGTCGCCGTCGTTGGCCTGGGCGGAGGCCTTGATGAAGGCGGGGTCGTAGATGCCGTCGCCGCCCATGAGGGGGATGTTGGCTCCGGCCTTCTTGATCTGGTCGGAGAGGAGTCCGCCTTCGGGGTACTGGCCGCCGAAGAAGACGGAGTCGGCGCCGGAGGACTTGACCTTGTTGGCGGTGGTGGAGAAGTCCTTCTCGTCCTTGGTGACGTGGTCGGTGTCGGCGACGGTGCCGCCGAGCCGCTTGAATTCCGCGGAGAAGATGGAGGCGAGGCCGACGCCGTAGGTCTGCTTGTCGTCGACGACGAAGACCTTCTTCTTCTTGGCGTCGTTGAAGAGGTACTGGGCGGCGAATTTGCCCTGGATGACGTCGGTGGTGGCGGTGCGGAAGTACGTCTTGAAGGTGCGCTTCTTCTCGCCCTTGCCCCAGTTGTCGCCCTGGCTGAGCGAGGGGTTGGTGTTGGCGGGGGAGACCTGGACGAGGTTGCCGGACTCGAAGACGCCCTGCATGGACTGGGCGACGCCGGAGTTGAGGGGGCCGACGGCGCCGAGGACGTCCTTGTTGCCGACGAGCTTGGTGGCGTTGGCCTGGCCGGAGGCCGGGATCGCCTGGTCGTCGAGGGCTTCGATCTTGAACTCGACGCCGGGGACTTCCTTGTTCTTGTTGGCCGTCTTGGCCGCGAGGTCCACGGAGTTCTTGATGCCCTGGCCGAGGGCGGAGAGGGAGCCGGTGAGCGGCGCGTCGACACCGATGATCACGGTGGTCGTCTTGCCCGATCCGCTGCCACCGCTCTTGCCGTCGTCACGCGAGGAGCAGGCGGTGAGGGTGAGTGCTCCGGTGGTGAGCACGGTGGTGAGTATGAGCAAGGAACGGTGTCGCACGGTGAATCCTTTCCCTGGCGCGGCCTCCTCAGCTGAGGTGCCGTGGCGCTGGCCGGGCCGAACTGGGGCGTGGTGATGGGGCATTGGAAAGACTGTTCTTGCCAGGTGCTGGCAGTCGCTTGCAGTCGTGCCCGACGGCGCGGTGACTGGCCGTGACTCTAAGCGCAGGTGAAGGACTCGGGGAGCAGGTAGCGGCAGGATGTGACTGTCTTGTTATGCCGTGGCGAGAGCTTGGTGCCCAAGTGGGGGCAGAACGGTCTTTTGGTCGCGGTGGCTGTTTCTCGCATGGTGAGAACTGGCAGTTCCGCTAAGGGGCTTGGGGTGATCTTGGTACTGACCGGGGGCAGAGCAAAGTGAGTGCCTGTTCCAGGTATTCGGCGTATGCGGTGCCGAAGGCGTAGCCGATGCGTTGCTCCGCCCGGCCGTTACTCACCGTGATGTCGAAGAGGGGGTGGGAGGCGTTTCGTGGCACGCGGTCACAGCTCTGGACGGTGATGCGCAGGACGGTCCTGTGGTCCTGCCCCGGACGCACGGTGAGCGGCGGCGAGGGGTTCGCGTGGAGGGTGAAGCCGGTGTAGGGCGGGCGGATGTTCTCGATGACGAGCGGCTTGTCGGGGGCCCCGTCGTCGAGGTGGAACCTGATCCGGAAGGCGAAGCTCCGGCTCCGGGTGTCGACGGGGCCGGCCGGTCCCTGGTAGTCGATCCGGGTGATGAGCCCGGGTACGGGAATGACCTCGGGTTCCCGGGAGGGCGGCTGTCCGAGCGCGACGACGAGGGCGAGCAGCGCGCCGGCCGCGAGGGCGGTGCGGCGCAGGGCGCGGTGCCAGGGGCGCTCCCGGTCGCCCGCGGTGTGGACGAGCGTCTCGTACGGTCGGACGTGGCCCGGGGCGGGGGGTGGGGTGAACCAGGGGCTGTCCTCGCCGCCGCCGGGCTCCACCGGGCCGATGCCGCTCATGGTGTGTGCCGGGTGGGGGTGCGGGTGTCCTTGGCGGCGGGGGTGCGATTGCCGGTGTCGCCGGTGCCGTTCATCGGGGCGGGCGCCAGGTGGGTGTCACCTGTTCGGTGGGGTCGCGCCAGTTCTCGGAGCTGCCCGTGGCGCCCTTGGTCTGCTCGCACTTCTGGCGGACCCTGCGGTCGGCCAGGCGTTCGGCGGCGGCGGTGCCGTTCTTCTTCTGCTCGGCGCGGGCCTCGGTGAGGACGGCTTCGTGGAGTTCGTACTGCTCGTTGGACAGGCCCTTCTGCTCCCAGTCGATGCCGGCCCACTTGTTGCCCCTGAGGGCCTCCTTGACCCAGTACCCGACGAGGGAGGTGCAGAGGTCGGCGGGGGTCTGGGCGGTCGGGGACGCGGTGGGGGCGGGGGAGTTGGTGGTGCGTGCCTCGGGTGTGTCCGGGGTGCTGCACGCGGAGGCGCAGACGAGTGCGGCGAGGGTGCTCGCGGCCCGGTTTCGGTGAAGGTGCATGCGACCTGAACTCACCTGTCCAGGCTAGGTGTTGGGGGAATTCCCGGCTACGGGGCGGACGGGGGCGGGGAGTTGGTGCTGTCTGTCGTGTGGCCCTCTGGTGCGGGAGGGGTGGGGGCGGTGGAATGTGCGGTGCGCTTCGCGCGTGACCGCACGTTCCCCGCAGCCCTGGAGGCCGGCACGATGGCGAGACCGACCGGAAGACGTACCAACTCCCTTCGTACGGTACGGAAATGGGGTATGGCGGCCCTTGCCGCGTCCCTCCTGACCGCGTTGCCCACCCCGGCCGCCGCGCAGGACCCCGAGCCCGCGCCGAAGGCCGCGAACGGTCTGAGGATCGTGAACAACGAGACGCAGCCGGTGTTCTCCCGTGCCGACGCCGTCTACCAGCAGGTCGACGTGGAGGCCGAGACCGACAGCGACCGTGACGGCAGGCGGGACACGATCCGGATGCGGATCCTGCGCCCCAAGGAGACGGACGCCGGGCTGAAGGTCGCCACGATCATCGAGGCCAGCCCGTACTGGGGCGGCGGCCCGGACGTCCCCTTCCACAACGTGGACCTGGACGGCGACGGACTGCCGCTGGGCAAGCGGCTGGGGGAGTCCCGGCAGCCGTCCCTGGCGGCGGCGGCCCCGGTGACGTACGGCGGCTACTACGACAACTACTACCTGCCGCGCGGTTACGCGGTCGCCGAGGTCGACAACGTCGGCTCCGGCAAGGCGACCGGCTGCTCGACCTCCGGCGGGCGCAACGAGACCCTCGGCGCGAAGGCCGCCGTCGACTGGCTGGCCGGGCGGGCCAAGGGCTGGGACGTGGACGGGAAGCCGGTGAAGGCGACCTGGTCGACGGGCAATTCGGCGATGATGGGAATCTCGTACAACGGCACCCTGCCCACCGCCGTGGCGACGACCGGGGTGAAGGGCCTCAAGGCGATCGTGCCGATCTCGGGCATCTCGTCCTGGTACGACTACTACCGGGCGAACGGCGGGGTCGTCGCGCCGGGCGGCTATCAGGGCGAGGACACCGACATCCTCGCCAAGGGCGTCAACAGCCGCAGCAATCCGGAGGTGTGCGCCGCGGTCCATGACGAGCTGACCGCCCGGCAGGACCGGGAGACGGGCGACTACGGGCCGTTCTGGAAGGAGCGGGACTACCTGAGGGACGTCGGGAAGATCAAGGCCGGTGTCTTCGTCGTGCACGGCTTCAACGACTGGAACGTCAAGACCAAGAACTCCGTGCAGCTGTGGGAAGCGCTGAAGAAGCACGGTGTGCCGCGCAAGATGTGGCTGCACCAGGGCGGGCACAGCAACCCGATGCCGATGCGCATGGAGGAGTGGCTGCGGCAGACCCACCAGTGGTTCGACTACTGGCTGTACGGGTTGAAGAACGGCGCTCTGGACGAGCCGAAGGTGGACGTGGAGCAGGCCGACTTCACCTGGAAGCGGCAGTCGGAGTGGCCGGCGCGCGGCACCCGGGAGCAGACGCTGCGGCTGAACGCGGGCGGGAAGCTGTCCTCGTGGCCGGGGCTGCCGGTCAAGGAGTCGCTGACGGACGCGGGGCGCACGGTGAGGGCCGAGCAGCTGGTGGCGGCGCCCGAGGGGAAGAACCCGAACCGTCTCGCGTACACGACGGACGCGCTGACGAAGGACCTGCGGGTCAACGGGGTGCCGGAGCTGTCGGTGGTGGCGTCGCTGAAGGGCACGTCGCCGTATGTGACGGCGCTGCTGGTGGACTACGGCACGGACACCCGGGCGACGTCGGGCATGGTCGCGGACACCTCGCAGCCGCCGGTCTGCTACGGGCAGGGCGTTCCGGGGGACACGGGGTGCACGTACCGGACCAGGCACCGTACGGAGAGCGCCGACTTCAAGATCGTCTCGCGGGGCTGGCTGGACGTCCGCAACCGGAACTCCCTCTCCCGTCAGGACAAGGTCGTGGAGGGCCGGGAGTACGCGCTGAGGTGGGGGATGCAGCCGCAGGAGTACGTCTTCAAGAAGGGGCACCGCCTGGGTGTGGTGCTGGTGTCGACGGACTTCGACCACACGCTGCGTTACCCGGCCGGGACGACGATGTCGGTCCGGGCCGGGTTGAGCAGTGTGACGCTGCCTCTCAGCCCGTGACCGCGCCCGGGTCGATCTCGCGGAGCATGCAGGTCAGGCGGGCCGTGCAGACCCGCTTGTCGTCCTCGTCGGTGATGACGATCTCGTAGGTCGCCGTGGAGCGTCCGCGGTGGACGGGGGTGGCCGTGCCGGTCACCCGTCCGCTGCGGGCGCTGCGGTGGTGGGTGCAGTTGAGGTCGACGCCGACGGCGAGCTTCTTGCTGCCGCCGTGCAGCATGGCGCCGACCGAGCCGAGGGTCTCGGCGAGGACGGCGGAGGCGCCGCCGTGCAGCAGCCCGTACGGCTGGGTGTTGCCCTCGACGGGCATGGTGCCGACGACGCGGTCCGCGGAGGCCTCGACGATCTCGACGCCCATGCGGGTGCCGAGGTGTCCGGCGGAGAACATCGAGACCAGGTCGACGCCGAGTGCGGCGTACTCGTCGACGACTTCCTGCGGGAACTTCGCGGTGGACTGCTCGCCCATGGGCCAGGCTCCGTTCGAGGTGCGGGGATGTGCGTGACCGGGTGGTCCGGTGGCTAAGCGAACGCTCAGACGGTCGGTGATTGTTCCAGACGTACTACTACGGACTTGCTGGCGGGGGTGTTGCTGGTGTCCGCGGTGGCGTCCAGCGGCACCAGGACGTTCGTCTCCGGGTAGTAGGCGGCGGCGCAGCCGCGGGCGGTCGGGTAGTGCACGACGCGGAAGCCGGGTGCGCGCCGTTCGACGCCGTCCTTCCACTCGCTGATCAGGTCGGTGTACGAGCCGTCCGCGAGCCCGAGTGCCGCCGCGTCCTCGGGGTTGACCAGGACGACGCGGCGGCCGTCCTTGATGCCCCGGTAGCGGTCGTCGAGGCCGTAGATGGTGGTGTTGTACTGGTCGTGGGAGCGCAGGGTCTGCAACAGCAGCCGCCCCTGGGGGAGTTCGGGGTACTCGACGGGGGCGGCGGTGAAGTTGGCCTTGCCGGTGGTGGTCGGGAAGCGGCGTGCGTCGCGGGGGCCGTGGGGGAGGGTGAAGCCGCCGGGCCGGGCGACGCGGGAGTTGAAGTCCTCGAAGCCGGGGACGACGCGGGAGATCCGGTCGCGGATCGTGGCGTAGTCCTGCTCGAACTCCTCCCAGGGCGTGGCCGACTTGGTGCCGAGGGCGGCGCGGGCCATGCGGGCGACGATGGCGGGCTCGGAGAGCAGGTGCTTGCTCGCGGGCGGCAGGTTGCCGCGCGAGGCGTGCACCATGCTCATCGAGTCCTCGACGGTGACGAACTGCTTGCCGCTCTTCTGTACGTCCTTGTCGGTGCGGCCGAGGGTGGGCAGGATCAGCGCGCGGGTGCCGGTGACGACGTGCGAGCGGTTGAGCTTGGTCGACACGTGCACGGTGAGGCGGGCCCGGCGCATGGCGGCCTCGGTGACGAAGGTGTCGGGGGTGGCGGCCACGAAGTTGCCGCCCATCGCGAAGAAGACCTTGGCGTCGCCGTCGCGCAGCGCCTGGATGGCGCGGACCACGTCGTACCCGTGGTGGCGGGGCGAGGTGATGCCGAATTCCTTGTCGAGGGCGTCGAGGAAGGCGGGCGCGGGCCGCTCGAAGATGCCCATGGTGCGGTCGCCCTGGACGTTGGAGTGGCCGCGCACCGGGCAGACTCCGGCGCCGGTGCGGCCGATGTTGCCGCGCAGCAGCAGGAAGTTGACGACTTCGCGGATGGTGGGCACGGAGTGCTTGTGCTGGGTGAGGCCCATCGCCCAGCAGACGATGGTGCTCCGCGACTCCAGGACCATGCGCAGGGCGGCCTCGATGTCGGCGCGGTCCAGGCCGGTCGCGGTGAGCGTCTCGTCCCAGTCGGCGGCCTGCGCGGCGGCGGCGAACTCCTCGTACCCGTGGGTGTGTTCGCGGACGAACAGCTCGTCGACGGCGCCCGGGGTGTCGAGGATCAGCTTGTTGAGGAGGCGGAAGAGGGCCTGGTCGCCGCCGAGGCGGATCTGGAGGAAGAGGTCGGTGAGGGAGGTGCCCTTGAGCATGCCCTGCGGGGTCTGCGGGTTCTTGAAGCGCTCCAGGCCGGCCTCGGGCAGCGGATTCACCGAGATGATCTTCGCGCCCGCGTGCTTGGCCTTCTCCAGGGCGGTCAGCATGCGCGGGTGGTTGGTGCCCGGGTTCTGCCCGGCGACGATGATCAGCTTGGCCTTGTGCAGGTCGTCGAGGGAGACGCTGCCCTTGCCGATGCCGATGGTCTCCGTGAGCGCGGAGCCGGAGGACTCGTGGCACATGTTGGAACAGTCGGGCAGGTTGTTCGTGCCGAACTCGCGGGCGAAGAGCTGGAGCAGGAACGCCGCCTCGTTGCTGGTGCGGCCCGAGGTGTAGAAGACGGCCTCGTCGGGGGAGGAGAGCGCCTTCAGCTCCGTGCCGATCAGCTCGAAGGCACGCTCCCAGGTGACCGGTACGTACGTGTCCGAGCCCTCGTCCAGGAACATCGGCTCGGTGATGCGGCCCTGCTGCCCGAGCCAGTACCCGCTGCGCCCGGTGAGGTCGGAGACCGGATGGGCGGCGAAGAAGGCGGGGGTGACGCGGCGGACGGTGGCCTCCTCGGCGACCGCCTTCGCGCCGTTCTCGCAGAACTCCGCCGTGTGCCGCTTGTCCTCCTCCGGCCAGGCGCAGCCGGGGCAGTCGAAGCCGTCCTTCTGGTTGACCTTCAGCAGGGTGCGGGCGGTGCGCACCGTGCCCATCTGCTGGTGGGCCATGGCGAGGGTGTGCGCGATGGCGGGCAGCCCGGCGGCGGCGTGCTGGGGGGCCGCGACCTGCGGTGCGTCCTGGACCGGGTCCCCTACGGGCGGCTTGGCTGCCATGGCGCTCCCCTTCGAGCGGTGGATCTTCGTACCGGAGTCTGACCTCTTCGATCCTGTCACGGACCACTGACAGTGAGTACGTCAGGGGAGGGGCGGGAGCGGCACGCGGACCGGAATGTCAGTGGCGCCGCCTAGGATCGGGGGCGTGGCAAAAACAGCAGCGAAGACCGCAGACAAAACCCCTGAGACCGCCGGGGTCCGTCCCCGCCTGCTCCTCATGGACGGGCACTCCCTGGCCTACCGTGCGTTCTTCGCGCTGCCCGCGGAGAATTTCACGACCGCGACCGGCCAGCCGACGAACGCCATCTACGGCTTCGCGTCGATGCTGGCGAACACCCTGCGTGACGAGGCGCCCACGCACCTCGCGGTGGCGTTCGACGTCTCCCGCAAGACCTGGCGCTCCGAGGAGTTCCCGGAGTACAAGGCGAACCGTTCCAAGACCCCCGACGAGTTCAAGGGGCAGGTCGAGCTGATCGGCGAGCTCCTGGACGCGATGCACGTGGACCGCTTCGCGATCGACGGTTTCGAGGCCGACGACGTGATCGCCACGCTCGCCACCCAGGCCGAGGCCGCCGGGTTCGACGTGCTGATCGTCACCGGCGACCGGGACTCCTTCCAGCTGATCACCGAGCACGTCACGGTGCTGTACCCGACCAAGGGCGTCTCCGAGCTGACCCGGTTCACCCCGGAGAAGGTCGAGGAGAAGTACGGGCTGACCCCGCAGCAGTACCCGGACTTCGCGGCGCTGCGCGGCGACCCGTCCGACAACCTCCCCGGCATCCCGGGTGTCGGGGAGAAGACCGCCGCGAAGTGGATCAACCAGTTCGGTTCGTTCGCGGACCTGGTGGAGCGCGCCGAGGAGGTCAAGGGCAAGGCGGGGCAGAACTTCCGCGACCACCTGGACGCCGTGAAGCTCAACCGCAAGCTCACCGAGATGGTGCGCGACGTGGAGCTGCCCAAGACGCCGGCCGACCTGGAGCGCGCCCCGTACGACCGGGACGCCGTGGCCGGTGTCCTGGACGTCCTGGAGATCCGCAACCCGTCGCTGCGCGAGCGCCTGTACGCGGTGGACCCGGGGGCCGCCGAGGAGGAGGCCGCCGCCCCGGCCGCCGGTCTTGAGCTGGACGGTTCGGTGCTGGGCACCGGCGAGGTCGCCCCGTGGCTGGACGCGCACGGCGCGCAGCCGCTGGGCGTGGCCACGGTGGACACCTGGGCGCTGGGCACGGGCTCGGTCACCGAGATCGCGCTGGCCGCGGCCGACGGTGCCGCCGCCTGGTTCGACCCGGCGCAGCTGGACGAGGCGGACGAGAAGGCCGTCGCCGCCTGGTTCGCCGACGTACGGCGCCCGAAGGTCCTGCACAACGCCAAGGGTGCGCTGCGGGTCCTGCCGGAGCACGGCTGGTCCCTCGAGGGCGTCACCATGGACACCGCGCTCGCCGCCTACCTGGTCAAGCCGGGCCGCCGGTCCTTTGCGCTGGACGCCCTGTCGGTGGAGTACCTGGGCCGCGAACTGGCTCCGGCCGCCGCTGCCGAGGGGCAGCTCGCGTTCGGTTCCGAGGAGGACGAGCGGGCCGAGGCGGACGCCCTCATGGGGCAGGCCCGCACCATCCTCGACCTGGGTGACGCCTTCTCCCAGAGGCTGAAGGAGGTCGGCGCGGCCGAGCTGCTGCACGACGTGGAGCTGCCCACCTCGATCCTGCTGGCCCGCCTGGAGCGGCACGGCATCGCCGCCGACCGCGCCCACCTGACCGCCATGGAGCAGCAGTTCGCGGGTGCGGTGCAGCAGGCGGTGACCGAGGCGCACGACGCGGCGGGCCGCGAGTTCAACCTGGGTTCGCCCAAGCAGTTGCAGGAGATCCTCTTCGGCGAGCTGGCGCTGCCCAAGACGAAGAAGACCAAGACCGGTTACACCACGGACGCGGACGCCCTGGCGTGGCTGGCGGCGCAGACCGAGCACGAGCTGCCGGTGATCATGCTGCGCCACCGTGAGCAGGCCAAGCTGCGGGTCACCGTCGAGGGCCTGATCAAGACGATCGCCGCCGACGACCGCATCCACACCACCTTCAACCAGACGGTGGCCGCGACCGGACGCCTGTCCTCCACCGAGCCCAACCTGCAGAACATCCCGGTCCGCACGGACGAGGGCCGCGCGATCCGCCGCGGCTTCGTCGTCGGCGAGGGCTACGAGTGCCTGATGACGGCCGACTACAGCCAGATCGAACTGCGCGTGATGGCGCACCTGTCGGAGGACGAGGGCCTCATCGAGGCGTTCAAGTCGGGCGAGGACCTGCACACCACGGTCGCCTCCCAGGTGTTCGCCGTGGAGCGCTCGGCGGTCGACGCGGAGATGCGCCGCAAGATCAAGGCCATGTCGTACGGCCTGGCCTACGGTCTGTCCGCGTTCGGCCTCTCGCAGCAGCTGAACATCGACGCGGGCGAGGCGCGCGGCCTGATGAACACCTTCTTCGAGCGGTTCGGCGGGGTGCAGGACTACCTGCAGCGCGCCGTCGAGGAGGCCAGGGCGACGGGGTACACGGAGACGATGCTGGGCCGTCGCCGCTACCTCCCGGACCTCAACAGCGACAACCGGCAGCGCCGCGAGATGGCCGAGCGGATGGCGCTCAACGCCCCCATCCAGGGCACCGCCGCCGACATCGTCAAGGTCGCCATGCTGAACGTCGACGCGGCGCTGGAGAAGGCCGGGTGCTCCTCCCGGATGCTGCTCCAGGTGCACGACGAAATCGTGCTGGAGATCGCCAAGGGCGAGAAGAAGAAGGTCGAGGAGATCGTCCGCCGCGAGATGGCGGGCGCCGTCGAACTGCGGGCCCCGCTCGACGTGTCGGTGGGCTTCGGCGACACCTGGGAGTCCGCGGCGCACTGACGCGGTGCGGGCTCCGGGGCCCGGCCCCGTGCGCGATCAGTGCGATCGGGTACGGGACCGGGCCTTGGCCGTGTGCGGCTCCCCGGCGTCCGGTGCGGCCGCCGACCGCCACCGGCCCGCCACCACCACGTACAGCACGAGCCCCACCAGCAGTCCCGCGCCCGCGCCGAAGCAGATCGTGGGGATGTAGTCGAACGGCCGCAGCGGCACGGTCTGTTGGGCCTGCCAGCGCAGGCACCGCAGTGCCGCGCCGAGCACCGCGCAGCCGCCGAGCAGTGCCAGTGCGACGCCCCGCTGATGCCGCTCCCACCGGGGTACGCCGTCGGGCGGGGCCCCCGCCTGCCGCCGCAGCGCCGTCACCAGGAACCAGCAGAGCCCGGCCGCCGCCAGCGCCGAGGACCCGTACTGCGCATAGGTGTAGAGAGGGAATCCGGCGTACACGTTCCCGAGCACCGGGAACAGCTCCATGCCGAGCCGTCCGGGATGGGTGAACAGGTCCCACCCCACATGGGTCACCGACCCGACCACCGCCGACAGTACGAACGCCGCCACCAGCGACGGCGATACGGCGTCCCAGCGCGCCCCGCGCACCAGGGCGTGCACGCGCCCCTGCCACCGTCGCGGCAGCAGTGCCACCAGCGGTTCCCGCGAGCGCACCCACAACAGCACCAGCAGCGCCGTGCACAGCACGTCCGCCGTGACGATGCCCGGGGCCGAGTGCGTGAAGGAGCCGAAGGACATGCCGTACGGCAGGAGGGACGCCAGGAAGTACGTCAGGTCCGGTGCGAAGGAGCCCGCGACGAGCGCCGACGGCAGGAAGGGGCCGCGTCCGGTGCCGTCGCGGCGGACGCCCGGCAGGACAGCCGCGGCATGGCTGAGCGTGAACGGCATGGGGTCCCCCCTCGGGCACAGCGTGTTCACATCTGATCGATGACGTTCAGTATGCGGGACTGCGGTGACGGGACTTTCTGGGGATACGAAAGTGTCGAAGAGGTGAAAACCGTTCAGATGCCTGTGTTCCGGGGCCAAGAGTTGTCGTAGTGTCACGTGGGTCGTCGCGCTGGGGAGCGCGTACCGCCGCCGATGGGGAGGGACCAGTCGTATGGCTGCACAGTTCGGTCGTCGCTTGCGCAAAGGAGCGACCACGACAGCGGTGGCGGCGATAGCCGTGGCCGCCCTGTCCGCGTCACAGGCTCCCGGGGCCGCCGGGACGACCTACGACGGACAGACGGCCGGCGCGAAGCCGGGACCGGAGTCGGCGGCCACCGGCAACTCCCCGTACTACACGGACCTTCCGCCGCTCGTCACCCCCGGCGCCCCCGAGACCGGCATCGCTCTGCCGGGCACGGGCAACGGGGCGGTCGCCCCGGACGGCACCGTCGAGGCCGGTCTGCCCGCGACCGTCCTGGACGCGTACAAGAAGGCGCAGGCGGCCATCGAGGCCGCCGACCCGTCCTGCCGGATGCCCTGGCAACTCCTCGCCGCCATCGGCAAGGTGGAGTCCGGGCAGGCGCGCGGCGGCCAGGTCAACGCCCAGGGCGACACCCTCAAGCCGATCCTCGGCCCGGTCCTCAACGGCATCGGCTTCGCCAACATCAAGGACACCGACAAGGGTACCTACGACGGCGACAGCACGTACGACCGCGCGGTCGGCCCGATGCAGTTCATCCCCTCCACCTGGGCCCGCAACGGCAAGGACGGCAACGGGGACGGCAAGAAGGACCCGAACAACATCTACGACGCGGCACTCGCCGCCGGGCACTACCTGTGCGCGGGCTCCCGGGACATGACGAACCCGAAGGACCGCGAGAGGGCGATCCTCAGCTACAACCAGTCGCGCGAGTACCTGCGGACGGTCCTGTCCTGGTACGACTTCTACAACCGCGGCACCCACACCGTCCCCGACGGCACCGGCGTCCAGCCCTCCACCCCGCAGCCCGACAGCCACACCCGGACGCCCACCGGCAACGGCACCGCCCCGCCCGCGCCGCCGACCCCGGGCGCCACCAAGCCCGGCACCAAGCCGGGACCGACCACCCCGCCGACCGCGCCGAACGGCGCCGCGGGTCTCAAGGCCGTCGGCGTCACCAAGCTGACCGCGGTGGCGGGCGACGACTTCGCGGACCGGCCCGGTGTGCAGGTGCTCGACAAGGCCGGCAAGCCCGTCGCGGGCGCCAAGGTCGAGTTCCTGATCGTGGGCGCCACCGAGGCCCGCTTCCCGGGCAACGCGCTGCGCACCACCGTCACCACCGACAAGAACGGCCTGGCGACCGCGCCGGTGCTCGCCGCGGGCGGCAGGGCGGGCGCGTTCGTCGTCCGCGCGGCGACGCCGGGCGCACCGGCCGCAGAGTTCTGGGCGACCGTCACGGCCAAGGAGGCCCCCGCGCCGAAGGCCGACGCGCTCACCCGCACGTCCGCCGCCGCGCTCAAGGCCGAGGCGGGCGAGGCGTTCGCCGGGGCCGTCGAGGTCAAGGCCACCGCCGACGGCAAGGCGCTCAAGGGCGCCAAGGTGTCCGCCGTGATCGTCGGTACGAAGGGCCCGTACTTCAAGGCCGCCGACGGCACCGCGGTGCGCACCGTGGGCGGGCTCGTCACGGCCGCGGACGGCACGGTGGCGCTGCCGAAGCTGTACGCGGGGACGACGGCCGGGTCGTACGTGCTGCGCATCGTCGCCGACGGGGTGGCGCTGAATGTGCCGGTGACGGTCACGGCCGCGCCCACGACCCCGCCGACCACGCCGCCGACCACTCCTCCGACGACGCCTCCCACGACGCCGCCGACCACGCCTCCGACGACTCCGCCCACGACGGAGCCCACCAAGGAGCCGACGAAGACGCCGACGACGCCTGCGACGAAGTCGCCGGGGACCGGCGCGAGCCCGTCCGCGTCGACCTCCGCGTCGTCGTCGCCGAAGCCGTAGCCCGGGAAGGGCGGGGGGAGAGGCCGGGAAGTTCCGGCCCCTCCCCCCTTCTTCTGTTTTCCGTGCCGCTTCGGTGTTCGGTGTTCCCCTCTCGTGCTGCCGTTGCTACGGTGCCCCCTCCCTGACGGAACGTCAGAAACCTTCTACCGGGAGGGAGTCGGGACATGCGTGCCCTCATCGCCGCAGCCGTGGGACTGGCCGCCGCGTTCGCCCTGGTCCTCACGATCACGGCGATCGGCGCCCCGTCCGGCGAGACCTCGCCGAAGCCGCTGCTGACCACCGTCCCGGCACCCACGAAGTAACGGGGGCGGCAGACGATGCGACGCAAAGCCGGACTGGTCCTGCTCGCCCTCGCGGTGTTCTTCACCGCCCTCGCACCGCTGATGCGGTGGTACGCGTTCCCGCGCCTGGCCAAGATCCCGCCCAGCCAGTACCAGGACATGGTCCTGGAGGCGAAGCCCGCGACCCTCCTCGACTACGCCACCATGAAGCCGAAGAAAGTCGACAAACTCACCGTCGTGCAGACCCTGAAGGGCAACGTCGAGGAGTCGGAGCGGATCGAGAAGACCGCCGGGCGGGACGTCGTGGTCTGGGACGCCCTCTCCTTCATCGCGGGACCCGACGGGAAGATGGTCTCCACCATCCCCGAGCGCTACATCTTCGACGCGCACACCCAGGACCCCGTGCACGCCACCGGGGAGATGGTCGACGGGGACCCGGTGCAGCGGCGCGGCATCGAGTTCAAGTGGCCGTTCCTGACGGAGCAGCGCGACTACGAGTACTTCGACGCACGCGCCCGCGTCACCGCACCGATCCACTACAAGGGGACACAGGAGTTCCGGGGGCTGGAGGTCTACTACTTCGAGCAGACCATCCCGTGGACCAAGGTGCCCTACCCGAAGAAGATGCCGCTGCCGGGGATCGACTCCACCAAGCTGGAGAAGCAGACCGGGACGAGCATGTGGTACACGACGAAGCGGATGTTCTGGATCGACCCGGTGACCGGGGCGCCGGTGAACGGTGAGGAGATCCACCAGGAGGAGATGCGGGGCGGCAGCCTGCTCCAGGGACAGGAGAAGGTGACGGCGTTCGCCGGGCACGTGAAGATGCGGGCGGACTACGTCGACTCGACCCTCGCCCTCGTCAAGTCCAACCGGACGCTGGTCCTGCTGCTGACGTCCTACCTCCCCTGGGGCTTCCTGGCCCTCGGCCTCGCGCTCCTGGCCCTGTCGCTCTGGCTGGAAGCCCGCAGTCGTCGGCCGGCGCCTTCCCCGGTCGCGGCCGAGCCGCCGGTGTCGGCGCCACTGGGTTAGTACGGGGCCGGCACCCCGCTGAGGTCGTACGGAGCACCGGTGCCGGTGCTCCGTACGAGCGCCGGTGCTGGTGTCGCTTTGTGGCGCCGGCACCGGTCCCGGTGCTTCCGCCGGGAGCCCCGGGCAGAAGCACCCCGGCTATTGGGGTGCCCGTGCCTTCGTGTAGCGGGTGGCCACCGCCGCGCCCGGATCCTCCGGCCACGGGTGCTTCGGGTAGCGGCCCCGCAGCTCCGCCCGCACGCCCCGGTACCCCTCCCGCCAGAACGACGCCAGGTCCGCCGTCACCGCGACCGGCCGCCCCGCCGGTGACAGCAGATGCACCAGCACCGGAACCCCGGGAAAGCCCTGGGCGACCCCCACCCTCGGTGTCTGCGACAACCCGAACATCTCCTGGAGCTTCACCGCCAGCACCGGCTGCTCGCCGGAGTAGTCCACCCGGATCCGCGACCCGCTCGGCACCTCGATCCGCTCCGGCGCCAGTTCGTCCAGCCGGGTCGCCTCCCCGGTCGCCCACGGCAGCAGCCGGTTCAGCGCCTGCCCCGCCTCGATCCGGCCCAGGTCCGCCCGCCGCCGCGCCCGCGACAGCTCCGGCTCCAGCCACTGACCGGCGCACTCCACCAGCGCCCCGTCCGCCACGTCCGGCCACGGCGCCCCCAGTTCCCGGTGCAGGAACGCCAGCCGCTCCCGCAGCCCCTGGGCGTCCCGCGTCCACCGCAGCAGCCCGAGCCCCTCCTTCCGCAACCCCTCCACCAGCGCCGAGCGCACCTGCTCCCGGGGCACCTCCTGCAACGGCCGTACGGTCAGCTCCACCGCCCCCAGCGCCTCCACCTGCCGGGCCACCACGTCGCCGCCCTCCCAGCGGACCTCCTCCCGCACCCCGTACAGGTGCTCCGCCGCCACCCGCGCGGTGTCCTCGTCGAGCACCGCCGCCAGCCGTACCCGGGCCGACGCCGCGTGCGCCGGACGGTCCGCGACCGCCACCGCCAGCCACGGCGCACTGCGCAGCCGCGACCCCTCGCCCACCTCGGCACCGGTGCCGGAGGCCATCAGGAACGCCCCCGCGCCCCGCGCCCGCGCCACCCGCTCCGGGAACGCCAGCGCCGCCACCAGACCCGCAGCGGCGTCGTCCGCCGGCGCCGGCGAACCGTCCCCGCCCACCCCCGACGCCAGCCGCCGCGTCTCCTGCTTCCAGCGCGCCCCGTACGCGTCGTTGCCGCGCCGGGCCGCCCGCCACGCCTCCGCCAGGTCGTCCCCGTACTCCCGGGGCGGCTCCTCGCTCAGCAGCGCCACCAGCTCCGCCGCCCGCCGCGCCCCGATCTCCCGGGCCCCGTCCAGCAGGGCACGGCCCAGGCGCGGATGCAGGCCGAGCCGCGACAGCCGCACACCCCGGTCCGTGGCCCGCCCCGCCTCGTCCACCGCGCCGACCGCCGTCAGGACCTCCCGGGCCGCCGCCATCGCGCCCGCCGGGGGAGCGTCCAGGAGGGCGAGGCCCGAGGCGTCGGGGTCGCCCCAGCAGGCCGCCTGGAGGGCGAATGCCGCCAGGTCGGCCACCTTGATCTCCGGGTTCGGGAAGGCGGGCAGCCGGCCCTGCTCGGCCTCGTCCCAGCACCGGTACACCGTGCCCGGCGCCTCGCGCCCGGCCCGCCCCGCGCGCTGCCGTGCCGCCGCACGGGACGCCCGTACGGTCGTCAGCGCGCTCAGTCCCCGGGCGTGGTCGGTACGGGGCTCACGCGCCAGCCCGCCGTCCACGACGACGCGCACCCCCGGCACGGTCAGGCTCGACTCCGCCACCGACGTCGCCAGCACCACCCGGCGCCCGGCGGAGGAACCCGCCAGCACGGCGTCCTGCACGGCGGCGGGGGCCCGCCCGTGCACCTGGAGCACCTCCGCTCCGACACCGCTCAACTGGCCCGCCACACGGGCGATTTCGCCCACCCCCGGCAGGAAGCACAGCACGTCGCCCTCGCGTTCGGCGAGAGCCCTCCGTACCACCGACGCCACGTGTGACAACAGCGCCGGATCAACACGCATCCCGTGCGGCGGACGCACCGGGCGCACGGGCGGCGCCCACACCGTCTCGACGGGGTGTGACACCCCCTGCGCCTCCACCACCGGTGCGTCGCCCAGCAGCTGCGACCAGCCCGCCGCGTCCGTCGTCGCGGACGCGGCCACCAGCCGCAGCTCCGGCCGCAGGGCCGCCCGTACGTCCAGGAGGAAGGCGGCGACGGTGTCGGCGTCGAGGTGCCGCTCGTGGCACTCGTCCAGCACGACGACGTCGACGCCGGTCAGCTCCTGGTCGCGCTGGAGCCGCTGCAGCAGCACACCGGTCGTGACGACCTCCACGACGGTGTCCGCGGACACCGTGCGCTCGCCGCGCACCGTGACACCGACCCGCTGCCCCACACGCTCGCCCAGCAGCCACGCCATCCGCCGCGCCGCGGCCCTGGCGGCGATCCTGCGCGGCTCCGCGACGACGACCCTGCGCACAGGGCCGCCGCCCACCAGGCTCGCCAGCACCAGCGGCACCAAGGTCGTCTTGCCGGTGCCGGGCGGCGCGCACAGCACCGCCGTACCGTGCGCGTCGAGCGCCTCCACGAGGGCGGGCACCGCGGTGCGTACGGGCAACTGGTCGAGGGCTTCGCTACGGATCACCCCCACAGTGTCGTACGGGCCCGGGGCGCCGCCCCGTGCGTGCCCCGCCTCAGTCCCGCTCGCACACGAAGATCGCCGAGCCCGGGATGAGGTTCCCGCGCAGCGGGGACCAGCCGCCCCACTCCGAGCTGTTCCACGCGGGCCACTCCGGCTCCACGAGGTCCACCAGCCGGAAGCCCCCGGCGACGACGTCACGGACGCGGTCCCCGAGCGTCCGGTGGTGCTCGACGTACACCGCACGCCCCTGCTCGTCCTGCTCCACATAGGGGGTGCGGTCGAAGTACGAGGCGGAGACCGACAGCCCCTCGGGGCCCGGCTCGTCCGGGAAGGCCCAGCGGATCGGGTGCGTCACCGAGAACACCCAGCGCCCGCCCGGCCGCAGCACCCGGTGCACCTCGCGGAACACCTTCACCGGGTCCGCGACGAAGGGCACCGCCCCGTACGCCGAGCACGCCAGGTCGAAGGAGCCGTCCCGGAACGGCAGTACCCCGGCGTCGGCCTGCACCAGCGCCACCCCGTCCTCGCCGCCGCCGATCCGCAGCGCGTGCTGGAGCTGCCGGTGCGAGAGGTCGACGGCGACCGGGCGCGCGCCCTGCTTCACCAGCCAGCGCGAGCACTGTGCGGCGCCCGCGCCGATCTCCAGCACGTCGAGCCCCTTGAGGTCCTCCGGGGGGCCCAGCAGCTCCGCCTCCACCTCGTCGAGGCCCTCGGGGCCCCACACGAAGCGGTCGTCGCCCAGGAACGTTCCGTGGTCGATCTGGTACTCGTCGGCGTTGCGGTCCCACCAGCCCCGGCTGGCCCGGCTGCTCTCCGCCTCCCCGGCATCACGGCGGGTGGCCTCGGGCTCCGTGTCGTCCTGGAGCTCCAGGGCGTCGAGGGAGGCCGCGTCGGAGGAGTTTTCGTCGTGGATCATTGCGCCCGTCTGAATAGTCTGAGTAGGCTCCGCCGGAACCCCTCCCGGGTACGGCCCGAAGGGTCGGCCGGGACGAGATCGAGGGGGAGCGGGAAGCCCATTGTGGCCTCGCCGAACCCGAGTTGTGCCGGGTATGGGGCGTTCCGCCCCGGGTGTGTGCCTTCGCGCATTGACCCTGCCCGGCAGCCCCCGTATGCTACAAGTTGCGCTGCGAGCCTGCGCGCCTCAGACCTAGCAGGCCGCGCTCGTATCTGTATGTATGTCTCCTCGGTTTTCGAGGCGCCATCCGGTTGTTTTCCGGCTCGGTGCTTCTTCGGCTGTCCGGCTTCTGCAGAGCGACAGGCTCACGGCGTAGCAGTACCTACGATTTCTGTCCGTACCGGAGCCCTTTCCCACATGACGAGCAGCACCGAGACCACCTCTACCACCCCGCAGGTAGCGGTCAACGACATCGGTAACGAGGAAGCCTTCCTCGCCGCGATCGACGAGACGATCAAGTACTTCAACGACGGCGACATCGTCGACGGCGTCATCGTGAAGGTCGACCGGGACGAGGTCCTGCTCGACATCGGTTACAAGACCGAAGGCGTCATCCCGTCCCGCGAGCTTTCCATCAAGCACGACGTCGACCCCAACGAGGTCGTCGCCGTGGGCGATGAGATCGAGGCCCTGGTTCTCCAGAAGGAGGACAAGGAAGGCCGTCTCATCCTGTCCAAGAAGCGTGCGCAGTACGAGCGCGCCTGGGGCACGATCGAGAAGATCAAGGAAGAGGACGGGATCGTCACCGGCACCGTCATCGAGGTCGTCAAGGGTGGTCTCATCCTCGACATCGGCCTCCGTGGCTTCCTGCCGGCCTCCCTCGTCGAGATGCGTCGTGTCCGCGACCTCCAGCCCTACGTGGGCAAGGAGCTCGAGGCCAAGATCATCGAGCTGGACAAGAACCGCAACAACGTGGTCCTGTCCCGCCGTGCCTGGCTCGAGCAGACCCAGTCCGAGGTGCGCCAGACGTTCCTCACGACCCTCCAGAAGGGTCAGGTCCGCTCCGGCGTCGTTTCCTCGATCGTCAACTTCGGTGCCTTCGTGGACCTGGGTGGCGTCGACGGTCTCGTGCACGTCTCCGAGCTCTCCTGGAAGCACATCGACCACCCGTCCGAGGTTGTCGAGGTCGGCCAGGAAGTCACCGTCGAGGTCCTCGACGTCGACATGGACCGCGAGCGTGTCTCCCTGTCGCTGAAGGCGACGCAGGAAGACCCGTGGCAGCAGTTCGCCCGTACGCACCAGATCGGCCAGGTCGTCCCCGGCAAGGTCACGAAGCTGGTTCCGTTCGGTGCGTTCGTCCGCGTCGACGAGGGCATCGAGGGTCTGGTCCACATCTCCGAGCTGGCCGAGCGCCACGTGGAGATCCCGGAGCAGGTCGTCCAGGTCAACGACGAGATCTTCGTCAAGGTCATCGACATCGACCTTGAGCGTCGCCGGATCTCGCTGTCGCTGAAGCAGGCCAACGAGTCCTTCGGTGCCGACCCGGCCTCGGTCGAGTTCGACCCGACGCTGTACGGCATGGCTGCCTCGTACGACGACCAGGGCAACTACATCTACCCCGAGGGCTTCGACCCCGAGACCAACGACTGGCTCGAGGGCTTCGAGACCCAGCGTGAGGCGTGGGAGGGCCAGTACGCCGAGGCGCAGCAGCGCTTCGAGCAGCACCAGGCCCAGGTCATCAAGTCCCGCGAGGCCGACGAGGCCGCTGCCGCCGAGGGTGCTGCCGCTCCGGCCGCCGCCGGTGGCAACGCCGGCGCCGGTATCTCGGGCGGTTCCTACTCCTCGGAGTCGGACGACAACTCCGGCGCCCTGGCGTCGGACGAGGCCCTGGCCGCGCTCCGCGAGAAGCTGGCGGGCGGCCAGAGCTGAATGCTCTGACCCTCACCGGTCGCGAGGCCGCCTGACCGTCATCCTGTGACGGCCGGGAGCCGAACTGGCTGAACGACAAGGCCCGTTCCCCTTCGGGGGAGCGGGCCTTGTCGTGTGCCCGGGCCCGGGAGCGTTTCCCCCCGCGTAACGCATGGAAACGTGTGGGATACAGCTAAGTCGTACGGACCGAAACAATCCATTGCCAGGATGCCGGGGTCTTCAAGATCACGGAGTGAGAGGGGCCTGGCGCGATGGCAGAGGCAGGGGTACGGGGAGGAAGCCGCCGGAGCTTCCTGAAGCAGGTCGGCGCGGCCGGCGGCGCGGGCGCCATGTTCGCCACGATGGGCGCGCTGGGGCTCGCCCCCACGGCTGCCGCCGACGCCCGCGAGCCCGCCTTCCGGGCGCCCCGCAGCGGGGACTTCACGCTGAAGGGCAGGGGCGCGGCGAAGGTCGTCGTCGGCGGCGGCATCGCCGGGCTGGCCTCGGCGTACGAACTGGGCAAGGCGGGCTACGACTGTACGGTCCTGGAGGCCCGGGACCGCAGCGGCGGACGCAACTTCACGGTGCGCGGAGGGGACGTCACCGTGGACGTCGACGGGGTGCGCCAGCACGCGCGCTTCAGCGAGGGCCAGTACATGAACGCCGGCCCCGGACGCATCCCGCAGTGGATGGTCACGATGGACTACTGCCGCGAACTCGGCGTCCCTCTTGAGGTGTTCACCAACACCAACGCCAACGCCTACCTCTACAACGAGAAGGCCGGAATGAAGGCCCCGGTGCGCTACCGCACCGCCAAGGCCGACGTCTACGGGTACGTCTCCGAACTGCTCGCCAAGGCCACCGACAAGGGCGCCCTCGACAAGGAGATCACCCGCGCCGACCAGGAGCGCCTGATGGAGTTCCTGAAGGACTACGGCGACCTCGGCGAGCGCATGACGTACAGCGGCAGCGAGCGCAGGGGATTCACGGTCGACCCGGCGGAGGCGGGTGTGCCGGGGGTGCGGCTGGGCGGGGTGCCGTCCGCGTCGGAGGTGTTCGCGAGCGGCGTCGGACGCTACTTCTCCTTCGAGTTCGGCTACGACCAGGCGATGCTGATGTTTCAGCCCGTCGGCGGCATGGACCGCATCCCCAGGGCGCTCGCGCGGGCCGTCGGGGTGCACCGGATACGCACCGGGGCCGTCGTCACGAAGATCACCGACCGTGCCGACGGCGTGAGCGTCACATACACGCACGGCGGGCGCACCGAGCGTATCGAGGCGGACTACTGCATCGCCGCCCTGCCGCCCAACATCCTCGCCAAGACCGCCCACAACCTGGGCGGGGCGGTGCAGAGCGCACTGGAGGCCTGCAGGACGTTCTCCGCGGGCAAGATCGGTCTGGAGTACAAGAGCCGCTGGTGGGAGTCCGACCACCGGATCTACGGCGGCATCACCGAGACCGACCTCGACCTGTCGCACATCTGGTACCCGTCCTACGGGCACCACGGCAGGCGCGGGCTGATCGTCGGCTACTACAACTATGGTGCGCAGGCGGACGCGTACGCGAAGCTGTCGCCGCAGGCGCGGATGGAACGGGCCGTCGCCCAGGGCGTCAAGATCCACGGCGAGAAGTACCGCACCGAGCTGGCGGCGCACCTCTCGCACCACTGGCGGCAGACACCGCACCTGGAGACCGCCTGGCACTCCCTGGCGGGAGGCCCGGACGCCCCGGTGTTCGCGCCCCTGAACAAGGCGGCGGGACGCGTGTACTTCGCGGGCGACTACCTCAGCCACACCGACGCCTGGCAGCACGGGGCGTTCACCTCGGCGCGCAAGGCGGTGGGGGCGCTGCACGCGCGCGTGCTGGCCTGAGCCGTCCCGGTTTGCGTGATCTTGGTGCGGTTCCCGTTCGTCGGCTTGTCCACTCGTATGAGGGAAGGGGGCGTGGGAGGGAATGCCCACGCCCTGCGGCACGTTCTTCCCTGTGAAACGCGAGGAGGTAGCGGGAATCGTGCTTGATCCGCAGGGTTTGTACGCATGGGAGCCGAAGGGGCTGGCCGTCGTCGACATGGCGCTGGCCCAGGAGTCGGCCGGACTTGTCATGCTCTACCACTTCGACGGCTACATCGACGCGGGGGAGACCGGCGACCAGATCGTCGAGAAGCTGCTGGACACACTGCCGCACCAGGTCGTGGCGCGCTTCGACCACGACCGGCTGGTGGACTACCGGGCACGCCGCCCCCTGCTGACGTTCAAGCGTGACCAGTGGTCGGACTACGAGACGCCCTCGCTCGAAGTGCACCTGGTGCAGGACGCCACGGGCGCCCCGTTCCTGCTGCTCTCCGGGCCCGAGCCGGACGTCGAGTGGGAGCGGTTCTCGGCGGCGGTGCGCCAGATCGTGGAGCGCCTGGGGGTGCGCCTCGCGGTGAACTTCCACGGCATCCCGATGGGCGTCCCGCACACCCGCCCGGTGGGTCTGACCCCGCACGGCAACCGCACCGACCTGGTGCCGGGGCACCGCAGCCCGTTCGACGAGGCGCAGGTGCCGGGATCGGCGGAGTCGCTGATCGAGTTCCGGCTGACGGAGGCGGGCCACGACGTCCTCGGCGTCGCCGCACACGTGCCGCACTACGTGGCGCGCTCCGCCTACCCGGACTCGGCGCTGACCGTCCTGGAGGCGATCACCGCGGCCACCGGCCTGGTGCTGCCCTCGGTGGCGCACGCGCTGCGCACGGAGGCGCGGCGCACCCAGGACGAGATCGACCGCCAGGTCGGCGAGGGCGACGAGGAACTGGTCGCGCTGGTCCAGGGACTTGAGCACCAGTACGACGCGGTGGCGGGCGCGGAGACGCGCGGCAGTCTCGTCGCGGAGGCCAAGGATCTGCCGTCGGCGGACGAGATCGGGCTGGAATTCGAGAAGTTCCTCGCCGAGCGGGAGGGCGACCTGTAGGTCGTGGAACGGGCGCTCTAGGCTGCCGGTCATGCTGAAAGTGGGCCTGACCGGCGGTATCGGCGCCGGCAAGAGTGAAGTGTCGCGGCTGCTCGCGTCGTACGGCGCGGTCGTCGTCGACGCCGACAAGATCGCGCGTGAGGTCGTCGAGCCCGGGAGTCCCGGGCTCGACGCCGTGGTGGCGGCGTTCGGCAAGGACGTCCTGACGGCGGACGGTGCGCTGGACCGGCCCGCGCTAGGGGCGATCGTCTTCGCCGACCCGGAGAAGCTGAAGGTCCTGAACGCCATCGTGCACCCGCTGGTCGGCGCGCGCTCCGCCGAGCTGGAGCAGGCCGCGGCCTCCGACGCGGTCGTCGTCCACGACGTACCGCTGCTGACGGAGAACGCACTGGCGCCGCTGTACGACCTGGTGGTGGTCGTGGACGCGTCCCCCGAGACACAGCTGGACCGGCTGGTGCGGCTGCGCGGGACGACCGAGGCCGATGCGCGGGGGCGGATGGCGGCGCAGGCCACGCGCGAGCAGCGGCTCGCCGTCGCCGACCTGGTGATCGACAACGACGGGCCGCTGGAGGCGCTGGAGCCCCAGGTCCGCAAGGTCTGGCAGGAGCTCAGGGAGCGTGCGGGGCTGGGGAGTTAGTCCCCGCTGTTTCTCGTACGGGACGGGGTGCCGCCAGGTTGTTTCTCGTACGGGACGGGTGCCGCCTGGCTGATTCTCGTACGGTGCCGGGTGCCGCTTGTGGAGTGCGGCGCCCCGCATTCACGCGTCCAGTGTCGCCGCCTCGCGCATGGTGGCCGTCAACTCGCCCCGCAGCCGGGCGAATTCCGGTGTGGCGCGCAGGGCCGCCGGGTCCGTGTCCGGGGTGCGGGGCAGGTCCACGGCGAGTTCGGAAACGATACGGCCGGGGCTGCCCGGCGGCGCCGCCATCACCAGTACCCGCGTGCCGAGCAGCACCGCCTCCTCCGCCGAGTGCGTCACGAACAGCACCGTGGTGCCGGACGCCGCCGCGAGGGTGCGCACTTCCTCCTGGAGGCGCTCGCGGGTGAGCGCGTCGAGCGCCGCGAACGGCTCGTCCATCAGGAGCAGCCGCGGCTCGCCCGCCAGCGCGCGGGCGATCGCCACACGCTGCTGCTGGCCGCCCGACAGCTCCCAGGTGCGCCGCCCCGCCTTGCCCGCGAGACCGACCCGCTCCAGCAACTGCGCCGTCCGGGCGGCACGCTGCTCGCGCGGGACGCCGTGCCGGGCGAGCGCGAAGGCGATGTTGCCGCCGACCGTGCGCCAGGGGAACAGGCGCGGCTGCTGGAAGACGATGCCGGTGCCGCCGCCGGGGACGGGAGCGGAACCCCGTACCAGAGCAGTGCCCTCCGAGGTCCGCTCGAAGCCCGCCACGACCCGCAGCAGGGTCGTCTTGCCGCAGCCGGAGGGGCCCACCAGGACGGTGAACTCGCCCTCCGCCAGGGCCAGCGAGACACCTTCGACGGCGGTCGTCAGGGAGCGCGCGTTGCGCCCGTACCGGACGGTGACGTCCTCCAGCACCACGGGTGGGTGCACGGTCGCGGTCTCAGCCTGCGGCACGGTTCAACTCCTCGACGGCGAGCGCCTTCTGGAAGTCGGCGAGCGGCGGTACCGCGTCCACGGCCTTCTGCCCCTTCAGGAAGGTGGCGGCGTCCCGGAGGTTGGCGGCCAGCTTGCCGGGTGCGCCGGGGCGGCCCAGGTAGTCGGCGCCCGTCTGCTCCTTCGCCGTGAGCAGTACCAACTGCTTCAGCTGCCGCTGTGCGTCGGCGGGCGAGACGTTGAGCTCCTTGCCGATCGACGCTGCGGCCTTCGCCGGGTCGGACTTGGCCTGCTGCACGGCCTGGTCCTGCGCCTTGAGCCAGGCGGTGACGATCTTCGGGTTCTCGTTCGCGAAGGCGTCGGTGACGATGCCGAGGTCGGCGGTCGGCTTGCCCGCGTCGGCCACCTTGCGGCTGGTGGTGAGGACCGTGCCGTCCTTGGTGAGTTCGTCGAGGGTCGGGGTCCACACGTACGCGGCGTCGATGTCCCCGCGCTTCCACGCGGCGAGCGCGTCCTGCGGCTGGAGGTCGAGCACCTGGACCTTGTCCGCGGGGACGCCCGCCGCCTTCAGGGCGGCCAGCAGCGAGTAGTGCGAGGTCGAGCCGAAGGGGGTGGCGACCTTCTTGCCCACGAGGTCCTTGACGGTGCTGATGCCCTTCTTCGCGACGAGCGCCTCGTTGTCGCCGATCAGGTCGTGGATCCAGAGCACCTTGTACGGGATGTTCAGCGGCGCGGAGAGGCCCTTGGTGACGGGGCTGGAGCCCGCGAGCCCCAGGTCCACCGAACCGGCGATCACCGCGGTGTTCACGTCGCCGCCGGAGTCGAACTTGACCCACTTCACCGAGACGTCCGGCAGGGCCTTCTCCAGCAGGCGCTGGTTCTTCACGACCAGGTCGGCGTTGGGTATCGCCTGGTAGGCGATGCGCACGACGGTCTTGCCCGCCGCGTCCGTGCTGCCCGCGCTCTCGGCGCCGCCGAAGCCGCAGGCGGTCGCGGTGACGGCGGTGAGCGCGGCAGCGGCCGCCAGGAGGGCGGTGCGGCGGCCGGGGAGGTGCTGGGACATGACGGGGCTCCGGTGGGTGTGGGTGGGCTGGGTGGTGGTCACTTGCGGCCTCGCCAGGGCACCAGGGCGCGTTCGAGGCCCTTGAGGAGGGCGTCGAGGAGGATGCCGGACAGGCCGATGGCGATGATGCCGACGATGACGACGGCGGTCTGGTTGTAGCGCTGGGCGTCGCGGATCATGCCGCCGATGCCGGGGACGCCGTTGATGGTCTCCGCCGCGACCACGGAGGTGTACGCGACGCCGACGGCGATGCGCACCCCGGTGAGGATCTCGGGGAGCGCCGAGGGCAGCCGTACCGACAGCAGCAGCGACAGCGGTCCTGCGCCCAGGGCGCGGGCCGCCTCTATGAGGTGCTCGGGAACCGTCCGTACGGCGGCCGCGGTGGCCGCCGCGATCGGTGGCAGGGCGGCGATGATCAGCAGCCACACCTTCGGGGACTCGTCGATGCCGAACCAGATGACGAGCAGCGAGAGGTACGCGAGCGGCGGCAGCGTCCGCAGGAACGTCACGGCGGGTTCCAGGACGACGGCGATCGGGCGGACCGCGCCGATGAGCAGCCCGAGCGGCACCCCGGCGAGGACCGCGTAGGCGGTGCCGATGCCGATGCGGCGCAGGCTCACCCCCAGATGCTCGATCAGGAGGTGGCCGCTCTGCCCGCGCACCCCGTCGTGGACGGTCGAGGACTGCACGAACTGGTGCCACACCTCACCGGGCGAGGGCACCAGGACACGCGGCCAGATCTCCGCCGCGACCACCAGCTGCCAGGCGCCCAGCAGGACGGCCAGGGCGACCAGGCGCAGGGCGGCCCAGCGCAGGGCGGCGAAGCGGGGGGTGGTGCGAGGGGCCGCGGGCACGGGTGGGGTGACGGCGGGCTTCTCGGGGGCGGCGGTGAGGGTCATGCGCCTGCCGCCTCTATGTGGTGTGCGTTTTCTGCCGGGCGTACGTTTTCGCCTGCGGCCTCTTTGCGGTGCGCGGGAGCGTCCGCCGCGTCCACGAGTGCGCGCAGCCGGGGTGCGACCTCCTCGCCGACCCGGTACGCCTCCTCCAGGTGCGGGTAGCCGGAGAGGACGAACTCGTCGACGCCGAGCGCCCGGTACTCGTACAGGCGCTGCGCCACCTCCTCGTGCGAGCCGACCAGGGCGGTGCCCGCCCCTTCCCGTACGAGACCGATGCCCGCCCAGAGGTTGGGGGCGATCTCCAGCTTCGCGGCGTCGGCGCTGCCGCCGTGCAGGGCAGCCATCCGGGCCTGTCCCACGGAGTCCATCGCCGCGAACCGGGCCTGGCTCTGGCGCACCGCCTCCGGGTCGAGGCGGGACAGGATGCGGTCGGCCTCCGCCCACGCCTCCGCCGCGGTGTCCCGGGCGATGACGTGCAGCCGCAGCCCGAACCGCAGCGACGCGCTCTCCCCGCGCACCGCCTCCGTCTTCGCCCGCAGCCGTGCGATGCGCTCGCCGATCGCCGCCGGCGGCTCGCCCCACAGCAGTTGTACGTCGGCGTGCCCGGCGGCGACGTCCTCCGCCGCCGGGGAGGCACCGCCGAAGTACAGGGGCACGGGGTGCTGCACGGCGGGGTCGACCAGGCGGGCGCCCTCCAGCCGGAAGTGGGCGCCCTCGTGGTCGGCGTCCCTGCCCGCCAGGAGGGCGCGCAGGGCGGCCATCAGCTCGGCGGTGCGGGCGTACCGCTCGTCGTGCGCCAGGTGGTCCCCGTACGCCCGCTGCTCGACCGGGTCGCCGCCGGTGACGACGTTCAGCCGCAGCCTGCCGCCCGCGAACCTGCGGAACGCGTCCGCCTGCTGGGCCAGCAGTGTGGGGCTGGCGAAACCGGCCCGGAAGGCGACCAGGAAGCCGATGTCGGTGGTGTGCTGGGCGAGGGCGGCGGTGAGTATCCACGGGTCCACGCAGCCCAGGCCCACGGGCGTCAACAGCGAGTGGAAACCGGCCTGTTCCGCGGCCCGTGCCACCTGTGAGAGGTATCCGATGTCGGCGGGGCGCCGGGTCGCGGCATCCGTGCGCCCCTGCACGGCGGTGACGCCGCCGGGGTCGCGGCCGTCGCCGCCGGTGGGCAGGAACCAGTGCAGCAGGGGCTGTCGCGGAGCGCCGGAAAGAGCGCCGGGTGTGGTGCCGGGCGCGGCTGCGGGCACGGTGCTGGGCATGGGGAGACCTCTGGAGGCAGGCAGGGGACGGCGCCGTGGCGCACAGGTGCGACAGGGAGCCGTACGGAAGGGAAGCAAGGGGGACGGCAGGGGCGTGACGGAACGGCGCCTTCAGGGGAAGGCGTTCACGCGGTGTGCGGGGCCGTCACTGCGGAGCGGGGCGTCCGCCCGTGCGGGAGAGTGGCTGAACGGGTGTCAGCAGCCGTGGTGACGGCAGGAGATGGCCCGACAGAGCATGGTCGAGACACGCAGCAGATCCACGTGACGACGCGATACGAGAACAGGGGCCATGCCCGCATCTTCGCCGCCGGGGGCGCCGCGTCACAACCGAGGTCCGCATGGTGGATGAGGTCGTCTCGAAATGTGGATGTGATGGTCGGGGGGTGCGGGCCATGATGGGTGTTCCAGTGGGGGCGAGAAGGGGAGGGGCGGCCGTGAAGGACGTACGGGAAGTGCTGCGGGGCGACGCGGAACTGGCGGCGTGGCTGGACGAGTTGGAGGCGCTGGAGGGGCCCGGTTTCGGGGCCGGGCTGCCGGAGGGGGAGGAACTGCCCGAGGTGCTCCTGGACCTGGCGGTGCCGCACGAGGACGTCAACCCGCTGGTCGCCCTGCGGCGCACGACGGCCGAGGACCCGGGATGGCGATGGCTCCTGGAGCGCTGCGTCCACGGCCTGGTGCGCGACATGGGCGTGCCGGGAGGCGGCGTGACGCTCCCGCTGCTTCCGGCGCTCCCGGAGCCGTACGGGGCGGCGGGTCGGTACTTCGCGGTGAACGTCTTCGTCGCGATGCTCCCGCACGCACGCGCCCACCACCGCGCGCTGGGTATCAGTGACGAGGACTCCCGGCGCACGCTGGCCGACCTCGGGCGCAACATGGCGGTGCACCGCAGGCGCCACGGCGAGGGCGGGCTGTCCGTGCCGGACTGGATTCGGCTGCACTTCCGCGGCGAGATCTTCCAGCTGGGACGGCTGCAGTTCCAGCGGACCGAAGTGCTGGGGCGGGCCGGAGCCTGTCTGGAGGAGGCCGGGCGGCCCGGCCGGACCGGTGACCCCTGCCTGAGCATCCACGTACCGGACTTCTCCGGTCCGCTCTCGCCGCGCGCCTGCGCGGCGTCACTGGCGCGGGCCCGCGCCTTCTTCCCCCGCCACTTCCCCGGCGAGCGGTACGAGATCGCCGTCTGCGAGTCCTGGCTGCTCGACCCGCAGTTGCGCGACCGGCTGCCCGAGGGGTCGCGCATCCTGCGCTTCCAGGACCTGTTCGAGCGGATCGTGCCGAGGGAGGAGGTGTACGACACGGGGACCGTCCGCTTCGTCTTCGGCGACCCCGACCTCCCGGTGCCCGGGCTGCCCCGGCGCACCTCGCTGGAGCGTGCGGTGGGGGACCACCTGCGCGCGGGCGGGCACTGGTACGGCGGCGTCGGAACCCTCACCCTCTGACGCCGAGCGGGTGTCCTCGCCCTCCGACGGGCGTCGTTGCCGCACGGTGCTGTTCGCTCCGACTCCGGCGGGAGAGCATGGACCCCTCGACAGGGAGGCGGGGGGATGGGCGGGACCTCTGGAGGGGGCCGGGTGCCCGCCCGGTGGAGCGAGATCGTGCGCGAACGCCGCGGCACCGGGCGGACGTTGTTCGCCGACGGCACCCTCACGGCGACCGACATCCACTGCTGCGAGGACCGCACGGGGTTCGTGGGACCCGGCCGCGAGGACATGTACGGCGTCGCGCTGACCCGGGCCGGGGGATACCTGCGCAGGGTGAACGGCGAGGAGTTCTTCGTCGACGTCACCGGCGGCTATCTGCTGCGGCCGGGCGACGAACACCACATCGCCCATCCCGCAGGATCGGGGGATCGTTCAACGATCCTCCAGGTGGATGTCCGGTACTTCGCCGACCGTTTCGACCGCCGCCCCCGCGCACCCCGTCTGCCGGGTGTTCGCGCCGTCGCCGTGGACGGTGCGACCGACCTGCGGCACCGGGCGTTCGTCGCGGCCGCCGGCAGGGGAGCCGATTCCTTCGAACTGACCGAGCGGGCCCACGCGTTGCTCGACGCGGTCGCGGGTGCGGCCGGGCAGTGGGCCGTGAGCGGCTCCTGCGGCCCGGCGACGGCCAGGGCGCACCGCAGGCTCGCCGCCGACGCCTGCGCGGCCCTGACGGCGCACCCGGAGCACCTACCCGCCCTCACCCTCGACGAGCTGGCCCGCACGGTGGGCGCGTCTCCGCACCACCTCAGCCGGGTCTTCCGCGCCGTCACCGGCAGCACCCTGACCGCCTACCGCAACCAGGTGCGCGTACGGGCCGTACTGCACGCCCTGACGGAGGGCGGACCGGGGCTGCGCGCGCTGGCCGCCGCGCACGGGTTCGCGGACCAGGCGCACCTGACCCGGGTGGTGCGCCAGTACACCGGGGCCGTGCCCAGTTCCGTACGGGAGGAACTGGCACCCGTACAGGCAGCCAGAACGACGTCCGCAAGGGCATCCGCACAGGCACGACGCGCGCTCATCGAGCACGAATCTTCAACGCGGACGCCGCGCGGCGGCCCAGGATGAGAGCGACCCCAACGACCTTCCGCCGGGAGTGACCCATGCCTGCTCTCACCCGTGTGTGCACAGCGACCGCGGCCGCGGTCTTCGCCCTGGTCTCCTGCGTCGGTTCGGCACCCCCGCAGAGTGCGCCCCCGGCCCCACCGGCACTGGAGAACGCGCACCCCTGCCCCGGCGTCGACAAGGCCACCTGCTCGGAACTGCTGGTGCCCCTGGACCGCACCCGGCGCAAGGGCGTCCTGAAGCTGCGGGTCGCCGCCTCGGACAACGTGGGCGCACCCCGGGGAGTGCTGCTCTTCCTCACCGGAGGGCCGGGGCAGCCGGGCGTGGAGTACCTCAAGAAGGTGCGCGAGGGACTGCCCCGGGCCGTCGCCGACTACCGCCTCGTCATGATCGACCAGCGGGGCACGGGAGGCACCGCCCTCGACTGCCCGCAGCTCCAGCAGGAGGTCGGCGGCAGCGACACCGTGCCGCCCACGCGAGCGGCCGTGCGCGCGTGCGCCCAGCGGCTGGGGGAGACGCGCAACCACTTCACCACCGCCGACACCGTCGCCGACCTCGACGACCTGCGCCGGGCGCTGGGCGTCAAGCGGTGGAGCCTGGACGGGGTCTCGTACGGGACGTTCACCGCGGGCCAGTACGCGCTGACGCACCCCCAGAACGTCAACCGGCTCGTCCTGGACTCCGTGGTCCCCCTGGACGCGGCCGACGGCCTCTACACGGCGTCGCTGCGGCACGCGGCAAAGGTACTGCGCAGCGCCTGCCGGGAACAGTCCTGCGGCTACGACCCGGCGGCCGACCTGGCGAAGGTCATCCGCAGGGACGGCAACGGCGTCGGCGTCTTCAACCTGCTCGTCACCGCCAGCATCATCGACGCCCCGCTGAAGAACCCGCGCTACGGCATCCTGGGCGCACTCCACACGTCGGCGGCGGGAGACACCGGGAAACTCGACGCACTGGTGAAGGGGTTCGCCGAACCGGACGGATCCTCCCCGAAGGAGTTCAGCTCCGGACTGCACGCCGCGACCCTGTGTGCCGACACACCCTTCCCGTGGGGGAACGCGGCGACGCCGGAACGGAAGCGGGCCGCCGCCCTCGACCGTGCGGTGCGGGGGCTCAAGGAGCGCGAGGTCTGGCCGTTCGAGGCGCGCACCGCCGCCGGGCAGGGCATCGCGCAGACCTGCCTGCACTGGCCCGTGTCCCGCGCGCTGAACGCGGCGGACGACTACCGGGTGCTCAAGGCTCCGGTCCTGCTCCTCCAGGGCGACCGCGACCTCTCCACCCCGCTGCCGTGGGCCAAGGAGGTCGCGTCCCGCCTGCCGCAGGCCGAACTGGTCGTCCTCAAGGGGGCGGGCCACTCGACGCAGCTGCGGGTGCACGAGGGGGCGGAGTCGGGAGCGAAGGCCGCGGAGAGTTTCCTCTTGAGGTGACGTGCTGCCCCCGGTGCGTGCGGCGGGCCTATGTTGGGCCTGAGTCACACGAAGAAGCGACGACGCACAGCACTTCGGGCAACACATCAAGCAGCACGTCAAGGGGGCGCGGTGGAACCGGAACTGGTGGCATTGGCGACAGCGGGGGCGACCACCCTGGTGCAGCAGATGGCCACGGACGGTTGGGCGCAGGTGCGCGGCCGGATCGGCCGATTCCTCTCGCGGGGCAACGGGGCGGCGGAGGAAGAGGCGATCCGGGGCGAACTGGAGACCACCAGGAGCGAACTCACCGCGGCACTGGCCGAAGGTGACGAGCAGCTGGCGGCCGACCTGGAGGGCGCCTGGCGGCTGCGCATGCGCCAGACCCTCGCGGCGGACCCCAGGGCGGCGGACGTGCTGCGGGAGATCCTGGCGGAACCGAGGCCGGTGGAGGAGGTCCGAGGGGTGCGGATCGGGTCGGTCCACAACGACAACTCCGGCACGGTCGAGAGCCATGCGATCTTCCAGGCCGGACACATCGGGTCGGTGACGACCGAGGCGCCGGGGCGAGGGCGCGGCTGAGGCCGACGGGGGAGGGGCGGGGCGGCGGGCCGAGCCGCGAGAGGCGGCGACGGCCGGGCCCGCCTGTTTGCCCCGCTCGCTCGCGAGGGGGGATGGTCCAGCAGCCCCGCGTGCTCGCGAGGGGGATGGCCCGGCCGCCCCGCCTGCTCCTTCACCGCCCCGTTTTTCCGCGGGCCCGGTTCTGCGGCACGCCCGCCCGTTGGCCTCCGGCACCCACCTTTCCGCGCGCGTCCGTTCCCTTCGCGCCCCGGTCTCGTGTCCCCGGTCCGTCCGGGCCCGTGGTCTTCTGCGCGTGCCTGCCCCGTCCGGGGCCCGGACCTCCACACCGGCGGCCCCTGTGCGGTGTGGACGTGGGCCGCGTTGTCAGACCCCACCCGTAGACTCGCAAATCCACGAAGGAACCCTGCGCCCACCTGCGCAGACACACACCCGGAGGGGAGGCGCGGCCGCCATGACCGTTCCGTACGCACCGTCGCGGGCCGGCCTCGGGCCGGGCGCCGCCGGTGCTCTCGACGCGGTGCGTTTCCCGGTCGACACAGCCGCCCTCTACCTCCCCGCGACCCTGCCCCGCGACGCCCGCATCGCCCTGTGGGCCCCCGACGGGCCTCCGCCGCCCGGGGCCGAGGACACCCTCACCGTCGTCCGCCGTCAGGGCGCGGTCGTCCGTACGCGGAAGGTTCCTGCGCGGCTCCTTCCGCTCGCCGACGCGCTGCCCCTGCTCGTCGCCGCCCGGCACTCCCCGACAGCCCACCCCGCCGCCCGCTGCTGGGGCGCCGCCGCCCTGCACGCCCTGCACCTCGTCGCGCGCGGGCTGCTGCTGCCGGGCCTCACCCCGGGCGACCACGACGCCTGGCGGGCCGGGCCGCCGGACGCCGCCGACATCGCCCAGCTGCGCGCGATCGCCGCCGCGCTGCCGCCCGAGGGGTACGCCGCACCGCTGCCCGGCCGCACCCCGCTCCAGGTCCCCGACCCCGCCCACCTGGTGCGGTCCTTCGTCGACGCCGTCGCCGACGTCCTGCCCCGGACGCCCGCCGCGGCCCTCGCCTTCGGGGCCCCGTACGCCGCGTCCGAAGCCCAGCACCTGCCGCGCCTGCGCGAGTGGGCCGCCGAGGTCGCCGCCGGGGCGGACGCGGGGGTGCGCGTCTCGCTCCGGCTCGACCTGCCGGTGCACGGCCTCTTCGACTCCCACGAGGAGGACGCCGAGGACGGCCGCGGGTCGCGGCCGCGCCGCGCGGGCGCCGCCGTCGTCCAGGTGCACAGCCTCGCCGACCCCACCCACCTGGTCGACGCCGCCGACCTCTGGTCCGGCGACGGCGGCGAGTCCTTCGGCCCCCGCGCCCGCGTCGACACGGTGCTCGCCCTGCGCCGCGCCGGACGCGTCTGGCCGCCGCTCGCCCGCCTCCTGGAGCAGCCCGTCCCCGACGTACTGGCGCTCTCCGACGAGGAGTTGTACGACCTCCTGGGCGCGGCGGCGCACCGGCTGGAGGCCGCGGGGGTGACCGTCCACTGGCCCCGCGACCTGGCCCGTACGCTGACCGCCACGGCGGTGGTGCGCCCCGCACCCGGCTCGGCCACCGACGGCACGCCCTTCTTCGACTCCGAGCACCTCTTCGCGTTCAGCTGGCAGCTGGCCGTGGGCGGCGAGGAGCTCACCGAGGCCGAGATGGACGCCCTGGTGGAGGAGCACCGTCCGGTGGTGCGACTGCGTGACCAGTGGGTGGTGGTCGACCCCGCGCTCGTACGCAAGGCACGCAAGCGGCAGTTGGGGCTGCTGGACCCGGCCGACGCCCTCTCCGTCGCCCTCACCGGCACCGCGGAGATCGACGGCGAGCGGGTCGACGCGGTGCCCGTGGGAGCGCTGGCCGCCCTCCGCGACCGGCTCGCGCGCGGCGGCGCCGACACCCTTCCCCAGCCGCCCGCCCTCCGGGCCACCCTGCGCGACTACCAACTCCGGGGCCTGGCCTGGCTCGACCTGATGACCTCGCTCGGGCTCGGCGGCTGCCTCGCCGACGACATGGGCCTCGGCAAGACGATCACCGTGATCGCCCTCCACCTGCACCGTACGGACGCCGCCCGCCCGGCCCCCGGCACCCGTACGGCCCCCACGCTGGTGGTCTGCCCCGCCTCCCTCCTCGGCAACTGGCAGCGCGAGATCGAACGCTTCGCCCCCGGCGTGCCCGTCCGCCGTTTCCATGGCACGACCCGCACGCTCGACGAGCCCGCCGCCGAGGGGCTGTTCGAGGCGGCCGGCACCCGTGCCGAGGACATCTCGCCCGATTCCCGCCCGTACGACGGCGGCTTCGTCCTCACCACCTACGGCACCATGCGCACCAGCGCCGCCCAACTGGCCGCGCACGGCTGGAACATGATCGTCGCCGACGAGGCCCAGCACCTGAAGAACGCCCGCTCCTCCACCGCCAAGGCCCTGCGCACGATCCCCTCCCCGGCCCGCATCGCCCTCACCGGCACCCCCGTCGAGAACAACCTCTCCGAGCTGTGGGCCCTGCTGGACTGGACGACCCCGGGCCTCCTCGGCCCCCTCACCTCCTTCCGCGCCCGGCACGCCCGTGCCGTCGAGGGCGGTGAGGACCCGGAGGCGGTGGAGCGCCTCTCGCGCCTGGTGCGCCCCTTCCTCCTGCGCCGCAAGAAGTCCGACCCGGGCATCGCCCCCGAACTGCCGCCCAAGACCGAGACCGACCACCCCGTCTCCCTCACCCGCGAACAGGTCGCCCTCTACCAGGCCGCGGTGCACGAGACGATGGCCGCCATCGAGACCTCCGAGGGCATCGCCCGGCGCGGCCTGATCATGAAGCTGCTGACCTCCCTGAAGCAGATCTGCAACCACCCCGCGCAGTACCTCAAGGAGGACCCGGCCCGCCTCGCCGCCGCCCGCTCCGGCAAGCTGGCCCTCCTGGACGAGCTCCTCGACACGATCCTCGCCGAGGAGGACTCCGTCCTGATCTTCACCCAGTACGTGAGCATGGCCCGGCTGCTCTCCCAGCACCTGGCCGCCCGCGCCGTCCCCGCCCAACTCCTGCACGGGGGAACGCCGGTGGCGCAGCGGGAGGAGATGGTCGACCGTTTCCAGTCCGGCGAGGTGCCCGTCTTCCTGCTCTCGCTCAAGGCCGCCGGTACCGGCCTCAACCTGACCCGCGCCGCCCACGTCGTGCACTTCGACCGCTGGTGGAACCCGGCGGTCGAGGAGCAGGCCACCGACCGGGCGTACCGCATCGGTCAGACCCAGCCCGTCCAGGTCCACCGCCTGATCGCCGAGGGCACGGTCGAGGACCGCATCGCCGAACTCCTTGCCGCCAAGCGGTCGTTGGCGGACGCCATCCTCGGCTCCGGTGAGGCCGCCCTCACCGAACTCACCGACCGTGAACTCGCCGACCTCGTCTCCCTGCGCAGGCCGTCATGACCCCACGCCGCTCCCACCCCGAACTCAACGGCATCCGGCACGCGCAGGCCGCCGCGGGCCCGGACGACCCCCGGGAAGACCTCCGGAACGAGACCCCGCCCGCGAGCCCCGACGCGGAGCCCCCGTCCCCCGAGCAGCCTCCGCAGCCTCCGCCCCGCAGCGCTGCCGCCGAGGCCGCACGGCAGGCTCTGCGCGCCTCGCGGGCCGCCGCGGACGAAGCCCGGCGCGCCGCGCGCCCCGCAGCCGAGCCCCCGACCGCCGACGCCCCTCCGTCCGCCGCGCAGGCCGCCCGGCAAGGCATCCGCCGCACGAAGCCCCGCCGGGGCAGTACACGGCCGACGACGAGCCGCGACAACCGCCCGAACCTGCCGCCCCCGGACATCGACTCCCCTCCGACCGCGAGGCACGCCCTCCGCGACGCGGCGTCCGACACAGCGCACCCCGAGGCCGAGGCGCACCCGGTGGCCACCGAGGAAGAGCCCCCGCCGACGGCACACCACGGCACCCACCCGACCCCGCCCACCCCGCAGGACGCCGACCAGGCCGCACGCCAGGCCGTCCAGGCCTGGCTGACCCCCGCAGCCGACGCCCGCACCCCGGACGACCTCCACACCGCGGGCGGGGCCCGGGTCCCGGCCGACGCCCGTACCCCGGACGACTTCCTCGCCTCGGAACGTGCCCGCACCCGGGCTGACGCGCGTACCCCGGACGACCTCCACACCGCGGACGGTGCTCGCACCCCGGCTGATGCCTGCGCCTCAGACGACCTCGACGCCTCGGAACGTGCCCGCACCCGGGCTGACGCCCGCACTCCGGACGGCCTCCGCGCCTCCGATGGTGCCCGTGCCCCGGCCAACGCCGGCACCCCGGCCAACGCCGGCACCCCGGCCAACGCCGGCACCCCGGCCGACCCGCGCACCGAGGCCGAGGCCCCCATTCCGGGCAGCCCCCACCCCGCAGCCCGGCCCGCACATCGCGGCACCCGGCCCGCTCCGGCTGTCCCTCAGCCTCACCGGCTCGGGGCCCGGCCTGCCGTCGCTGCTCGGGCTGATGCCGACCCCGCCTCCGTCACCCCGGCCGACATCGACCCCGTTTGCGCCACCCCGGCCGACACCGACCCCGCTTCCGCCACCCCGGCCGACGTCGACCTCGCCTTCGCCGACCCGGTCGAAGCCCACCCCGCCTTCGGCGCCCCGGCCGACGTCCGCCCGGTGTTCCGGCCCCCGGCCGACGCCCGCCCCGCCCCCGCCCCCGCCCGCCCCGCCCCCGCCCCCGCCCGCCCCGCCCCCGCCCCCGCCCACCCCGCCTTCGGCGCCCCCGCCCACCCCGCCTTCGGCGCCCCCGCCGACGCCCGTCCCGCGTCACGGGGCACCCAACCCACCCTCCCCGCCCCCGACGACCCGCACCCTGCGCGGCGCGGAACCCAGGCGTCCGCCCCGGCCGGGGGCCCCGTCGGTGAACGGCGTCGGACCTTTCCGCCCGCCCCCGAGGCGACCGGCCCCGCCGTCACCTGGTGGGGCAAGGCATGGGTGGCCGCCCTGGAGGATCTGTCCCTCGACCCCGCCCGTCTCGCCCGCGGCCGCGCCTACGCCGACGCGGGTCACGTCGACACCATCACGGTCACCCCGGGCCGGGTCGTGGCGTACGTACGGGGCAGCCGCGCCCGCCCCTACCGGGCCGAACTCCGGCTGCGCACCCTCGCCCCGGAGGACTGGGACGTGTTCCTGGACGCGGCCGCCGCCGACCCCGCCCACCTGGAGTCCCTCCTCGCGAAGACGGTTCCGCAGGCCCTCCTCGACCCGGGCTCCCCGCTCGCGGACATCCCCCTCCTGCCCGCCACCGCCGGCGACCTCCTGCCCTCCTGCACCTGCCCCGACGCGGGCCGCCCCTGCAAACACGCGGCGGCCCTCTGCTACCAGGTGGCCCGCATCGTCGACGAGGACCCCTTCGTCGTCTTCCTGCTACGCGGCCGCGATGAACGCGAAGTCCTCGACGCCCTCGGCCACCGCAACGCCACCCGCACCGCCACGGAATCCCGCACGCCCCCGCCGGTCCCCGCTCTCCCCGCCCGCGAGGCCCTCGCCCGCCCCCTCGGCGAACTGCCCCCGGCCTTCCCCCCGCCCCCGCACCCGGGCGCGCCGCCCTCCTACCCGCCGCCGTACATCCGCGACGCCCCCGACCCGCTGACGCTGGACCACCTCGCCACCGACGCCGCGCACCGCGCCCACACCCTGCTCACCACCGGCACGGACCCGTTCGCCCCGCTCACCCCCTGGCAGGACGCGGTCCGTATCGCCGCTGCCCAGCCCGGCTCCGGGCTGACCGCGTCGACGCGCTCCCTCTACACCTCGCTCACCCGGGCCCTCGGCCGCACCCCCACCGAGCTGGCCAAGGCCGTCGCCGCCTGGCGCCAGGGCGGCCCCGAAGGGCTCGCCGTCCTGGACACCCCCTGGGACCCGCCGGCGGGCCCCTTCGACCGGGCCCGCTCCACCCTGCTCGTCCTCGGCCTCAACTTCCGCCCCACCCGCAACCGCCTGACCGCGGGCCGCTTCCAGCTCCGCCACGGCCAGGACGACGCCCTCTGGTACGGCTACGTGTGCGAGACGGGCACCGACGACTGGTGGCCGGAGGGACAGCCGGGCCCGGACCCCGTCGACGTACTGAACCGCCTGTGCGGCACCTGACCCCCGCAGCGCCGCGCGCCGCGCACCACGGAATTCCGCCGCCGCCTTCGGCCTGACGACCTCGGGTGATGAGGGCGGGGCGGAGTTGGTCGCGCCCACCGCGAGGCAGGGCGAAGGGGGGGCGCCTGGTGATGCGTCCCCAGGGCGAGGAGAGCGCCGACGCAGTGGTGCCCGAGGGTCTGGTGGGGAAGCTGCCGCGAAACGTCCCGCCCTGCCGATGACCTTCGCCCCTGGTTGCCGTCCAGGTCCGGACAGATCCTTGGGAGGTTGCCCGCCCCCTGCCCGGAGTGTCTCCTCATGACCGCCACCAGCCCTGCCTTCGTCGCCCGCTGGGAGCAGCGCTCACTGCCCTGGCTGACGCTCCTGGCGGTCGTGTCGCTCGCGGTCTTCGTCATCACTGCCGCGACTCCGCACCCGCCCGCCGCATGGAGGGTGGTCGACTACGGGATCTGGGCCGTCTTCGTCGGGGACTTCCTGCTGCGACTGGCCCTGGCCCCGCAGCGGTGGCAGTTCCTGCGCCGCAATCCGCTCGACCTGCTGGCCCTGCTGCTCCCGTCCGTACGGGCCCTGCGGCTCCTGTCGATCCTCGGCCGACTGTCCGTCGTCGCCGGACGCGGCCGGGCCGAGCGGATGATCGCCTCGACGGGCGTGGTCGTCGCGGTCGTCGTCGTGGCGCTGGCCGCCGCCGTCCTCTCGGAGGAGCGGGGCGCCACCGGGGCGAACATCACCACGCTCCCCGACGCCCTGTGGTGGGCGATGACGACCATCACCACCGTCGGGTACGGGGACCTGGCCCCCGTCACACCCACCGGGCGGGCCTTCGGCGCGGTCCTGATGGTCGTCGGCATCGGCGCGATGGGCACGGTGACTGCTGCGGTCGCGTCCCGACTGGTGCAGGCACGGGCGGCGGATGCGGAGGCGGAAGGGGCAGCCGCAGGTGCCGTCGGGCAGTTGCGGGCCCTGGGGGAGCTGTACCGGGAGGGCGTGCTGACTCCTGACGAATTCGCCGTGAAGAAGCGGGAGTTGCTCGACCGCTGGTGAGTTCTTCGCGCAGAGCCGGAACCCGGCGAGGCCGCCCCCGTCGAATCGCCGTCCTGGCTGTGTGCGCGTCGCGCTTCTCAACCCCCCGACGTCGTCACCTCGCCCTTCGTCTCCGGGGCCCACGCCACCGACGCCAGCGTCCCCAGCAGTAGGACGCCCGCCAGCCAGTACATCGACCAGCTCAGGCCCAGCGACTCCAGGCTCACCGGCAGGACGAACGTGCCGACCGCCGAGGCGATGCGGCTCGTGCCGTTCAGGAAGCCGACGCCCGTCGCACGCAGGTGGGTCGGGTACAGCTCGGCGGGATAGACCTGGGTGAGGTTGGAGGCGCCCGCCATCACGAAGGTGTAGACGAGGAACGGGATCATCAGGGCCGCCGTGGAGGCGTGGGTCAGGGCGCCCACCAGGGCGAGCGCGACCGTCATGATCGCGAAGGTGGAGATGACCAGGGGGCGGCGGCCCGTGCGTTGCAGGAACCACAGGCCGCAGATGCCGCCGGTGAGGAGGAAGAGGTTGAGGAGGAGGTTCTGGAGGTCGGCGTCCTCGACGTCCAGGGCCAGCAGGATCGTCGGCATGAAGGTGTAGATCGCGAAGTACGGGAGGACCTGCGCGCTGTAGAAGACCAGCCCGAACCAGGTGCGCCGGGACTGCCCGGGGGCGAAGAGCTCCCGATAGGCGGAGGCGGAGGTGGTCGAGGAGGTGGGGGGTGCGGGGGCCTCGCCCAGTTCGCACTTCAGGTAGCGGGCGGCGATGTCGCGGGCCTCCTGCGTGCGGCCCTGGCTGGCCAGCCAGCTCGGGGACTCCGGGGTGCCGATGCGCAGCAGGAGGACCAGGGCGGCGGGGAGCGCGCCGGTCGCCAGCAGGACGTACGCCGCGTGCTCCGTACCGCCGAGCCACGTGCCGAGGATGCCCGCGAGAACGTAACCGACCGTCCACATCACGGTGAGCGAGCCCAGCAGGAGGCCGCGCAGCCGCCGGGGGACGAACTCCGAGAGCATCGTGGGGCCGACCGCGTAGTCCGCGCCCAGCCCGAAGCCGATCAGCACGCGCAGGATGAAGAGGACCGCCGGGTCGTGCGCCCAGAACTGGAGGGCGGACGCCACGGTGATGAGGACGAAGTTGTAGATGTACAGCTTCTGGCGGCCGATGACGTCACCGACCCGGCCCAGCACGATGCTGCCGAAGAACAGGCCGATCAGGGCCGACGCGCCCAGCAGCCCCTGCCAGACGCCGGACAGGTGGCGGGCGTCGGTCAGGGTGGTCAGGACCGCGCCGATCATGCCGAGCGCGTACCCGTCGGAGAAGTTCGCGCCGAAGGTCGTGGCGGTGATGCGCAGGTGGAACGGGCGCAGGGGCGCGGCGTCGAGGGAGGGAGCGAGGTCCGAACCGTCTCGGGCAGGGGCCGATCCGTTTCGGGCGGGGTCCGACCCTCCTCGGGGGCGCGGTGCGGCAGGGGTGGGCATCGGCTGGGACCTCGCCTTGTGTCGGGGAACAGTCATCCTGCCCCGGTACGCCCGTTTATCCCGGGACCTCAGGTGTCTCGGGGGGATCGGGGAGCGCAGGTGTCTCAGTGAGGGCCCGGGCCTCGGCGGCCGTCCGCCATTCCGTCAGGACCGCCTCGATCGCCGGGCCCACCCGCCCCCGCGCCTCGTGCCTCGGCACGCCCGCCATCAGCAGCGCGTCGTACGGGGTGTCCACATGGCGCACCGAGGCGCGGACCGCCGCCGTGACCGCCTCCTCGTCCAGGGCTCGGCCCGCCGCGCTGCGGCCCACCCGGCCGCTGCCCCGCTGCGAGGTGTGCGCGGCGACGGCATGGGCCCGGTCGGGCGGGCAGGACGGGAAGCGGGCCAGGATCGCGGTGGTGAAGGCCGCCGTGAAGGTGAGGTCCTCGGCCGCGCGGCGGGCCGCGTCACGGTCGCGGCGGCGCGCACGGGCCTCCGCGTCGGCGAGGCACGCGGACTCGGCGAGGGCCAGGGCGGCCTCCTCGACCAGCAGCCCCTGGCGCTCGTAACGCTTGCGGCGCCTGTTGTGGCGGACGACCACCGCCCACAGCGAACTGGCCTCCCGCGCCCGGCGGGTGAGGGCCGCGTCGCCGCGCGGGAGGAGGACGAGGTGGCCCAGGTCGGCGCAGTCCAGGCAGCGCGGGGCGTTGTATTCGAGGATGTGCAGGGGGAGCGGGCCCCGGCGGCAGTCCGTGCAGTGCCGCCGCTTGAGGGGTTCGACGACCACGAGGTTCATGGGGAGGGGATACCCCGGTTCGGCGCTGCTTCGTCGCTGTCAGGTCGTACGGTGTCACCTTCAGGTCGTACGGTCCCTCACCGCCCGGCGGGCAGCGCGTGCCCCTCCGCCCCCGCCAGCGCCCTCGCCAGCCTGTCCCGCGCCTCGCTCTGCGCCGCGATCCGCGCGTCCAGCACGGCCAGCCGGTCCCGCGCGATCCGCAGCTTCGCCTCCGCGGGCTCGGCGGCCAGCACATCGCCGTCCAGGCACGGGGCGAAGTCCTGGACGTCCTCCAAGGTCAGCCCCACGTCGAGGAGTTGGCGGATGTTGCGTACGCGGACGACGGACCGCTCCGGGTCGTAGGTCCGGTAGCCGTTCGCCTCGCGGCGGGAGGTGAGCAGGCCCGCCTGCTCGTAGTGCCGCAGGGCGCGCGTGCTCGCCCCCGTCGCCCGCGCGAGTTCCCCGATGCGCATGTGCCGCCCCCCGGTGCCGTATCGCCACCGGGAGTAGATCACGTACGCCGTCGGCGGCTCACGCCACCACCGCACCCCCGTCCACCGGCAGCACCACCCCCGTCACGAAGGACGCCTCCGGCGCCGCCAGCCGGGTGATCGCCCAGGCGACCTCCTCGGGGCGGCCGATCCGGCCCAGCGGAGTGTGCGCCACCTGCCAGTTCCGTACGGCGGCCCGCTCGTCCGGCGTCAGCCCCCGGTGTTCGCCGATCGGGGTGTCGACCGCACCCGGCGCGACCGCCACCACCCGGATGCCGCGCGGCGCGAGCTCCACCGCCCAACTGCGGGTGAGGAGTTCGAGCGCGGTCTTGGACGCTGCGTACACGGAACTGCCCGGCCAGGCGCGCTGACCCACCGACGTGCTGACGTTCACCACGACGCCGCCGCGCTCCCCGAGCGCGGGCAGCGCGGCCTGCGTCAGCAGCACAGGGGCGACCAGGTTCGTCGCGAGCTGCGCCTCCACACCGGCCCGGGTGTAGGTGCCCAGCGACCCTTCGCCGACGATCCCGGCGTTGTTGACCAGGACGTCCAGGCGTCCGTACGTCCCGACCGCCTCCCGTACGAGAGCTTCCGCGGCCCCTTCCTCCGTGATGTCGGCGGCCAACGGGGTGATCAGGGAAGGGTGTTGGGCGGCGGTCTCCGTCAAGGGGGCCGTCCTGCGTCCTACGGCGACGACCCGCGCGCCCTGCGCCGCGAAGGCGTGGGCGGTGGCCCGGCCGATGCCGGTTCCCGCTCCGGTGACGAGGACGACGCGCTGTTCCGTGGAGGTGTTCATGCGGGTGATGGTCCAACCCTGACGCCAGTGGCAAGGTCAAGCGCACCCCCTCCGGGGAGGCCGCCCCGCCCCGGACCGGCGATGATGGACGCGTGCAGTTTCTACCGATCACCTGGGGACGCCTCGCCGGACGGCTCGCCCGGCACCTCGACGGCCTGGAGCCCTCCGACGGCAGCCCCTGGCTGAAGGTCGGCGTCGACGGCGCGCCCGCCGCGCGCACCGGGGAGCTGGTCGGACCGCTCGCCGAGGCCCTGCGCGACCGGGGGCGCGTCGTGCACGAGGTCGACACGCACGGCTTCCTGCGGTCCGCCTCGCTGCGTTTCGAGTACGGGAAGCAGGACCCGGACACCTACTTCGACGGGTGGTTCGACACCGGCGCCCTGTGGCGCGAGGTCTTCGGCCCGCTGGAGGCCGGGGGCACCGGGCGGGTGCTGCCCGACCTCTGGGACCCGGTCACCGACCGCGCGACGCGCAGCCCGTACGCCCAACTCCCGCCCGGCGGAGTGCTGTTGATGCACGGGCCGCTGCTGCTCGGCCGGTGGTTCCCGTTCGACCTGACGGTGCACGTGCGGCTGTCGCCGGGGGCGCTGGAGCGCCGTACCGCCGAGAGCGAGCGGTGGACGCTGCCCGCCTTCGTGCGGTACGAGGCGGAGACCGCCCCCTCGGAGGCCGCCGACGTGGTCGTACGGGCCGACGACGCCCGGCATCCGGCGTGGACCGGGCTGCCGGGCGACGGGGAGTAGGGCCCCGGCTTCGTGCCGCCGGGTCAGACGGGGCGGACTCCGTTCAGCGCGCCGTGCGGGTCCAGGACGTACTTGCGGCTCGCGCCCTGGTCGAACTCGGCGTAGCCGCGCGGGGCTTCGTCGAGCGGGATCACGGTGGCGTTGACCGCCTTCGCGATGTGCACGCGCTCGTGCAGGATCGCCATCGAGAGCGCCCGGTGGTACTGCATGACCGGGCACTGACCGGTGGTGAAGCTGTGGCTCTTGGCCCAGCCGAGCCCCAGGCGCACCTTGAGCGTGCCGGTGCGGGCGTCCTGGTCGACGCCGCCGGGGTCGTCCGTGACGTACAGCCCGGGAATGCCGAGCGCGCCGCCCGCGCGGGTGAGCGTCATCAGCGAGTTGAGGACGGTGGCCGGGGCCTCCTCGGCGTCCGGGCGGCCGTGCGCGCGGGCCTCGAAGCCGACCGCGTCGACCGCCGCGTCCACCTCGGGCTCGCCCAGGATCTCGGCGATCTGGTCCTCGACCCGGCCCCGGGTGAGGTCGACGGTCTCGCAGCCGAAGCTCCGCGCCTGGGCGAGGCGTTCGGCGTTCAGGTCGCCGACGATGACGACGGCCGCGCCCAGCAGCTGGGCGGACGCGGCGGCCGCGAGCCCGACCGGGCCCGCCCCGGCGACGTACACCGTGGACCCCACGCCCGCACCCGCCGAGACCGCGCCGTGGAAGCCGGTCGGGAAGATGTCCGAGAGCATCGCCAGGTCGAGCAGCTTCTCGCGGGCCGCGTCGCGGTCCGGGAAGGGGAGCAGGTTGAAGTCCGCGTAGGGGACCATCACGTACTGGGCCTGGCCGCCCACCCAGCCGCCCATGTCGACATAGCCGTAGGCGGCGCCGGGGCGGGCCGGATTGACGTTGAGACAGATGCCGGTCTTGCGTTCCTTGCAGTTGCGGCAGCGGCCGCAGGCGATGTTGAAGGGGACCGAGACGATGTCGCCGGTCTCGATGAACTCGACGTCGGGGCCGCGCTCGATGACCTCGCCGGTGATCTCGTGGCCGAGGACCAGACCCTCGGGGGCGGTGGTGCGGCCGCGCACCATGTGCTGGTCGCTGCCGCAGATGTTGGTGGCGAGGACCTTGAGGATCACCCCGTGCCGGCAGACGCGGCCGACGTTGTCGGGGGCGACACCGGGGCCGTCGCGCAGTTCCAGTGCCGGGTGGTCGATGGTGGTGACTTCGACGGCGCCGGGCTTGAGGTACGCGACGGCCTTGTTGCCCGTGCTCGTGCTGCCCGTGCCTGTGCTCGTGGTGCCTGTGGTCATGGTGCACCCGCCTCTTCGGCTCGTGTCGCAAAGTGTCGCCACAGGTGCGTCGAACAGGTGCGTGGTCACGTGTGGCGAGGACCGTTCGCTGTGCGCGCTGTGGAGTCTGCACCCGCATGGCGGGACCGGCCAGACTCCGGGCGAAACGGGGCGAAGAGGCGGGCGGGGGTTCCGGTTGGAGCGTTGCTCACCGGGTCTGCGGGCGGGGCCTGCCGGTGGCGGCGGTCACCTGTGGTTGCGGTTACCTGTGGCTGCGGCCGCGGTTGCCGGACTTGACGCTGGCCAGGGCCGCGACGCCGATCGCCGCCAGACCGATCTGGATGAGCCACTCGATCCAGTCGATGCCGTTGGTGTCGTTGACGCCGAGCGCCTTGGCGATCGCCGCGCCCGCCAGCGCCGCGAGGATGCCGACGATGATGGTCCACAGAATGCCGATCTTCTGGCGGCCCGGGACCACGAGCCTGCCGAGGACGCCGATGATGATGCCGATCACGATCGCGCTGATGATGCCCGAAATCTCCATGGCAGCAGCTCCCTGGCTGTAGCGCACTGTAAGGATGGTGCCCTTCCTGTGCCCGGAGTGCGCCGGAGCACGCACCGCCACGACGGACGGTTTGCGTCCACTTGCGTCGGGCCTGGTCGCAGAGGGGTACAACGGCACCGCTAAGGTGACCGGCCATGACGACAATTGATCAACTTCCCGCCTCCTTCTCCGTGCACATTCCGGACGCCGAGCTGGAGCCCGAGCCGCTCGACCCGGAGCAGATCGTCTCCGGTACGCCCGAGGTCACCGGCAAGGTGCTGTGGGAGTCCCCGGACGGCCAACAGCTGCGGGGCATCTGGCAGATCACGCCCGGCGTGGTGACCGACACCGAGGCCAACGAGCTCTTCGTCGTGGTCAGCGGTCGCGCCACCGTCGCGGTGGAGGGCGGCGCGACCCTGGAGATCGGTCCGGGCGACGCGTGCGTGCTGCGCGAGGGCGACCGTACGACGTGGACGGTCCACGAGACGCTGCGCAAGGCGTACCACATCAGCCTCTAGACAGGCCTGTGGACCGGCCTCTGGACCGGCCTCTGGACCGGCCTGTGGATCGGTCTTTGGATCAGTCTCTAGACCGGTCTCTGGATCGGCCTGTGGATCAGCCTCTGGTTCACGCCTTGCTCGTACGAGCCGTGACCAGCGCCAGCGCCGCCATCGGCACCAGCAGCAGGGCGCCGGCCGCGTTCAGCCACCCGTAGCCCGCCTGCGCGACGATCAGCCCGGCGGCCGCCCCGCCGACGGCCGCCGCGGAGCTCATCGTCAGGTCCGACAGACCCTGCACGGCGGCGCGGGCGGGCTGCGGCACGGAGTCCGTGAGCAGCGCGGAGCCCGAGACGAGCCCGGCGGACCAGCCGAGGCCCAGCACGAAGAGTCCGGCGGCGGTCTGCCCGTGGCTGCCGCCGGAGGTGCCCGCGAGCAGGGCGGCGAGCGAGAGCAGCCCGGCCGCCAGCCCGATCACCGACAGCCGCCCGAGCCGGTCCGCGAGCCACCCCATGACCGGCGAGAACGCGTACATCCCCGCGATGTGGCCGCTGATGACCAGCCCCACCAGTTGCAGCCCGGCGCCGTGGTGGCCCAGGTGCACCGGCGTCATCGTCATGATCGACACCATCGCGGTGTGCGTGACGGCGACCGTCACCAGCGCCAGCCGGGCCCGCGGGGACGCCTTCACGGCGGCGATGCCCGCCTTCAGCGAACGGCTCGCGGCCGAATGGTCCTCCTGCGGGGACAGTTCCCGCGCGGTCAGCAGCGGGTCCGGGCGCATCAGGACGGTGACGACGATCCCGGTCACCAGGAAGATCCCGGCCGCCCACACGAACGGCGCCGCCGTCACGGGCAGGGACGTACCGGCGAAGGCGCGCCCGGCCGGCGCCGCGAGGTTCGGGCCGAGCACCGCGCCGATGGTGGTGGCCCAGACCACCGTGGAGATGGCCCGGCCCCGCCGCTCGGGGGAGGCCAGGTCGGCGGCGGCGAACCGGGCCTGGAGGTTCGCCAGCGAAGCCGCGCCGAACCCGGCCATGCCGAGCAGCAGCAGCGGGAAGCTCCCCAGCAGGGCGGCCACCACCACGACCGCAGCGCCGAGCGCGCCTATCAGGTACGCCAGAGTGAGCCCGGGCCGCCGTCCGCGCGCCGTCATCAGCGAGGCCAGCGGCACCGACAGCACGGCGGTACCGACCACGGAGGCGGTCGGGGCTAGCCCGGCGTAGGCCTCGCTGCCCGCGATCTCGGTGGCCAGGACAGGCGCGAGGGTGATGCCGATGGGGACGCCGAGACCGCCGAGTATCTGGCTGGTGACCAGGACGGCGGTGGTGCGCCGCTGGAGCGCGGGCAGCTCGGCGGCGGTCACCGCGGGCACGGGGGCGGGGGCGGGGGCGGCCGGGTCCGCCGGGGTCGCGGGGTCCGCCGGGTTCAGCGGATTCGCCGGAGGCGGGGCCACCGGCGCGATGTCCGCGACCAGGCCCCCGGCGGCCGGGTCGGAGTCACCGGTGTCCGGTGCGCCCTGCGCCGGAGGGCGTCCGGTGCCTGTGTCCCCGGTGTCGTCGGAGCGGTCGTTCCTGTCCGTGGTGCTCACTTCGTACACGCCTCTCCGCAGGGGCCGACCGGGTCGGGGGCCGGGGAGGCGACGGTCACGCGAACGGGGCCGAATATGTACGTGTACTTGTCAAGGGATGTCGTCACCGCCGCAGTGTGCCAGCCCGCACCCCCCAGGGCACCAGATAATCGCGCCCCGCGCACCCCTGCTCCGGAGCAGGTTCATCGGGACCGGGCCCCACCCAGTACCGGGCCCCACCCAGGACCGGGCCCCCACCTCAGAACAGCGGCTCCGGCAACACCCCCTCCAGCGCCAGCAGCACCCGCTTCGTCTCCAGCCCGCCGCCGAATCCGCCGAGCCCGCCACCGCTCTCCACCACCCGGTGGCACGGCACCACCACCGGCAGCGGATTCGACCCCATCGCCGCCCCGACCGCCTGCGCCGCCCCGGGCTGGCCCACCCGGTGCGCCAGGTCGCCGTACCCGACGACCGCCCCGTACGGCACCCCGTCGTTCAGCTCGCGCAGCACCTGGCGGTTGAACCCCGAGGTCAGCGACCAGTCCAGCGGCAGGTCGAACCGGCGCAGCGTGCCCGCGAAGTACGCCGCGAACTGGCGCACCGGCTCGGCCAGCCGGCTCGACGCCGGTATCGGCTCCGCCACCTCGACCAGCTCGGCGCCCAGCCGCGACGCCAGCGTCTCCAATGCCCGTGCCCGGACCTTCTCGTCCGCGTGGAAGACCACGCTCACCAGCCCGACGTCGGTCGCGGCCAGCAGCAGCGGGCCGATGTCGCTGCCGATCACGGCCCACTCCACACAACTCGCCGAAGGCGTTTCGCTGTTCACGCCCCCCACGGTACGACCGGGCACTGACAACGGGCCCCGCACCTGCGAAGGCGCAGGTCAGCCCCGCATCGCCGCCCGCACCACGTCCGGCCGGTTGCTGATCACACCGTCCACCCCGAAGCCCTTGACCTTCTTCGCGCTCGCCGAGTCGTCCACGGTCCAGGTGCTCACCCGCAGCCGCTGCCCGTGCGCCCCCTTCAACTTGTGCACGGCCGCCACGTACTGCTTGCTGAGCGTGGTGTGCTGCGGGTTGATCTGGTCGGTGTACGCCGCGTACTTCGGCAGGTCGGCCACCTTGGGCGTGCCCAGGAACCCGGTGACCAGGCCCGTGTGCTGCTGGTGCACGGACCGGAGGCTCGCCGCGTCGAAGCTCTGCACCACCAGCCGCGAGCGCACGTGCGCCGCGTCCAGCCACCCCTGTGTCCGCAGCACCCTGAGGATGTCCTTCTCGATGCCCGGGTAGAGCGCCGGGTTCTTGACCTCCATCAAGAGCTTCTGCTGGTTGTGGTCCACCCGCTGGAGGTACTGCTTCAGCGTCGGCACGCGCGCGCCCGCGTACGCGGGGCCGAACCAGCTGCCCGCGTCCAGCCTGCGGATCTCCGCAGCCGTGAAGTCCTTGACCTTCCACGGGGCACGCTTCGGGAAGACCTGCTCCACATTGGTCGTCCGCGCCAGGCTGTCGTCGTGGACGATCACCAGCTCGCCGTCCTTGGTGCGCTGGACGTCGTTCTCCACCCAGTCGACCGCGAGCCGGTGCGCCCTGTCGACGGCGGCCAGGGTGTTCTCCGGGGCGTACCCGGAGGCACCCCGGTGGGCGATGACGAAGGGGGCGGCTGCCGGGGCGCCCGCGGGGGCGGCCGGAGGCTGTACGACACCGGCGGTCCCGCCCGCGAGAGCGGTCAGGGTCGCTGTGACGGCGAGGGTGAGCATGGATCTCTCCTTGCGCGAGAGGACGACTCGGGCGACCGAGCGTGACAGCTGCGCGCCAACGTGGAACAGGTGCGGAATGGCCATGCGGTGAACGATGTGACACGTGCGCCCATCACGCCGTGTGACAGATCCGGTACACAGCCGCACTTCGGCCGATCGTGTGTCGACCGCATCCGAAACGTCCCGGCCCCCCTTTCCTCCGCCCCGGAGTCCGATCACCACGTGAGTGTCAGTGGTGGGTCGTACGGTGGTTGCATGCGGCCCGTTTCCAAGATCGAACGTACGGTGGCGCCTTTCGAGGTCGTCAGTCCCTACCAGCCCAGCGGTGACCAGCCGGCGGCCATCGCCGAGCTGGAGAAGCGCATTCGCGCGGGGGAGAAGGACGTCGTCCTGCTGGGTGCGACCGGCACCGGCAAGTCGGCGACGACCGCCTGGATGATCGAGAAGCTCCAGCGCCCCACGCTCGTCATGGCACCGAACAAGACCCTGGCCGCCCAGCTGGCGAACGAGTTCCGCGAGCTGCTGCCCAACAACGCCGTCGAGTACTTCGTCTCGTACTACGACTACTACCAGCCCGAGGCGTACGTCCCGCAGTCGGACACCTACATCGAGAAGGACTCCTCGATCAACGAGGAGGTCGAGCGACTGCGCCACTCCGCGACGAACTCGCTGCTCACCCGCCGCGACGTCGTCGTGGTCGCCTCCGTCTCCTGCATCTACGGCCTCGGCACGCCGCAGGAGTACGTGGACCGCATGGTCTCCCTCAAGGTCGGCGACGAGATCGACCGGGACGCCCTGCTGCGCCGCTTCGTGGACATCCAGTACAACCGCAACGACGTGGCGTTCACCCGCGGCTCCTTCCGGGTGCGCGGCGACACCATCGAGATCTTCCCGGTGTACGAGGAACTGGCCGTCCGCATCGAGATGTTCGGCGACGAGATCGAGGCGCTGTCCACGCTGCACCCGCTCACCGGCGAGGTCATCAGCGAGGACGACAGCCTCTACGTCTTCCCCGCCAGCCACTACGTGGCGGGACCCGAGCGCATGGAAAAGGCGATCAACGGGATCGAGAAGGAGCTGGCGGACCGCCTCGCCGAGCTGGAGAAGCAGGGCAAGATGCTGGAGGCCCAGCGGCTGCGCATGCGCACCTCGTACGACCTGGAGATGCTCCGCGAGATCGGCAGCTGCTCCGGCGTCGAGAACTACTCGATGCACTTCGACGGCCGTGAGCCCGGCACCGCCCCGCACACCCTCCTCGACTACTTCCCCGAGGACTTCCTGCTGGTCCTCGACGAGAGCCACGTCACGGTGCCGCAGATCGGCGCGATGTACGAGGGCGACGCCTCCCGCAAGCGCACCCTGGTCGACCACGGCTTCCGGCTGCCGTCCGCGCTGGACAACCGCCCGCTGAAGTGGGAGGAGTTCCAGAAGCGGATCGGCCAGACCGTCTACCTGTCGGCCACCCCGGGCACGTACGAACTCTCGCGCGGCGACGGCTTCGTGGAGCAGATCATCCGCCCCACCGGACTGGTCGACCCGGAGGTCGTCGTCAAGTCCACCGAGGGCCAGATCGACGACCTGGTGCACGAGATCCGCAAGCGCACCGAGAAGGACGAGCGCGTCCTGGTCACCACGCTCACCAAGAAGATGGCCGAGGACCTCACCGACTACTTCCTCGAACTGGGCATCCAGGTCCGGTACCTGCACAGCGACGTCGACACGCTGCGCCGCATCGAGCTGCTGCGCGAACTGCGGGCGGGCGAGTACGACGTCCTGGTCGGCATCAACCTGCTGCGCGAGGGCCTCGACCTGCCCGAGGTGTCCCTGGTGGCGATCCTGGACGCCGACAAGGAGGGCTTCCTGCGCTCGGGGACCTCCCTCATCCAGACCATCGGCCGCGCGGCGCGCAACGTCTCCGGCGAGGTCCACATGTACGCGGACCGGATCACCCCGGCGATGGCCAAGGCGATCGACGAGACCAACCGCCGCCGCGAGAAGCAGGTCGCGTACAACACGGAGCACGGCATCGACCCGCAGCCGCTCCGCAAGAAGATCAACGACATCGTCGCGACGATCGCCCGCGAGGAGGTCGACACCGAGGAGCTGCTCGGCACCGACTACCGCAAGCCCAAGTCCGGCAAGGACGCCAAGGCGCCGGTCCCGGCGCTCGGCGGCAAGGCGGCGAAGGCCGCGAAGTCCGCCAAGGGCAAGAAGGGCACCGAGGTCCTCACCGACCGCCCGGCCGCCGAACTGGCCCAGCAGATCGAGGAGATGACCGACCGGATGCGGGCCGCCGCGGCGGAGCTCCAGTTCGAGGTGGCCGCCCGGCTGCGCGACGAGGTCGGCGAACTCAAGAAGGAGCTGCGCATGATGAGGGAGGCGGGACAGGCGTGAGCGCGGTGCCCGGTGGAGTGTTGCAGGAACGACACAAAACGCACCGGGGTTGCGACCGCGTCCGGCGGACTGCGTAGGGTGCTGACAACCGCACACACGGGCGGTGCAGGGGTTTGTGGAGAGGGGTAGCGCGTGACGGTCAACATGACCAAGGGCCAGGCCATCAGCCTGCAGAAGAGCGACGGGGGAACCCTGACCGCGGTGCGGATGGGGCTCGGCTGGCAGGCGGCCCCGCGCCGCGGTCTGTTCGGCAAGCGCACCCAGGAGATCGACCTCGACGCGTCGGCGGTCCTGTTCGCCGACAAGCAGCCGGTCGACGTCGTCTTCTTCCGCCACCTGGTCAGCGACGACGGTTCCGTGAAGCACACCGGTGACAACCTGGTCGGCGGCGCGGGCCAGGGCGGCGACGACGAGGCCATCCTCGTGGACCTCCAGCGCGTCCCGGTGCACATCGACCAGATCGTCTTCACGGTGAACTCCTTCACCGGCCAGACCTTCCAGGAAGTGCAGAACGCGTTCTGCCGCATCGTGGACGAGACCAACGGCCAGGAGCTGGCCCGCTACACCCTCGACGGCGGCGGCCAGTACACCGCCCAGATCATGGCCAAGGTCAGCCGCGCGGGCGCGGGCTGGCAGATGACCGCCCTCGGCAACCCGGCCAACGGGCGCACCTTCCAGGACCTGATGCCGTCGATCCTGCCGCACCTCTAGGCGACGACGGACCCAGCAGTACCGCAGCTCCCGGAGGCAGCAGGCCGCCGGGAGCTGCACCGCATTCACGTGACAGGCACGCACGGCGGACAGACCGCGCACATCGACGGTGGGGGAGACAGACGATGACGGCCGAGCTGGTCCGGGGGCAGAACCATCCGTTGCCCCAGGCCCGTCTGGAGATCCGGATCTCGGCCGGCCAGCCGGTCGTCGCCGGAGCCACGCTCGTCGACGAGCACGGCACCGTACGGGGCACGGAGTGGGTCGCCCACCCCGGCGCCCACCAGCTCCCCGGCCTGGAGGTGTCCCGGCAGGCCGCCGCCGACCACCGCCTCGCCGTCGACCTGGGGGCGATCCCGCAGGAGGCGCACCGGGTGAACGTCCTGCTGGCGCTGCCCACCGCCGTCGGCTTCCCGGCCCGCTTCGGCGCGGTCGCCGCCCCCTTCGTCGCCGTCACCGGGCTCGACGGCGACGAGGTCGCCACCTTCACGCTGACCGGCCTGGACGCCGAGTCCGCCGTCGTCGCGCTGGAGCTCTACCGCCGCCAGGACGCCTGGAAGGTACGGGCCGTCGGCCAGGGGTACGCGGGCGGCCTCGCCGAACTGCTCGCCGACCAGGGCCTGCCGCAGGCGGGCGCGCTCGCCACCGCCATCCAGGACGCCGTGGGCCGCGGCCTGGCCCGCTCGGTGGCCCCGCCGCCGCCCCGCACCGCCGAGGGCGACCGGTCCCGCCACACCGCCCGCCAGGGTGCGGCCGCCCAGGACGGCGTACGGGGAAACCTCGCCGGTGGCGGGACCGTCGCCGGTGGCGGGGCCGCGACGCCGCATCAGGACGCCGAGCCCGCTCCCGTGCACGCGCCGGAAACACCCCAGCCGCAGGCCCCGGGCCTGCCCACGCAGCCCCCCGCCCCACAGGACCCGCAGCCGACCACGCCCGCCGCCGCCCCCGCCCCCGGCGGCCCCATCGACTACAGCCACCCCCGCCGCCGCAAGCAGCCCGCGGCCGCCGCCACCCCGCCCCCGGCCGCCCCGTCGACCCAGGCCCCGCCCACCCAGCCGCCGCCGCGCCCCGAGCCGTCCGGGCCCGGGCAGCCGTCGCGGCCCGTCGCGGGCGACGCCTCCGGCTGGTCCATGGAGGAGCGGCTCTACAACCAGGTCTGGGGCATGTTCGAGGACCTGGCCCGCACGGCGGCCGCCTACCGCAGCGCCGTCGACTTCGCCGAGTCCCGGATGGAGCAGGAGCTCGACAAGGTCCTCTCCGACCCGCGCAGCCGCATCGGCGGCACCGGTGACGCGGCCCGCGAGGCCGCCCGCGCCAAGCGCGACGCGCTCGTCGAGCAGGCCCGTGCCGTCCTGGACCGCGACATCGCCCAGCTCGTCGCCGAGTCCGAGGTCGTCGAGCCCGCGCTGCCGCCCGCCTTCGCCCGCTGGGACAACCCCGCCTGGCACGCCTACAAGGTGCCGATGGAGATCCCGATGGCGCTGCGCATCGGCGACCTGCACCTGCCCGAACGCCCCGACCTGCACATTCCGCTGCTGGTGCGGCTGCCGCTGGAGCGCGGGCTGTGGATCGACGCGGGCCGCACCGGTTCCGAGGCCGCGATGATGATGGACACCGACCAGCTGCGCCGGGTCGCCCTGGACACCGCCGTCGCACACGCCGCCCGGCTGCTCGGGGCCTACCCGGCGGGCGAGTTCACCGTGCACGTCATCGACCCGGCGGGCGCCGCTGCCGCCGCGCTCGCACCGCTGGTCAAGTCCGGGGTGCTGGCCTCGCCGCCGGCCGTGGGCGCGCAGGGGGTGAGTGCCGTGCTGGGGAGGCTCACCGAGCGCGTGGACCTCGTACAGATGGCGATCAGGGCGGGTGCGTCGGACGCGCTGCCGCCGCACCTGGACACGGCCGAGCAGTTGCTCATCGTCAACGACTTCCCGCACGGCTTCGACGACCGGGCCGTCACCCAATTGCGCTATCTGGCGGACGAGGGTCCGTCCGTCGGTGTGCACCTGATGATGGTCGCCGACCGGGAGGACGCGAACGCGTACGGCCCGGTGCTGGACCCGCTGTGGCGTTCGCTGCTGCGACTGACCCCGGTACCCGACGCACACCTCGCCGACCCGTGGGTGGGCCACGCCTGGACGTACGAACCGCTGCTGGCGCCGCCCGGGAGCCAGGTGCTGTGGAACGTGCTCAGCCAGGTGGCGGCGGCCAGGAGGGCCTTCGGCCGCTGATCGTACCGCCTCATTAAGCGCCACTGACCTGCGCTTTTGGGAATCGTTTACCTTTTCCTTTACCTGTTCTTGGTGTTTCGGGTACTCTCGTGAGAGCGGAGGGGAGTACTCCCGGCCTGCGATGTACCCGTCAATACGGACCGCCATCGGTCCCGGGGCATCGGCCCGGCGCACGCCAGACGGCGGCTCGGGTGGAAGAGACCTCCGGCAGCGACGACGCTGATTGAGTTGCCGTAGCTATCTGCCGGAGGCGCAGTGGACGTTTCATTGAACACCTGGATCTTCACCATCCTGGCCCTCGCGGCCCTGATCGCGGTGGACTTCTTCATCGGGCGCAAGCCGCACGACGTCTCGACCAAGGAAGCGGGCATCTGGACGGTCGTCTGGATCGCCCTGGCCGTGATCTTCGGCCTCGGTCTGCTGGTGTTCGGCGAGGGCAAGGCGTCCGGCGAGTTCTTCGCGGGCTTCATCACCGAGAAGTCGTTGAGCGTCGACAACCTCTTCGTCTTCGTCCTGATCATGGCGAAGTTCTCGGTGCCCTCCCACCTCCAGCAGCGGGTGCTGCTGATCGGCGTACTGATCGCCCTGGTGCTGCGTGCGATCTTCATCGCCGCCGGTGCCGCGGTCATCGCGAACTTCTCGTGGGTCTTCTACATCTTCGGCGCGTTCCTCATCTACACCGCCTGGAAGCTCGTCCAGGAGGCGCGTGCCGGTGAGGAGGCGGAGGCCCCCGAGGACAACGCCCTGCTGAAGAAGATCGAGAACAAGTTCGGCGTCGCCGACCAGTACCACGGCACGAAGCTCTTCATCCAGAGGAACGGCAAGCGCATCCTGACGCCGCTCATGGTCGTCATGCTCGCCATCGGCATGACCGACGTGCTGTTCGCCCTGGACTCGATCCCGGCGATCTTCGGCCTCACCCAGGACCCGTACATCGTCTTCACCGCGAACGCCTTCGCGCTGATGGGTCTGCGCCAGCTGTACTTCCTGATCGGCGGCCTGCTCAAGAAGCTGGTCCACCTCAGCTACGGCCTCTCCGTCATCCTCGGCTTCATCGGCGTCAAGCTGGTGCTGCACGCACTGCACGAGAGCGGCGTGAGCGTCCCCGAGATCTCGATCGCGGTCTCGCTGTCCGTCATCTGCGCCGTCCTCGTCATCACGACGATCACCAGCCTGATGGCGAACAAGAAGCGGGAGGCGGCGGAGGCCGCCAAGGAGGACAAGGCTCCGATCGAGTCCTGACCCGAGGGCTCACGAACCCGAGGACTCACGAACCCGAGGGTTCACGCAGACGTGGAGGGGACGGCGTGCATGCCGTCCCCTCCACTTTTCTGTGCGTACGGCATTCTGTGCTTACGGCCGTCCCTCGCGCTCCAGCTCCTGCGCCGGTACGAGACCGGGCACCCGGGGCGCCTCCTGCGGCTCGATCAGGCGCGAGCGGAAGCCGTCCACACCGACCGGCACGTCCCCGTCGAGGGTGATGCGGCGGACCACCCGGGGCAGGTCGTCGTAGTCGTTGACCGCGTAGTGCTGGGTGGCGCGGTTGTCCCAGATCGCCACGTCGCCGACCTGCCACTGCCAGCGCACCAGGTTCTCCGGGCGCTCGACGTACCGCTGGAACAGGTCGATCAGCGCCCGGCTGTCGGCCGTCGGCAGCCCGGCGATCCGCTGCACGAAGTTGCCCAGCAGCAGCGTGCGCTCCCCGGTCACCGGGTGCACCCGCACCACCGGGTGCTCGGTGCGGAACGTCGTCGAGACGAACACCTGCCGGAACAGCTTCGCCACGGCTTCGTCCGACACTCCCGAGCGCCGGTCCGCGATGCGTTCCGCGTAGTCGTAGTCGTTGCTGTGCACGGCGCGCAGCGAGTCGGCGAGCGTGCGCAGGGGGATCGGCAGGTCGTCGTACGCGGCGGCCGTGTTCGCCCAGATCGTGTGCCCGCCGCGCTCCGGGATCTCCAGCGCGCGCAGGATCGACGCCTTGGGATACGCCGGTACGAACGTCACGTCCGTGTGCCACTGATTGGCCCGTACGCCCTTGGTGGCGTCCAGCTCGAAGACGTACCGCCCGTCCGCGGAGGGCACCGTCGGGTGCGAGACGGGGTGTCCGAGGCGACGCGCGAACTCCTCGTGCGCGGTGTCGTCGAGGTGCCCCTGGTCCCGGAAGAAGAGCACCTTGTGGGTGTAGAGAGCCTCCTCCAGGGCGGTGAGCGTCGCCTCGGACAGGTCGCCGGACAGGGTGACACCGTGGACGACGGCGCCGATCCTGCCCGACACAGGGGTGAGGTCAAGGGCGTTCAGTGTGCTGGTCACGGGCGTGCTCCTCCGTACGGAACGGGAACTGACCGGGTGGCGGGCGTCGCACGGACGCACAGAGGCGGCAGCGGGCGGGTGGCGTCCCGCTGCCGCCCGTTCATCGTGGCGCGCCGTCGTTGCCGCACTGTGGCGGCGGCATGAAAGCCCTCTGAAGGCCCCTCTCGCACGAAGGCCCCTCTCGTACGACGCCGGGGGGACCCGGAATCAGGCCGGTGCAGCCCCCCGCGCCTCGGCCTCCGCCGCCCGCACCGCCGCCGGACGCGTCTCCGGCAGCAGGGCGAAGCAGCCCAGGCTGACCACCGCCATGCCCGTCAGGTACGCCGCCACGCCCCACGGCGGGCCCTCCCCGGAGGACGACACCGCCGTCGCCACGATCGGCGTGAGAGCGCCGCCGAACACCCCGGCGAGGTTGTAGCCCAGCGCCGCACCGGTGCACCGCACCTGCGGCGCGTACAGCTCCGGCAGGTACGCGCCGATCACCGAGAACATCGAGGCGAACGACAGCGACCCGCCCAGGAAGCCCAGGAACATCAAGAGCGGCTGCCCGGTCGCCAGCAGCGCCATCATCGGGAAGGTCCACAGGGCGCTGAGCGCACACCCGACCAGGCACATCGGCCGCCGCCCCACCCGGTCCCCGAGCACCGCCGCCAACGGAATCAGGGGCCCCTTGAGCACCACGGCCGCCATGACGCAGCCGAGCATCACCGTGCGGTCGACGCCGAGGTGCTCGGTGCCGTAGGCCAGCGACCAGGTCGACATCGTGTAGACCAGCGCGTATCCGAGGGAGAGCGCCCCGGCGGTCAGCAGCACCAGCCGCCAGTGGTCGCGCACCACCTCGGTGAACGGCGCGCCCGCGCGCTCGCCCGTGGCCGCCATCTCCTTGAAGTCGGGGGTCTCCTCCAGGGAGGACCGCAGCAGCAGTCCGGCGGCGGCGAGCACGCCGGCCGCCCAGAACGGCACCCGCCACCCCCACGAGGTGAACTGCGCGTCGGTGAGGCCCGCCGACATCGCCAGCATCACGCTGTTCGCCAGCAGGAATCCGATCGATGGGCCGGTCTGCGGAAAGCTGGCCCACAGCGCCCGTCGGTGCGCGGGCGCGTGCTCCGCGGTGAGCAGCACCGCCCCGCCCCACTCGCCGCCGAGCCCGAGCCCCTGGAGGAAGCGCAGCAGGATCAGCAGCACCGGCGCGAGGATGCCGATGGAGTCGTACGTGGGCAGACAGCCGACCGCCACCGTCGTCGCCCCGGTCAGGATCAGCGACGAGAACAGCACGGGTCTGCGCCCGAAGCGGTCGCCCACGTGTCCGAAGACGACCGCGCCGACGGGCCGGGCGACGAAACCCACGCCGAAGGTGCCGAAGGCCGCCAGGGTGCCCGCCAGGGGTGAGAAGGAGGGGAAGAAGAGGGGGCCGAGGACGAGGGCCGCGGCCGTGCCGTAGATCGCGAAGTCGTAGAACTCGATGGCTGTTCCGGCGAGCGAGGCGGTCGCGAGCCGGAGCATGGAGGGGCTGCCCGGACGGGCCGGTGATCGTGAAGCATGCATGCGGGCGTCGTTACCCGATGCGCCACGCCCTCAAGGGGTGCGCCGCACTAGTCGTACCGACTCACCGGGAAAGATCACCCGGACAGGCCCTCCCCCGTGAGCCCTCACTGCAGGGGCAGCGTGAACTCGTGCCGCTGGTCCCAGCGTTGGCCGGTCACCAGCGTCACCTTGCCGGTCTTGAGGCCGTACACCACGGACCACTGGGTGTGCGACTGCGCGACGGTGCGCAGCAGCCCCAGCGAACTGTCCGTGTTCAGTGCTCCCTTGGCGGCGTTCAGGGTCTTCGTGGCGGCCCCGTAGCGGCGGTCCTCCAGGCGTTTCGCGGCAGGGGTGTCGGCGAAGGTGAAGTTGACCGCGCCGTTCCACGGTCGGCGGCCGCGTTCGGCGACGACGACCTTCCCGCCGACCAGTTCCACCACCGCCGAGTCGCCGGTGGCGTCGGCGAGGAAGTAGTGCAGCGGGGGACTGTCGGTGAAGTCCAGTTCGTACGCGTCGAAGAGGGTGAGTGCCTCCGTGACGGTGGCCGCCTTGTCGAGGACGATGCGCTGGATGCGCGTACTGCCCACCTTGGTACGGCCCTTGGGCCCCTCGGCGCGGTCCACGGAGGCGAAGCCCATCGCCAGGCCCTTGCTGTTCATGCCGTCGAAGGGCAGCAACGGGGCCTGGAGCAGGCCCCGTTTGCCGCGCGGGGTGGTGAAGTCGGCGGCGGAGGTCAGCCCGAGGTAGGTGGTGTCGACGACGGACACCGAGGCGTAGCCGTCCGGGGGAGTGGTGAACAGCAGCAGCGCCGGGCCGTGCTGCCAGTCGAAGTTCCGCGCGAACTGCGGGTCCTGCTTGTTGCCGCCGGCGAAGAACAGCGAGCAGCCGAAGCCCGCCTGCGGCGGCACCTTGACCTCACCCAACCGGTTGTAGTCGCCCTCGAAGCGCAACTGCCACAGCGGATGGCCGTCCACCTGGCGCAGCGATGTCAGCGTGGCCGCGTCGCGCGCGGACAGCTGCCCGGCGGACGCCGACGGATGTGCGCCGGGATTCTTCCCGGACGTGCCCGGGTCCGAGCACCCGGACACCAGGAGGGCCAGGGCGAGGAACGGGACGGTGGCGGCAGCGGCGGCGCGGGACTTCTTCATGGCGGGGCCCTCCCTTTCGTCCACTGTCCCCGAGGAACAGCGGCGTCCGGGAGGGCCGTGCGGTCACGAGTGCGTGACGGCCGTGGACGTGCGTGTGCGGGCCTACCAGCCGCGCTCGCGCCACTCCGTCAGGTGCGGGCGCTCGTCACCGAGCGTGGTGTCGTCGCCGTGCCCCGGGTAGACCCAGGACTCGTCCGGCAGCGGTGCGAAGACCTTCGCCTCCACGTCGTTCAGCAGCGAGACGAAGGCGTCCGCGTCGCCGAAGGTGTTGCCGACGCCGCCGGGGAAGAGGCAGTCACCGGTGAACACGTGCGGGTGGCCGTGCGGGTCGTCGTACACCAGGACGATGCTCCCCGGGGTGTGCCCGACGATGTGCCGCGCGGTCAGCTCCACGCGCCCCACCCGCACGGTGTCGCCGTCCTCCAGGAGGGTGTCGGTGGGCACCGGGATGCCCTCCGCGTCGTACCGGCCGGCCAGCGTGCGCGCACCGGTGGCGGCGACCACCTCGGCGAGCGCCTGCCAGTGGTCGCCGTGCCGGTGAGTGGTGACGACGGACGCGATCGAGTCGTCACCGATCAGCGACAGCAGGGTGTGCGGCTCGGCCGCCGCGTCGATCAAGAGCTGCTCACCGGTGTCCCGGCAGCGCAACAGATACGCATTGTTGTTCATCGACCCGACGGCGACCTTCGAGATCATCAGGTCCTTGAGCTCGTGCACATCCGCCGGTCCGCCGACCTTCACCGCTCCGCTGTACGTCATACCGCGCACCCTATAGCGGCCGTTACAGCGGCGGCAGTACGGGGAGATCCCCGCCGGTGACGGTGAGCGCACCGCCGTCGCGACGGCCCGCGAGCCAGCCCAGGAGGTCGGCGGAAGCACCAGTGACGGTGACAGCGTCGCCGTCCTTGCGCCCGGTGGTCCACTGCCGGCCGTCGGCGGCGGTGAGGGTCGCCGCGGTCACTGCCGCGTTCCCGGCGAAGCGGTCCGCGAGGAAGGCGATCTCGCGCCCGGTGAACTCCTCGGAGAGGTCCTCCAGCTCGTACCCGATCCCGAGGTCCACGTGGTGCAGCTCGATCTCGATCAGCCGCCGGAACGGAATCCGCGACGCCGCGTCCATGACGCCGTTGCGCAGCTCCACGGTGCGGCTCCAGTCGTCGTACGTGTCGGCCGCGCGCGCGAAGTCCTCCGCGGTGGTGCGGACGTCGTCGATCTGTACGTCCAGGGGGCGCGGGGCGTCGCGCGCGATGTCGGCGTCGCGGGCCTCGCCGCTGACGTACATGGGGCGACCGGCGAGGACATTCTGGAGGGCGTCGGAATTGCGGGCGAGGTGGGCCAGCACATGTCCGCGGCTCCAGCCGGGCAGCCGTGACGGTTCGGCGACGGCGGCGTTGTCCAGCGTGGCCGCGGCGGTGAGCAGACGGTTCGTGGCGTCGCTCAGCAGGGCCAGATCGTGCACATGATCATTCATGAGGCAGACGATAGGCCGCCGCGCAAGACGCAGCCACTCGTTCGGGTGAAGCACATGCCATCTGGCCACAAATCGAATGTACGTGCTATACGCTCGAAGGGAACATCCGAGCCCGGGGATACCGTTGGACAGGGAGCGGTGCCCGAGGCTCGGCGACCGCTCTGTACGACCGTGTTGCACGACCTCGTGTCCGTGGCACTCCACCTCAGCAGCCTGCTTCTCAGCACCTGCTTTCTTCTCCAGAAAGGTGCGAACCGGCGTGGCCGACCGTCTCATCGTTCGTGGCGCTCGCGAGCACAACCTCAAAAACGTCTCGCTCGACCTCCCCCGCGACTCCCTCATCGTGTTCACGGGGCTCTCCGGTTCGGGCAAGTCCTCCCTCGCGTTCGACACGATCTTCGCCGAGGGGCAGCGCCGCTACGTCGAGTCGCTCTCCTCCTACGCGCGGCAGTTCCTCGGCCAGATGGACAAGCCGGACGTGGACTTCATCGAAGGTCTCTCGCCCGCCGTCTCCATCGACCAGAAGTCGACCTCGCGCAACCCGCGCTCGACGGTCGGCACCATCACCGAGGTCTACGACTACCTCCGTCTGCTCTTCGCCCGCATCGGCAAGCCGCACTGCCCCGAGTGCGGCCGTCCGATCGCCCGGCAGTCCCCGCAGGCCATCGTCGACAAGGTCCTGGAGCTGCCCGAGGGCAGCCGCTTCCAGGTGCTCTCGCCGCTGGTGCGCGAGCGCAAGGGCGAGTTCGTCGACCTCTTCGCGGACCTCCAGACCAAGGGCTACAGCCGTGCCCGGGTCGACGGCGAGACCATCCAGCTGACCGAGCCGCCCACGCTCAAGAAGCAGGAGAAGCACACGATCGAGGTGGTCATCGACCGCCTCACCGTGAAGGAGAGCGCCAAGCGCCGCCTCACGGACTCCGTGGAGACCGCCCTCGGGCTCTCCGGCGGCATGGTCATCCTCGACTTCGTCGACCTCGACGCGGACGACCCCGACCGCGAGCGGATGTACTCCGAGCACCTGTACTGCACGTACGACGACCTGTCGTTCGAGGAGCTGGAGCCGCGCTCCTTCTCCTTCAACTCGCCCTTCGGCGCCTGCCCCGACTGCTCCGGCATCGGTACGCGCATGGAGGTCGACCCCGAGCTGATCGTCCCCGACCCGGACAAGTCCCTCGACGAGGGCGCCATCCACCCCTGGTCGCACGGACACACCAAGGACTACTTCGCCCGCCTGGTCAATGCCCTGGCGAGCGAGCTCGGCTTCAGCACGTCGATGGCGTGGGCGGGCCTGCCGCAGCGCGCCAAGAAGGCCCTGCTGTACGGCCACAAGACGCAGATCGAGGTCCGCTACCGCAACCGCTACGGCCGCGAGCGCGCCTACACCACCTCCTTCGAGGGCGCGGTGCCGTTCGTGAAGCGGCGGCACGCGGAGTCCGACAGCGACTCCAGCCGCGAGCGCTTCGAGGGCTACATGCGCGAGGTGCCCTGCCCCACCTGTGAGGGCACGCGCCTCAAGCCGCTGATCCTCGCGGTCACGGTGATGGAGAAGTCCATCGCCGAGGTCTCCTCGATGTCGATCAGCGAGTGCGCCGACTTCCTCGCGCAGCTCACGCTGAACGACCGCGACAAGACGATCGCCGAGCGAGTGCTCAAGGAGGTCAACGAGCGACTGCGGTTCCTGGTCGACGTGGGTCTGGACTACCTGTCGCTGAACCGCCCCGCAGGCTCCCTGTCCGGCGGCGAGGCCCAGCGCATCCGGCTCGCCACCCAGATCGGGTCCGGTCTGGTGGGTGTGCTGTACGTCCTGGACGAGCCGTCCATCGGTCTGCACCAGCGCGACAACCACCGCCTCATCGAGACGCTGGTGCGGCTGCGCGACATGGGCAACACGCTGATCGTCGTCGAGCACGACGAGGACACCATGAAGGTCGCCGACTGGATCGTCGACATCGGCCCCGGCGCCGGTGAGCACGGCGGCAAGGTCGTGCACAGCGGCTCCATGAAGGGCCTGCTGGCCAACAAGGAGTCCATCACCGGCCAGTACCTGTCGGGCAAGCGCGCCATCCCGACGCCGGACGTACGCCGTCCCGTCGACCCCTCGCGGCACCTCACGGTGCACGGGGCGCGGGAGAACAACCTGCGGGACATCGACGTCACCTTCCCCCTCGGCGTCCTGACCGCCGTCACCGGCGTCTCCGGGTCCGGCAAGTCGACGCTGGTCAACGACATCCTCTACACACACCTGGCGCGCGAGCTGAACGGTGCGCGCAGCGTCCCGGGCCGCCACACCCGGGTGGAGGGCGACGAACTCCTCGACAAGGTCGTGCACGTCGACCAGTCGCCGATCGGCCGCACCCCGCGGTCCAACCCGGCGACGTACACCGGTGTCTTCGACAAGATCCGCAAGCTGTTCGCGGAGACGACCGAGGCGAAGGTCCGGGGCTACCAGCAGGGCCGGTTCTCCTTCAACGTCAAGGGCGGCCGCTGCGAGAACTGCTCCGGCGACGGCACCATCAAGATCGAGATGAACTTCCTGCCGGACGTCTACGTCCCGTGCGAGGTGTGCCACGGCGCGCGCTACAACCGCGAGACGCTCGAAGTGCACTACAAGGGCAAGAACATCGCCGAGGTGCTCAACATGCCGATCGAGGAGGCCCTCGACTTCTTCGAGCCGGTCACCTCCATCGCCCGCTACCTCCAGACCCTGAACGAGGTCGGTCTCGGGTACGTGCGCCTCGGGCAGGCCGCGACCACGCTCTCCGGCGGTGAGGCGCAGCGCGTCAAGCTGGCCGCCGAGCTCCAGAAGCGGTCGTCGGGGCGGAGCGTCTACATCCTGGACGAGCCGACCACCGGTCTGCACTTCGAGGACATCAGCAAGCTCATCAAGATCCTGGAGGGGCTTGTCGAGAAGGGGAACTCGGTGATCGTCATCGAGCACAACCTCGACGTCATCAAGACCGCCGACTGGGTCGTGGACATGGGTCCCGAGGGCGGCAAGGGCGGCGGCCTGGTCGTCGCCGAGGGCACGCCGGAGGAGGTGGCGGGGGTGCCTGCCAGCCACACCGGCAAGTTCCTGCGGGACATCCTCGACCCCAGCCGGATCAGCGACGCGACCCCGGCGGCCGGACGCAAGAAGGCCGTGGCCCGCAAGACGGCGACGAAGACGGTCGCCGCGACCAAGGCCGTCGCCGCCAAGAAGACGGCCACGAAGGCAGTGAGCCGCAAGACGGCCGCCGCCGAACCGGCCGCCAAGAAGGCCACGGCGAAGAAGGCCACGGCCAAGAAGGCCGCACCCGCGAAGGCCGCACCGGCGAAGAAGGCCACGGCGCGCACCCGAAAGGCCTAACGGCCCGAGGGCCCGGAGCCCGAGCCCGTACAGCCGGAACGGCACCCGGCAAGGCCTGAGGCCGACCGCCGAAGGACCCGGCGCCGACCGCGCAAGGAAGCGGGCCGGAACCCTCCTCACCAGGGGGTTCCGGCCCGCACTGCGTGCGGGTGCCGCACCTCTTAGGGTGACCGGCGGGGGGACCGTCGCACGAAGGGCAGTCCCGGACATGCAGATACGCACCACGGCCACCGGTGTCGCCGGTACGGTCCTCCTCCTCGCCGGAACGGTGGTCGCCACCGGCCCCGCCACCGCGGCGGACACCCCCGACCTCACCCGCTTCTACGAGCAGAAGCTCACCTGGGGCGACTGCAAGGCCGAGGAGGTGCCCAACGGCGGCACCGCCCTCAAGGGCATGGAGTGCTCCCGCCTGACCGTCCCGATCGACTACGGCAAGCCCGACCTCGGCACGATCGCCCTCGCCGTCGGCCGCTACCGCGCCACCGGGGCGGACGGCGACCGCAAGGGCTCCCTCGTGTTCAACTTCGGCGGCCCCGGCGCCTCCGGCGTCACCACGCTGGCCGAGGCCAAGGACACGTACAAGAGCCTGGGGAAGCGGTACGACCTGGTGAGCTTTGACCCCCGGGGGGTGGGGCGGAGTTCGCCGGTCACCTGCGGCAAGGAGGCCGAGGAGGAGCTGGAGGAGGGCGACGGCGCCCCGCAGACGCCGCCCGCGGGCCGGCAGATCGACGCCGACGCGCTGGTCAAGGAGGCCAAGGACATCGCCGCCGCCTGTGCCCGGCACACCGGCAAGCTGCTGCCGCACGTCGGCACCATCAACGTCTCCCGCGACATGGACGTCCTGCGCCAGGCACTGGGCGACGAGAAGCTGAATTACATGGGCATCTCGTACGGGACCCGGCTCGGGTCCGTGTACGCGTCCCAGTTCCCGGACCGCTCCGGACGCCTCGTCCTGGACGCCGTGGACACCCTCACCGAGAACTCCCGGGTCTCCGGCCTGAACCAGGCCCGCGCCTTCCAGCGGGCCTTCGACACCTTCCTGGCCACCTGCGCCGAGCAGTACACGGCGGACTGTCCGCTCGGCGGTACGGTCAAGGACGCCACCCGCGCCGTGGACCGGGTCGTCGCCTCCCTCACCAAGGCCCCGCTCAAGGCCGAGGACGGCACCGAGTTCGGCGTGGCGGAACTGCGCGCCGCCATGAGCACGTCGATGTACGTTCCCCAGGCCTGGGGCGCGCTCGCGTTCGGCATCGCGGAGATCGACAAGAACCGCGACCCCGCGATCCTCGCCGAGCTCAACGACCTCGCCGACCAGCCCGGCAACGGCGACGAGGCCATCCTCGCCGTCAACTGTGCCGACGACCCGGACCGTACGCCCGTCACCAAGGAGGAACTCGCGCAGATCGAGAAGGAGTTCACCCAGGCCTCCCCGGACTTCGGCCGCGACATGATGGGCGGCGCGATCTCCTGCACCGGCTGGCCCGCGGGCTCCGACTACGTCCGCACCGTGGAGAACGTCAAGGCCCCCAAGATCCTGCTGATCGGCACCAAGGGCGACCCCGCCACCCCGTACCGGTGGACCGAGGAGACCGCGCGGCGGCTCGGCAACGCGGTCGTGCTGCGCTACGACGGCGAGGGACACGGTGCGTACGGCAGCTCCCCGTGCATCCGTGAGAAGACCGACGCCTACGTGCTGGACGGCGTGCTCCCGGACGACGGGACCTCCTGCCCCGCGGTGTCGCCCGGCGTGCCGGACGAGGAGCTTCCGGACACCCTCCCCGGGACCTGACGCGCCCGCGTCAAACCAGGTCGGGCCGGGGTCCGGCCGGGGTCCCGCCCCGCTCCGACGCGCTCCCCGGCGCACCGGCCCCGCCCGCCCCACAGGTATCGTCAAGGCGGCATCGCGCCCCGCCGCACGCGGCCGCGCGGAGCCGTCGCCCACTCGCACCGCACCCGTGGAGAGCCCCATGTCCGGCATCCCGTCCGCCGCCCGCCGCACCGTCCTCAAGGGCGTCGCACTCGCCGGGGCCGCCGGGCTCGGCGCCGCCGCCTGCTCCACCGAGTCCAAGCTCGGGCACGCCCAGACGCCGACCCCGACCGCCCCGGTCGACCTCGGCGACCCGGCGGCGGTGCCGGTCGGCGGCTCCAAGCTGTACAGGGAGCAGCGGGTGATCGTGAGCTGCCCCAAGAAGGGCGAGTACAAGGCGTTCAGCGCCCAGTGCACCCACGCGGGCTGCGAGCTCGACCGGGTCGAGGGCAACGAGGGCAACTGTCCCTGCCACGGCAGCCGCTTCGACACCACCACCGGTCAGGCCCTCAAGGGCCCCGCCACCGCGCCGCTGCCCGCCGTCCCGGTCAAGGTCAAGGACGGCAAGCTGATCGCGGGCCCGGACGCCTGAACCGGTCACCCGCAGCTGCCGGAACCGGTCACCCGCAGCTGCCGGAACCGGTCACCCGCAGCTGCCGGAACCGGTCACCCCACAGCCGCCTGAACCGGGCACCACCGGTCACCGTCCGGTGGGTCGAACCGATCAGAAACGGTCAGGGAGCTAGTCCCAGTCCCAGTCGACCCCCAGAATCCCCGGCCGCACCCCCTGCTCCACGAAGTGCACCGTGCCGTGCCGCCCGCTCAGCGTCAGGTCCTGCCGCGCCGCCCTCGGCGCCCCGGCCGACGACTGGGCGAAGCGGCGGCACCGCACCGGCAGCGCCCGCTCGTCGAAGCGCACCTGGAGCAGGTACTGCCCGCCCGCGAAGCTGAAGCCGCGCAGGTACTCCACGCAGGGCCCGCCGGTGCCGTCCTCGAAGCCGTACTCGAAGAAGTACGTGTCCCCGGCCCGCAGCCGCGCGTCGAACAGCATCTCCGCCACGACGAGCCCGGTCTCCCGGTGCCACCGCACCCGCCCGGTGCGGCAGTTCTCCCCGGCCCGCACCGCCACCCGGGACGGATCGCAGCCCGGGTCGCCGTGATGCACGGCCAGATAGCGGTCGACGCCGTCCCGGTGCGCCCGGACCACGTGCTGGGAGTCGCGCCCCACCAGCTCCCGGTCGGGCCCGATCCGTACGCGCTCGTGATGGCCGACCGTGTGCAGGCCGCCGTCGACCGGTGACTCCAGCTCCGCCAGCAGCATCTCCACCGACCCCGACGCCTCCACCAGCGCCCGGTACGAGCGGCCCTGCGGGCGCTCGCCGTCCGCCCCCGCGCCCTCCGCCACCAGCAGCCGGATCAGCGACTCGGCGGGCAGCCGCAGCACGTCCTCCAACTCCCGCACCGCGCGCAGCGATTCGGGCCGCTGCGGACGGCGCGCCCCCTGCTGCCAGTAGCTGAGGCTGGTCACCCCCACCGTGATGCCGCGCCCCGCCAGGTGGTGGCGTACGCGCTGCAACGGCAGCCCGCGCAGTTGCAGCGCCGCCCGCAGCGCCAGATGGAAGGGCCCGGTCCGCAGCAACTGCTCCAGGTCGGCTTCCCCGGGGGCGCCGTCGTCGGTGTCCGGTGTCGGGTGCTGCCGCATCACGGCTCCTCCGCTGGCAGTGAACGTTCACGGAGGCACACCGCGCCGGCGCGCCGCCGTCGGCGAAGCGGGCTGGTGGACGGGAGGGGTCCGTTCACATCCGGGCCACCGCGTTCACAGCTCCGCGTCACCCCGCATTGAAGCGTGTTGACCTGCACTCGACAACACCCGATGCTCCTCAACAGCGTCCGGACGCGCTCCTCCACTTCCCCAAGCTCTCAACTTCGTTCGAGCAGGGGATACCCCACCACCCCCCGCCTCGGGAGGAACGCGATGCGCGATCGAAGCGACACCCGTCCCCGCACGACCCTCAGACGGCTCTCCCCGGCCGTCCTGACCGCCGCCCTGCTGCTCGCCGTCCCCACGGCGACGGCGACCGCCGCCCCCGCCGACGACCGTCCCGCCGCCGCAGCCGAGCAGCAGCCCGCCGCCGCGCCCCTGCTGGCCGCCAAGCGGCTGAACATCACCATGCAGGCCCAGGAGAAGACCAACTGGTGCTGGGCCGCCTCCGGCAACACCATCGCCACCTGGTTCGGCCGCACCTACAGCCAGAACCAGTTCTGCAACGCCGCCTTCAACCGCAACCAGAACACCACCTGCCCCAACAACCAGGCCACCCTGGGCAACGTCCAGACCGGCCTGAGCTGGGCGGGCATCAACCCGGGCTCCTACGTCACCGGCTGGCTGCGCTACCCGACCGTGCAGACCGAGATATCCGCCAACCGCCCGATAGAGACCCGCATCCAGTGGTCCAGCGGCGGCGGTCACATGCACGTCCTCTACGGCTACGACACGGCCAACAGCTGGGTCTACTGGGGCGACCCGTGGCAGACCAACAGCCGCTACAACTGGGCCTCGCACGACTGGTACGTCAACAACAACGAGTTCTCCTGGACCCACTCGCTCTACAAGATCGGGGCGTGACGCCATGACACTCCACGCCAAGGCCCCCCACACCAAGACCCTCAGAGCAGCCGCCCTCGCGGCCGTCACCGCCACCCTGCTGCTCGGCGCCGCCGCCGAGGCCACGGCCGACGAGACCCCCGCCGCCAAGGCCCACCAGGCGGCCACCGCCCCCACCACCCTCGACACCCTGTCGCGCTTCTTCGCCCGCGACGGAGCCGTCGCCCGCAGTGCGGCCGCACCCCGGGTGCAGGACGCCACCGTGCCGGTGCACACGCTCTCCGCCGACTTCGTCGCCGGCAAGAAGGGCGCTGCGGCCAGCAAACTCGACTTCATGGCCACCACCGCCGTCGCCTCCGACGGCCAGAGGGCCTCCCTGTGGATGGCACCCCACGACGGTGCGTGGAAGGTCGTGAACATCGCCACCGGCGACGACGAGACCCGCTACGCCAGTGCCGGTGCTCGCGCCCTCCCCGGCGGCACCGTCTTCCGCGAGCCCCAGATCGACGCCTGGTACGTCCACGACGCCACCCGGGTGCTGCCGCTCGACGAGGACGCCACCCGCGCCGTCGGCGCCAAGGGCACCACCCTCGCCGCCTACCAGAAGCGCGTCCACGCCGCGTACGCCGACAAGCTGCCCGGCACCGCCTACGCACAGCAGGGCAAGGCGGGCGGCTACGGCGCCGCCGCCGAGGAGAGCGCCTCCGGGGAGAGCGCCTCCGACAGCGGCAGCAAGGCCGCCCCCGTGGCCGCCGGGGGAGCGGCCGTGCTCCTCGCCGCCGCGGGCTTCACCGTCGTACGACTGCGCAAGCGCACGCAGCAGTAGCAGTCACCGCACCACAGTCGGGGGGGGGCCCCCCCCCCCCCCCCCCCCTCCTGCCCCCCCCCCCCCCCCTCCCCCTCCCCCCCCCCCCCCCCCACCCCCCCCACCCCCGCCCCCACCCCCCCACCCCCGGGGGGGGCCGCGGGGGGGGCGGTGCTCCGCGCCGCGGGGGGCTTCCGGGTCGTACGCGGGCGCAAGCGCACGAAGGGGTGGGGGCCCCCCCCCCCCGGGGGGGGGCCCCCCCCCGGGCCCCCCCGACTGTCAGTGCCCGCAAGTAGGCTTCACCCATGGCAGATCCCTCCAGCTACCGTCCCAAGCCGGGCCAGATCCCCGACTCGCCGGGGGTCTACCGCTTCCGCGACGAGCACCGCCGGGTGATCTACGTCGGGAAGGCCAAGAGCCTGCGCCCGCGGCTGTCCTCGTACTTCCAGGACCTGGCCAACCTCCACCCCCGTACGCGCACGATGGTCACCACCGCCGCGTCCGTGGAGTGGACGGTCGTCTCCACCGAGGTCGAGGCGCTCCAGCTGGAGTACTCCTGGATCAAGGAGTTCGACCCCCGGTTCAACGTCAAGTACCGCGACGACAAGAGCTATCCGCACCTCGCGGTGACGATGAACGAGGAGTTCCCGCGCGTCCAGGTGATGCGCGGCCCCAAGAAGAAGGGCGTGCGCTACTTCGGTCCGTACGGCCACGCCTGGGCGATCCGCGAGACCGTCGACCTGATGCTCCGCGTCTTCCCCGTGCGCACCTGCTCCGCCGGTGTCTTCAAGCGCTCCGCCCAGATCGGCCGCCCCTGCCTGCTCGGCTACATCGGCAAGTGCGCCGCCCCCTGCGTCGGCAAGGTCACCCCCGAGGAGCACCGCGAACTGGCCGAGGACTTCTGCGACTTCATGGCCGGCCGCACCGGCACCCACCTCCAGCGCATCGAGCAGCAGATGATGATCGCCGCCGAGGACATGGAGTACGAGAAGGCCGCCCGCCTGCGCGACGACATAGAGGCGCTGAAGCGGGCCCTGGAGAAGAACGCGATCGTCTTCAACGACGCCACCGACGCCGACCTCATCGCCCTCGCCGAGGACGAGCTGGAGGCCGCCGTGCAGATCTTCCACGTCCGCGGCGGACGCGTGCGCGGCCAGCGCGGCTGGGTCACCGACAAGGTCGAGAACGTCGACACCTCCGGCCTGGTGGAGCACGCCCTCCAGCAGCTGTACGGCGAGGAGAGCGGCGAGGCGGTGCCCAAGGAGGTGCTCGTCCCCGCGCTCCCCGAGGACACGGCCGCCGTCAACCAGTGGCTGACCGCCAAGCGCGGCTCCAACGTCTCGCTGCGCATCCCGCAGCGCGGCGACAAGAAGGACCTCATGGCGACGGTCCAGCGCAACGCGCAGCAGTCCCTGGTCCTGCACAAGACCAAGCGCGCCTCCGACCTGACCACCCGCTCGCGCGCCCTGGAGGAGATCGCCGAGGCCCTCGGCCTGGACGGCGCCCCCCTGCGCATCGAGTGCTACGACATCTCGCACCTCCAGGGCGACGACGTGGTGGCCTCCATGGTGGTCTTCGAGGACGGCCTGGCCCGCAAGAGCGAGTACCGGCGCTTCGAGATCAAGAGCTTCGAGGGCCAGGACGACGTCCGCTCCATGCACGAGGTGATCACCCGGCGCTTCAAGCGGTACCTCTCCGCCAAGGAGAAGACCGGCGACCTCATGGGCGGCGAGATCCCCGAGGAGCAGCTCCAGGAGGACGACGGCCGGCCCAAGCGCTTCGCCTACCCGCCGCAGCTCGTGGTGGTCGACGGCGGGCAGCCGCAGGTCGCCGCGGCCCAGCGGGCCCTGGACGAGCTGGGCATCGACGACGTCGCCGTCTGCGGCCTCGCCAAGCGCCTCGAAGAGGTCTGGCTGCCCGACGAGGACGACCCGGTGGTCCTGCCGCGCACCAGCGAGGGCCTCTACCTCCTCCAGCGGGTTCGTGACGAAGCCCACCGCTTCGCCATCACCTACCAGCGCAGCAAGCGGGCCAAGCGCTTCCGTGCGGGGCCCCTGGACGACGTACCGGGCCTGGGCGAGACCCGCAAGCAGGCACTCGTCAAGCACTTCGGTTCGGTGAAGAAGCTCCGATCCGCCACAATTGATCAGATCTGCGAGGTTCCGGGGATAGGCCGCAAAACGGCCGAGACCGTCGCCGCGGCCCTCGCAGCGGCGGCTCCGGCCGCACCCGCCGTGAACACGGCGACAGGAGAGATCATTGAGGACGACGAGGCAACCGCACCCGCGGCCACCCCGTCGGAGAACGGGGGAAGCACACATGACCCAGCAGAGCAGCCCAGAGCCTGACCGAGGCCCTGCACCGGGCCCCGCACCGGGCCAGGACACCGACCGAGACGGAGCACACGTGAGTACGGGCACCACGCGGGAGACCGCCGAGGCCGCCGAGACGCCCATCCCCGAGCTGGTCATCATCTCCGGCATGTCCGGGGCCGGCCGCAGCACCGCCGCGAAGTGCCTGGAGGACCTCGGCTGGTTCGTCGTCGACAACCTGCCGCCCGCGCTGATCCCCACCATGGTGGAGCTCGGCGCCCGCTCCCAGGGCAACGTCGCCCGCATCGCCGTCGTCGTCGACGTCCGCGGCCGCCGCTTCTTCGACAACCTCCGCGAATCCCTCGCCGACCTCGACGCCAAGGGCGTCCACCGGCGCATCGTCTTCCTGGAGTCCTCCGACGACGCCCTGGTCCGCCGCTTCGAGTCGGTCCGCCGCCCGCACCCCCTCCAGGGCGACGGCCGCATCACCGACGGCATCGCCGCCGAGCGCGACCTGCTGCGCGAGCTGCGCGGCGACGCCGACCTGGTGATCGACACCTCCAGCCTCAACGTCCACGAACTGCGCGCCAAGATGGACGCCCAGTTCGCCGGGGACGAGGAGCCGGAGCTGCGCGCCACCGTCATGTCCTTCGGCTACAAGTACGGCCTGCCCGTCGACGCCGACCTCGTGGTGGACTGCCGCTTCCTGCCCAACCCGCACTGGGTCCCGGAGCTGCGCCCCTTCACCGGCCTCAACGAGGAGGTGTCGGGCTACGTCTTCAACCAGCCCGGCGCCAAGGAGTTCCTCGACCGCTACACCGAGCTCCTCCAGCTCATCGCCACCGGCTACCGCCGCGAGGGCAAGCGGTACGTCACCATCGCGGTCGGCTGCACCGGCGGCAAGCACCGCTCGGTCGCCATGTCCGAGAAGCTGGCCGCCCGCCTGTCCACCGAGGGCGTCGAGACCGTCGTCGTCCACCGGGACATGGGGCGCGAGTGACCAACCGCACCGTCCGGCTGCACCGCCTGCGCAGGGTCACCTCCGCGCTCGGCAGTGAGCCCTCCCCGCGCGCCGCACGCGGCAGGCGCGGCGCCACGCCCAAGGTCGTCGCCCTCGGCGGCGGCATGGGCCTGTCCGCCTCGCTCACCGCGCTGCGGCGCATCACGGGCGACCTGACCGCCGTCGTCACCGTCGCCGACGACGGCGGCTCCAGCGGCCGGCTCCGGGAGGAGCTGGGCGTCCTGCCCCCCGGCGACCTGCGCAAGGCGCTCGCCGCGCTGTGCGGGGACGACGAATGGGGGCAGACCTGGTCCCGCGTCATCCAGCACCGCTTCGAGTCCAAGGGCGACCTGCACGAGCACGCGGTCGGCAATCTGCTGATCGTCGCCCTGTGGGAGCAGCTCGGCGACCACGTGCAGGCCCTGGACCTGGTCGGCAAGCTCCTGGGAGCGCACGGCCGGGTGCTGCCCATGTCCGCGGTCCCGCTGGAGCTCCAGGCGCTCGTACGCGGCCACGACCCCGAGCGACCCGACGACGTCGACACCGTGCGCGGCCAGGCGACCGTCGCGCTGACCCCCGGCGAGGTGCAGTCGGTGCACCTCGTACCGCACGATCCGCCGGCCGTTCCGGAGGCCGTGGCGGCGGTTCGTGACGCCGACTGGGTGGTTCTCGGACCCGGTTCCTGGTTCTCCTCGGTGATCCCCCACCTGTTGGTCCCAGAACTGCTCGATGCCCTGGTGGAGACCAAGGCGAGGCGGATTCTGTCCCTCAATCTCGCGCCCCAACCGGGCGAAACCGAGGGCTTTTCACCGCAACGTCATTTGGAGGTTTTGGCCCGACACGCCCCTAAACTCGCCTTCGACGTGGTGCTGGCCGACCAGGCCGCCGTGCCCGACCTTCCCGAACTCGCCGATGCCGCCAAACGGCTCGGTGCGACGGTCGAGCTGGCGCCGGTGGCCCGGCCCGACGGAGCCCCCAAGCACGACCCGGAGCTCCTGGCAGCCGCGTACGACCGTATTTTTCGGATGCATGGAAGGATCGGCCCATGGCGATGACGGCAGCGGTGAAGGACGAAATCTCCCGGCTCCCCGTCACCCGGACCTGCTGCAGAAAGGCAGAGGTCTCGGCGATCCTCCGGTTCGCGGGCGGCCTGCACCTGGTGAGCGGGCGCATCGTGATCGAGGCGGAGCTGGACATCAGCTATGCGGCACGCAGGCTGAAGAAGGACATTCTGGAGATCTTCGGGCACAGCTCGGAGCTCGTGGTGATGGCCCCCAGCGGTCTTCGCCGGGGTTCGCGCTATCTCGTACGGGTCGTGGCGGGCGGCGATCAACTCGCACGCCAGACCGGCCTCGTGGACGGCCGCGGACGCCCCATCCGGGGACTTCCCCCGCAGGTGGTCTCGGGGGCCACCTGTGACGCCGAGGCGGCCTGGCGCGGGGCCTTCCTCGCGCACGGCTCCCTCACCGAGCCGGGCCGCTCGTCCTCCCTGGAGGTCACCTGCCCCGGCCCGGAGGCCGCGCTCGCACTGGTCGGCGCGGCCCGCAGGCTCTCCATCGGGGCCAAGGCCCGCGAGGTGCGCGGCGTGGACCGGGTCGTCGTACGGGACGGCGACGCGATCGGCGCCCTGCTGACCCGGCTCGGCGCGCACGAGTCGGTACTGGCCTGGGAGGAGCGGCGGATGCGCCGCGAGGTCCGCGCCACCGCCAACCGGCTCGCCAACTTCGACGACGCCAACCTGCGCCGCAGCGCCCGCGCCGCCGTCGCCGCCGGTGCCCGCGTGCAGCGTGCGCTGGAGATCCTCGGCGAGGAGGTGCCCGAGCACCTCGCCGCGGCGGGCCGCCTGCGCATGGAGCACAAGCAGGCCTCGCTGGAGGAGCTGGGCGCGCTCGCCGACCCGCCGCTCACCAAGGACGCCGTCGCGGGCCGCATCCGCCGCCTGCTCGCCATGGCGGACAAGCGGGCCCAGGACCTCGGCATCCCCGGTACGGAGTGCAACCTCACCGAGGACATGACCGAGGAGATCGAGGAGGAGATGGCCAAGGGCCTCGCCGCCTCCCTCGCCAACAGTGCCGCCCTCGCCGACAACGGGCCCCTGAGCGGCAACGCGCCGAGCAACCTGACGGGCAGCATGACCGGGACGATGACGCCGGGCATGGCCAACGGAATGGCCACGAGCCTGTAGTCCGCAGGGCCCCTGTGCTGCGGAATTCATGACTCCGCCACAACTAGCCGCCCCTGGCGCCCCATTGGGTGTCAGGGGCAGCTTGTTGTGTTGCTGATGTGCTCTTGACGTGACCATGAATGGTCATGATTCTGACGTCTGTTCACTCACGTGACAGACAACAGCAAGGGGGGCACATGAGACGCAGAGCGAGATCGATCCTCGCCGCATCTTCACTGCTGATAGCCGGGATCGCCGGGGGCACAGCGATACCCGTGGCCCAGGCGCAGCCCGCCGGGGACGCCGCCCGGGGCGGCGACGACATCTCCGTGTGGAACGCCACGGTCACCCAGGCCCAGGTGCCGCTGCTGCTCAAGGCGGGTACCGACGCCCACGAGCTCAGCGAGCGCGTCCCGGCCAAGGGCACCGCCACCGTCGAGCTGATCCTCACCCAGAAGCAGGCCGCCGAACTGCGCACGCAGGGCGTCTCCATCAGCGAGCGCAAGGTCTCCGCCGCCGCGGCGCGGGCCGCCGCGGTCCCCGGCGACGGCGTGTTCCGTCCGTACAGCGGAAAGGGCGGCCTCCAGGAGGAGTTGCTGGCCACCGCGCAGAAGTACCCCGGGATCACCAAGCTGGTCAGCATCGGCAAGACGGTCCAGGGCAAGGACATCCTCGCTCTCAAGCTCACCAAGAACGCGAAGAAGTCCGCCGACGGCTCCAAGCCCTCGACGCTGTACATGTCCAACCAGCACGCGCGTGAGTGGATCACCCCGGAGATGAACCGGCGGCTGATGCACCACTACCTCGACAACTACGGCAAGAACGCGCAGATCACCAAGCTGGTCGACTCCAGCGAACTGTGGTTCCTGCTGTCCGCCAACCCGGACGGCTACGACTACACGTTCACCAGCACCGACGACAACGTCCGGCTGTGGCGCAAGAACCTCCGCGACGTCAACGGCAACGGCACCATCGAGTCCGGCGACGGCATCGACCTCAACCGCAACTTCGCCTACAAGTGGGGTTACGACAACGAGGGTTCGTCCCCCGACACCACCGACGAGACCTACCGCGGCGCGGGCCCCAACTCCGAGCCCGAGACCAAGGCGCTCGACGCGTTCGAAAAGCGCATCGGCTTCAAGTACGCGATCAACTACCACTCGGCCTCCGAGCTGCTGCTGTACGGAGTGGGCTGGCAGGTCGCCACCAACACCCCCGACGACGTGGCCCTCAAGGCCCTCGCCGGCACCCCGGAGAACTCGGCCGTCCCCGGCTACTACCCGCAGGTCTCCTCGGAGCTGTACACCACCAACGGCGAGGCCGACGGCCACGCGGGCAACGTCAACGGCATCAAGATGTTCACGCCGGAGATGACCACCTGCGAGACGGCCTCCCGGATCGACCCGAACGACCGCTGGAAGCCCGAGGACTGCCTCTCCGGCTTCAACTTCCCCGACGACGAGAAGCTGATCCAGCAGGAGTTCGCCAAGAACATCCCGTTCGCGCTCTCCGTCGCCGAGACGACGCTCACGCCCGACCAGCCGAAGTCCTCCGTCGGCATCGACGCCCCGGACTTCACGCTGGACCCGTTCACCGTCTCCTACGCCCGCGACAAGGACCAGGAGATCAACGTCACGGTCCGCAAGTCGGTGCGTGACAAGGAGCTCAAGTACCGCGTCAACGGCGGCGCGGTGCACGACCAGGCGCTGAAGGCCTGGGACGGCGGCCTGCGCTACGGCGACGAGGACAACACCTACTTCGACGACTACCGGGCCAAGGTCCAGGACGGCAAGCCGGGCGACAAGGTCGAGGTCTGGTTCACCGGCGAGACGAAGGCCGGGAAGCCGACCTCCAGCCAGCACTTCACCTACACGCTCGCCAACACCCCCAAGGCCGCCCACCTGGTGGTCGCCGAGGAGGGCGCGCCCGCGACGCAGGTCCAGAAGTACGTCGACGCGCTGAAGGCCAACGGCCGCTCCGCCACCGTCTGGGACGTCGCCACGCAGGGCGCCCCGCACCCGCTGGGCGTCCTCGGCCACTACGACGCGGTGGTGCACTACACCGGCGCCTCCGTGCCCGGCGGCCCGACCCAGCTCGCGCTGCGCTCCTACCTCAACGAGGGCGGCAAGCTGGTCGAGGCCGGTGAGAAGGCGGGCGGCGAGGCCAAGCTCGGCCCGGCCGACACCGACGACTTCAGCCAGTACTACCTGGGTGCCTACGGCCGGGTGAACAGCCCCGGCGCCACCGGTCTCGCCGGTTCCGGCGGCCTGTCAGGGGTCACCACCCCGCTGACCGGCGCCCCCGGCAACCCGCTGGACACCGCGGGCTCCTACCTGGTCACCTCGGACTCGCTCCCGGCGGCGCAGTTCCCGCAGTTCAAGAGCGCCCAGGCGGGCCGCTACACGGGCATCAACAACCCGTACGCCCCCTACGAGGGCCAGGGCATGGCCTCGGCGGTCAGCACCAACAGCAACTGGAAGCGCCTCACCCGCACCGTGGACCTCACGGGCGTCACCGCGGCCGACCAGCCGAAGCTGAAGATGGCGCTCAACTGGAACACCGAGCCCGCGTACGACCACGCCCTGCTGGAGGCGCACACCACCGGCGCCGAGGACTGGACGACGCTGCCCGAGGCGAGCGGCCTCACCAAGAACGCCGTCCCCGCCGAGTGCGAGGCCGGGTTCTTCATCCGGGCCCACCCGTTCCTCACGCACTACCTGACCCAGGGCGCCGACGGCTGCACCGCGAGCGGTTCCAGCGGCCAGTGGAACAGCTTCACCGGCACCTCCTCCGGCTGGAAGCAGGTCTCCTTCGACCTGAGCGCCTACGCCGGCAAGAAGGTCGAGCTGTCGCTGTCGTACGTCACCGACCCGGGCAGCCTGGGCCGCGGCGTCTTCGCCGACAACGCACGGATCAGCGTCGGCGGCGTCGACCAGGCCGTGGACGGCTTCGAGGCGGGCCTCGGCGCCTGGGCCCCGTCCGCGTCGCCGGCCGGCAGCCCGCCGGTCGTCGGCCCGTGGGCCCGTACCGGCGAACTGTTCGCCACGTACGCGGCGGTCACCACCCGTGACACCGCGCTCCTGGGCTTCGGCCTGGAGCACGTGCCGGACGCCAAGCAGCGCGCCACGCTGCTGGAGAAGGCCCTGAAGAGCATCAAGGGCTGAACACCGACAGCGTCCGGAGCCGACCCTTCCGGTCACGCTGAGTAATACGGACAAAGGTCCCGGCGGCCCGTACTACCCGCTTCACTACTGGGGAGTACGGGCCGCCGCGGTGTGTTCCGGCCACGGCGCGGCCGTACTCGATGCGGCGGGTTGGTCTACGGAGAGGTAGGGTCGACAGCGGTCGGGGACATCCCATTCAAGCTCGCCGTGGCGTCGAAACCCCGGCGTACCAACGAGGAGATCGGTTCGTGACGATCCGCGTAGGCATCAACGGCTTCGGCCGCATCGGGCGCAACTACTTCCGGGCGCTGCTGGAGCAGGGTGCGGACATCGAGATCGTGGCTGTCAACGACCTGGGTGACACCGCGACCACCGCGCACCTTCTGAAGTACGACACCATCCTGGGCCGCCTCAAGGCCGAGGTGTCGCACACCGAGGACACCATCACCGTCGACGGCCACACCATCAAGGTGCTGTCCGAGCGCAACCCCGCCGACATCCCGTGGGGCACGCTGGGCGTCGACATCGTGATCGAGTCGACCGGTATCTTCACCAAGAAGGCCGACGCCGAGAAGCACATCGCCGGTGGCGCGAAGAAGGTCCTCATCTCGGCTCCGGCCAAGGACGAGGACATCACCATCGTGATGGGCGTCAACCAGGACAAGTACGACGCGGCCAACCACCACGTCATCTCCAACGCCTCCTGCACCACCAACTGCGTGGCGCCGATGGCGAAGGTTCTCGACGAGAACTTCGGCCTGGTCAAGGGCCTGATGACGACGGTCCACGCGTACACCAACGACCAGCGCATCCTGGACTTCCCGCACTCGGACCTGCGTCGCGCCCGCGCCGCCGCCGAGAACATCATCCCGACCACGACCGGTGCCGCCAAGGCCACCGCGCTGGTCCTCCCGCAGCTCAAGGGCAAGCTCGACGGCATCGCCATGCGCGTGCCGGTCCCGACCGGTTCGGCCACCGACCTGGTCGTCGAGCTCGGCCGCGAGGTCACCAAGGACGAGGTCAACGCCGCGTTCAAGAAGGCCTCCGAGGACGGCGACCTGAAGGGCATCCTCTACTACACCGAGGACCCGATCGTCTCCTCCGACATCGTGAGCGACCCGGCGTCGTGCACCTTCGACTCGTCCCTGACCATGGTCCAGGACGGCAAGACGGTGAAGATCCTCGGTTGGTACGACAACGAGTGGGGCTACTCCAACCGTCTGGTCGACCTGACCGTCTTCGTCGGCGGTCAGCTCTGATCAGCAAAGCTTGAGAGCATCAAGATGTGAGCGACAGGGCTCGGGCAGCGCAATGCGGCGCTGTGCGAGCCCTGTGGCCTGTCCAGCCCTTCTGAGGAGCCGTACTTCATGAAGACGATCGACGAACTCATCGCCGACGGTGTGACCGGCAAGCGGGTCTTCGTCCGCGCCGACCTCAACGTGCCGCTCGACGGCACCACGATCACCGACGACGGCCGCATCCGCGCCGTCGCCCCGACGATCGCCAAGCTCGCCGCCGCGGGCGCACGCGTGATCGTCGCCTCGCACCTGGGCCGCCCCAAGGGCGCCCCGGACCCGGCGTTCTCCCTCGCCCCGGCCGCAACCCGGCTCGGCGAGATCCTCGACGCCGAGGTCGCCTTCGCGACGGACACGGTCGGCGAGTCCGCCCGCGCCACCGTCGACGCGCTGACCGACGGCCAGGTCGCGGTCATCGAGAACCTGCGCTTCAACGCCGGTGAGACGTCCAAGGACGACGCCGAGCGCGGCGCCTTCGCCGACGAGCTCGCCTCCCTCGCCGACCTCTACGTCGGCGACGGCTTCGGCGCGGTGCACCGCAAGCACGCCTCGGTCTTCGACCTCCCGGCCCGCCTGCCGCACGCCGCCGGCGACCTCATCGCCACCGAGGTCGGCGTCCTGAAGAAGCTCACCGAGGACGTCAAGCGCCCGTACGTCGTCGTCCTCGGCGGCGCCAAGGTCTCCGACAAGCTCGGCGTGATCGACCACCTGCTGGAGAAGGCCGACCGCATCCTGGTCGGCGGCGGCATGGCGTACACCTTCCTCAAGGCCCAGGGCCACGAGGTCGGCATCTCGCTGCTCCAGGAGGACCAGATCCCCACCGTCCTGGAGTACCTGGACCGGGCGAAGAAGAAGGGCGTCGAGTTCGTCCTGCCGGTCGACGTGCTGGTCTCGGCGGAGTTCCCCGACCTCAAGGGCAAGACCCCGGCCAACCCGTCCACGGTCGCCGCCGACGCCATCCCGGCCGACCAGGAGGGCCTGGACATCGGCCCCAAGACCCGTGAGCTGTACGCTGCCAAGCTGGCCGACGCCGCCACGGTCTTCTGGAACGGACCCATGGGCGTCTTCGAGCACCCCGACTACGCCGGTGGCACCGCCGCCGTCGCGCAGGGCCTGCTCGACAGCAGCGCCTTCTCGGTCGTCGGCGGTGGCGACTCCGCCGCCGCGGTCCGCATCCTCGGCTTCGACGAGAACGCGTTCGGCCACATCTCGACCGGCGGCGGCGCAAGCCTCGAATACCTGGAAGGCAAGACCCTGCCCGGCCTTGCCGCACTGGAGGACTGATCCCTAGATGAGCACCACCCGTACCCCGCTGATGGCGGGCAACTGGAAGATGAACCTCAACCACCTCGAGGCCATCGCCCACGTCCAGAAGCTCGCCTTCGCGCTGGCCGACAAGGACTACGACGCGGTCGAGGTCGCGGTCCTGCCGCCCTTCACCGACCTGCGTTCGGTGCAGACCCTGGTCGACGGCGACAAGCTGAAGATCAAGTACGGCGCCCAGGACCTCTCGGCGCACGACTCCGGCGCGTACACCGGTGAGATCTCCGGCGCGATGCTGGCGAAGTTCAAGTGCTCCTACGTGGCGATCGGCCACTCCGAGCGCCGCCAGTACCACAACGAGACCGACGAGGTCGTCAACGCCAAGGTCAAGGCCGCGTACAAGCACGGCCTCACCCCGATCATGTGCGTCGGCGAGGGCCTGGACGTCCGCAAGGCCGGCCAGCAGGTCGCGTACACGCTGGCCCAGGTCGACGGCGGCCTCAAGGACATCCCGGCCGAGCAGGCCGAGTCCATCGTCATCGCGTACGAGCCCGTCTGGGCGATCGGCACCGGTGAGGTCGCCACGCCCGAGGACGCGCAGGAGGTCTGCGGGGCCATCCGCGGCCGTCTCGCCGAGCTGTACTCGCAGGAGCTGGCCGACAAGGTCCGCATCCAGTACGGCGGTTCCGTCAAGTCCGGGAACGTCGCCGCGATCATGGCGAAGCCGGACGTGGACGGTGCGCTGATCGGCGGCGCGGCGCTGGACGCCGACGAGTTCGTCAAGATCGTGCGTTTCCGCGACCAGTAGTCGGCCGCGGCAGCTGCCGGTATTACCGGCAGTGAGTAGGCCCTCGGGCCGATCCGTCGTACTCTGACGGGGGTCGGTGGCTCGCCACCGGCCCCCGTTGCTTTTGCCTGGTTTGTCTGATCCGAGGAAGTTGGTCCAGCCGTGGTTATGGGGTTCTCGATCGCCCTGATCGTATTCAGCCTGCTGCTGATGCTGCTGGTTCTGATGCACAAGGGGAAGGGCGGCGGCCTCTCCGACATGTTCGGCGGCGGCATGCAGTCGTCCGTCGGAGGGTCCTCGGTCGCCGAGCGCAACCTCGACCGGATCACCGTGGTCGTGGGGCTCGTCTGGTTCGCACTCATCGTGGCGCTGGCGCTGCTGATGAAGCTCGACGGCTGACGCGCATCGTCCGGTACGACGCCGGGATCGCGGCCTATCATGGGCAGGCGTCCCGGCGTCGGGGTGTAACTCCCGTCACTGGACGCGCGTTGGGCCTCATGCAGACTGCAGACTGGGCGCTCGCCGCGGGGCAGTAGGACACAGCCCCGCAGCACATCACGCAGGGAGTTACGACCGTGGCAAGTGGCAACGCGATCCGGGGAAGCCGGGTCGGAGCGGGGCCGATGGGCGAGGCCGAGCGCGGCGAGTCCGCACCCCGCCTGCGCATCTCCTTCTGGTGCTCCAACGGGCACGAGACACAGCCCAGCTTCGCCAGCGACGCGCAGGTCCCGGACACCTGGGACTGTCCGCGCTGTGGATTCCCGGCCGGCCAGGACCGGGACAACCCCCCGGCTCCGCCGCGCACGGAACCGTACAAGACGCATCTCGCCTACGTGCGGGAGCGGCGCAGCGACGCGGACGGCGAGGCGATCCTCGCGGAGGCGCTCGCCAAACTGCGGGGCGAGATCTAGGAATTGCGGCGAGGGCCGGACACCGTGAGGTGTCCGGCCCTCGCTGTTTCTGCCTGCTGTCGAGCTGATATCGAGTGTTTCTGCTGGTCAGCGCGATTGTCAGTGGTACCCCTTACGGTCTTTCCATGATCTGAACGGCAGGATCGGAACGGCTCGGCTCACGGGGGCAGTTGTGACAGCGGTGCAGGCGGTGGAGGCGCGGGCGCCCGCGTGGCGCGGGGGGTTCGGACGGCTGTGGTCGGCGGCCGTCGTGTCGAAGTTCGGCGACTCGCTGCGCACCGCAGCGATGCCGCTGCTGGCCGCGACGCTGACGCGGGACCCGGTGCTGGTGGCGCTGGTCAGCGCGTGCGGATTCCTGCCGTGGCTGCTGTTCGGGCTGCTCGGCGGGGCGGTCGCGGACCGGGTCGACCAGCGGCGGGCGATGTGGGCCGTGGACGCGGTGCGCGGGGTGCTGATGGCGGGCTTCGCGGTGGCCGTCGCGCTGGGGCACGCCTCGATCGCCCTGCTCATGGTGGTGGCCTTCGCCCTCACCACCCTCCAGACGCTCTTCGACAACGCGGCGACCGCCCTGCTGCCGTCCCTGGTGCCGACGACGGCACTGGGCTCGGCCAACGCGCGGCTGATGACCGGGCAGCAGGTGGCCGGTACGTTCCTGGCCGCCCCGCTGGTGCCGGTGCTGCTGATCCAGGGGCCCTCCGTGCCGTACGCCGCCGACGCGGTCACCTACGTCGTCGCCGCCGTGCTGATCGCCTCGCTGCGGGTCCCGGCACCGGAGCGGGCGCCGCGCCCTGCGGGCAGCACCCTGCGCGGGGACATCGCGGCCGGGCTGAAGGTGCTGTGGGCGGACCGGCAGCTGCGCGGCCTGTGCACCGCGACGACCCTGGGCAACATCGGGGTCGGCGGGCTCATCGCGACCCTGGTGCTGCACGTCACCGGCTGGCTGGACGCCGGGCAGAGCGGATTCGCGGCGGCGATCACCGCGTACGGCGTGGGCAGCGTGGCGGGCGGGCTGCTGGCCGGACGGCTCGCCACCCGGCTCGGGCGGATACGCAGCGTGTTCCTGGCCGGTCTCGTCCAGACCGCCGCACTGGTCGTCCTGGGCACGGTGCGGGAGCTGTGGGCGGCGGTCGCGGCGATGGCGGTGTTCGGACTGATGGGCATCGTGTGGAACGCCAACCAGACGACGCTGATGCAGGAGCGCAGCCCGGCGGCCATGCTGGGACGGGTCAGCTCGGCCTTCCGGACGCTCGCCGTCGCGGGAGCCCCGCTCGGCGCGCTCCTCGCGGGGCTCACGGCGGCCGCCCGGGGGCTGAACACCCCCGCCCTGATGGCAGCCGTACTGATGGGGCTGGCCGTTGCCGCACTCGCACCCCTGATCAATTAAGTTGGGGAAGCAGCGGGGGATGCATGCGGATACGAGTAGAAGTGGGCTGATGTCCGAGATGAACGCGATGGATTCGAAGAACGGCCGCACCAGGCTGAACCAGCTGCCCGAGTGGGCGGCGCTGGGCAAGCACCGGGAGCAGCTGGGCGACGCCCACCTGCGCGAGCTGTTCGCCGCCGACCCGGCCCGCGGCACGGGTTACACGCTCCAGGTCGGCGACCTGTACCTCGACTACTCCAAGCACCTGATCACCGACGAGACCCTCGGCCTGCTGCGCGGGCTGGCCAGGGCCACCGGCGTCGCCGAGCTGCGGGACGCCATGTTCCGCGGCGAGAAGATCAACACCACCGAGGACCGCGCCGTCTTGCACACCGCGCTGCGCGCCCCGCGCGGCGCCGTGATCGAGGTCGACGGCGAGAACGTCGTCCCGGCCGTGCACGCCGTCCTCGACAAGATGGCCGCCTTCGCCGACAAGGTCCGCTCGGGCGAGTGGACCGGGCACACCGGCAGGCGCATCAAGACGGTCGTCAACATCGGCATCGGCGGCTCCGACCTCGGTCCCGCCATGGCGTACGAGGTGCTGCGCTCCTTCACCGCCCGCGAGCTGGACTTCCGCTTCGTGTCCAACGTGGACGGCGCCGACCTGCACGAGGCGATCCGCGACCTGGACGCCGAGGAGACGCTCTTCATCGTCGCCTCCAAGACGTTCACGACGATCGAGACCATCACCAACGCCACCTCCGCCCGCAACTGGCTGCTGGCGCAGCTCGGCGGCGACGCCTCCGCCGTCGCCCGGCACTTCGTGGCGCTGTCCACCAACGCCGAGAAGGTCGCCGACTTCGGCATCGACACGGCCAACATGTTCGAGTTCTGGGACTGGGTCGGCGGCCGCTACTCCTACGACTCGGCCATCGGCCTCTCGCTGATGATCGCCATCGGCCCGGACCGCTTCCGCGAGATGCTCGACGGCTTCCACCAGGTCGACGAGCACTTCCGCACCGCTCCCGCCGAGGAGAACGCACCGCTGCTGCTCGGCCTGCTCGGAGTCTGGTACGGGGCCTTCTTCGACGCGCAGGCGCACGCGGTCCTCCCGTACAGCCACTACCTGTCGAAGTTCACCGCCTACCTCCAGCAGCTCGACATGGAGTCCAACGGCAAGTCCGTGGACCGCGACGGCAACCCCGTCGACTGGCAGACCGGACCGGTTGTCTGGGGCACCCCGGGCACCAACGGGCAGCACGCGTACTACCAGTTGCTGCACCAGGGCACCAAGGTCATCCCCGCCGACTTCCTCGGCTTCGCCCGCCCGGTCGCCGACCTGACCGCCGGCCTGGAGGCCCAGCACGACCTGCTGATGGCGAACTTCTTCGCCCAGACGCAGGCGCTCGCCTTCGGCAAGACCCCGGAGGAGGTACGGGCCGAGGGCGTCGCCGAGGAGCTGGTGCCGCACAAGACCTTCCGCGGCAACCACCCCACGACCACGATCCTCAGCGACGAGCTGACGCCGTCCGTGCTGGGCCAGTTGATCGCGCTGTACGAGCACAAGGTGTTCGTCCAGGGCGCGATCTGGAACATCGACTCCTTCGACCAGTGGGGCGTCGAGCTGGGCAAGGTCCTGGCGAAGAAGATCGAACCGGTGCTGACCGGAGCGGAGAAGGGCGAGGCGCTCGACAGTTCGACCGCTGCTCTGGTGGGCAAGTACCGTACGTTGCGAGGCCGTTGAGGTCGACCGGCTGAGGGGTGAGGGGTGACGGTGACGGGGACCGGAGCGGGCACGGGGGCGGTACGGCTGAGACCGCCGCGCAACAGGTTCGACCGCAGGGTCGTCCCCTGGTGGCGGGTGCAGTGGCTGCTCCTCGTCCTGTCGCCGGTCCTCGTCCTGGTCCTGCTCGGGGTGCTGATCGGACCGGCCAGGTTCTGGCTGTTCCTCCCCGCGGTGGTGATCGCCGTGCCGGGGCTGCTCGCCGCGCTGTTCCTGCCCGTGTGGTGGTACCGGGTGCACCGCTGGGAGGTCACGGACGCGGCGGTGTACGTCCACACCGGGTACTTCTGGCAGGAGTGGCGCGTCGCGCCGATGTCGCGGATCCAGACCGTGGACACCGTGCGCGGGCCGCTGCAGCAGGCCTTCGGGCTGGCCACCGTCGTCGTCACCACCGGGTCCGCCAAGGGCGCCGTCAAGATCGAGGGGCTCGACCACGAGGTCGCGGCCGAACTCGCGGAACGGCTCACCGAGATCACCGGGGCGACCCCCGGGGACGCGACATGAGCGGCACGCGGGCGAACGGGGACGGGCCGTCCACGGACGGGGTGCCCGCCGAGGTGCCTGCCGAGGTGCCCGCGGACGGTGCGGACGCCGCCCCGGCCCCGGGCACCCCCGCCGACGTGCCCTGGCAGAAGCTGGACCGACGTACGGTACTCATCTCCTCGCTCCTCATGGGCGGCATCGCCTTCAGCGGCGGCGTGCCCACCTTCGTCGCCCTCGTGGTCCCTTTCGGGGCGGCCAGAGCGCTCGGCTGGGTGCTCGGCGGGGCAGCCCTGTTCATCCTCGGCAGCGCGGGCCTGGAGTACCTCCGCTGGCGGCACACCCGCTACCGGATCGGCCCCGAGCGGGCCGAACTGCACACCGGGCTGCTGCTGGTGAAGCGCCGGTCGCTGCGCCGGGAGCGCATCCGCACCGTCGACCTCACCGCCCACCCGCTGCTGCGGGTCCTCGGCCTGGTCAAGGTGCGCATCGGCACCGGGGAGCACAGCGCCGGGGGAGCGGACTCCATCCTCCAGATCAACCCGGTCACCCGGCAGGAGGGCGACCGGCTGCGCCGCGAGCTGCTGAGCCGGGCCGCCCAGCAGGACGACGGCGAGAACGTCGACGGCAGGCTCGCCACCCTGGACCCCCGCTGGATCAAGTACGCGCCGGTGTCCTTCGCCGCGCCCCTCCTGGGCCTCGCCGCGGGCGGCGCGGTGATGCAGGGCAGCGAGTGGTTTGGGCTCCAGGCGAAGGTCATCGAGTGGGTCGGCGACCTGTTCGAGGGGGCGGCCGTGCTCTGGATGATCCTCACGCTGGCCCTGGTGCTGCTGGTCGCGGGGGTCGTCGGAGCGCTGGGGCTGTTCGTCGAGATGTGGTGGGGGTACCGGCTGGACCGCGAGCCGGGCGGGACGCTGCGGGTGCAGCGGGGGCTGTTCACCTCCCGGTCGATCTCCATCGAGGAGCGACGGCTGCGCGGGGTGGAGGTGCTGGAACCGCTGGGCATCCGGCTGTCCGGCGCGGCCAGGGTGGACGCAGTGGCGACCGGCCTCGCGGAGACCGAGACCGACCAGAAGACGGACCGCAAGACCCTCGTCCCGGCAGTGCCCCGTCCGGTGGCGGACGCGGTGGCCGCACGCGTGCTGCGGGAGCCGGTCTCTCCCACGTCGGCGGTACGTCTGCGGGCGCACCCGGTGGCGGCGCGCGGGCGGCGGCTGCGGTGGGCGCTCGGCTCGGTGCTCACCCTGGTGGCGGTGCTCCTGCTGCTGGGCGTGTTGCTGACACAGGTGCTGGTGTGGGTCGCGGGGGCGGCAGCGGTGCTGCTGCTGCCGGTGGCCGCGCTGCTGGCGGTGGACGCGTACCGCTCCCTGGGGCACGGGCTGACGGGCGCGTACCTGGTGGTGCGGTCGGGGTCGGTGCGGCGGGCCACGGTGGCGCTGCGGCGCGACGGGGTGATCGGGTTCACCGTGAAGCAGTCGGTGTTCCAGCGGAGGAAGGGGCTGGTCACGGTGACGGCCACGACCGCCGCCGGGACCGGGGCGTACTCCGCGTACGACGCGGGGCAGGCGGAGGGGCTGGAGTTCGCCGCGGAGGCGGTGGAGGGGCTGCTCGGCCCGTTCCTGGAGCGGGACCCGGACAGCACGCCGCAACACGCGTAAAAACGCCGACGCACCGCGGCCCGGCCGTTCCCCTGGTGAGGGACGGGCCGGGCCGCGGTGCGTGAGGAAGGTCAGGCCGAGGACGGGGGGTAGAGGGACCTCGGGAGTTCCGATGCCGCCGACGTGTCCAGCAGCCAGAGTGTGCGGGCACGGCCGTACGCGCCCGAGGCCGGGGCCTGGATCTCGCCGGGGCCCGAGAGGGCGATGGCCGCGGCCTTCGCCTTGTCCTCGCCCGCCGCGAGCAGCCACACCTCGCGGGCCGCCCGGATCGCCGGGAGGGTGAGCGAGATACGGGTCGGCGGGGGCTTGGGGGCGCCGTGCACACCCACCACCGTCCGCTCCGTCTCGCGCACCGCCGGGTGCTCCGGGAAGAGCGACGCGACGTGCGTGTCCGGGCCGACACCCAGCATGAGGACGTCGAAGGTGGGGACCCGGCCGTGGTCCTCGGGGCGAGCGGCCGCCGCCAGTTCGGCCGCGTAGGCCTCCGCCGCCGAGTCCGCGTCGTCGAAGCCCGCGTCCGACGCGGGCATCGCGTGCACCCGGGCCGGGTCCAGCGGGACCGCGTCCAGCAGGGCCTCGCGGGCCTGCGTGTAGTTGCGCTCCGGGTCGTCGGCCGGGACGTACCGCTCGTCGCCCCACCACAGGTCCAGGCGCGACCAGTCGATCGCGTCCCGGGCCGGGGAGGAGGCCAGCGCCGCCAGGAGACCGTTGCCGTTGCGGCCACCGGTGAGGACCACCGACGCCGAGCCGCGGGCGGCCTGCGCGTCGACGACCTTCGTGATGAGCCGGGCCGCCGCGGCCTGCGCCATCAGCTCCTTGTCCCGGTGCACCACCAACTGCGGTGAGCTGCTCATCACTTGGCGGCCGCCTTCTTGGCGGGCGCGGCCTTCTTCGCCGGAGCGGGCTTGTCCGCAGCAGCGTCCTCGCCCGTCTTGGAAGCCTCCGCCTCCGCCTTCTCCACGACCGCACCCAGCCGGTCCACGCCGAACTTCAGCGCCGACGCATAGGTGTCGTCCGGGTCCAGGCGGCGCAGTTCCTCGGCCAGCAGCTCCGAGGTCTCGCGGCGCTTGAGCGCCACCGCGCGGTCCGGCTGGCCGTTCATGCACAGCGTGGCCAGCGAGCCGTCGGCGCGGTCCAGGACGATCGGGCCGTCCTCGGTCTCCATCCGTACGGCCGTCAGACCGGGACCGGCGGAGAGGGTGCGCTTGACCGGCACCGAGAGGCGGTCCGCCAGCCACATGGCCAGCAGCTCGCAGCTCGGGTTGAACTCCTCGCCCTCCACCTCGACCGAGGTGACCTTGGTGGGCAGCTGGTCGAGCGCGGCCGCCAGCATCGAACGCCACGGGGTGATGCGGGCCCAGGACAGGTCCGTGTCGCCCGGCGTGTAGTTCTCGCTGCGGGCCGTCAGCTCGTGGATCGGCTGCTCGGCGGCGTACGTGTCGGTCACGCGGCGCTGGCCCAGGGCCCCCAGGGGGTCCTTCGCCGGGTCCACGGGACCGTTCACCGGCCACCAGACGACCGTGGGGGCGTCGGGCAGCAGCAGCGGCAGGACCACCGACTGGGCGTGGTTGATGACCTCGCCGTACAGGCGCAGCACAACCGTTTCACCGGTGCCCGCGTCGGCGCCGAGCCGCACCTCGGCGTCCAGGCGCGCCTTCGAGCGGTCGCGCGGCGAGCGCGAGAACCGCTTGACGACGACCAGGGTGCGCGAGGGGTGCTCGCGGGACGCGTCGTTCGCCGCCTTGAGGGCGTCGTACGCGTTCTCCTCGTCCGTCACGATGACGAGGGTCAGCACCATGCCGACGGCGGGGGTTCCTATGGCCCGCCGTCCTTGCACGAGTGCCTTGTTGATCTTGCTGGACGTGGTGTCCGTCAGGTCGATCCTCATGGCCGGCGCCAGCTCCGTCCGTCTCGTGCGAGCATTTCGTCCGCCTCGACCGGGCCCCAGGTGCCGGACGCGTACTGCGCGGGCTTGCCGTGGGTGTCCCAGTACTGCTCGATCGGGTCGAGGATCCGCCAGGACTGCTCGACCTCTTCGAGGCGCGGGAACAGGTTGGCGTCGCCCAGGAGCACGTCCAGGATCAGGCGCTCGTACGCCTCGGGGCTCGACTCCGTGAAGGACTCGCCGTACGCGAAGTCCATCGACACGTCCCGGATCTCCATCGAGGTGCCGGGCACCTTGGAGCCGAAGCGCACGGTGACGCCCTCGTCCGGCTGGACGCGGATGACGATCGCGTTCTGGCCGAGCTCCTCGGTGGCGGTGTGGTCGAAGGGGGAGTGCGGGGCGCGCTGGAAGACGACCGCGATCTCCGTGACCCGGCGGCCGAGGCGCTTGCCGGTGCGCAGGTAGAACGGGACGCCCGCCCAGCGGCGGTTGTCGATCTCCAGCTTCACGGCGGCGTAGGTGTCGGTCTTCGACTTGGGGTCGATGCCGTCCTCCTGGAGGTAGCCGACGGCCTTCGCGCCGCCCTGCCACCCCGCCGCGTACTGGCCGCGCACGGTGTCCCGGCCCAGATCCCGGGGGATCTTGACCGCGCCCAGCACCTTGGACTTCTCCGCCACCAGCGCGTCCGCGTCGAAGGAGGCGGGCTCCTCCATCGCGGTCAGGGCCAGGAGCTGGAGGAGGTGGTTCTGGATGACGTCGCGGGCCGCGCCGATGCCGTCGTAGTACCCGGCCCGGCCGCCGATGCCGATGTCCTCGGCCATGGTGATCTGCACGTGGTCCACGTACGACCGGTTCCAGATCGGCTCGAACATCTGGTTGGCGAAACGCAGCGCCAGGATGTTCTGCACCGTCTCCTTCCCCAGGTAGTGGTCGATGCGGAAGACCTCGTTCGGCGGGAAGACCTCGTGGACGATCCGGTTGAGCTCCTGCGCGGAGGCCAGGTCGTGCCCGAAGGGCTTCTCGATGACGGCGCGCCGCCAGGAGTTCTCCTTCTGGTCCGCCAGCCCGTGCTTCTTCAGCTGCTGGACGACCTTGGGGAAGAACTTCGGCGGCACCGACAGGTAGAAGGCGAAGTTGCCGCCGGTGCCCTGCGCCTGGTCCAGCTCGTGGATCGTCGACTTCAGCGTCTCGAACGCCTCGTCGTCGTCGAAGTCGCCCTGGACGAAGCGCATGCCCTGGATCAGCTGCTGCCAGACCTCCTCGCGGAACTCCGTGCGCGCGTGCTCCTTGACCGCGTCGTGCACGACCTGCGCGAAGTCCTCGCTGGCCCAGTCGCGACGGGCGAAGCCGATGAGCGAGAAGCCCGGCGGCAGCAGGCCGCGGTTGGCCAGGTCGTAGACGGCGGGCATCAACTTTTTACGGGACAAATCGCCCGTGACGCCAAAAATGACCAGGCCCGACGGCCCCGCGATGCGCGGGAGCCGTCGATCCTGTGCGTCACGCAGCGGATTGCTGCTGGACAAGGTTTTAGCCCTCCGAAGGAGCGAGGCGCTTGAGCTCGGCCTCGGTCGACTTGAGCAGGTCGTTCCAGGCGTCCTCGAACTTGGAGACGCCCTCGGTCTCCAGCAGCTCCACGACGTCGTCGTACGCGATGCCCAGCTTCTCGACGGCGTCGAGCTCGGCGCGGGCCTGCTCGTACGTGCCCGCGATGGTGTTGCCGGTGATCTCGCCGTGGTCGGCCGCGGCCTCCAGGGTCGCCTCCGGCATGGTGTTCACCGTGCCCGGGGCCACCAGGTCGTCGACGTACAGCGTGTCCTTGTACGCGGGGTCCTTGACGCCGGTCGAGGCCCACAGCGGCCGCTGCTTGTTGGCCTGCGCCTTGTCCAGGGCCGCCCAGCGGTCGGAGGAGAAGACCTCCTCGTACGCCTGGTAGGCCAGGCGGGCGTTGGCCAGCGCGGCCTTGCCCTTGAGGGCCTTGGCCTCGTCCGTGCCCAGGCCGTCGAGGCGCTTGTCGATCTCGGTGTCCACGCGGGACACGAAGAAGGAGGCCACCGAGTGGATCTTGGAGAGGTCCAGGCCCGCGGCCTTCGCCTTCTCCAGACCCGCCAGGTAGGCGTCCATGACCTCGCGGTAGCGCTCAAGGGAGAAGATCAGCGTGACGTTGACGCTGATGCCCTTGCCGATGACCTCGGTGATCGCCGGCAGACCGGCCTTCGTCGCCGGGATCTTGATCAGCGTGTTGGGGCGGTCCACCAGCCAGGCGAGCTGCTTGGCCTCGGCGACCGTCGCCCGGGTGTTGTGCGCCAGGCGCGGGTCGACCTCGATGGAGACCCGGCCGTCCTGGCCCTGCGTCGCGTCGAAGACGGGGCGCAGGATGTCGGCGGCGTCACGGACGTCCGCCGTCGTGATCATCCGGATGGCTTCCTCGACGGTCACCTTCCGGGCGGCGAGGTCGGTCAGCTGGCCCTCGTAACCGTCGCCGGAGGAGATCGCCTTCTGGAAGATCGACGGGTTGGTGGTGACGCCCACGACGTGCTGCTGGTCGATCAGCTCGGCGAGGTTGCCGGAGGTGATCCGCTTGCGCGACAGGTCGTCGAGCCAGATCGCAACGCCCTCGTCGGAGAGGCGCTTGAGTGCGTCTGTCATGAGTTCTGCATCTCCTAGATCGTTGTACGAGCGTCAGCGCTGGGCGGCGGTGATCGATTCCCGGGCGGCGGCCGCGACGGCCTCGCCGGTGAAGCCGAACTCCTTGAAGAGGACCTTGCCGTCGGCCGAGGCACCGAAGTGCTCCAGCGAGACGATCCGGCCCGCGTCACCGACGTACTTGTGCCAGGTCAGACCGATACCGGCCTCGACCGCGACACGCGCCTTCACGGACGGGGGAAGGACGCTGTCCCGGTACCCCTGGTCCTGCTCCTCGAACCACTCCACGGACGGCATCGACACGACACGCGTCGGGACGCCCGCGGCCTGGAGCTCCTCGCGCGCCTCGACGGCGAGCTGGACCTCGGAGCCGGTGCCGATGAGGACGACCTGGGCGTCTGTGCTCTGGCCGTCGGCCGCTTCGGCCTCGAACAGCACGTAGCCACCGCGCGCGGCGTCCTCGTTGCGCTCGTACGTCGGCACACCCTGGCGGGTCAGCACCAGGCCCGTCGGGGCGCCCTTGCCGAACACCTTGGTGTACCGCTTCAGGATCTCGCGCCAGGCGATGGCGGTCTCGTTGGCGTCCGCCGGGCGGACGACGTTGAGGCCCGGGATCGCGCGCAGCGAGGCCAGGTGCTCGACCGGCTGGTGGGTCGGGCCGTCCTCGCCGAGGCCGACCGAGTCGTGCGTCCACACGTACGTCACCGGCAGGTGCATCAGCGCGGACAGGCGCACCGCGTTGCGCATGTAGTCGGAGAACACCAGGAAGGTGCCGCCGTAGATGCGGGTGTTGCCGTGCAGGGCGATGCCGTTCATCTCGGCGGCCATCGAGTGCTCGCGGATGCCGAAGTGCACGGTGCGGCCGTACGGGCTGGCCTCCGGGAGGGGGTTGCCCTCGGGGAGGAACGACGAGGTCTTGTCGATCGTCGTGTTGTTGGAGCCCGCGAGGTCGGCCGAGCCGCCCCACAGCTCGGGGATGACCGCGCCCAGCGCCTGGAGCACCTTGCCGGAGGCCGCACGGGTGGCGACGCCCTTGCCGGTCTCGAAGACGGGGAGCTTCTCCTCCCAGCCCTCGGGCAGCTCGGCGGCGGCGATGCGGTCGAACTCGGCGGCGCGCTCCGGGTTGGCGGTGCGCCAGGCGGCGAAGCCCTTCTCCCACTCGGCCTTGGCCTCACGGCCCCGGTCCAGCGCCTTGCGGGTGTGCGCGATGACCTCGTCGGAGACCTCGAAGGTCTGCTCCGGGTCGAAGCCGAGGACGCGCTTGGTGGCCGCGACCTCGTCGTCGCCGAGCGCCGAGCCGTGCGCGGCCTCGGTGTTCTGCGCGTTCGGGGCGGGCCAGGCGATGATCGAGCGCATCGCGATGAAGGACGGCTTGTCCGTGACGGCCTTGGCCGCCTGGATCGCGTTGAACAGCGCCTCGGGGTCCAGGTCGCCGTCCGGCTTCGGGGCGACGCGCTGGACGTGCCAGCCGTACGCCTCGTACCGCTTCAGCGTGTCCTCGGAGATCGCGGTCTCCGTGTCGCCCTCGATCGAGATGTGGTTGTCGTCCCACAGCAGGACCAGGTTGCCGAGCTTCTGGTGCCCGGCCATGGAGGACGCCTCGGCGGAGATGCCCTCCTGGAGGCAGCCGTCACCGGCGATGGCGTAGATGAAGTGGTCGAACGGGGACTCGCCCGTCGCCGCCTCGGGGTCGAACAGGCCGCGCTCGTAGCGGGCGGCCATCGCCATGCCCACCGCGTTGGCGACACCCTGGCCCAGCGGACCGGTCGTGGTCTCGACGCCGACCGTGTGCCCGTACTCCGGGTGACCGGGGGTCTTGGAGCCCCAGGTGCGGAACGACTTGAGGTCGTCCAGCTCCAGGCCGAAACCGGCCAGGTAGAGCTGGGTGTAGAGCGTGAGGGACGAGTGGCCCGCGGAAAGGACGAAGCGGTCGCGGCCGGTCCAGTCGGCGTCCGCCGGGTCGTGCCGCATCACCTTCTGGAAGAGGGTGTACGCGGCCGGCGCCAGGCTCATCGCCGTACCCGGATGGCCGTTGCCGACCTTCTGTACGGCGTCCGCGGCCAGGACGCGGGCGGTGTCTACGGCCCGCTGGTCCAATTCGGTCCACTCAAGGTCTGTGGTGGTCGGCTTGGTGCTCACCCTGGGTCAGGGCTCCTCTCCACAATGTTTAGGTCCCGGTGACTGTTCGCCGCACCGGGCGTTGTCGAGCCTACCCCCGCAGGAACGCGCAAAATTTCGAGTCCACGCCGTGGAAATACGCGGTGTCTCAGACCAGAGTGCGCGTGCGGGAGGGGGTTCGCCTCCCGGCGAACGCATTTCCGTATACATCCGGACACTACTCCGCAGGTGCCCCGTCCCGCGGGTTGTTCACGGTCGGCCCAACACGACCCCACCCCGGCGAAGGGCGACGTATGGGCAACGTCTAGAGTGGCGTGGTACGCGCAAGTCTTTACCGGGCCTTCACGCCCGGAGCTTGCTTCGGGAATTCATCGTCAGGGGTGTGCGTGACGGCCGTCGAGTCCCGACCCGCAGGGGTCGCTTCGACTCCCAGCCCGGGGGGCCATCGGCCGACCGGAGCCCGGGTCAAGGCGTTTGTTGCACTGACCAAGCCGAGGATCATCGAGCTCCTGCTGATCACCACCGTTCCGGTGATGTTCCTGGCGGAGCAGGGTGTCCCCGACCTGTGGCTGGTGCTCGCCACCTGCCTCGGCGGATATCTCTCCGCCGGTGGCGCGAACGCGCTCAATATGTACATCGACCGCGACATCGACGCGCTGATGGACCGCACGTCGCAGCGTCCGCTGGTCACCGGGATGGTCAGTCCGCGCGAGTGCCTGGTCTTCGGCATCTCGCTCGCGGTGATCTCCACGCTCTGGTTCGGGCTGCTGGTCAACTGGCTGTCCGCCGCGCTGTCGCTGGGCGCGCTGCTCTTCTACGTCGTCGTCTACACGATGATCCTGAAGCGCCGCACCGCGCAGAACATCGTCTGGGGCGGCATCGCCGGCTGCCTGCCGGTCCTCATCGGCTGGTCCTCGGTGACCAACTCGATGTCGTGGGCGGCGGTCATCCTCTTCCTCGTCATCTTCTTCTGGACGCCGCCGCACTACTGGCCGCTGTCGATGAAGGTCAAGGACGACTACGCCCGCGTCGGCGTGCCGATGCTGCCGGTGGTCAAGGGCAACAAGGCGGTCGCCAAGCAGATCGTGGCGTACAGCTGGGTCATGGTCGCCGTGTCCCTGCTGCTCCAGCCGCTCGGCTACACCGGCTGGTTCTACACGATCGTCGCGGCCGTCACCGGCGGCTGGTGGCTCTGGGAGGCGCACGGTCTCCAGGCCCGCGCCAAGGCCGAGATCACGGGCGCGAAGCTGAAGGAGATGCGGCTGTTCCACTGGTCCATCACCTATGTCTCGCTGCTGTTCGTGGCCGTCGCGGTGGACCCCTTCATCCGCTTCTGAGCCCTGCGGCTCCCGACGGGCGGGACACGTGGTCAAGGCCACGTGTCCCGCCCGTCGCCAGTTTCGCTACTCGTCGGTAGCATCCTGCTCATGGCAGACACCACGCAGGCAGAGCGGCCCACGGAGAAGTCGGCGACGCGCAGGACGGCGAAGCTGGCCAAGCAGATCACCGCCTTCGCCGGTGCACACGGCGGCGCCGAGGGCCAGCTCGCGTACATCGGGCAGCGCGGCACCCGCATCGTCCTGGTCGGCGACGACGGCGCCTGGGGCGACCTGGTGGCCCCCACCTACGACGTGGCGAAGGCGGCCACCGAGAAGGCCGGGATCACCGTCCACGAGGACTTCGACGGCGAGTTCGCCGCCAAGGTCGAGACGGGTCCGTACGAGTGGAAGCGGATGGCCGGGATCCAGCTCGGCGGCTCCCCGAACAAGCGCTAGGAACAGGCCCGCCCGCGGTACCCGGGGCGGGCCTCACCCGTTAGGCCCCGTGGAAGCGTCACACGCGTCACGCCACCCACAGGGAGTCCCGATGTTCGTCACCCCGCCGTCCCTGGTGGACCACTACTGCCACGGCGTGCTCCGCACCGAGCTGGGGCTCGGCACCTTCGAGGCGCACCTGGGCCGCACGCCCGCGCCGCCCGCCCCCGGCACCACCTTCTTCGACACCCAGACGGGCTTCGCGGTACGTCGCTGGTGCCCGCCCCTGCTGGACCTGGAGCCGCACTGCCCGCCCGCGCGCTACCTGGCCCGGCGCCGCGAACTGGGCGTCCTGGAGGCAGGACGGCGGCTGTTGCGCGGCACCGGGATCGCCGCCTACCTGGTCGACACCGGGCTCCCCGGAGACCTCACCTGCCCCCAGGAGCTGGCCGTCGCGGGCGACGCCGAGGCGCACGAGATCGTACGGCTGGAACTCCTCGCCGAGCAGATCGCCGACACCTCCGGCACCGCCGAGGGCTTCCTCGCCAACCTGGGCGAGGCCATGCACGCCGCCACCAGGACCGCCGTCGCCTTCACCTCCGTGGCGGGGGTACGGCACGGGCTCGCCCTCGCGCCGCACCCGCCCGGGCCGGGCGAGGTGCGGGGGGCCGCCGGGCGGTGGCTGGCGGGGCGCCGGGCCGGAGGGCGGCTGTCCGACCCCGTACTCCTGCGGCATCTGCTGTGGAACGCGGTCAGCTGCGGGCTGCCGCTCCAGCTGCACGTGGCCGGGGACCCGGAGCGGCTGACGGAGTTCGCGGCGGCGAGCGCCGGGCTCGGGACGGACCTGGTGCTGCTGCACGACTACCCGTACCACCGGCACGCGGCGCACCTGGCGGGCGTCTTCCCGCATGTGTACGCGGACCTGGGGCCCGCCCTCTCGCACACCGGGGCGGGGGCGGCCGCCGTGCTCGCGGAGATGCTGGAGCTGGCGCCGTTCGGGAAGGTGCTGTTCTCCAGCGGGGCGCGCGGGCTGCCGGAGCTGCACGTGGTGGGGGCGCGGCTGTTCCAGGAGGCGCTGGGCCGGGTGCTCGGCGGGTGGGTCGCCGAGGGCGCCTGGTCGAAGCCGGACGCGGAACGGGTCGCCGGGATGATCGCGTCGGGGAACGCGCGGCGGGTGTACCGGCTGACGTGAGGGGCGTACGTACGCAGAAGGAGGGCCCGGGATCTCGTCCGGGCCCTCCTTCTGCGTACGCGTACGGTCAGGCGCTCGCCGGCACCTGGTCCGCGGGGGAGTCCACCACGGGCTCCGGGGTCTCCACCGGGCGCTCACGCAGGCTCAGCAGCAGGCGGATCACCGCGATCCACATGAGGGAGGACAGCAGCATGTGCACGGCGACCAGGATCTCGGGGACCTGCGTGAAGAACTGGACGTAGCCGACGGCGCCCTGGGCGACCAGCACGATCAGCAGGTCGCGGGAGCGGTGACGGGTGTCGTCCGGCGCGTCGACCATGCGCAGCACCAGGAACATCGCGATGGCCAGCGCGCAGACCACCCACGCGGCGGCGGCGTGGAGGTGCGCGGCGTCCGTCCAGTCCCACGGCATGCGCGGCACCTCGCTCTTGTCGCCCGCGTGCTTGCCGGAACCGGTCACCGAGGTGCCCAGCACGATCAGTACGGCGGTGACCGCGACGATCGCCCAGCCCAGCTTGCGCACCGGGCGCGGCACGCGCGGGATGGGGGCGCCGTCGCCCTCGCGGGTGCGCTGCCAGACGGTGACGGCGACCGCGAGGAGGGCGTTGGCGGCCAGGAAGTGACCGGCCACCGTCCACGGGTTCAGGCCCATCCACACGGTGACGCCGCCGACGATCGCGTTGCTCATGACCAGCCAGAACATCACCCAGGAGAGCCGGGTGAGGCTGCGCCGCCACGGCTTCGTGGAGCGGGCCGCGATGATCGCCCAGCCGACGGCCGCCGACAGGATGTACGTCAGCATGCGGTTGCCGAACTCGACGTACCCGTGGAAGCCCTGCTCGGGCGTCACGATCAGGCTGTCGGACGTGCACTTGGGCCAGGTGTCGCAGCCGAGACCGGAACCGGTCAGCCGGACCGCGCCGCCGGTCACGATGATGAGGACGCTCATCACGACGGCCGACATCGCGGCGCGCTGGAGCGTACGGGGCGTGGGCGTCCATCGCTGGGCGATGAGGGCGAGGGGGGTCAACACGGCAACCATCGTAGGCCGGTGCTTGTGCGAGTTTTCACGAGGGGGGCGGTGGAGAGCTGTGATGTCACTCGCAACCATCCTTCGCGGCTACTCCCAGCGGAAGAACTTCGCCGCCGCGCCCAGGCCCAGGACCGCCCACACCGCGAGGACGCCGAGGTTGCCCCAGGGCATCGACGCGCCGTGCTGGAGGACGTCGCGCAGGCCGTCGGAGAGCGCGGAGATCGGCAGGAGGCCGAGGACGTTCTGCACGGCGTCGGGGAACTTGTCGAGCGGGACGATGACCCCGCCGCCGACCAGCAGCAGCAGGAACACCAGGTTCGCGGCGGCGAGCGTCGCCTCCGCCTTCAGCGTGCCCGCCATCAGCAGCCCGAGCCCGGAGAAGGCGGCGGTGCCGAGGATCAGGAGGAGCAGTACGGAGACCGGGTTGCCCTGCGGCGACCAGCCCAGCCCGAAGGCGATCGCGGTGAGCAGGACGACCTGGAGCACCTCGGTGACCAGTACGGACAGCGTCTTCGCGGTCATCAGCGCCCAGCGCGGGAGCGGCGAGGTGCCGAGCCGCTTCAGGACGCCGTACCGGCGCTCGAAACCGGTGGCGATGGCCTGGCCGGTGAACGCGGTCGACATGACGGCGAGCGCCAGGATGCCGGGGGCGAGGAAGTCGACGGACTTGCCTGCTCCCGTGTCGATGATGTCCACGGCCGAGAAGAGGACGAGCAGCAGCGCCGGGATGATCACCGTCAGGAGGAGCTGCTCGCCGTTGCGCAGCAGCATCTTCGTTTCGAGGGCGGTCTGCGCCCCGATCATCCGGCCGAGCGGGGCCGCTCCCGGCATGGGGGTGTAAGGGGCGGTGCTCATGGGCGCAGGTCCTTACCGGTGAGCTCGAGGAAGACGTCTTCGAGGGTGCGGCGCTCGACCGAGATGCCGTCCGGCATCACGCCGTGCTGGGCGCACCAGGTGGTGACCGTGGCCAGCAGCTGCGGGTCGATCTTGCCGCTGATGCGGTACGTCCCCGGGCTCAGCTCCTCCGCGAGGGTGTCGGCGGGGAGGGCCTTGAGGAGGGACGTCATGTCGAGGCCGGGGCGGCCGGTGAAGCGCAGGGTGTTCTCGGCGCCGCCGCGGCACAGTTCGGCGGGGGAGCCCTGGGCGATGACCTTGCCCGCGTTCACGATCGCGACGTCGTCGGCGAGCTGCTCGGCCTCGTCCATGAAGTGCGTGGTGAGGATGACGCTCACGCCGGACGCGCGGAGTTCCTTGACGAGGTCCCAGGTGGAGCGCCGGGCGTGCGGGTCCAGGCCCGCGGTCGGCTCGTCCAGGAAGACCAGTTCCGGGCGGCCGACGACGGCCATCGCCAGCGCGAGGCGCTGCTGCTGGCCGCCGGAGAGCCTGCGGTAGGTCGTACGGCCGCAACTGCCGAGCCCCAGGCGGTCGATGAGCGCGTCCACGTCGAGCGGATGGGCGTGCAGCTTGGCCATGTGGCGGAGCATCTCGTCGGCGCGGGCGCCGGAGTAGACGCCGCCGGACTGGAGCATCACGCCGATGCGCGGGCGCAGCTTCGCGGCGTCGGCGACCGGGTCGAGGCCGAGCACGCGCACGGTGCCCGCGTCGGGCTTGCGGTAGCCCTCGCAGGTCTCGACGGTGGTGGTCTTTCCGGCGCCGTTGGGGCCGAGGACGGCGGTGACGGTGCCGGAGGCGACGGTGAGGTCGAGGCCGTCGACCGCGGTCTTCGATCCGTACCGCTTGACCAGGCCGGTGACCTGGACGACGGGCTCTTGTGACATGGGAGCGAGTCTAGGCGGCGGGGGGAAAGGATTCGGCAGGGGGCGGAGGTCCCGGGGGCGGGGAGCCGGAGGGCCTGCGACAGGTGACCTTTTCGGTCGGAAAGGGTTACCGGCCGGTCATAACGTCGACAGCGTGATCAGCATCGCGGAGAACGTCGAGGAGACCGCCCAGCAGGCCGTGCACAAGGCGCACGGGCTGAGGCGTCCGTCGGGCTATCTGATCTCCGCGCTGCTGGCCGGGGCGTACATCGCGGTGGGGGAGGTGCTGCTGCTCACCGCCGTGTCCCCGCTGGTGGCGGCGGGCTCGCCGTGGGTGCGGCTGGTGGAGGGCGCGGTGTTCCCGATCGCGCTGACGCTGGTGATGTGCACGGGGGCGCAGCTCTTCACGTCGAACGTGCTGGTGATGCTGGTGGGGGCGTTCACCGGGCGGACCGGGCGCCGGGCGCTGGCGGGCACCTGGGCGCTGTGCCTGGTCGGGAACCTGCTGGGGACGCTGGGGCTCGCCGCCATGGCGCACGCCGCCGGGGTGACCGCGGCTTCCGGGCCGCGGGCGATGCTGCACGAGATGCTGGCGGCGAAGAACGCGCTCGACGGGGGCCAGCTCTTCTGGCGGGCCGTGCTGTGCAACCTGCTGGTGTGCCTGGGGGTGTGGATGTACTTCCGGATGCGGGGCGAGGTGGCGAAGATCCTGGTGCTCTGGCTGCCGGTGCTGGTGTTCGTGGCGGCGGGCTTCGAGCACTGTGTCGCCGACATGGCCCTGTACGCGCTCGGGCTCTTCGAGGGCTTCTCGACCCCGGGCGAGCTGCTGCGGAACCTGGTCTTCACCGTGCCGGGCAACATCGTGGGCGGAGGCCTGCTGGTCGGCGGCCTGAACTGGTACGTGAGCGGGGCGGTCCGCTCGGGGTGACCGCCTGCGCCTCCGGAGGGGGGCGGGCCCCGTTTTCCATGGCCCCCACAGGGGCCTCACCGGGGGAGTACCCCCAGGTCACACGCGTTCGGAGGGTGCCTCCGGATTGCCTCGCCGGTGATCGTTTCCGCAGGTCAGCTTAGGTTTACCTAAGTGATGCAGTCCACCGATCTTGGTCAAGATCCGGGTTGTCACGCTCAGAAGAATTACGCAACAATGGCGTTGTGAAATACGAAGGCGAGGTCCCCCAGGCGGACGTCGCGACCGGTGAGCGGTCCACCCGCAACCGCGTCGCGCGCTCCATCCTGGACCACGGCCCGTCGACGGTCGCCGACCTGGCGAAGCGCCTCGGCCTCACGCAGGCCGCCGTGCGCCGCCACCTCGACGCGCTCGCCGCCGACGACGTGGTGCAGGCGAAGGAGCAGCGGGTGTACGGCGCGCGTACGCGCGGACGGCCCGCCAAGGTCTTCGCCCTCACCGACTGCGGCCGGGACGCCTTCGACCAGTCGTACGACAAGCTCGCGGCCGACGCCCTGACCTGGATCTCCCGGGCGGCCGGCGGCGGCGAGCAGGGCGAGGCGGCCGTCACCGCCTTCGCCCGCGCCCGGATCGCCGCGCAGGCCCACGCGTACCGCGAGGCCGTCGAGGCCGCGCCCCCCGAGCAGCGCACGGAGGCTCTGGCAAGGGCCCTGAGCGCCGACGGGTACGCTGCTACGGCGCGTAGCGCACCGGTCGGAGAGCAGCTGTGCCAGCACCACTGCCCTGTCGCCCACGTCGCCGAACAGTTCCCGCAGCTCTGCGAGGCGGAGACGGAAGTCTTCTCCGCGCTGCTCGGCACGCATGTTCAGCGGCTGGCCACCATCGCCCACGGCGACGGGGTCTGCACGACGTACATCCCCAAGACCGCACATTCAGCATCAGCAAGCACGGCCGGGAGGAACCCCGCATGACTCTCCCTATCGAGGAGACTGCCCACCCCGAACTCGAGGGCCTGGGTACGTACGAGTTCGGCTGGGCCGACTCCGACGCGGCAGGCGCCGCGGCCAAGCGCGGCCTGTCCGAGGCTGTCGTTCGCGACATCTCATCGAAGAAGAACGAGCCCGAGTGGATGCTGAAGCTGCGTCTCAAGGGCCTGCGCCTGTTCGACAAGAAGCCCATGCCCAGCTGGGGCTCGGACCTGTCGGGCATCGACTTCGACAACATCAAGTACTTCGTGCGCTCCACCGAGAAGCAGGCCGCTTCCTGGGAAGAGCTGCCCGAGGACATCAAGAACACGTACGACAAGCTCGGCATCCCGGAGGCGGAGAAGCAGCGCCTCGTCGCCGGTGTCGCGGCCCAGTACGAGTCCGAGGTCGTCTACCACCAGATCCGTGAGGACCTGGAGGAGCAGGGCGTCATCTTCGTCGACACCGACACCGCGCTGAAGGAGCACGAGGAACTCTTCAAGGAGTACTTCGGCACCGTCATCCCGGTCGGCGACAACAAGTTCGCGTCGCTGAACACCGCCGTGTGGTCCGGCGGTTCGTTCATCTACGTGCCGAAGGGTGTCCACGTCGACATCCCGCTCCAGGCCTACTTCCGTATCAACACGGAGAACATGGGCCAGTTCGAGCGCACGCTGATCGTCGTCGACGAGGACGCCTACGTTCACTACGTCGAGGGCTGCACCGCGCCGATCTACTCCTCGGACTCGCTGCACTCCGCCGTGGTCGAGATCATCGTGAAGAAGGGCGGCCGCTGCCGCTACACGACGATCCAGAACTGGTCGAACAACGTTTACAACCTGGTCACCAAGCGCGCCGTGGCGTACGAGGGCGCGACCATGGAGTGGGTCGACGGCAACATCGGCTCCAAGGTCACGATGAAGTACCCGGCCGTCTACCTGATGGGCGAGCACGCCAAGGGCGAGACCCTGTCCATCGCCTTCGCGGGCGAGGGCCAGCACCAGGACGCGGGCGCCAAGATGGTGCACCTGGCGCCGAACACGTCGTCCAACATCGTCTCGAAGTCCGTGGCGCGTGGCGGCGGTCGTACGTCCTACCGCGGTCTCATCGAGATCGGTGAGGGTGCGCCGGGCTCCAAGTCCAACGTGCTGTGTGACGCGCTGCTGGTCGACACCATCTCCCGCTCGGACACGTACCCGTACGTGGACGTCCGCGAGGACGACGTGTCCATGGGCCACGAGGCGACCGTCTCCAAGGTCTCCGAGGACCAGCTCTTCTACCTGATGAGCCGCGGTCTGACCGAGTTCGAGGCGATGGCGATGATCGTGCGCGGCTTCGTCGAGCCGATCGCCAAGGAGCTCCCGATGGAGTACGCCCTGGAGCTCAACCGGCTGATCGAGCTGCAGATGGAGGGGTCGGTCGGTTAACACCGGCCAACTCCCGTCAGCGGCAACCGACTTCTTGATCCAGAGAGAGAGCTACACGACAGCCATGGCTGAGGCTCAGAACATCCCGGTGGGTTCGACCACTGCCGGTTCCATCGCGGTGGCCGCGGAGTCCACCGTCGCCACCCGCATGAGCGCGCCGCCGTCCTTCGACGTGGCGGACTTCCCGGTGCCGCACGGCCGCGAGGAGGAGTGGCGGTTCACCCCGCTCGCCCGTCTGCGCGGTCTGCACGACGGCACCGCCGAGGCCGGCGGCGAGCTGACCGTCCAGGTCGACGCCCCCGAGGGCGTCACCGTCGAGACGGTCGACCGCACCGACGCCCGCCTCGGCAGGGCCGGCACCCCCGTGGACCGCGTCGCGGCCCAGGCGTACAGCTCCTTCGAGAAGGCCTCGGTCGTCTCGGTGCCCAAGGAGGCCGTGCTCACCGAACCGATCCGCGTGTCGGTGCAGGGCGGCGGCGGTACGGCCTACGGCCACCAGGTCTTCGAGCTCGGCGCGTTCGCCGAGGCTGTCGTGGTCATCGACCACACCGGTGACGGCGTCCTCGCCGCCAACGTCGACTACGTGCTCGGCGACGGCGCGAAGCTGACCGTCGTGTCCGTCCAGGACTGGGACGACAAGGCCGTCCACGTGGCGCAGCACAACGCGCTCGTCGGCCGCGACGCCTCGTTCAAGTCCGTCGTCGTCACCTTCGGCGGCGACGTGGTCCGCCTGCACCCGCGCGTGACGTACGCCGGTCCCGGCGGCGAGGCCGAGCTGTTCGGCCTGTACTTCACGGACCAGGGCCAGCACCAGGAGCACCGCCTCCTGGTCGACCACAACGTCCCGAACTGCAAGTCCAACGTGGCCTACAAGGGCGCCCTCCAGGGCCAGGACGCGCACGCCGTGTGGATCGGCGACGTCCTGATCCAGGCCGCCGCCGAGGGCACGGACTCGTACGAGATGAACCGCAACCTGGTGCTGACCGACGGCGCGCGCGTCGACTCGGTCCCCAACCTGGAGATCGAGACCGGCGAGATCGCCGGAGCGGGCCACGCCTCGGCGACCGGCCGCTTCGACGACGAGCAGCTCTTCTACCTCCAGTCCCGCGGCATCCCCGAGGACGAGGCCCGCCGCCTGGTCGTCCGCGGCTTCTTCGCCGAGCTGGTCCAGCAGATCGGAGTCACGGACGTCGAGGAGCGCCTGCTCGCGAAGATCGACGCGGAGCTGGAGGCTTCGGTCTGATGGCGTTCGTGAAGGTGGCGTCGCTGAGCGAGCTGGAGACCGACACCCCCAAGCGGGTCGAGGTCGACGGCACGCCGGTGTCGCTCGTCCAGACCGAGGGCGAAGTCTTCGCGATCAACGACATCTGCTCGCACGCGAACGTCTCGCTGTCGGAGGGGGAGGTGGAGGACTGTGCCATCGAGTGCTGGTTGCACGGCTCCAGCTTCGACCTCCGCACCGGCAAGCCGTCCGGTCTTCCCGCGACGCGCCCCGTCCCCGTTTACCCCGTAAAGATCGAAGGGGACGATGTGCTCGTCTCCGTCACCCAGGAGTCCTGAGTACCCCATGGCAACGCTTGAAATCCGCGACCTGCACGTCTCCGTCGATGTCGAGAACGGCACCAAGGAGATCCTCAAGGGCGTCGACCTGACCGTGAAGCAGGGCGAGACCCACGCCATCATGGGCCCCAACGGCTCCGGCAAGTCCACCCTCGCGTACTCGATCGCGGGTCACCCCAAGTACACGATCACCAGCGGCACCGTCACCCTCGACGGCGAGGACGTCCTGGAGATGTCCGTCGACGAGCGCGCCCGCGCCGGCATGTTCCTGGCCATGCAGTACCCGGTCGAGGTCCCCGGCGTCTCGGTGTCCAACTTCCTGCGTACGTCGGCCACGGCGCTGCGCGGCGAGGCCCCCAAGCTGCGCACCTGGGTGAAGGAGGTCAAGTCCGCGATGGAGCAGCTCCAGATGGACCCGTCCTTCGCCGAGCGCAACGTCAACGAGGGCTTCTCCGGTGGTGAGAAGAAGCGTCACGAGATCCTCCAGATGGAGCTCATGAAGCCGAAGATCGCCATCCTCGACGAGACGGACTCCGGTCTGGACGTCGACGCCCTGCGCCAGGTCTCCGACGGCGTCAACCGCGTCCGCGAGACCGGTGAGGTCGGCACGCTGCTGATCACGCACTACACGCGCATCCTGCGCTACATCAAGCCGGACTTCGTGCACGTCTTCTCGGCGGGCAAGATCGTCGAGTCCGGTGGCCCGGAGCTGGCCGACCAGCTCGAGGCCGAGGGCTACGAGAAGTACACGAAGGGTGGCGTCACCGCGTGACACAGTTGCCGGGCCTCCTCGACACGGACGCGATCCGCAAGGACTTCCCCCTGCTGGACCGCATCGTCCACGGGGACAAGAAGATCGTTTACCTGGACTCCGCTGCGACCTCGCAGAAGCCGCGCCAGGTGCTCGACGCGCTGAACGAGTACTACGAGCGGCACAACGCGAACGTGCACCGCGGTGTGTACACGGTCGCCGAGGAGGCCACGGCGCTGTACGAGGGCGCCCGCGACAAGGTCGCCGCCTTCATCAACGCGCCGAGCCGCGACGAGGTCATCTTCACGAAGAACGCCTCGGAGTCGCTCAATCTCGTCGCCAACATGCTGGGCTGGGCCGACGAGCCCTACCGCGTGGACCGCGAGACCGAGATCGTCATCACGGAGATGGAGCACCACTCCAACATCGTGCCGTGGCAGCTGCTCTCGCAGCGCACGGGCGCGAAGCTGAAGTGGTTCGGGCTGACCGACGACGGCCGCCTCGACCTCTCCAACATCGACGAGATCATCACCGAGAAGACGAAGATCGTCTCCTTCACGCTGGTCTCGAACCTGCTGGGCACCGTCAACCCGGTCGAGACGATCGTGCGCCGCGCGCAGCAGGTCGGCGCGCTGGTCTGCATCGACGCCTCGCAGGCCGCCCCGCACATGGTGCTGGACGTACAGGCCCTCCAGGCCGACTTCGTGGCCTTCACCGGTCACAAGATGGTCGGCCCGACGGGCATCGGCGTCCTCTGGGGCCGCCAGGAGCTGCTGGAGGACCTCCCGCCGTTCCTCGGTGGCGGCGAGATGATCGAGACCGTGTCGATGCACTCGTCGACGTACGCTCCGGCGCCGCACAAGTTCGAGGCGGGTACGCCCCCGATCGCGCAGGCCGTCGGCCTCGGCGCGGCCGTGGACTACCTCTCGGCGATCGGCATGGAGAACATCGCGCGCCACGAGCACGCGATCACCGAGTACGCGGTCAAGCGCCTCCTGGAGGTGCCCGACCTGCGGATCATCGGTCCGGCGACGGCGGAGGACCGCGGCGCCGCGATCTCCTTCACCCTCGGCGACATCCACCCGCACGACGTGGGCCAGGTCCTGGACGAGGAAGGCATCGCGGTCCGCGTGGGACACCACTGCGCGCGCCCGGTGTGCCTCCGCTACGGAATTCCTGCCACCACGCGAGCGTCGTTCTATCTGTACTCCACACCCGGCGAGGTCGACGCTCTGGTCGACGGCCTGGAGCACGTACGGAACTTCTTCGGTTAAGGGCTGGGGATCGTGAAGCTGGATTCGATGTACCAGGAAGTCATCCTGGACCACTACAAGCACCCGCACGGGCGTGGCCTGCGCGACGGCGACGCCGAGGTGCACCACGTCAACCCCACCTGCGGCGACGAGATCACGCTGCGGGTGAAGTACGACGGGGAGCGCGTCGAGGACGTCAGCTACGAGGGGCAGGGCTGCTCCATCAGCCAGGCCAGCGCCTCGGTGCTGAACGACCTCCTGGTCGGCAAGGACCTCGACCAGGCCCGCAAGATCCAGGAGACCTTCCTGGAGCTGATGCAGTCCAAGGGCACCATCGAGCCCGACGACGCGATGGAGGAGGTCCTGGAGGACGCCGTCGCGTTCGCCGGGGTCTCGAAGTTCCCGGCCCGGGTCAAGTGCGCCCTGCTGAGCTGGATGGCATGGAAGGACGCGACCGCCCAGGCCCTGGGTGAGAGCGAGAAGAAGGAGAAGTCGGCATGAGCGAAGAGACCCTGACGACCAAGCCGGCCTCCGAGGAAGAGGTCCGCGAAGCCCTGTACGACGTGGTCGACCCCGAGCTGGGCATCGACGTCGTCAACCTGGGCCTCATCTACGGCATCCACGTCGACGACGCCAACATCGCGACCCTCGACATGACGCTCACCTCGGCGGCCTGCCCGCTGACCGACGTCATCGAGGACCAGGCCAAGTCGGCCACCGAGGGCATCGTCAACGAGCTCAAGATCAACTGGGTCTGGATGCCGCCGTGGGGCCCGGACAAGATCACGGACGACGGCCGCGAGCAGCTGCGCGCGCTCGGCTTCAACGTCTGAGATCCAACGTCCGAGATTCAGGTCTGAGATTCACGTCTGAGTTTCGCCGTACGTCAGGGGCCTGGCGTACGTACGGCTGTGCCCCCGGTGCTCCTCGCGAGCGCCGGGGGCACAGCCGTTTCTCAGTGCTGCGGGGGCGGGCCGTAGGCAGCCTCGGCGAGGCTGGGGGCCAGGTTCTCGCGGCGGATGCGCTGGTCCACGTACAACAGGCCGATGGCCAGTTGGGGGAAGAAGGTCGTGACGATCTGGCTGACGAAGCTGCCGAGGAGGGTGAACAGCAGATAGCCGCCCATGGACAGGAATACCTGCACCACGGCGGCGTCCTCGCCCACCTGCGAGGTGAGGCCGAGGCCGGGGATCATCGAGAACAGGCCCAGGAAGCTGAACGGCACCTGGATCAGCGAGCTCGCCACCATCGCCATCGCGTACACCAGCAGCGAGATCCCGAAGATCCGCCACCAGGAGCCCTTCACCAGCCGGGCCGAGCGGCGCAGCGCCTGCATCGGGCCCGCCGCCTCGAAGACGGCGACGGAGGGGGCCAGGCTGAAGAGGACCCACAGCCAGATCATCAGCGGCACCAGCAGGAGGCCGAGGCCGAGCCCGACACCGGCCAGGATCTTGGCGAGGTCGCCGCCCTGGTGCTCCACGGCCGCGACCATCAGCGCGACGTACCCGGTCGTGAACAGGGCCATCACCAGGAACGCGGCCAGCCACGGCAGCGCCAGCGTGCCCAGGACCGCCGGAGCACGGCTGATCGCCCTGCGCCACACCACGCCGAAGGTGGTCGGGCGGCCGAGCACCGCCTCCTGGAGCGCGGCGGGCGACGCCGCCTGCGTCATGGCGGTCGCGAACATCATGCACACCATGCCGACGACGGCCACCAGGCCGAAGCCGACGGCCAGCGAGATCACCTCCGAGGCGAGCGCCGCGTTGTCGTCGGCGCGGTCCGCGCGCTCCAGCGCGTCGAAGGTGTCCAGGTGGGCCCAGATCCCCAGGGCCACCGCCCCGGCCGTGACCAGCAGGGCCGCGCCGTACGACAGCACGGCCGTGCCGATCAGCGGCTTCCAGTGACGGCCGAAGGCGGAGAACGTGCCGCCCAGGACATCACTGACCGCGAGCGGGTGCAGCGGGATCACCCCCGGCTGCGGCGGACGCGGGGGAGGCGGGGCCCAGCCGCCGCCCCAGCCGGGGCCGGGAGGGGGGCCTTGGTGGGGGCCGCCGGGGTGTGTCACTGCGTGCTCCGGGTGTCTTGGACGGTCAGGGGCGATGGGGGGTCACCGTATCCGGGTTCGTAGGATCTGCGGAATGGTGGACAGGGGCAGGGAACGGGCCGAGGACATTGCCGGGCTGCGGAAGAAGATCGCGGCGTACGAGCGGATCGCACCGTACGCCGACGAGATCGTGGCCATGGCGGAGTACGGGATCGCGCTGAAGGAGACAGAGGCCGCCGTCTTCAGCCGGGTGGGAGGGGAGCCGGAACTGCCGGAAGGCGTCGGGTGGCCCGGTGAGGCGGACGGGTCGGGGCTGCCCGGCGGGGCGGACGGGTCGGGGCTGCCCGAGGAGGCGGACGGGTCGGGGCGTTGCTTCGTCGCGCAGTTCGACCTGGCGGAGCTGGCCGGGGCGGACGTGATGGGGGCGCTGCCGGGGAAGGGGCTGCTGTACCTCTTCGTGGCGGACCCCGAGTTCTGCGCGGCGGGCACCACGCCGTGCCGGGTGCTGTACTTCCCGGACGCGGAGGCCGCGCGGACGCGGGAGGTGCCGAGCCCGCCGGAGGAGCTGGAGGACGAGGCCGACCGGGAGTTCGCCGAGGACGGGCCCTACCTGGACGAGCCGTACTGCGTCGTCGCCGTCCGCGCGCTGACCGTGCCCGCCCTGCTGGGGACGGCGCTGGCCGAGCGGGGCGTGTTCGGAGCGGAGGAAGAGGAAGAGGGAGAGGAGGACGAGGAGGAGGGGCCGCTCGACCTGACTCCGTACCCGTGGGAGGAGATCGACGCGGAGGCGTACCACCTGACCGTGGGCCCGGTCGAGTGGTACGACATGCTCGGCCATCTGGACGAGCACGAGGAGGACGTACGGCTGAACTGCGCGGTCGACTTCCTCGGCGTCCCCGGCACGAACGGGCGGGCGGGCCGGGATCTGTCCCTGGGGGACGGTGAGCAGGACCCGCGGAGCGTCTTCGGGCAGTGGTGCGCCGTCCCGGGCAACCTGGAGGCGCTGCGGCGCGAGCGTGACGAATGGGTTCCCCTGTTCGAGCTGGGCGCGCAGCCGGGCCTCGGCAGCCCCCTCTACTTCCTGGCCCGGCGCACCGACCTGGCCGCCGGGGACTTCAGCCGGGTGTGGGCGCACTCGACACAGTGGTGACGGGGAGCGTTCTGCTCCGGGCCCTTTCGTCCTAGGTTGTGGCCCAACAGCCGTGCCGTCGAAGGGCGTTGCCATGACACCACCGCCTGCTGTCCCGGTCGTCTCCCTGTCCGCCGACCATCTCTCCGGCGCGGTCGGCGCCACCGCCGACCCGACCGTGCGGGTCCTGATCTCGCAGGCCGGGGCGGACCCCGCCGACCTGTCCGTCGTGGCCGTCGCCTCCTCCGACTCCCGGGTCGCGGGCGCGGGCGACGTCACCGTGCGGGGGCGCGGCGCCGAGCGGGAGGTGGCGGTACGGGCCCGGGGGCGCGGCCTGTGCGACCTCACCCTGCGCGTCACCGGGCTCGGCGGACTGCACGGCACCGCCGTCCTGCGCTACGCCGCGTCGGGGCCGGTGCAACACGCCGCCGACACCCGGTACTTCACCGGCGCGTCCGACGCGTCGGCGGCCGTCGACGTGGGCGGCGGCCATCTCGTCATCGCCGACGACGAGTCCAACACGCTGCGGCTGTACGCACGCGGGGCGTCCGGCGGGCCGCTGCGCACCTGGGACTTCGGGGAGCGGCTCGGGGCACGCAAGGAGATCGACATCGAGGGCGTGGCCCGGGCCGGGGACACCGACGCCGTGTACTGGCTGGGCTCGATGTCCAACAGCAAGGAGGGCAAGCTCCGCCCGGACCGGTCGCTGCTCTTCCGCACCCGGGTACGGGGCGCGGGCTCCGGCGCCGAACTGCTGCTGGACGGCTCCTACCGCGACCTGCGCGCCGACCTGATCGCCTGGGACGAGTCCCGGGGCGGTGAGCTGGGCTTCGCGGCGGGCGCGGCCGAGGGGCGCGGGCCCAAGCGGATCGACGCGTTCAATGCGGAGGGCTTCGAGTTCGCCCCCGGCAGCACGACCGTCGCGTACATCGGCTTCCGGGCGCCGCTGGTGCCGGCGAAGGCGGGCGGCGCGGCCCTGCTCGTACCCGTACTGAACGTGGCGGAGCTGGTCGAAGGGGTGGCGGCGCGGGCCGCGTTCGGCGAGCCGGTGCTGCTCGACCTGGACGGGCTCAGCATCCGCGACCTGCGCCGCAACTCCGCCGACCAGTACCTGATCGTCGCCGGTTCGTGGGCGGCCGACGACAACTCCGACCCGTACGCCCTCTACGCCTGGGACGGGCAGCCGGACCACGGGGCGGCCCGCGTGATGGACCTGCCGACGGGCGACCCGGGCGGCTGGGAGTGCGTCGTGGAGGTGCCGGACCTCGACGTGCCGGGCGCACGCGTGCAGGTGATCGCGGACTGCGGCTCGGCGGACTGGTACGGGACCGGGGTGGCGGCCAAGGACCTGCCGCAGCAGGCGTGGCGGAAGGCGCGGGCGGTGACCTTCACGGTGACGGAGTAGCGGGCTTCCGGGGCGTCCGGGTCTGTGCGGCGGCCTGGTGCAGGGCAGGGGCCGCCTGCTCGAAGTAGCGCTGGAGCACGCGGAGTTCGTCGGGTGTGAAGGCGGCGAGGACCGTGCCGATGTGCTCGCGCACCGGGCCCAGCGAGTCGCTCACCTGCTGTGGCGTCAGCGGCACCGCCTCGACCCCGACGCGGCGGCGGTCGTCGGGGTCGGGGACCCGGCGGGCCCAGCCGTTGCGCACCAGACGGTCGACCAGGCGGGTGGTCGCGCTCTGGGTGAGGCCGATCCGGGTCGCGAGCGCGCCGGTGGTGAGGGGGCCGGAGCGCTCCAGCACGTTGAGGGCGTGGAAGTCGGTGGGGTTCTGGCCCAGGGCGTCGGCGGCGGCCTGCCCGCTGAGGGTCGTGGCGGTGAAGTAGGGGCGGTAGGCGTCGCGCAGGGCGCGGGGCAGGGGGTCGGGGGCGGTGTCGGTCACGGCTGCTCGCTTCCTTCGGGGGCGGGGGCGGGGGCGGGGACGGGGGCGGTGCCGCCGTGCGACGGACCCCTTGCCCATTGCTTGCGCACGTGCATATATTGCATGTGTGCAAGCAACCTTAACCCGCGCCCCCGGGCGAACCCAAGGACTCAAGGAGCAGCCGTGAACATCACGCAGCGCACCACCGACGAGACCGCCGTCCGCGCCCACTTCGAGCGGAACCGGCTGTCCTGGGCCGACACCGCCGCCTTCGGCGCGACCTTCACCGAGGACGCCGACTATGTCACCTTCTTCGGCGGCCGGATGCGCGGCCGGACCGCCATCGAGGAGGGCCACCGGGGCCTGTTCGATGGCGTGTTGAAGGGCTCCCGGCTCTACGCCGAGATCGACTCCGTGACCTTCCCCGCCCCGGACGTCGCCCTCGTCCACTCGCGCGGCGCGGTCCTCAAGGGCAAGCAGACCAAGCCCTCCGCGCGGGCGCTCTCCGTCCAGACGTACGTGCTGGTACGGGACCCGGGCGCCGACGGGGAGTGGCTGATCCGCGCCTTCCAGAACACCCGCAGCCGCCCGCGCGTCGAGGCGCTCAGCAACTGGCTGGCCGACCGCTTCGGGCCGAAGGCCGCCGCGTAACCGCCGAAGTGCGCCGGGGGGCGCTGGACCCTGTGTCCTGCCGGGTGGGGCGCACTGGGCGGGGGTGCTCAGGAGCGCCGTGCACTCGTGACTGCGGCGAGTGCGGACCGTACCCCTTCTTCGATGTCCGTGGTCGCGGGGATCGCGGCGAGAACCGTACGGTCCCGGGCCACCACCAGTGTCGTGCGCCGCAGCCGGGTCACTCCGCCCGCCTCGAAGAGCGGAAGGCCGAGTGCGTCCGCGAGGGCGAGGTCCGCGTCCGAGAGCAGCGGGAAGCGCAGCTGCTCCTTGGCGGAGAAGTCGCGCTGCTCGTGCGGGAGTTGGGTGGAGATGCCGTGGACCGTGGCGCCCGCCGCCGTGAAGAGGGCGCGTTGGTCGCGGTATGTGCACGACTGGCGCGTGCAGCCCTTCGCGCCCGGGATTCCGGCCCAGTCGGACGGGTAGGCGGCGGCGTCGGCGTACGCGCCCGGGAAGCAGTAGAGCACCGTGAACGGGGTGTCGGCGGCGACCGGGTCGCGGCGCGTGCCGTCGGGCGCGGTGAGCAGCAGGTCCGGGACGCGGGCGCCGCGCAGGGCGTGGACGCGTTCGGATTCGGTGGTTGTCGATTCCCGCACGGGACCCCTCGCTTCGGGCGTTAAGGCTTTGACCTTGCGGAAGCGAGAGTGCCATAGTCAGTTTTGAAAAGGAACTGACTGGGGGGCGCGGCATGCTGGGCACGTTCAAGGGCATACCGAGGGCGGTGTGGATGCTGGCGTTCGGCATCTTCTTCAACGCCGTGGTCGCCTTCACCTTCCTCTACCTCTTCGTCTACCTGACGGACGAGCGCGGGCTGACGGTCCCGCAGGCCGGTGTCCTCAGCGGGATCGGCGGGATCGGCCTGGTCGCGGGCAACTTCACGGGCGGCTGGTTCGGGGACCGGTTCGGGCACCGCAGGGCGCTGTTGTGCGCGGCGGTGCTCTCCGGTGCCACGCTGGTGCTGCTGCCGCTCATCCCGGTCGCCGCGCTGTACGGGCTGCTGCCGCTGTGCAACTACGCACAGGGGGCCGTCCGGGCCTGCAACTCGGCGCTGGTCGCGGTCACCGTGCCGGACGCGGTGCGCAGGCAGGGGTTCGCCGTGATGCGGGCGGCGAGCAACGCCGGGTTCACCGTGGGGGCGCCGCTCGGGGCGCTGGTCGCCGGTTCGTTCTCGTACACGGCGATCTTCGTGGCGGACGGCGTCGGGACACTGCTGTTCGCGCTGTACGCGGCGCGGGTGCTGCCCGCGCGCGGCCGGACCCGGCAGAGCGCCCCGGCGGAACACGGGGTCTGGCGGGAGCTGCGGGCGCGGCCCGCCGTCGTGGTGCTGCTCGTCGCGAGCTTCTTCGCGGACATCGTCTACCGGCAGCTCTTCTCGACCTTTCCGGTCTTCCTCGGCGACCACGGCCACACCACCCAGGTGTACGGGTGGCTGTTCGCCATCAACGGCGGCGTGATCCTGCTGCTGGAGCTGCCCGCCGCCGCCGTCCTGCGCAAGCGCTCCCCGCTGGCGATCGTCGGGATCGGGCTGATGCTGGTCGGGCTGGGGTACGGGCTGCTGATGCTCGGGTCGGGGATCGCGATCGCGGCGGCGATGCTGATGCTGCTGACCTTCGGCGAGATCCTCTACAAGACTCCGGCCAACGCGTACGTCGCCGACCAGGCGCCCGCGCACGCGCAGGGCACGTTCCAGAGCCTGTACGCGGGGGTGTCGGTGAGCGGTGTGGTGCTGGCGCCGCCGCTGGGCGGGGCGCTGTACGCGGCGGCGCCGGGGCTGTTGTGGCCGCTGTGCACCGGGGTGGCGGTGCTGGCGGGGGCGGCGGTGGTGGGGGCGGGGAGGCTTTCGGCGGGGCGGGGGCATGTGGGGGGTGGTGCGGCTGCGGGGGACCGGCTGTCCGGGGGTGGCGTGGCTGCGGAGGGTGCGTCACCCGGAGGCGATGTGCCGGTGGAGGGTGGGCCCTATGTGGGCGGCGCGCTTCCGGAGGGTGGGCCTTCCGCAGGCGGTGCGCTTCCGGAGGGTGGGCTTTCCGCGGGCGGTGCGCTTCCGAAGGGCGGGCTTTCCGCAGGCGGCGCGCTTCCGGAGGGCGAGACCGGTTCGCCCGCGCGGGCCGCCGCCGGTTAGGTTTCCTGTCATGACCGATACGACTGCTTCTCGCACCACCGGCGCCGTCGCCGCCGGACTCGCCACCCTCGCCGCCGACGGCACCGTCCTCGACACCTGGTTCCCCGCCCCCGAGCTCGTCGCCGAGCCCGGTCCGGCCGGAACCGAGCGCCTCACCGCCGAGCGCGCCGCCGAACTCCTCGGCGCCTCCGCCCCCAAGGCGCTGGGCCCCGACGCCCGCCGTGGCGTCCAGGTCGTGGCCGTCCGTACGGTCATCGCCTCCCTCGACGACAAGCCGCTGGACGCCCACGACGCGTACCTGCGCCTGCACCTGCTCTCGCACCGCCTGGTGCAGCCGCACGGCCAGAACCTGGACGGCCTCTTCGGCCTCCTCGCGAACGTCGCGTGGACCTCGCTGGGCCCGGTCGCCGTGGACTCGATCGAAGAGGTGCGGCTGAACGCGCGCGCCGAGGGGCTGCACCTTCAGGTGACCTCGGTCGACAAGTTCCCGCGCATGACGGACTACGTCGCGCCGAAGGGCGTCCGGATCGCCGACGCGGACCGGGTGCGGCTCGGTGCGCACCTGGCGGCGGGGACGACGGTCATGCACGAAGGGTTCGTGAACTTCAACGCCGGGACGCTCGGCACCTCGATGGTCGAGGGGCGCATCTCGGCCGGTGTCGTGGTGGGCGACGGCTCCGACATCGGGGGTGGCGCGTCCACGATGGGCACGCTGTCCGGTGGCGGCAACGTCCGGATCACCATCGGTGAGCGGTGCCTCGTCGGTGCGGAGGCCGGGGTCGGGATCGCGCTCGGCGACGAGTGCGTGGTGGAGGCGGGGCTGTACGTCACCGCCGGGACGCGGGTCACGATGCCGGACGGGCAGATCGTGAAGGCGCGGGAGCTGTCGGGGGCGTCGAACATCCTGTTCCGGCGGAACTCGGTTTCCGGGGCGGTCGAGGCGCGGCCGAACAATGCGGTGTGGGGTGGGCTGAACGAGGTGCTGCACAGCCACAACTAGGCGTGGCCGGCGGTACGGGGGCGGGGCCGGGCCTTGGCTGCGGGCCCTGCCCGGTGCCGGGGCTGGGCGGGGGCTCCCGGGGTGGGCCGGGAGCGGGAGGGGCCGCCCCCTTGCCCGCCCGTCCCGCCCCCGGGGGGCGGCCCCGCCGCCCAAGGGGGCTAGGGGGAACGGGGAAGGGGGCGGCCCCGCCGCCCAAGGGGGCTAGGGGGGAGCCGGGGCCCTACTGGTAGTTGAAGCGGGCGATGGGGCCCAGGAGTTCGCGTTCCTCGTAGGCGAAGTGGGAGAGGAGCGTGTCGCTCAGGAGGTCCAGGGTGTCGCGGAGCGGGGTGAAGTCGCCCGGGTGCGTGACCAGGTGGATCAGGGCCTTGTCGACGTCCTCCAGGAGGCCGTGGATGGCGAGGTGTTCGGCGTTCAGCCGGTCGAGCACCGGGGTCAGGTCCTGCTGCGCGGCCGCCAGGTAGGGAAAGATCGAGTCCGTCTCCATGGTGTGGTGGCCGGTCATGCCCAGGCACTGCTTCTGGCAGATGCCGCCCAGTGCCCAGTTGTTCGCCCGGATCGCCATCCGGTTCAGGTCGTCGCGGGCGTCGGCGATGGACCGTACGCCCTCCTCCACCTGGCGCAGCGTCTCGCGGACCTGCCGCATCTCCCTGCGGTACATGTCGTGCATCTCGCGGAAGTGCTTCGCGGCGGCCAGTTCCCGGGAGCCGAAGACCGCCGAGTCGTCGGGCTCGGGCGCGCTGGGGCGGGTCGGCTCGTCCAGCACCGAGCGGTCGCTGAGCCGCTCGGCGGGCGGGGAGGCCGGGACCAGCCCGGTGCGTCGGGTCAGCCAGAACTCGTCGGTGTCGCTCATGGCCCATATGAAACCCGAATGTGGTGGTTCGCGCCGCTTGTGGCGGGAGGGGATCGCTCAGCGTGACCTCTGGGCCGTACGAGTGGTTAAGCCGATCATGAATCAGCCGATCATGCGCACGGCCCTCGTCGCCGCCGCAGCCCTCGCCCTCCCGGTCCTCGCCGCCCCCGCCGCGCACGCCGACGAGACGCACGAGAACGCGCACAACGCCCCCCGGGTGTCCCTGCTGAACACCGGGCAGATTGACGACCCCCTGGAGGATGTGCTGGAGCATGCGGCGGTCCTCGGGCGGACGTACGTGGTGGAGGGGGCGGAGGCGCCCGATCAGTCCTGACGCGTCAGCTCCTCGTACGCGGCCAGCAGCCCGTCGACCACCTCGGTGGCGGCGGGCTGCAGCGGTTCGCGGACCGGACCGGCGGGCAGCCCGGTCGCGTTCAGGAGGGCCTTCGCGGTGACCGTGCCGGGCAGGCCGGACGCCATCATCAGCTCGGAGAGGGCGAGGGTGCGGTGGTGCAGGCGGGTGGCCGCCGCCACGTCGCCGCGCGCGTACGCGTCCAGGGGGGCCCGCATCGCCTGCGGGGCGACGTTCGCGACCGTGCTGATGAAGCCCGTGCCGCCGACCGCGCGCAGCGGCAGGTTCGTCTCCTCGCAGCCCGAGTAATAGGCGAGGTCCGTGCGGGAGAGGACCTTCGCGCTGCCCAGGAGGTCGTACGCGCAGTCCTTGACGCCCACGATGCGCGGGTGGTCCGCCAGCCGGAGCAGGGTCTCGACCTCGATGCGCACACCGGTGCGGCCGGGGATGTCGTAGAGCACGACCGGGATGCCGACCGCGTCCGCGACCCGGCGGAAGTGCGCCTCCAGGGCCGCCTGCGGGGGGCGGCTGTAGTACGGGGAGGCCACCAACAGGCCGTCGGCGCCCGCGTGTTCGGCCGCGCGGGCCAGCTCCACGGTGTGCGCGGTGTGCGCGGTGCCGACCCCGGTGAGCAGGGGGACGTCCGGGCCGACCGCCTCGCGCACCGCCCGCAGCAGGGCGGTCTTCTCGGCGTCGGTGGTGGTGGGGGACTCGCCGGTGGTGCCGTTCAGGACCAGGCCGTCGCAGCCGCCGACGGAGACGAGGTGGTCGGCCAGCTTCTGCGCGCCGGTCAGGTCGAGGGTGTCGCCGGTGGGCGAGAACGGCGTGATCATCGCGCAGAGGGCGCGGCCGAGGGCGGCGGGGGTCGTCATGGGTGCAGTCTCGGGCGTACGCACTGTTCAGGTCCACTTAGAACTTCTCCGCTCGAAAGGTAAGCGGACGTGGACGGTCGTTCCGGATCTGGCATGATCCCGGCAGGGCGGGGTTCGGGGTGCGGGATGGTCGCGCGGGGTCAGGGGAGTGGTGGAGTGGATTTCCGTACGGGTGCGAAGTGGGGCGCGGCGGCGCTGTTCGGGGCGCTGGTGCTCACCGGCTGCGACGGCTTCCTGGTCCCTTCGGGCGAGGGGGAGCAGCGGCCCACGCGGAGCGCCGGGACGCCGTCGCCCTCGGCCACCCCGACGGCCCCCGCCCGGCCGAGCGCGCCGCCGCAGGGCGTGGCGCCGCCCGCCGGGGCGACGTACAGCCCGCCGGTCACGCACGACTGCTACGCCGGGGTGCGGGTGGACATGGGCGAGATCCAGGCGGCCCTGTCGCACCGGTCGGCCGAAGTCACCCTCACCAACTGCGGCAACGTGCCCTACAAGCTCTCCGGCCGCCCCGATGTGCGGGCGTTCGCCGCCGACGGCCGGGTCCGTGACATCGAGGTGGACGTCCGGGAGGAGGGCAAGCGGGCGGACGCGGTGGTGATGCTGCCGCCGGGCGGGGTGGCGTACTCGCGGCTGGACTGGCGGCCGTACGACGGGGTCGAGAAGGCGCAGGCGCTGGAGATCGCGGCGGGTCCCGGCTTTCCGGCGCGCAGCTTTGCGCTGGAGGGTGATGTGCAGATGGTCGACGCTTTCGACGTGACGCCGTGGGCCGTGGCGCGGCCGGAGTGAGGCAGCCGCTGGAGGCGGTTTCCCCGTGCAGGGGGCGTTGGGTTTCGGTCCCGTGCGGGTGTGTCGTGGTTGCTCGCGCAGTTCCGCGCGCCCCTGGAGCCCGCTGCGGGACGCGGACGGTGTGGTGCGCCCCGAAGGCGCAGGCAACCCGCTTGACCTCAGGCGTGCTTGAGGTTTCAGGATGATCTCCGAAGCGCTCGGGGGAGGTCCGGGCGCGGGAGCGAGGAGGCCGTCATGGCCGTAGCAACCGTCAACGCCCGTCCGGACCTGATGCGTTCGGGCGTCGGCGTCGTCAAGGTCAGTACCTGGGACGTGGGATCGCCGGAAGGTCAGCGGGCCGCCGTCGACGCGATCGAGAAGGCGTGGCTGTCGCGCGAGTGGCCCGAGCGGGGGCCGCTGTCGTACAGCGTGTACGTCGGCGAGGACGGCCGGACGCTGCTGCACTACAGCCAGTGGGCGAACGAGGGCGCCTACCAGGCGTTCTTCGCCCGGGGGCGCGACGAGCGGAACGACGAGATCGACGCCGCCGTGCCGGGGGTGCGGCGGCTCGGGCTGCACGCGTACGAGCTGTACCGCAGCAGTGTCACCGCGGGCGACGACCGTCTGCCGGGCAGTGTCGCCGTCGTCGAGGTGGACTTCGAGGCGCCCGACCCGGCGCGGGCGCGGGAGTGGGTGGACACCGTCTTCGCGGCGTCCGACGCCGGGGGAGGGGCGGGGGACGGCGGGCTCTCCGCGCACTTTCACGTGGGCGCCGACGGATCCCGGGTCCTGAACTTCGCCGAATGGGTCGACGCCGCCTCGCACGCCGCGATGATGAACGCGCCGGGGGAGACCCCCGAGGCGTGGCGGCGCGTCCATGAGTTCCCCGGGGTGACGACCCGTCACATACGGCGCTACACCCCCGCGTTGAGCTTCAGTGCGGGGGCGTAACACCTGAAGGGCACTACGGGCGGAAGCGGAGCACCTGCGGGTCGTGGTCGCTGTTCTGGTCGGCGAACTCCGCGTTGATGTGCACGCTGTCGTACGCGAAGTCGTCGATCGCGGGGCTCGTCAGGATCTGGTCCAGGACCTGGGTGTTGCCCTGGAAGACGTAGGAGTAACGCTCCGAGCGGGGCAGGGACTTCACGGCGGCGCGCAGGGCCCCGCCGTCCGTGAGGGCCTTCGTCGTCGCGGAGAACTCGAAGTCGTTGATGTCGCCGAGGACCAGGACGTTCGCCCTGCGGTCCGCCTTCAGGACGCCCTTGACGAAGGTGTTCACCGTCTGCGCCTGCTGGAGGCGGCGGACCTCCGAGGAGCGGACCGGCGGCTGGTGGTGCGAGGTCAGGGCCTCGTCGCCGCCCTTGGAGCCGAAGTGGTTGGCGATCACGATCACCGGCTCGCCCCGGAAGCGGAACTCGGCCGCGAGGGGCTTGCGGCTGTCCGTCCAGGCGGCGTTCGCCGGGTCGATGCGGCCGGGGGAGAGGGTGAGTGCCGCGTCCCGGCCCGAGCGGACGACGCCCGTGGCGGTCGTGGCGTCGCCGCCCGGGCGGTGGGTGAAGGAGACCCGGGCCGGGTTGTAGAGGAAGACCTGGCGGATGTTGCCGCCGGGCTCGCCGCCGTCCTTGTTGTTCTCCGGGTCGACGGAGGTCCAGGAGTACGCCGGGCCGCCCGCCGCGACGATCGCGTCCGTGAACTTCTTGACCGTGGCGGCGCTGCTCACCGTGCCGTCGTTCTTCGCGCCGTTGTCGTCCTGGATCTCCTCCAGGGCGACGATGTCGGGCGAGGCGAGGTTCTCCACGACCGCCTTGGCGAGGGCGTCGAACTTCTCCTGCGGGTCGGTCGGGTCGAGGTTCTCCACGTTGTACGTGGCCACGGCCAGTTCGCCCTTGCCCTGCTTGCGGGTCTTCTCGCGTTGCAGGCCCCGGTCGACGACCTTGCCCAGGGACTGGGCGGTGAGCGTGTAGCCGCCGTACTGGTTGAAGTCGAGCGGGCCGGTCGCACCGCCGGACAGCACGTCGCCGACGTTCGCCTTCGGGAACGGCTGCTGGGCGAGCGGGGCCAGCTGCTGGATCTGTATGCGGCCGGTGTTCTGGGCGGCGTACGAGCCGTAGACGGTGCCGCCGCGGCGGTTGTCGTTCTCCTGCGGCTTGACCGTCACCCACAGCTCGGCGTGCGCGTCGGTCGCGCCGACCACGCGGGAGGTGCCGACGCGGACGTTCTGGCCCTCCAGGGACTCGTAGTAGTCCAGGGCGTAGCGGCGCGGGTTCAGGGTCAGGCCGTTGATGCTGCCGCCCGCCGCCGGGTCGCCGTCCGGGGTGTAACGCGAGGGCACGGTACGGGAGGTGATGAGCACCGGTGCCGGGACCGCGTTGCCGGAGGACAGGACCGTCACCGTCGGCTTCGAGAGCTGGGTGAGGGACTGGTTGCCGGAGTTCAGGCCGCCCGGGACGTACTCGGTGACCGTGCCCGACACCTTCACCGCGTCGCCGACCGCCACGGTCGGGTTGGAGGAGGTGAAGACGAAGACGCCCTCACTGGTGGCGGCGTTGCCGTCGCCCTTCGGGTCCTGGAACCAGAAGCCCTTCGAACCGTACGTACGGACTCCCGTGATGATGCCCTCGACGTCGGCGACCTGCTTGCCGGCGAGCGGGGAGACCCGGGTGGAGCCCTGGATGTCGTGGATGCGGACCGGGGCGGCGGCCGCGTCGTCGGCGGAGGCGGAGCCTGCGGCAGAAGCGGTGCCGGTGAGCAGGCCCGCGGCGAGGGCCGTGGTGAGGAGGGTGGCGACCGCGGTGGTTCTCGGCAGGGAGCGGGACGTCATCAAAGGACTCCGAGGGTGAGGGCAGCTGTGCGCGGACGACGGAGGTCCGCGCGGAAGAGTTCTACGCGCGTCAATCTCTTTCCTGCGCACGGGTGTTGTCAAGGCTCCGCGAACGAGCGGACGGTGCACAAAACCTGACGGGTACATGAACCCCATGGGACCGGTGCAAATACGTCTACGCTGGGGGCCGCTCCACCCCCTTTTGCCCCACGTGCGTCACCGAGGAGAACCCCCAGATGTCCGAAGACCGCCCCACCCTGCCGCCGGTGCGGCTGCACTCGGACGCGGAGCTGGCGCGGGACGCGCTGGCCGCGCCGCTGTTCGCCCGCGCCGTCACGCTCGCCCGCTGGGCCTCGCCCGACACCCGGGTCGGCGCGGGCGGCGAGCTGGTGGAGGAGCAACTCCCGGACGCCGCGGCCCTGTTGAAGCTCGGCCCGGACGACGGGGTGGAGGACGAGGAGGACGCCGCCGCGTACGCGAGCGAGGCCTGGCGCACGGCCGTCGACACCGGGCTCGTGGACATCGCCGACCCGGAGGACCCCGAGGCGGAGGGCGCGTACGGCACGGCCGCGCCCGGCGAGGCCCTCGCCGTGGTCGCGGGCGGCAGCCCGCAGGACGTCCTCGGGCTGTGGCTGGAGGCCTTCGAGACGGCCTTCGCCGACGCCACCGCCCCCGTGCTCGACGACCTCGGCGCGATCCTCGGCGACGACGGCGAACTCGACTTCGAGGCGCTCGACTGGGACCCGCAGCAGGAAGCGGAATTCCTGGAGGCCGTCCTCGGCAACCTCTACCTGCTCACCGTCTCCGAGGGCGGCCCCGAGGACGGCTGGGTGCCGCTGCCGGCGCTGGCCGCCTCGATGATCGTGCCCGACGACATGGGCGAGCCCACCGATGACGTACTGGAACAGGTCTCCGACGCGATGATGCGTCTGGACGACCAGTTCCGGGTGCTGGAGCCGGTGGGCCTGGTGGCGTACCGCCCGGTGGACGAGGCGCTGATGGCGGAGGAGCCCGCGGACGCGCCCGCCGTCCCGGACGAGCTCGACGAGGACGACGTCGCCCGGTACGGGATGGTGCGCCTGACCCCGCTCGGCCTCTACGGCGTACGGGCCCGGATGCTGGAGGCCGGGGTGGACGCCCCCGCCGTCGGCGACCTCGCCGACAAGGGCGCCGACGTCCTCCTGGACTCCCTCGCGTACTACCCCGAGCAGGCGGGACGCGCCGAACTGGAGCAGTGGCTGGCCCGGCGCGAACCGGCCGCCGCCGCCGAGGAGTTGCTGTCCGCCGCCCGGGGCGAGGACCCCGGTGCGCCGCTGCGCAGGCTGCGCTGCCAGCAGGGTCTCTCGCTGGTCGACGCCGCGGCGGAGCCGTCGGTGCGGGCCGTCCTGGACGACCGGGAGCTGGGCGGCCTGGCCCGGGTCTGGCTCGCCGAGCGGGGCACGGCGGACGTGCCCGTGCCGCCGGAGGAGATGGTCTTCTGGCTCGCCGTCGACACCATCGCCGCCCAGCTGGACGCCGACGGGGAGACACCCGAGCTGGAGGAACTGGTGGTGGGCCTGGTGGGCCAGCACACCGGATTCCTGGACTCCGCCTGGCGGGTGGACCACCCGGCGACGGCCGCGGTGCTGGAGGCGATGGGGCGGCTGCACCCCGAGAAGAAGATCGCGAAGGAAGCGAAGAAGGCCGCCTTCAAGGCCCGCTCGCGGACGGGCGCGTAGGCGGCTGCCGACCGCAGGTTGTCCTGAACTGCCCCCGGGTGCACGGCACTCGGGGGCAGTCCCGTGCCCGGGGCATGTGCCCGTTGCCGCAGGCCGGGAGGGGATCGCGTGGTTCCGGGTGGCTGGAAGAAAACGGCGCACTGGGGGCGCATCCTGACCGGTTCGCGCTCCCTTGTGTTGGGTATCGGTTGGATGCCGCAGGGTGTGGCGTACCTCCGAGGGCTGTGCGCCGGCCGAGAGGCAGATGCAGATGACGATGGCCCCGGCCCATGGACCCCCGCCGTGGGACCGGTAGCGGAAGGGCCTCGTCGTCCCTCCCCCTGTACGGCTGTTCGGCGCTCCGGTGTCCCGTCGGGTCCGTCCCGGTCGGGCCCGGGCCGCCCGTCCGCCGCTCGCCCACGGGCGCTCCCGCGCGCGCGAGCGGCCCGGCGCGAATCCCCCCGCGCACCCGTGTCGTCCACGGCCCCGAGAAGGACTCCTCCATGACGCCCGCCACCGCAGGCCCGGCCCTCATCGGCCGGGCGGGTTTCGACCCCGGCCAGGTGCCCCAGTACTACACCCGCAAGACGTCCGACATCCTGCACAAGTACGGGCCGGGACCCCGCACCCACTTCCACGTCGGGATGTTCGGTCCCGGCGAGCACCCGCAGACCACCGTGGCGCAGCGGGTCGTCAAGCGCCGCATCCTCGCCGCCCAGGAGGCCGTGCTGGCACATGCCGCCGACCTGTGGGACGTGGCGTCCGCGCCGCCCGAAGCCCTCCTGGACGTCGGCTGCGGGCTCGGCGGCGGCTCGCTGTTCTGGGCGCAGGAGTACGGGGCCCACGTCACCGGGCTCACCGTCACGCCCGACCACATACCGGTGATAGAGGACTTCACCCGCAGGGCGGGCGCCCAGGGGCAGGTCACCGCCGTGCTGGGCGACGCGCACCAGTGGGACCGGGAGCGGGCGTTCGACGCGGCGGTGGCGATCGAGAGCTCCGGCTACATGGACCGCGAGCGGCTCTTCGCGGTGATGGCGAAGACCTTACGGCCGGGCGGCTGGTTCGGCATCCAGGAGCACTTCCTGTGCCGCCCGGAGTGGACGGACTTCGTCGACGGCTACTACCGCACCCGGCTGGGCACCCTCACCGAGTACATCGCGGCGGCCCGCGCGTCGGGCTTCGAGCTGGAGGTGGACGAGGACATCACCGACCGGGTCGCCGAGTTCTGGGTGCAGTCGATGGCGTGGACGACGGCGGAGATCGAGGGCATCGACCAGGGCCGCGGCTCGCCGATCGCCCGGGAGCGCCTGGTCGAATCGGCCCTCGCGCACGGCACGTTCTACCGGGTCTGGCGCGACCACGCGCTGGAGACCCGCCTCCTGCTCTTCCGTCTGACGGGCGGCCCGACCCCGTCCCCGGCACCGCCGCAGAGCGCGCCGCAGCACACCGGAGCCCCGGTCCCGGGCGACGACGCACCGGGCGCGGGCAACGGCCCCACCGGGCACGGGTCCGCCGGGCGCGAGGCCGCCGGGCACGGGTCGGCGGGACGGGGCGGGCCCTCCCGCACCGGCGAGACGCCGGGGCGAACCGGCGCGCCATCCGGTCGCACGGGGAGCGCGGACGCGGGTTCCGGCCGTACGGGACGGGGGCCCACGGGGTCCGGAGGCTCGGGGTCCGCAGGCGCGGGGTCGGGGCGTACGATCCCGGAACGCACCGCACCGGGCGAACGCACCGCACCGGGCCGCACGGCACCGGGCCGCACCGCACCGGAGACCGCCGACCCGGCAGCCGGACGTACCGCATCCGCATCCGCATCGGCGCCCGACGCCCCGGGGCGCACGAGCGGGACCCGCAGGGTGCCGGCCTCCGCCGAGGGTCCGGGCCACATCTCGGCCCAGGGCTCGGGTCGTACCCCTGCCGAGGGCGCGGGCCGCGCCCCGGCCCAGGGCTCGGGCCGTACCCCTGCCGAGGCTTCGGGCCGCGCCCCCGCCCAGCCCCCGGCCCGCACCCCCTCCGCCGCGTCCGGCCGCACTCCCGACCCCGCGTCCGGCCGTGCCCCCGCCCCCGCCGTGCCGGTGGCTCCCCGGGCCGGGGAGGTCGCCGCGCAGCGGTTCGGGCGGACTGCGGCCGATGCGGCGCGGCGGGGGGCGACCGGGCCCCGGTCCGCGCTGGGGGAGAGCCTGCCGCCGTTCTACTGCCCGCTCCCCGATCCCGGCGTCCACCCCGACGCCGAAGCGCTCGGCACGCACGCCCTCGCCTGGGCCGACCAGTACGACCTGTACCCGGACGCCACCGAACGGGCCTGGGCGCAGGCCATCCACAACCCCGACTTCGTCTGCCGGGCCATCCCGCACGGCGACGCCGAGACCCTCCTGCTCTTCATGGAGTGGAACTACTGGGCGTGGGCGGTCGACGACTGGCAGGACTCCGGAAGTGCCGCCGGGCGCACCGCAGTTGTCGTCGACCACGGCCAGCGGGTGCTGCGCGCCCTGGAGGCCCCCGGCTCCGGCCTGCTGCCGCCCGGCGCGCTCTCCGCCGCCCTGGACGACCTCGTGACGCGGACCCGTGCCCGGTTCACCCCCACCCAGTTGCACCGGCTGACCACCGGCACCCGGGATTGGCTCGCCGGAGTCGCCGGGCAGACCGCCAACACCGAACGCGGCCGGATGCCCTCCCTCAACGACTACGTCGCCCAGCGCGTCTCGGTGAACGGCACCCGCTTCTCGCTCGCCTTCAGCGAGGTGGCGAACGGGATCCACCTGCCGTCGGACCTTCAGTTCTCCCCGCCCGTACAGGCGTTGACGGACGCCGCCGGGTTCATCGTGAGCTGCGACAACGACCTCTTCTCGTACGCCATGGACGACCACCTCGCCCCGCCCGCCCAGAACCTGGTCAACGTCCTCGCGAGCGCGCGCGGCCGCGCCCCGCGCGACGTGCTCCCCGAGGCGGTGGTCCTGCGGGACCGGGCGATGACGTACTTCGCCACCCGGGCCGACCGCCTGATCGCCGGTCGCAGCCACCCCGAACTCCCGCGCTACCTCCAGGCGTTGGAGACGTACGTCGCCGGGTGCATGCGGTGGATGAGCGACGCCCCCCGGTACGCCAGCCCCCGCAACCGGCACCCGCTGCCGGTCCGCGGGGCCTCGTACGGCATCACCGTCACCGACCGCCCCGCACCCGGCGGCGAACAGGACGGACCGGTGCCCGGGCTGCCCGCGCTGGACTGGTGGTGGGAGCAGGAGTGAGACACGGGTACGGGCCCGGGGTGTGCGCCCCGGGCCCGTACGACAAGAACTGACGTGACGTCAGATCTGGTACAGCGTCGTGTGGTTGAAGGAGGACGACGCTCCGTCGAAGCCGTACGTGCCGCGGTAGGACGGCGGGTTCTGGTACTGGCCGACGATCGTGATGGTGTTGGCGCAGGAGCCCTGACCGGCCCGCTTGGCGTCCAGCCGCAGCTGGTTGCCGATCGAGCCGCCCGTGATGTCCCACGGCGCCCCGCAGATCCCGGAGGTGATGCGTCCGCCGGTGACCGTGAACGGGGAGGTGTTCGGGTTGATGCGCAGTTCCATCTCGAACGTGGTCGCGCCGTTGTTGAGCTGGAGCTTCACGGGCACCGTGAGGGCCTCGGCCGACACGTCCGTGAGCGGGGCGAACGCCTCGTCGCGGGTCTTGACCTCGGCGCCCTGCGCGTTCAGGTAGCGGTGCTCGCGGCGCTGCTCGGACTCCGCCTTGGAGGACTTGCGTGACTGGGTGGTCATGGTGGTGGACCTTCCTTCCGCCGTGAGGCAGGCCGTCAGGCCAGCTGCTCGGCGATCTCGACGCGCAGCAGCGCGCGCACGTGCTCGATGTGGTTGGCCACGGTGACGACCTGGGACCCGGCGAAGAGCAGACCGACGGCGACGTTGTCGAGCGAGGTGACCAGCGAACCGGAGTCGCCGCCCGCCGAGATGTTCGTCGTGAGGATCTGGTCCTTGAAGCGGGCGGTGCCCGCCGTGCCGTAGTTGACGTCGATGGTTGCGTCGGTCGCGATGACCCGGCCGAAGCTGATGTTGGTGGTGCGGCCGGTCTTCTTCACCCGGTCGCCGACCGCGATGTTGGTCCGCCGCCGCCAGGCCCTGGGCGCGCCGCTGAAGTACTGCTCACGGGTCGCGTCCTGGAAGTCGACCGCCGCCAGCGCCGCGTCGACGATGTTGTTGTGCCGCTCCAGCGGGATCTGCGGGGCGAACTGGATGCTGATGAAGCGGTCCAGCGTGCCGATGGTGTCCGCGGGGGCCCGCCCGCCGTCGAAGAAGCCCGGCTGCACGACGGGGCTGCCCGCGGGCGCGCGGTTGGAGTCGGCGAGCACGTGGTTGTTGCTGAGGATGTAGAACTTCGCGGGCGTGCCCAGGCCCGCCGCGGGCGGATCGGTGGTCGCGCCGGGCAGGAAGTCGTACACGACGCTGCCGAGCGTGCCCGCCGTCACCTGCACGTTGCCGACGGAGATGCCGGAGGGGGCCGGACGCATCCGGCGCTTGAGGAGCTGCGGTTCGAACGTGCCGAGCCCGCCCGCCTCTTCGAGCATCGGCTGCCCCAGCATGCCCGACTGCTCGCTGACGCTGCCGTCGGAGCGGTACTGGTCCTGCTCGTGCGCGCCCTTGCGCTGCTGGCCGCGCTGCTGGAAGCGCTGCGCGGAGACGTGGCCGACCGCCACGACGTCGGTGGGAGTGCCGTCGTCCATCGTGCGCGGAATGACGTCGCGCTCGGGGAGCATCGACTCGGGAACCTTCTGGTTCACGAGCACGAGCACCGCGGGCTCGCCCGTCGGCTCGCCGTTGGTCCACTTCACGCCGTGGCCGAAGCCGACGACGTTGGCGAGCGGAGACTGCGGGCGCAGGAAGTCCGACAGCGCCTGCTGGCGCGAACTGTCGCTGATCTGCCCGCCGGTGGGTCCTCGCATCATCTCGGGCTGGCTCACGCCAGACCACCTCTTCCCCGGTGAGTGTGTGGGGTGCGTGTGTTGTACGGAGGGGTGCCTGTGGCATGCGGGTGCGCGAAAGAGGGCGCGAAGCGGTACGGGTGCGAGGAGCGTGCGCAGGGGTCCGGCGCCGGACCTCTGGTCAGAACTCCTCGGGGTCGTCCTGGGCCTCGACGTCGCCGATCGCCACGACACGCACGGGCACGCCTTCGAGCGAGCCGGGCACCACGTCGGTGGAACGGAGTCCGTCGCGGGAGACGATCCGCGTCACGAAGACGACGATCACGTCCTCGCCCGAGTACTCGTCCCGCCCGGTGCTGACTCCGGTCACATTGGCCAGCTGAAGCAGCCGGCTCTCATGGAGGTCACGGGCCTGCCTGGCATCCACATGGCTCGCCCCCTCGCGGTCGCTGTCACCGCCGGGGGCTTCCCCCGACCCCGGCCGGTACGGCATGTCTATTGCCGCCGACACCGGGGGTCAAGGCATTCCGCATGAAATCTTGGGAAGAGAGGTGATCTGCCCCAGTCGACCTTGTTTCTGCCGGTACAGACCTCAAGTCCGCAGGTACGAAGCCCCATTGAGGTCCAGCACGGTGCCCGAGGCCCACTCGGCGGCGGGCGAGGCGAGCCACAGCACGCCCTCCGCGATCTCCTCCGGTTGTGCCACCCGCCCGAACGGACTCTGGGCCACGATCGCCTCGCCCTCGGCCCCCGACAGCCGGTGCGCCACGCGTTCCGTCGCGAAGAACCCGGGGGCCACGGACGCCACCGCGATGCCGTGCGGGGCCAGGTGCACGGCCAGCGACTGCCCCAGCGCGTGCACGGCCGCCTTCGTCGCGCCGTACGCCGGGTGGTCGGGCTCGCCCCGGAACGCGCCGCGCGAGCCGACGTTGACGATCCGCCCGCCGGTGCCCTGCGCGATCATGCGGTGCGCGGCGAGGTGGCTGAGGTTCGCCGTCGCGAGCAGGTTGACGCAAACGTGCTGTTGCCAAGCCGCCGCCCAGTCCTCGTACGCCGTGCCGTCCAGCGGGTGCGGGGTGTTCACGGCCGCGTTGTTGACCAGTACGTCGATCCCGCCGAGCCCCTCGGCCGCCGCGTCGGCGACCGCCTTCGCCCCCTCGGGGGTGGTCAGGTCGCCGCCGGTCAGCAGGTGCCCGCTGCCCTCCAGGGACGCCAGGGTCTCCTCGGCCTCGGCGCGCCGGGAGCCGAAGTGCACGGCGACCCGGTCCCCGTTGGCGGCGAAGGCGCGGGCGAGGGCACGCCCGAGACCGCGGGACGCGCCGCTGACCAGGACGCGGCGGCTGGTGGAGGGGAAGGGGGGCATGGCGGGCCTCTCGGTGGTGCGGGTCCGTGCGCGGCACGGGGTACGGGCTACGGGGTACCTCCGACGATCATGCACCCCGGGCCGACGGCCGGTCAGACCCGGTTCACCGCCTGCACCGTGCGTTTGTCCAGGCGGGCGTACCAGCCCGAGCCGTCCGCCGCCAGCTCGCTGATCGGGCCGGACGCGGTCCAGGTACGGGCCGGGGCGCCGGTGGTGAGGTCGTACGCCGTGCAGGCCGCACCCGTCGCGGCGTACACCCGGTTCCCCGCGACCACGGGCGGCAGCGAGGCCCCCGCACTGCCCGCGCGCTCCCACCGCGTCGCACCGTCGGCGAGCCGCACCGCCCGCACGGCACCCGGGCCGGGACGGTGCAGCAGCAGACCCCCGGCGACCGGCGGGGCGTGCCCCGCGCCGCCGGGCAGCGGCCGCCAGGTCGACTCCAGGCCGGTGCTCGGCACGCTCCACCGCCGCTTCCCGGTCGCCGGGTCGAAACCGGTCACCTTCCCGGCGGCGTGCGCGAGGCCCGTCCCGCCCACGCACGCGAGCGCGCTCGCTCCCGCCCCGGGACGCAGCCCGAGCGAGGGGCCCGCGAGGTGCGCGCCGCTGCGGACGTCGAGCACGTGCAGGACGCCCGACGCGGTCAGCAGGTGGAAGCGGCGGCCGTCCGTGCCCGTGGCGACCACGGGTCCCTCGACCCGGGGCTGCTCCCACAGGACACGGCCGTCGGAGGTGTCGTAGCAGGTCACCGGCGTCGGCTCGGGTCCGGTCAGCAGCAGCGCGCGCCCGGCGAGCACGGGGCGCCCCCGGGGCGGTGCCGCATCGACCTGCCAGGAGGGCCCGGCGAGCTCCTTGTTGGCGCTCGTCGTGTACGACACCACTCCCGCCGCCACACCCACGAACCACCCGGGGGCCACCTGCCCGAGCCCCGCCACCCGCACCTTCGCGCCGTCCGCCGGCGCGAGCCCGGTGTCCGTCAGCTCGGGGGCCACCAGCACCCCGCCCACCACACCCCACAGCCGGGGCACCTCGCCCCGGCTCCCCGCCGACCAGCGCACCGCCCCGTCCGCCGCGCCGAGGGCGTGCACCGCGCCCTGCGTGGAGCCGTAGCCGTCCGAGCCGTGCGCCAGCAGCACGCCCGCCGCACCGCCCGGCAGCAACACCCCGTCCACCAGGCCTTCGTCGGCGGTACGGGACCACCGCAGCGCCCCCGGGGCCCGCGACCCGGCGGTCAACTTCCAGTCCGGGGAGGGGGGTTCCTCCGCCCGCGCCCCGAAGGCCCGCACCCCGGCCCACACCGCCAGGCCCACGGCCCCGCTCCCGGCCGCACCGAGCAGGGCCCGGCGGCCGACGGTCCGGCGCCGGGACCGCACAGAGGGCACGTCCGTCCTCACGGCAGGCACGTCCGCCCTCACGGAGGGAGTGCCCGCCCTCGCGGAGGGCAGGTCCGCCGGGCGTCTCTCCGGGACCGCGTCCCGCGGCTCCGCGTCCCGTGGTTCCGCCTCCCGCACCAGCGCCCCCACCGCCCCCTCCCGCCACCACAGCGGAGCCCCCGGCTCCTTCAGCGCGGCCAGCACCTCGGGGACCCCCGGGCGGCGGTCCGGGTGCCGGTCGAGACACCGGCGCACCACCTCCCGTACCTCCCACGGCACGCCGTCCAGCTCCGGCGCGTCGTGCACCGCCCGGTACAGCAGCACCGCCGCACCCGCCCGCCCGAACGGGCCCTCGCCCGTCGCCGCGAACACCAGCACCGCACCCAGCGCGAACACGTCCGCCGCCGCCGTGACCTCCGCGCCCTCCACGATCTGCTCCGGTGCGATGAAGCCCGGCGTGCCGATGATGTCCTCCGCCGAGGTCAGCGCGGAGTGCGGCGAGCCGGTCAGCCGGGCGATCCCGAAGTCGATGACGCGCGGCCCGTCCGCCGTGACCAGCACGTTCGACGGCTTGAGGTCCCGGTGGACGATCCCGGCGGCATGGATCGCGGCCAGCGCCTCCGCGAGGGCCGCACCACAGGCCCGTACCGAAGGAGCGGGCAGCGGACCGGCCTCGGCGACGGTGCGGCGCAGGGTCACCCCCGGCAGGTACGCGGTCGCCAGCCACGGCACCTCCGCGTCCGGGTCCGCGTCGAGCACCGCCGCCGTGTACGCCCCGGTGACCGCACGCGCGGCGGCGGCCTCGCGGCGGAACCGCTCCCGGTAGTGCGGCTCGGCGGCCAGGTGCGCGTGCACGGTCTTCACGGCGACGAGCCGGCCCCCGGCCGTCCGCCCCAGGAACACCTGCCCCATCCCGCCCGCACCGAGCCGCTCCAACAGCCGTATCCGGCCGAGGCGGTGAGGGTCGCCGGGCAGCAGCGGACCGCTCACGCCGCCTCCGGGCCGCGCAGCGTCAGCAGGGTGCGGTCCACGCACAGGTGGAGGAGGCCGCCGCCCGCCGCCGCCCGCACCCGGCTCATCCGAGCCACCGGCACCGCCCACGCCAGCCTGCCCGTCCGGGCGTCGAGCGCGTGCACACCCCAACCGGTCGAGCGGCGGGCCGGGTCGGCGGACCGGGACGGGTCCGACCCCGACGCGTAGAGGAGCCCGTCCGCCACCAGCGGCGGGACCCCGGCGGTGTCGTCGAGGCGGCGCACGTCCGTGCGCACCCACAACTGGTGGCCCGTCGCCGCGTCCAGGGCCCGCAGATCGCCCCAGTCACCGGTGTGCACCAGGCCGTCCGCCGCCGTCGGGGTGATCGTCGCCTCGCTGCCCACCGGGCGCGACCAGCGCCGCTCGCCGGTGGCGAGGTCGACGGCCGCGACCGCCGCCGGGCCGGGGTAGTGCCGCACCCCCGTGGAACCCGGGTGCGCCTCCGGGTGCGCGGAACCGCCCGGGATCTCCCGCTCCGGGGTGCCGTCGCGGTCGCGCAGGACGACCAGCGGGCCGTCGGCAGGTTCGCGGACCGTCACCGGGCGTTCGGAGGTGGCGACCGCGAGACGGCCGCCGTGCTGGTGGACGGCGGACACGCCCGTCACCGTGCCCGCCCGGTGCCACAGCGGCCTGCCGTCGCGCGCGTCGAACCCGTACGCCCGCCAGCGCCTGCCCGGCTCCGTGCGCCGCTCCCACAGGGTGTCCGACGCGGCGTACGTGACCAGGCAGACCACCGAACCGTCCGCCGTCACATGCGCCGACTGGCCCTCCCGCTCGCCGGCGGACGGGTTCGGGGCGTCGCGCCGGAAGGGATTCATGACCAGGCCCCGGGTCTCCCAGCGGCGCGCCCCGGACGCCGCGTCCAGCGCCAGGACTCCCGGGCCCAAGGAGGGCCGTCGCAGCACGTACACGGCGTCGCCCAGCGGCCGCACCCCCTGGACGTCCGTGTCCTCCAGCCGCCACCGCACCTCGCCGGACGCCGCGTCGAAGCAGGTCAGCAGGCCGGTCGTACGGACGTAGAGCGCGTCGCCGTGCCGCAGCACCTCGCCGCCGTACGCCGGTGAGGTGGCCAGGTCGCGCGACCAGACCGTACGGCCCGCCGTCCACGCGAGGGTCCCCTGCTCCGGCTCCGGCGACCGCACCCCGTCGTCCAGCAGCAGCACGGCGGCCGTGGTCGAGCCCCCCACGGCGGTCACGGCCGCCCCCGCCCAGGCGAGGAAGCGCCGCCGGTGCGGCGGATGCGGCGGTACGTCGCAGGGGGCGTCCGGCGCGTCCCCCGTGCCTTCCGCGCCCGGCGTCCGGAAGGCCGCCGGGACCTCGTCCTCCCACTCCTCCTGGGCCGCGACCAGCTCCGCCGTCGCCTCCTCGTGCTCCCGTACGAGACCGGCGACGGGCTCCTCCTCCCACCACGGCAGCGCGGCCGCCCGCCCGGCACACCACTCCAGCGCCTCCGCGACGGTGGGCCGGTCACCCGCGTCCAGTGCGAGACACCTTCGCAGGAACACGTCCCACTCCGCGTCCGGCACCCCCAGCAGGCACGGCGGCTCGTGCAGGGTGCGGTGCAGGACCTGCGGGGCGGTGCCCGAACCGTACGGATTGCGGCCCGTGCTCGCCAGCACCAGCAGCGCCCCGAACGCGAACACGTCGGCGGCGGGCCCCACTTCGCCCCCACGGCCCAACTGCTCGGGCGCGATGAAACCGAGCGTGCCCACCAGCTCGCCCGTGCCGGTCAGCGGCTCCCCGCTCTCCTCCGCCGCACCCTTCGCCAGACCGAAGTCGAGGATCTTGGGGCCGTCGTGGGTGACGACCACGTTCGCGGGCTTGAGATCCCGGTGCACCAGCCCCGCCGCGTGCACCGCCGCCAAGGCCTCGGCGAGCGCCGCACCGAGCGTGCCGAGCGCCGCCGAGTCCAGCGGCCCGAGCGCGCTGATGACGTCCACCAGGGACGGCCCGGCACAGAACTCGCTGACCAGCCACGGCAGTTCGGCCTCGGTGTCCGCGTCGAGCACCGCCGCCGTGAACACGTCGTCCACCGCCCGCGCCGCCGCCACCTCCCGGCGGAACCGCTCCCGGAAACGGGCGTCGGACGCCAGCCGGGGATGCAGGGTCTTCAGCGCGACCAGCCGCCCCGCCGGGGAACGCGCCAGCTCCACGCGCCCCATGCCGCCCTCCCCGAGCGGTGCGACGACGTGGTACCGACCCGGATACCGTTCCGAACCGGTCGACCCGGCTTCGGACGCTGCGGCTGACATTCGCTCGGCTCCCCTCCCGCTCGCCCGGACGGCGCCGGACGCTGATTGCGACGCCCCAGGTGGGGCGCACGGTTGCGCGGGGGCACCTGCTGTGACGTAACGCACCGGGCGATTAATGCTTGGCGCGGGTGGGGGACGTACTCCTAGAGTCGGTGACGTGCCCAGGTGCGCAGGCAGGACCTACTTCCGATGGAGGTTCCTGGGGGAAATTCCGGCAGCCTTTTGTGCCGCTATCCCTCGGTGCCTGTGAAATCCCTGGTTCCGCCGCATCGGAACTCTGGGCATGCGCTTTTGTGCACCTCCCGGTGCGCGGGCAACGGCTACTTCTCCGCCGGAAATCAACGCCGTTCGCCGCTTCTGACCTCGGGAGGCCCTTGCAGACAAGGTAATGCGGGGGAATTCACCATGGCTCGTTTCACCACGCGTGCCGCGAAGGCACGCGGTCCCGTTTCGCCCGTGACCACGACCGGCGTGACCACGACCGGGCGGACGACCGTCAACCACCAGGGCGGCACGGGACACCTCCGCGACGCGAAGTCGGAGCTTTTCCTCCTGTCGGTCGCCAACTTCGTCTCACAGAGCACCTTCTACGAGACCGGGGAGGCCCGCGACACCCGCTTCGCGACCCTCGTGCGCGAGCTCGCCGTCAGTGACCCCGCGTGGACGGCCGGACTGCTCGGCTGGCTGCGCGGCGAGGGGCAGCTGCGCACCGCGTCGGTCGTCGGCGCCGCCGAGTACATCAAGGCGCGCCTCGACGCGGGGGAAACGGACGGGCCGACGAACCGCAGCGTCGTCGCCTCCGTCCTCCAGCGCCCCGACGAGCCCGGTGAACTCCTCGCGTACTGGACCGCGTTGTACGGCCGCGCGATCCCCCAGCCCGTCAAGCGCGGCGTCGCCGACGCCGTCCAGCGGCTCTACAGCGGAAAGGCGCTGCTGAAGTACGACACCGCCTCCCGGGGGGTTCCGCTTCGGCGACGTCCTCAACCTGGTGCACGCCTCGCCCGACCCCGCCAAGCCGTGGCAGGGCGAGCTGTTCCAGTACGCCCTGGACCGCCGCCACCACCCCGAGACCGCCGTGCCGCCCGCGTCGAACCGGACGCTGACCGCACACCGCGCGCTCATGGAACTGCCGGTGGCGGAGCGGCGCGCCCTCCTGGGCGCACCGGACGCGGCCGAGCGGCTGGCCGGGGCGGGCATGACCTGGGAGTCCCTGGCCGGGTGGCTCCAGGGGCCGCTGGACGCGCAGGCCTGGGAGGCGATGATCCCGTCGATGGGCACCATGGCGCTGCTGCGGAACCTGCGGAACTTCGACGAGGCAGGCGTCTCGGACCGGGTCGCGGCGGGTGTCGCGACGAAGATCTCCGACCCCGAAGTCGTCGCGCGGGGACGGCAGTTCCCCTTCCGCTACCTCGCCGCGTACCAGCACGCGCCGTCGCTGCGCCGGGCGTACCCGCTGGAGCGGGCGCTCGGCCACGCGCTGGCCAACGTGCCCTCGCTCCCGGGTCGCACGCTTGTCCTGATCGACCGGTCGGGCTCGATGTTCTGGTCGCGGGCCTCGGAGCGGTCGAAGCTCAGCCGGGCGGACGCGGCGGCGGTCTTCGGCACGGCGCTCGCGCTGCGGGCCGAGTCGGCGGACCTCGTCGAGTTCGGCACGGACAGCCGTCCGGTGACGTACGCGAAGGGGGAGTCGGTGCTGAAGGTCCTTCAGCGCTTCGGCGACCTCGGCGGCACCCGCACCGCGGCCGCCGTCCGCGAGCACTACGACGGCCACGACCGGGTGCTGATCGTCACGGACGAGCAGAGCGCCGCCACACACCGCGACGATGTGTTCGAGCCCGTCCCGGCCCATGTGCCCGCGTACACCTGGAACCTGGAGGGGTACGCGACCGGTCACGCTCCGTCCGGCACGCCCGGCCGCCACGCCTTCGGCGGGCTGACCGACGCAGCCTTTCGGATGGTTCCCCTCCTGGAGTCGGGGCGGTCCGCGAACTGGCCGTGGCAGGCCTGACGAGGGAAGGGTCCCGGGGCGGGCGGGGAACGTGCGACGGGGCGGGCGGGAGTGCCTGCCGGGAGACGGGCATGGCATCTGGCCTCCGGTGGGCGCATACTGAAGGTAATGACAAAGCCAGCCGGAGCCCGGCGACACCTGCCGTCCAGTCCCTTCAACGTCCCGGCCCCGGCCGCCCCGCCCATTGAGAACTACGAGGTGGGAGACCGGGTTTCGCATGATCAATTCGGACTCGGAAGAGTCGTGGGAGTCGAGGGTGACCTCGCCGTGCTCATCGACTTCTCCGGACGTCAGGGGCGGATCCTCAGCCCCTACTCCAAGTTGACCAAGCTCTGAGCCCCCGCGGCTCCGGGAAAACGCCTCCGCCCCGTACTCCGATCATCACGATCGGGATACGGGGCGGAGGCGTTCCGGTTGCGTCGGCACGGGGAGAGAACGGGAAATCGGACCCTACGAAACGGGTTCCGTCGCGTCGTCGCGCATCGCGGCCGCCCACTCGACGAGAAGCAGTTCGTACTCCTCCGAGGGCCAGGCCCCGTCCGTCGTCTGCGCGTCCACGAGGCGGCGGATCGCCGCGTTCGTCTGGTCCGCACCGGAGGCTTCGGGCCCCGAGGGGTCCGGGCCGGGGGCGGACGGAGAGATGGTGGACATGCCTTCCAGGCTACGTCCGGGCCTCCCCGGCCAAACCCCTCCCGCACGTGGCATCCGTCACGCACCCGCCCTCTGTGTCCCCATGCCTTCCTTCCGCCCCTACAGTGCCTGGGCCGCGGGCTTCACCATGCCGCGTACCGTGCGGGACTTCACGAAGTCGCCCATCGCGGTCATTTCCCATTCGCCGCTGAACTGCTTGATCAGCTTGGCCATCATGACGCCCGTCTGCGGCTCGGCGCCGGTCAGGTCGAAGCGGACCAGTTCCTCGCCGGTGGCGCCGTCGATCAGACGGCAGTAGGCCTTGGCGACCTCGGTGAACTTCTGGCCGGTGAAGGAGTTCACCGTGAAGACCAGGCCCGTGGCCTCCGCCGGGATGCGGCCGAGATCCACCACGATGACCTCGTCGTCGCCCGCGCCCTCGCCCGTGAGGTTGTCGCCGGAGTGCTTGATCGCGCCGTTCAGGATGGACAGCTTGCCGAAGTAGCAGCTGTCGATCATCTTGCGGTTGCCGTCGTAGGCGATGACCGAGGCGTCCAGGTCGATGTCCTTGCCGCGGAACGCCGGCTCCCAGCCCAGGCCCATCTTGACCTGCGAGAGCAGCGGGCGGCCGCCCTTGACCAGGGAGACCGTCTGGTTCTTGGTCAGGCTCACCCGGCCCTTGTCCAGGTTGATCTTTCCGGCGCCCAGCGGCGGGGCGGCGGGGGCCGCCGGGGCCGGGGGAGCGGCCGGAGCCGCCGGGGCGGCCACCCGCGGGTCGTACGACGGCACGGGCGCCGACGGCGGGGCGGCCGGGGTCTGCGGGGCCGGGGGCGCCACGGGGGCGGCCGGGGCCTGCGGGGCGGCCGGGGCGGCGGGCTCCTCGACCGAGACGCCGAAGTCGGTGGCGATGCCCGCCAGCCCGTTGGCGTAGCCCTGGCCGACCGCGCGGACCTTCCACGCGCCGTTGCGGCGGTAGACCTCGACGACCACCAGGGCGGTCTCCGCGCCCAGTTGCGGCGGCGTGAAGGTCGCGATCACGGCGTTGTCGTCGGCGCCGCGCACCGTGGCCGTGGGCTCGATGCCCTGGAAGGTCTGGCCCGCGGCGTCCGGGCTCGCGGTCACCACGACCCGCTCGATGCCCGGCGGCAGCGCGCCCGTGTCCACCAGGATCGCGTCCGGGGCCGTGCCGCCGCCCGAGCGGTAGGTCACGCCCGGCCCGGCGGGCTGGTTGTAGAAGATGAAGTCGTCGTCGGAGCGCACCTTGCCGTCGGCGGTGAGCAGCAGGCCCGACACGTCGAGCCGCACCGGGGCGGCGACGTCCACGGCCACGCGGGCGGTGGGAAGCGGAATGTTCGAGCCAGGGGTCATTGCGGTCATGTACCGGGTAACGACCGGGGGCGCTTTGCCGTTCCCTTACCCGCGAAGAATGTGCGCCCGCCGCCCGGACGGCCCAGCGCGGGCCCCTGAGCTGCGGTGTCCGGTGTGCTCAGCGGTTGCGCGGATGGTTGCGGGCCATGCGCTCGTTGCCGAACTTGTACGCCCCCGTCCAGCGGGCCATGACCAGCTGCTCGTCGCCGCTCATCACCTCCGCGAGGAACTTCTCCGCACGGCTTCCGCGCAGGGTGGAAGCGGCCCGCTGGTGGTGGGTGATGACGACCGTGCCGTCGCCGCGCTGCTCGTATCGGAATCCGTGGGGCCTGGGCATGAGCGCAATGATGAGCAGCGGAAACCGCCCGCGCGAGTGAATTTAGACGCAAGAGCCTCCGTCGGGGTGACGGCCCGGTCCTACCCTGGCGCCCGTGCACACCTTCCGGTCCGCCGACCTCGACGAGACGCGTCGGGCGATCGGCGAGAGTTTCTACACCACTCGTATCGACCCGCTGGGTGAGCCGGGCGTCTTCGAATCCCGGATCGACACCGCGCAGGTCGGCTCCCTCACCGTCGGGGACCTCGTGCTCGGCGCCGATCTGCGGATGCGTTTCGGGGAGCTGGGCCACTACCACGTCAACGTCCTGCTGGGCGGCACCCTCGCCTGGCGGCAGCGGGGCCGGGCCGAGGCGGTCGCCACCCCGCAGCGCGGCTGTGTCCTCGACCCCGAGTCCGTCACCCGCATCGACCACTGGAGCAGGGACTGCCGCCTGCTCGCCCTGAAGATCGAACCGGACGCCCTGCACCGCCAGTTGGAGCTGCTGCTCGACCGGAGCCTGCGCGGGCCCGTCGACTTCGTGCCCGACATCGACGTCTCGCGGGGCGCCGGACGCAGCTGGGCGCGGCTGATGTCCTGGGCGGTGGAGGAGGCCCGCGACACCGAGGGCCTGCCCGGCCACGCGGTGATGGCCGCACCCCTCCAGGAGGCCCTGCTCAACGGGCTGCTGCTGGCCGCCGACCACCCCTACCGGGAGGAACTGGCCGCCCCCGCGCCCCCGTTGCGCCCCGCCCCCGTCAAACGCGTCCTCGACCTCATCCACGCGCACCCCGAACACGCGCACACCGCCGCCTCGCTCGCCGCCGTCGCCCAGGTCGGTGTGCGGCGCCTCCAGGAGGGCTTCCGGGAGCACCTGGGGACGACCCCGACCGCGTACCTGCGCGGCATCCGGCTCGACCGGGTGCGCGCGGACCTCGCCCGGGCGGCGCGGGACGGGGCCGCCGGGACCACCGTCGCCGACGTCGCCTTCCGGTGGGGCTTCGGGCATCTGGGCCGGTTCGCGGCGGCCTACCGGGCCCGGTTCGGCGAGAGCCCCTCCCACACGCTGCGGCATCCGGGTTCGTCGCGCGACGACGTCCGCCCGGGTTCGCCGCGCAAAGCGGACGAGGGCCGCGCGGAGCGGATCGTGCCGTTCCGTCGGGCCCTCTAGGTTGTGCCGTATCGCGGGCGCGCTCGCTCTTTTCCGGTTCCCCCCGGTGGGTTCGTCGGCGATGTTCACCGGCCGGTCCCGGGAGCGCAGGGCGCGGGAGGCCCCGCGGTTCCGGGCCCGGCCGTCCCGTTCCTCGGGGCGGCCGGGCCCACGATCCGGCTAGTAGGGCCACTGCGGCGGGTCGGTGCAGAAGGACCCGCCCAGGAAGTCGTGCTCCGGGTCGCCCGGAGCCGGTTCCCCGTGCTCGGCCAGCAGCTTCTCCGCGTACTGCTCCGAGTCGTCCTGCGGCTCGTACCCCAGCGCCCGCGCCGTCGACAGGTCCCAGCACAGCCGGGTGTTCGCCGAGGACCCGTACACCACCGTGTGCCCGACGTGCGGCGCGGTCAGGGCCGCGTCGAAGAGCCGGGCGGCGTCGCCCGGGCTCAGCCACATCGCCAGCATCCGCACCGTCGACGGCTCCATGAAGCACGCGCCGACGCGCACCGACACCGTCTCCAGGCCGTCCCGGTCCCAGTACAGCTGCGCCAGGTCCTCGCCGAACGCCTTGGACAGCCCGTAGAAGGTGTCGGGGCGGTGCGGGGCGTCGGCCGGGACGAGGGGGCCGCGCGGCCCCGGCATCGGGGTGAAGCCGACCGCGTGGTTGCTGGAGGCGTACACGATCCGGCGCACGCCCTCCTCGCGGGCCGCCTCGTAGAGGTTGTACGTGCCCTCGATGTTGGAGCGGAGGATCTTCTCGAAGGGGGCCTCCAGCGAGATGCCCGCCAGGTGCACGATCGCGTCCACCCCCTCGACGGCCTCCCGCAGCGCGTGCTTGTCGCCGAGGTCGGCGGTCACGGCCGTCGGTTCGCCCTCGATGGGCGTCGCGTCGAACAGCCGCAGCTCGTACCCGTACGCCGGGAGCAGGCCCCGCATCAGGGTGCCGATGCCGCCGGCCGCGCCGGTGAGCAGGAGAGTGCGGGAAGCAGCGGGCATGGGAGGGGCTCCTCAAGGGTTCCGCGACGGTGCGCCGGTGGGGGCGGCGACCGTCGCGACGCTAGGGAGCGGGGTGCGGCCGCGTCAAGTAATGGCCGCAGTACGGCGGTTCGTGCTACAGCCGCCCGACTCGGTCGAATGCGGGACCGAAAGCGAGCGCGAGTGCCGTGGCGACGCCCGCCGCCCCCGCCGCCGCCAGCACCCAGCGGTGGTCCAGCACCGCGACCAGCCCCGAGCCGAGCGCGATGGCGGCCGTCATCGGCCCGTACACGAGGGTCGTGGCGGTCGCGGAGGTACGTCCCAGGAGCGCGTCCGGTGTCTGCCGCTGCACCGCCGTCAGTGCCACGATCAGCACCCACGGCAGCCCGAGCCCGATTCCCGCGCTGCCCGCCAGCACCGCCGCGTCGTACGGCAGTACGCGCAGCGCCGTCGACACCGCGAACAGCGCGATGCCCGCAGCGGCCAGTACCCGCTCCGGCATCCGGCGCAGCAGCGGTCCGGCGAGGACGCCGGTGAGGACGGTGCCCGCGCCCTGGACCGCGTACAGCACCCCGAGGTAGGCGGGGGAGCGGCCGAGGCCCGTGTCGACCACGGCGAAGATCATGGCGCTGCCGAGGCCGGAGAGCACCATCGTCGCGGAGGCGGCGAGCACCAGCGGTCGCAGGACCGGTGAGCGCCACAGATACCGGGCCCCGTCCGTCCAACGTCCTTCCGTACGGGGCGGCTTGGCGTCCTCGCGCACCCGCAGCAGCGCGATCAGCCCGGCCGCGAGGACGAAGGTGAGGGCGTCCAGGAGCGCCACCGGCAGCCCGCCGAACCGGGCGAAGAGCGCCGCCCCGGCCAGCGGCGCGAGCAGCTTGGTGCCCTCCTGGGCGGTCATCCGCAGCCCGTTGAAGTCGCCCAGCAGCCGCTTGTCGACAGCGGTGGCGACCAGCGCGGACTCGGCGGCGTCGGTGAGCGTCCCGGCGACCCCGTACAGGACGAGCACGCCGAACAGGATCCCCACCCGGTCCGCCGTGTCGACGGTGACGAGGGAGGTGAGCAGGAGCGCCGTCGCGAGGTTCACGGCGATCAGCAGCGGGCGGCGGCGGAACCGGTCGGCGACCGCGCCCAGCAGGGGACCGGCCAGCACCGGCAGCCACATGCAGAAGGTGGTGAGCGCGGCCAGGGAATCGGACCCGGTGAGGTCCTTCACCCAGATCCCGGCGGTCAGCCACAGGGCCGTGGTGCCGAAACCGGACACCACGACCACCGACAGGAAGAGCGACGCGTTGCGGTCCCGCAGGACGCGCGGCCGAGGCTCGGCGGTCTCTCTGGTCTCTGTGGTCACTGCCGGGTCCGCCTTCGTTCCGTCCGGGTGGGGGCGGGGCCAGCGTGGCAGCGCGGGCGGCTCCGGCGGATCGGGAAGGTGCCCTAGATTCCGGGCTCCCGGGGTCCTTAGATCCCTGTGCAGATCCCTGTGCCCGGCCGGATCTCCGCCTCGCCGTCCGGCAGCCGGCCGCTGCGGATGGTCGTGAGCGTCGACCTCCCCCCCCCGCTGACATGGGAGTTCGCAGAAATTCTGAAGAACTTCGGCCCGTTTCGATGAGTTTCCCGACCGCTTCGGGTCTTCCCTTCGTCGCTGCCGCGACGGCCCCAGCGCCGTCGCGACGGCCTCAGTGCTGCCGCGTCGGCGTCACCGCCGCCCGTCGCGGCTCCGGGACGCTCCAGGAGAGGGACCTTGATGACGACCACCACGACCGCCGCCCCCACCGCCGTCGTGTTCGACCTCGGGCCGGCGGCCCGCCGTCTCGTCCGGCTGCTCGACGGGGTGTCCGAGCGGGGGCTCGAAGGGCCCACGCCCTGCGCCGAGTTCTCCGTACGGGACCTCCTCGCCCATCTCGTCCACCTGACGGCGGGGTTCCACGAAGCCGCCCACAAGCGGCCCGAGCCCCCGGCCGGGCCCGGGCTCCCGGCCGACTGGCGGCACCGGCTGCCCCGGCAGCTCGCCGCACTCGTGGAGGCCTGGCAGCGGCACGACTCCTGGGCCGGGACCACCGCCGTCGGCGGGACCCCGCTGCCCGCCGGGGTCGCCGCGCAGATCGCCCTGAACGAACTGGTGCTGCACGGCTGGGACCTGGCCCGCGCCACCGGCCGCCCCTTCACCTGCGACCGGCCGAGCCTCCAGGTGGTGTACGCCCTGCTCGCCCCGGAGGCGGACAATCCGGCGCGAGCCCCCCTGTTCGGCCCGGTCGTGGACGTACCGGACGGATCGTCGTTCCTGGACCGGGTGGTGGGGCTGGGCGGGCGGGACCCCCAGTGGTCCCCGGTGGCACGGGAGTTCGCCACGGAGTACGCATAGCGGACATCGGAAACCGATCAAGGGGCCGAGGGGGCTGCCGACGGGCGGACTGCCGTGCATACGATGCGGAGCCGCGGCGCATACATCCCATGCGTCACCATCCGCCCGAGGGGAATCAGCGTGCGCACGAAGGTACTTCCCGCCCTGTTCTGTGCCGGACTCATAGCCACGACCAGCGTGCTCGCCGGGAGTGCCGCCAGCGCGGCACCCAGCGGCAGCTCCGCCGTCGCCCAGGACGCCACCATTCGCGAGCAGCTGGAGAAGATCCCCGGCCTGCGGATCGTCTCGGAGACGCAGAAGGAGGGCCGCCCCTTCTTCACGCTCATGCTGAGACAGCCCATCGACCACGCCAAGCCGTGGCGCGGCAGCTTCGAGCAGCAGTTCACCCTGTGGCACAAGGCCGAGACCGCCCCCGTCGTGCACTACACCGGCGGCTACACGCTCTCCTCCGGCACCCGCGAGATCACCACCCTCCTCGGGGCCAACCAGATCAGCGTCGAGCACCGCTTCTTCGGCAAGTCCGTGCCCGCCGGGAAGACCGACTGGAGCAAGCTCACCATCCAGCAGGAGGCCGCCGACGAGCACAACATCGTGCAGGCCATGAAGCGCATCTACAAGGCGAAGTGGCTGGGCACGGGCGCCAGCAAGGGCGGCATGACGCAGACCTACCACGAGCGCTTCTACCCGCAGGACCTGGACGCCGTCGTCGCGTACGTGGCCCCCAACGACGCGGACAACCGCGACGACCGGGTCTACGACACCTTCTTCGCCACCGTCGGCACCCCGGAGTGCCGCACCGCCCTGGACGCCGTGCAGCGCGAGATGCTGGTCCGCCGCAAGACGATCCTCCCGCTCTTCGAGGCCACCTCCAAGGAGCAGGGCCTCACCTTCCAGCAGCTCGGCTCCACCGACCGCGCCTACGAGTTCTCCGTCCTGGACCAGGTCTGGAACTTCTGGCAGTCCGGCTCGTACACCAACTGCCCGACCGTGCCGGACGCCAAGAAGGCCACGGACAAGGAGCTGTACGACTGGTCGCTCGGCCACGGCCTGTCGATCTACTCCGACGCCGACGCGGGCCCCGAGGGCTCCGGCCCCTACTACCGTCAGGCCGCCGCCCAACTGGGCTGGGCCGACCTGAAGTTCAAGCACCTGCGCGACGTCCGCAACTACCCGGACATCTACCAGCCCAACTCCCTGCTCCCCGCCGACATGCGCACCCGCTACAGCGGCTGGGACGCCAAGGACGTCGACCGCTGGGTCAACAAGAAGGGCCAGCGGATGATGTTCGTCTACGGCCAGAACGACCCGTGGAGCGCCGAGCGCTACCGCCCCTCGAAGCGCGACTCGCACCTGTACGTCGCCCCGAACTCCAACCACGGCGCCCTGATCTCCAAGCTGGTCCCGGAGCAGCGCGCCGAGGCGGAGGCGACGGTCAAGCGCTGGGCGGGCGTGAAGTAGCCCGTTCGGGAAGGGAGTTGAGCGCTGCGAGGGCTGCGGCGCCCAACTCCTCGTCGTCCGGCACGGAACGCCAGTTGCCGTGCCGCACGGGGCGCTCGTCGGCCGCGACGATCCGCTCCAGCACGGGCCGCGCCTGCCGGACGGCGTCCGGGCCGATCTCCGCCAGGTGCCGTACGGCGACGGCCATGGCGGGATCGGCGCTGCGGCCGGGCACGGCGAGGGGCCCGAGCGCGCCCAGCACCAGGGGGACGGCCTCGTCGGTCTCGCCGGTGATCCGCCACAGCGCGTACCCGGTGGTCATGGGCAGCCAGCTCTCGGTGTACGCGGGGAGCGAGGCCCGCAGCCGGTCGGCGTACGGGGCGGCTGCCGGGCCGAGTTCGGCGAGGAACGCGGCGGGCTCGTGGGGCACGAACCGCCCGTCCAGGTCCGGCAGGAGCACGGCCAGCGCGGGACCGGGGTCGCCGGTGAGCCGCCAGTACGCGCGGGCCACCATGCGGGCGGCGTAGGGCTGCTGGTCAGGTGCGTCGACCAGGGCGCGCAGCCGGTTGTGGTCCAGTGCGGCGGCCTGCGGGCCGATCGCGGCGAGTGCGGTGAGCGCCCAGGGGCCGGCCTCGGTGTCCAGCAGTGCGAGCAGCTCGGGGAGCGCGGGCGCGGCCGCCGGGCCCCACGTCTCCAGGGCCCGGCACAGGCAGCGGCGTACGTCGAGGCTCGCCGCGGCGGCCAGCCTGTGGCGCAGGGCGGGCAGCAGGGCGTCCGCGTGCGCGACGAGCGGGGCCAGCACTTCCTGGAGGTCCAGTTCGTACGTCCACCAGCCGTCGGCGTGCGTCTGGTGCGTGGCGAACCCGAGCCGCTCTCCGGCCAGCCGCTCCGCCACCGGGCCGACCGCCCGGACGTCCCCGAGCCGGGCGAGCGCCCACAGGGCGGTGTCCCGGGCCCGCAGGGGAGCCTGCCTCGCGCGCCGGGCGGCCCGTTCCTCCCGGCCGCGCGCCGGTGCTTCGCCTCCCGCCCCTCGGGCCGCGCCGTCCCCTTCGGCGGCGCTCGCCGCCGCGGCCGTGCCGTACAGCTCCGCCAGTGCGTCCGCCCACGGGCGGGCCGCCTCGCCGCACATGCCGAGCACCCGTGCGGCGAGGTGCCGGTTCTCCGGCTCCGCGTCCGGCAGCAGCGCGGCCACGTCCGGCAGCAGGACGGGCACCGAGGAGCGCCACCGGCTCAGTACCGACGCCGCGCACCGCAGGCCGACGGTCCGCCGCCCCGGCTGCGGGGAGGCGAGCAGCGTCCGGGCCAGCCCGGTGCGGCCCTCCCGGTCGGGGCCGAGCGCGTTGACCAGCCATTCCAGCAGGCCGGCCGGAGACGCGAAGTCCCAGCCCGCGCACGCCTCTTCGTCCAGCTGGGACACCCGCAGCGCTTCCGCCACGACGGACGTCAGTTCCGGGTCGGGCGCGTCGGGGGAGGCCAGGCACAGCCTGACGGCGGCCGCGAGGCGCTCCAGCGGGGCCCGGCGGCTCAGCGCCGCCCGCCGCAGCCTTCGTACCGACTCCTCCGTGCGGCCCGGCCGTCCCGCGAACACCCCGAGCGAGTCGACAAGCGCGATGCGGGTCGCGGGGTCGCTCTCGCGCTCCAGGGCCGCCCACAGGGCCTCCGCCGTGCCCGGGTCCGCATACCGGAGCGGGAACAGGCACTCCCGGCGCATCGCCGGGTCCGGGTCCTCCAGCAGACGCAGGAGTGCCGGAACGGCTGTTGCCCAGGCGGCCTCCCAGCCCGGGTCGCGGAACCGTTCCCGGCAGTCCGCGCCCGCCTGCGCCAGCTTGCCGGTCAGGGCGAGGAGCTCGGCGCGCACCGTGACCGCCGGGTCCGCCGCCAGCGCGACGAGGAAGGGCAGCAGGGGAGGTGCGGCCGAGCAGATGTGCCCGCCCTGGTGGTAGACGGAGACGCGCAGCTCGTCGACGGCCAGGGCCGCACGGTCCGGCACCAGTGCGTCCCGGACGTGCGCGGGCACGTCGGCGGCCGCACCGTACGCATGGCTCAACGAGGCCCAGTCCACGTCGTCGAGCCCGGCCAGTGCCGGATGCGTGCGGTCGTCCACCGAAGCCCCCTGGGTCAGCGGGCGGCTCACCCGCCCAGTGCGGCCTTCATGGTCTTCTGTGCGACCGGCGCCGCCAAACCGTTTCCGCTGACCTCCGAGCGGGCCGCGCCCGAGTCCTCGATCAGGACCGCCACCGCGACCTCCTTGCCGGTGGTCCGGTCCTTCGCGTACGAGGTGAACCAGGCGTACGGCGTCTTGCTGTTCTGCACGCCGTGCTGGGCGGTGCCGGTCTTGCCGCCGACCTCCGCGCCGGGGATCCGCGCGTTGGTGCCGGTGCCGTCCTCGACGACGGTGACCATCGCGCTGCGCAACTGCTCGGCGGTGCGCTCGGAGACGACGCGTTTGCTGTCCGCGCCGTCCGGGTGCTTCTCCAGCACGTCGCCGCCCGCGCTGGTCACCTCCGACACCATGTGCGGGGCGGGCAGCTCACCGTTGTTGGCCAGGGCGGCGGAGACCATCGCCATCTGGAGCGGGGTGGCCGTGACGTCGAACTGGCCGATGCCCGTCAGCGCGGTCTGCGCCTTGTCCATGCCCTTCGGGTACACGCTCGCGTACGCCCGTACCGGCACGTCCAGCTTGTCGGTGTTGAAGCCGAACTTCTCCGCCATCGCCTTCACCTTGTCCTGGCCCAGGTCCACGGCGAGCTTCCCGAAGACGTTGTTGCAGGAGAACTTGAGGGCGGTGCGCAGTGTGGCGTTCTCGCACGGCGCGGACCGGTTCTCGTTGTTCAGGGGCGTGCGCGTGCCGGGCAGGGTGTACGGGTCGGGGCTGTCGGTCGGGGTGTCCACCGAGTCGTACAGGCCGTTCTCCAGCGCGGCCGACGCGACGACCAGCTTGAACGTGGAGCCGGGCGGCAGCGGCTGGCGCATCGCCCGGTTGGTCATCGCCTTGTCCTCGTCGTCGCCGGCCGTCAGCTTCTGCCAGGCCTCGCCGTCGTGCGAACCGGTGATCGTGGAGGGGTCGTACGACGGGGTGCTGACCATGCCGAGGATCCGGCCGGACTTCGGGTCGATCGCGACGACCGCGCCCTTCTTCGTGCCCAGCGCCTCGTACGCGGCCTTCTGGACGGCCGGGTCGATGGTGGTGACGACGTTGCCGGGGCGGGTGTGCTTGCCCTGGAGCAGGTCGGCGGGGTTCTTCAGACGGGTGTCCGTGCCGTCGAGGATCTTGCTGTAGATGCCCTCCAACTGGGTCGACCCGTACACCTGCGAGGTGTAGCCGGTGACGGGCGCGTAGAGCGGCCCGTCGGTGTAGGTGCGCTTGTACCGGAGGTCTCCACCCTCCGTCTTCACCGATCCGGTGACCGGCGAACCGGCCACGATGATGTTCCCCAGCGGGTTCGCGTACTGCTTCACGATGTTCCGCCGGTTGTCCTTGTCGTCTGCGAGCGCCTTGCCCTGGTAGGCCTGCACCCATGTCACCCGCACCAGCAGCGCGAGGACGAGCAGCAGGCAGAACACGGCGGTGTGCCTGATCGTCTTGTTCATCCTGCTGGGAAGGACGAGCGGGGTTCGGACGGGAGTTCCGATCTGTGGTGGTTCTCATCCATTCTTCAGGTGCGGAGGCCGGGTGGCGGTGACCGCCGGTGCCGCTCAGCGGGGCTGGATGTAGCCCGTCTCGTACGCCAGGATCACGGCCTGCGTACGGTCCCGGGCCCCCGTCTTCGCGAGGACCGCGGCCACGTGGGTCTTGGCGGTGGCCGCGCCGAAGCCGAGGGCGGCGGCGATCTCCGCGTTGGTGAGGCCCTTGGCCATCAGCCGCAGCACCGCCGCCTCCCGCTCGGTCAGCCGGGCCGCCCACACCGGCGGGGCGGCCGCCCTGCCCCGGCCGTACTCGGCGGCCAGGGAGCGCACCGCCGCCGGGAAGAGGAGGCTGTCGCTGCGGGCGACCAGGCGCACCGCCCGCACCAGGTCGTCGGCGGCCGCCCGTTTCAGCAGGAACCCGGCCGCGCCCGCGCGCAGCGCCTCGTACACGTAGGCGTCGTTCTCGAAGGTGGTGACGACGACGATGCGGGGCGGGGCGGGGAGCGTGGCGAGGATCTGCTCGGTGGCGCGGATGCCGTCGATCTCCGGCATCCGCACGTCCATGAGGACGACGTCGGGGCGCAGGGCGCGCACCACCGACACCGCTTCCGCGCCCGTCGCCGCCTCGCCGACGACCGCCAGGTCGGGTTCGGCGTCCAGGATGACCCGCAGGGCGGTGCGGACCATGCGTTCGTCGTCGGCGACGACCAGGCGGACGGGAGTGCCCAGGGTTTCGGGCGTGGTGGTCATCGGGGGCCTCTCTCGGGGTGGTCGGCCAGCGGCAGCCGGGCGGTGAGCCGCCAGACCCCGGCGGACTCGTGCGGGCCGGCCTCGGTGCGGCCGCCCAGCAGCACGGCCCGTTCGGCCATGCCGTGCAGGCCCCGGCCGCCGCCGGGGCGTACCGGGGCGGGGTGCTCCGGCAGGGGGTTCTCCAGAACGATCTCCAGCTCCCGGCCCGCGGCGACCGCGAGACGCAGCGAGACGGGGCGGGCGCCGCCGTGCCGCAGCGCGTTGCTCAGGCCCTCCTGGACGATCCGGTACGCCTCCCGCGACACCGCGCCGGGCACCTTCGCCAGGTCCTCGTCGCCGTCCCCGGTGCGCGTCACCGGGACACCGCTGCGGGCGAGCAGACCGCCCAGGGCGTCGAGGGCGGGCCCGGTCTCCTCGTCGGGGGCGTCCTCGCCGCGCCGCAACACGCCCAGCACGGCGTCGAGTTCGCCGACCGTGCGCCGGGTGGTGTCCTCGATCGCGGCGAGTGCCTCCCGTACGAACTCCACGTCGTCGGCCCGCCCGCTGTCCAGGACCTTGCGGGCGGCCCCCGCCTGGAGCGTCACCGCGCTCAGCGCGTGCCCCACCGAGTCGTGCAGCTCGCGGGCCAGCCGGTTGCGTACGGCGAGGTCGGCGGCCCGGCGCTCCGCCGCCGCCAGCCGGTCGGCCGGGGTGGGCCCGAGCAGCACCGGCGCGCACCGGGCCAGCAGTGCCGAGGCCGCCGCGCTCGCCACGGCCAGCAGCAGCATCGACACCACCCCGGCCAACGGGCTCAGCGCCCGCACCCACGGCTCCTCGAAGAACGTCGGCATCCCGAGCCAGGAGCCCCGCAGGGCGGGCACGAACGGCAGGGCGATCAGTACGCATGCGAAGGGCGTCAGCGCCAGCGACGCCCCGCTGACGATCCCGCCGAGCGCCAGGTGCAGGGTGAACCACCCCGCCGTCCGCACCCGCGCCGCCCGCGTCCTGGCCGGACCCTCCGGGAAGCCGTCGCCCCGCGCCGGGGCCAGCCCCAGGGAGCGGATCGTCGCCACCGACAAGGGCCTGGCCGGGGCCAGCAGCCCGAACACGGCGACCAGCGGCAGCACCGCCGCGAACGCGGCGAACTGCCCGGCCACCGACAGGAACGCGCTCCTGCCCCCGGTCAACGGGCCCACGGCCACGGTCCCCAGGAGGTGGAACGGCATCAGCAGCGCCCCGCCCACCACCAGGTGGAGCCAGCCGAGCCGGGCCGACCGCCCGAACAGCCATGTCCGCAGGACCCGTTGCTGTGTCATCCCGCGTGCTCCCGCTGCCGCCTCAACCGGGCGAACAGGGACGTGCCGCCCACCAGGGCGAGGAGGCCGACGATCACCTGGACAGCGTAGGTCAGCAGGTCCGTGAGCGGGGCCCGGTCCGCGCCCCCGACGATGCTCCCGGTGGCCAGCATCCAGCCGCCCCAGCAGCCCAGCACCCCCGTGCCGGTCCAGGCCACCGCCAGCGCCGCCCGCAGCGGGGTCCGGCCGCCGCGCCGCAGCGCGAGCATCAGCAGCCCGGCGACGGCGGCCAGGGCGAAGAACCCGTGCACCCCGGAGACCAGCCGGGCGTCGGCGGTGAGCCGGTTCCCGGCCGAGCTGCCCGTGCAGGCGGCCAGCAGGTGCGGTACGGAGCAGGCGGCGGCGAGCACGGCCGCGGCCAGGCCGGTGGCCCGGGGCAGGCCGTCCGGGCGCGGCAGCCCGGCGACCGGCCCCTGCCACAGGTGCCCCCAGCGCTCCTTCGCGTACCGGACGAACAGGGCTCCCAGCGCGAGGCCCTGGAGGATGAACCCGCCGTACACCACGGCGAACACCCACGCGTCGAGGAAGGCCGCCTCGCCGGGCGGCGTGATGCCGGAGGAGCCGCCGAAGAGGAGTTGCAGGGGGAAGCCCGCCATGATCGGGGCGAGCAGCCCGGTCGCCGCCCACATCGGCAGCGCCAGCAGCGGGGCGGGCGTCCGGCGGCCCCAGGCCTGGGTCAGCAGCAGGGCCAGGACGACGACGGCGGCGTCCATCAGGACGGTCACGGAGTTGGCGACGGCCATCAGCGTCGGCTTGTCCAGGAGGGCGCTGCCGTGGGGGATGCCGAGCCGGCCGCCCGCGATCCAGCTGACCTTGAGGGCGAGGTAGGGCACGCAGGCGACGACCGCCAGGGCGCGCAGGGCCCGGACGGCGGGGGAGGGCGGGGGGCTGAGGCGGGACGCGGGGGCGGTCCGGGCGGGGCCGGGGCCGGTCTGGGCGGGCGGCGTGAGCGGTGTCCTGGTCATGCCTCCACGCTCCCGTCCCGTCCGCCCCGGCACCTCCTGCTCCCGGGGGAACCGCCTCCGCCGCGCGGGGGAGAGGACCCACCGGGTATCCCGGTATCCAGGCCACTGGGTATCCGGCATCCGGCACCCGCACCCGGCATCCGGCATCCGGCACCCGGTCCATCGGGGCCACTGGGCTGCCGGGCTAGCCGGGTCGCCCGGCACCCTGGCCACCTGGCCCGCCGGGGTACCCAGGCCACCGGGTCACTCGGCACCCGGGCCACCCACCACCCTGGCCACCGGGCGACCGGGCCCGCTGGGTCACTAGGCACTTTGGCCACCGGGCCACCGGGCCACCGGGCCACCGGGCCACCGGGTCACCCGGCACCCGGGTCACCGGGCCCGCCGGGTCACCCGGCACCCGGGTCGCCGGGCCCGCCGGGTCGCCCGGCATCCGGGCCAGCGGGCCACCGGACTTGCCGGACCCGCCGGGTCACTCGGCCCGCCGAGTCACCCGGCACCCTGGCCACGGGGCCACTCGGCACCCAAGCCGCCAGGTCGCCCGCCACCCAGGCCACCGGGCCCGTCGGGTCGCCCGGCATCCGGGCCAGCGGGCCACCCTGGCCGCCGGGCCCATCCGGGCTCGCCGGGCCCATCCGGTACCCAGGCCACGGGGCCACTCGGCACCCAGGCCGCCAGGTCGCCCGCCACCCAGGCCACCGGGCCCGTCGGGTCGCCCGGCATCCGGGCCAGCGGGTCACTTTGGCCACCGGGCCCGTGAGGTCGCCCGGCATCCTGGCCTCCGGGCCAGCGGACCACCCGGGCCACCGGACCCGCCGGGTCACTCGGGCCGCCGGGCCGCCGGGCCGCCGGGCCGCCGGGCCCGCCGGGTCACCCGCCACCCGGGCCACCGGGCCTGCCGGGTCACCCGGCACCCTGGCCACGGGGCCACTCGGCACCCAGGCCGCCAGGTCACCCGCCACCCAGGCCACCGGGCCCGCCGGGTCACCCGCCACCGGGGCCACCGGGCCTGCCGGGTCACCCGGCACCCTGGCCACGGGGCCACCCTGCACCCAGGTCACCGCTCCACCCGGGCCCACCCGGCCCGCCAGGGCACCGGCCTCAGGTGTCGAGTCGGAAGACGGCCTCCTCGATCTCCGTCCCGCGCGCGTTCGCGTACCCCTTCTCCCGGTGCGAGAGCACGAACCCGCACTTCTCCATCACCCGCACCGACGCGACGTTGTCCGTCGCCACCCGCCCGTACAGCGGCCGGTCGGGCACCAGGGCGAGCAGGGCCCGCAGCGCACGGGTGGCCAGCCCGTGGCCCCAGTGTTCCCGGCCGATCCAGTACGTGATCTCCCGCTCCTCCGGGCCCCCGAACACGGCCGCGTTCCCGACCACCACCTCCGCCCCGTCCTCGGTGTGGCCCACCACGGTCCGCGCCACCACCCGCGGATCGTTGCGGACCCGCCGCCAGTGCGTCGCGAAGTGCTCGCGGTCGGCGGGGTCCTCGGCGGTGAAGGCGGCCATCTCGACGGCCACGGCGTCGTTCATCTGCTGGAAGAAGACGGGGAGGTCGCCGTCCCGGACCTCGCGCAGAGAGATCCGCAGGGTCGTCGACTGGTGGGACTCGGGATGCGAGGGAAGCACAGGGGTCCTCCGGCGGACGGCGGGGCGGGGCGGGGCGTGCTGCGGGGCGGACTGCTCCCGGCGGCGGGCCCCGCAGGCTATCGAACAGGAGAGCGGTGAGGGCGGGAATGCGGAAGGCGGCGGCGCGGTTCCTCCTGTTGTTGACGCTTGTACATGGATGAGACCGGGAGAAGAAGCCCCATGACCACCCCCGCCGCCGCCCCCCTGCGCGTAGAGATCTGGTCCGACATCGCCTGCCCCTGGTGCTACGTCGGCAAGGCCCGCTTCGAGAAGGGCCTGGAAGCCTTCGCGCACCGGGACGGCGTCGAGGTCGTCCACCGCTCCTTCGAGCTCGACCCGAACCGCGCCAAGGGCGACGTCGAGCAGGTCGTCGACATGCTGGCGAAGAAGTACGGCCGTACGCCCGAGCAGGTGCGCGCCATGGAGGAGACCGTCGCCTCCAACGCGCACGCCGAGGGACTGGAGTACGTCACCGAGGGCCGCGACAACGGCTCCACCTTCGACATCCACCGCGTCCTGCACCTCGCCAAGGAGCGCGGCCTGCAGAGCGAACTCCTCGACCTGGCCTACCACGCCAACTTCGCCGGGACCGAGTCCGTCTTCGACGACGAGGTACTGGTGGGCCTCGCGGTACGGGCGGGGCTTGAGGAAGCGGAGGTGCGGGCGGTGCTGGCCGACCCGGCCGCGTACGCCGAAGCGGTGCGCGCCGATGAGCGCGAGGCGGCCGAACTCGGGGCGAACGGCGTGCCGTTCTTTGTCTTCGACCGCCGCTACGGGGTCTCCGGCGGGCAGCCCGCCGAGGTCTTCACACAGGCGCTGGAGCAGGCCTGGCAGGGTCGTGCGCCGCTGCAGACGATCACGACGGCGGCCGAGGGCGAGACCTGTGACGTGAACGGCAACTGCTCCTGAACAGTTGGTTGTTGAGCTGCCGGGCCGGTGGATCGCGGACCGCGAAACGGTGTGGACGGGGAGGCGGGGGCGGGGCAGAGTTCCCGTATGACCACTTCTCCCCGCCCCGCCCCCGCCTCCGTCGACTCCGCCCTCGCGCCCGGTGAGTTCGCGCCGGACGGGACGTATCTGAACACCTCCGCGTACGGACTCATGCCCCGCCGCAGCGTCGAGGCCGTCAAGGAGGTCGCCGAGCGGAACGCCCTGGGCCTGCGCCCCGACGCGAGCTACGAGGCCATCGGCACCGCCCGCGCCGCCTACGCGCGGCTGGTCGGCGTCCCGGCGGAGCGGGTCGCCGTCGGCACGTCGGTCGCCGCGCTCACGGCGATGGTGGCGGCGGCGCTGGCCCCCGGGGCCGAAGTCCTGCTGCCCGAGGGCGAGTTCTCCTCGCTGGTGCAGCCCTTCGTGGCCCGGCCCGACCTGAAGGTGCGCTGCGTACCGCTCGACGAACTCGCCACCGAGGTGCGGCCCGAGACCGTGCTGGTCGCCTGGTCGGTGGTGCAGTCCGCCGACGGGCGGATCGCGGACGACGCCGCGATACGGGCGGCCGCCGCCGCGCACGGCGCGCGCACGCTGACCGACCTGTCGCAGGCGGCGGGGTGGCTGCCGGTCGACGCGGCGGCGTACGACTACACGGTGTCGGTGGGGTACAAGTACCTGCTGAGCCCGCGCGGGGTCGCCTTCCTGACCCTGACCGAGGAGGCCCAGGAGGTCACGCCGCCGACGCAGGCCGGGTGGTCGGCGGGCGAGGACATCTGGGCGAGCACCTACGGGCCGGTCGCCGAACTGGCGGCGTCGGCCCGGCGGTACGACACGTCGGTGCCCTTCCTGTGCTACGAGGGGGCGGCCCGTTCGCTGGCCCTGGTGGAGGAGGTCGGCGTCGGGGCGATCCGGGCCCACAACGTGGCGCTCGCGGACCGACTCCGTGCGGGACTGCGGGAGTTGGGGCATGCGCCGGTGGCGGCGGAGGGGTCGGGCATCGTCGCCGTGCCGGGGCTGGGGGAGCGGGCGCCGGGGCTGGAGCGGGCGGGGGTGCGGGTGTCGGCGCGGGCGGGGTACTTGCGGGTGTCCTTCCATCTGTACAACGGGGTGGGGGATGTGGAGCGGGTGCTTTCGGTGGTGGGGTAGGGGGCGGGGTGCCCCTTGCCGTGTCGGGTGTGTTCGGCTCTGCCCGGCCCGGGCAAGGGGGTCCCCAGCCCCGCCCCTTCACCTCAACCCGCGGGGGCTGTTGTGCGGTTTTGTGCGGGAGCGTCGTGGCTGGTCGCGCCCAGGCGGCGGAGCCGCACATCGGAACAGCCCCGCGCCCCTGGCGGTGGGGTGCTTGAGGGGTTAGGACCTGCGGGCTCGGGCTACCGCCACGCCGCCCAAAGCCAGCAGGAGGATGCCGCCGCCCACCAGGTAGGGGGTTGCTGAACTGCCGCCCGTTTCCGCCAGGTTGACCGGGTCGGCGGCCAGCGTCTGCGGCTTGGGGGCGGCGGGCGGGGCGGGGGCCTCCTTCACCGTGCGGACGTCCGGCACCGTGCAGGCCGTGGAGGCCAGGGTCACGACGCCCTCCACCTCCGCCACGTTCAGCTTCAGCGGATTCACCGACACCTTCAGCTCCAGGGCCGCCGCGGCCGCCTCCCGCGTCGTCGTGTGCGTCTTGGAGAGGGTCAGCGTCACCTCGCCCACCGCCGGGACCCGCACCCGCGTCACCCCGCCCGCCGTCAGCGTGACCCGCTTGCCCAGCACCGTCACCCGGCCCAGCGCGTTCGCCTCCGCCTCCGGGCGCGCCCCCGCGACGCACACCGAGCGGGAGGTGACCTTCTCGACCTCGATGAGGGAGAGCAGGGGCAGGCCCGGCACGTGCACCTTCGCCCGCGCCAACTCCGCGTGCGCCTCCGCCCGTTCGGCCCGCACGTCCGCCTTCGCCGTCGCCACGTCCGCCCGCAGCATCGACACCGGCTGCCCCTTGTCGACCCCGTCCACCGTCACCGTCAGTGCGGTCCGCGAGGCGGTGCCCGGGGCGCGGACCTCGTTGAGGGAGGTCTTCACCGGCACGTTCAGCGACTTGTTGAGCAGGGACACGTCCAGGCCCGCCGTCAGGACGGAGGCCTGCGCCGTGCCCTTGTCGTCGGTGGCCTGGGCGGGGCCCGCCGACAGGGCCAGCAGTGCCAGCGCGCCCGCGGCGGAGGCGAGTGCGGGCATGCGGGAAAGAGAGCTGTTCAAAGCGGTGGACCCCCACAGATGCATCACGTGAATCACGCGTGAACGACGCCGCCCGACCCGCGGCCGTCCGTCACGGGGGACACCGTGGCGGCCGCGGTCGGGCGACCGAGACAGGGGAATCCTTACGCACCGAGGGTGAATGAGGGGGCGCAGAGCGTGAGTTCACCCCAAGGGGTGGTTTTCGGGCGTGTGTTCGCTACGGGGGGTGCTGGGGGCACCGGAGGGCACGGGAGTTCGCTCCCGTCACCCCCGTCCGGGGGAGCGCCCATGAGGACGTACAACGACATCGCCCGCCCCCGCGTCACCCGCCCGTCAACACTCCAACACCCCGAGCCCGTCGCCGCGCCGCCCCTCACCGCCCGCCGCCCCCCGGGCATCAGCCCGACATCACCCGCCCGTTCACCACCACATGCCGCGGCGCCCCCAGTACCCGTACGTCCGCCCTCGGGTCCGACGCGTACACCACCAGGTCCGCCGGAGCGCCCTCCGTCAGACCCGGGCGGCCCAGCCACTCCCGTGCGCCCCAGGCCGTCGCGGCCAGCGCGTCCCGGGGCGGGATGCCCGCCGTGACCAGTTCGGCGACCTCGTCCGCCACCAGGCCGTGGGCGAGGGAGCCGCCCGCGTCCGTGCCGACGAAGATCGGGATGCCCGCGTCGTACGCCGCGCGCACCGTGTCGTACCGGCGGGCGTGCAGGTCCCGCATATGTGCCGACCAGCGCGGGAACTTCGCCTCGCCGCCGTCCGCCAGATGCGGGAAGGTCGCGATGTTGACGAGGGTGGGGACGATCGCGACGCCGCGCTCGGCGAAGAGCGGGATGGTGTCCTCGGTCAGGCCCGTCGCGTGCTCGATGCAGTCGATTCCGGCCTCGACGAGGTCGCGGAGGGAGTCCTCGGCGAAACAGTGGGCGGTGACGCGCGCCCCCAGCCGGTGCGCCTCCGCGATCGCCGCCTCGACCTCGCCGCGCGGCCAGCAGGGGGTGAGGTCACCGGCCTCGCGGTCGATCCAGTCGCCGACCAGCTTCACCCAGCCGTCGCTGCGCCGGGCCTCGGCCGCGACGTACGCGACCAGGTCCCCGGGCTCGATCTCGTGCGCGTAGTTGCGGATGTAGCGGCGGGTGCGGGCGATGTGGCGGCCCGCCCGGATGATCTTCGGGAGGTCGTCCCGGTCGTCGATCCAGCGGGTGTCGGCCGCCGAACCGGCGTCCCGGATCAGCAGCGTCCCCGCGTCCCGGTCGGTCAGCGCCTGCTTCTCGCTGGTCTCGGCGTCCACCGCCCCGTGCCGGTCGAGCCCGACGTGGCAGTGCGCGTCGACCAGGCCGGGCATCGCCCAGCCCTCCAGTGTCGTCAACTCCGTTGCGGCGGGCGGCCGTTCGTACGTGATGCGGCCGTCCACCGCCCACAGTTCGTCCCGTACGTCCTCGGGTCCGACCAGCACCCGACCCTTCACGTGCAGCACCTTGTGATCGCTCATTCCAGCACTGTACGAGGCACGGTACGAGGCCGGATGCGGCCTCAGTCGGCTGCGGCGGCGACCTTCGCGCGTCCGCCCAGCACCGCCTGCCCCGCGTCCCCGCGCAGCCGCAGCGCGCCCGCCGTCGCGGCCAGCGCCACCAGGGCGAGGAACCCGAAGGCGATCGGGTACGCGGCCTGCGCGCTCACCGCACCGCCCGCCCGCAGCGCCATCACGCCGACCGCGACACCGAGCCCCGCCATCAGCTGGTTGCCCGTCGCGGAGAGGGTGTTGGCGTCGCGCATCTGCTCCGCGGGCACGTCGCCGAAGGCGATCGTGAAGTAGCAGGTCAGACCCAACGAGCGGGACGCACCGCTCAGTACGGCGAGCACCGCGACCAGGGCGACGGGTGTGTCCGCCGTCAGGAAACCGCAGGCCGCCGATGTCGCGGCCAGGCCCACCGACGCCACCACCAGCAGCGTGCGGAAGCCGAACCGGTGCAGCAGCCACGTCGTCGCGGGCTTGATGCCGATGTTGCCGACGAAGACAAAGAGGACCACCGCCCCCGACTTCACCGCGCTCCACCCGAACACGTCCTGGAAGAGGAGGGGCAGCAGGAAGGGCACCGCCCCGACCACGATCCAGAAGAGCGAGCCGCCCGTCACCGCGGCCCGGAAGGTGGGCACGCGCAGGGTGCGCAGGTCGACCAGCGGGTGCCGGGTGCGCAGGAGGTGCCGTACGACCAGGACCAGCGCCAGGAGCGCGAGCGCCGTCACCGCGCCGATCCCGCCCCATGCCTGCACCGGCTCCGTCACCAGGTGTGCCGCCCAGGTGATCCCGCCGAGGCCGGCGCAGGTCAGCACCGTTCCGACGAGGTCCAGCGGCGGGGGAGTGCCGCGCTCGCCGGACGGGATCAGACGCCGGGTGACGAGAAGGGCGAGCAGCCCGAGCGGCACGTTGATCAGGAAGAGCCAGCGCCAGCTCGCGTAGGTGGTGACGATGCCGCCGAGCAGCGGGGCGACGACGGGTGCGACGAGCGCGGGCCAGACGATGAACGCCACCAGCCGCGGAATGTCCGGTTTCGCGGCCCTGCCCAGCACCACCAGGCGCCCGACCGGCACCATCATCGCGCCGCCCGCCCCCTGGAGGACCCGCAGCGCGACGAGCTGCCCGATGTCGGTGGCGGCGGCGCAGCCCAGCGAGGCGAGCGTGAAGACGGTGATGGCGCCCAGCATGACGCGCCGGGCTCCGAAACGCGCGGTCAGCCAGCCGCTGAGCGGAATGAGCACGGCCAGCGTCACGAAGTAGGCGGTGACCAGGAGACCGACGGAAGCGGGGGTGGTGTCCAGGGACGCGGCGATGGCGGGGGCCGCGGTCGACACGATGGTGCCGTCCAGGTTCTCCATGAAGTAGCAGCCCGCGACGAGTAGCGCGATGCTGCGTTGACGTGCGTCGATCATGACTCTCCGAGGGGAGGGTGGGGACAGTGGTCGGGCCCCCGCGGCCGTCGGGAGATCTCCATCGTCGGCCCGGAGAATGCTGACCACAAGTTCCGAATCGTCAATCTAGGATTGCGTTCCATGCAGCTCCCGGACCTGAACCTCCTCCCGGCCCTCGACGCCCTCCTGCGCAACGGCAGCGTCGCCGGAGCCGCCGCCGAGATGCGCGTCTCCGCCTCCGCGATGAGCCGCACCCTGGGGCGGCTGCGTCGGGTGGTCGGCGACCCGCTCCTCGTGCCTGCCGGGCGGGGGCTCGTGCTGACGGCCGCCGCGCGGGCGATGCGGCCGGGTGTGCGCTCCGCGCTGGAGACCGCTGCGGCGGCGCTCCAGCCGCCGCAGCCCTTCGAACTCGCCTCGCTGGAGCGGGAGTTCACCATCCGGTCCAATGACGGCTTCTGCGTCGAGATCGGCTCCGCGCTCGTCGCGTACGCCGCCGAGGCGGCCCCCGGCGTACGGCTGCGCATGCTGCCCGAGGGCGACGAGGACCCGGCCGACCTGCGGGACGCGGTCGACCTCGACGTCGGGGAGCTGCCTCCGCTGCCGCCCGACGTCCGCAGCAGTCCGCTGGGCGGCGGGGGCTATGCGGCGCTGGCCCGCAAGGGGGCTCCCTTCGCCGGGCGGCCGCTCACCGTCGAGGGGTTCGCGGCGGTCCCGCACGTCACCGTCTCCCGGCACGGCCGCGCGCACAGCGTCGTCGACGAGCGGCTGCACGCGCTCGGGCTCGCCCGGGACGTCCGGGCCACCGTGCCGACATACGGCGCGGCCTGCTTCATGGCGCTCGGCGCGGACGTGCTCGCGCTGGTCCCGGCCCGGTTCGCCGCGTACGCGGTGCGCGAGATGGCGCTGGTGGCCCTGGAGATCCCGCTGGAGCTGCCGCAGGGGGAGTTCGGGCAGGCCTGGCACCTGCGGGTCGACGCGGACCCCGCCCACCGGTGGCTGCGGGCAGCCGTCGAGCGGCTCGGCGGCCGAGCGGCCGGGGGAGCACCGGGGGGCAGGGGGCTACCCTCGGCCGAGTAAGGCCGAACACTGATCCGAAGAGAGCACCGCCGTGACCCTGAGCCTGCTGGACCTGCCCGCCCTCACCGCCGCGGACGTCGCGCGCATCGACCGCAAGGTCGCCGCCCTGCTGGGCACCGAGCAGGACGTCGTGATCATGCAGGGCGAGGCGCTGCTGCCGCTGGAGGCCTGCATCCGGGCCGGCGCGCCGCGCGGCTCGCACGCGCTGAACATCGTCACCGGTCCGTACGGTCAGACCTTCGGCAACTGGCTGCGCGACTGCGGCGCCACCGTGCACGACCTCGTCGTGCCCTTCCACGCGGCGGTCACCGCCGAGGCCGTGCGGGAGGCGCTCGCCGCCCACCCGGAGATCGGCTTCGTGTCCCTGGTGCACGCCGAGGCCGCCACCGGCAACACCAACCCGGTCGCTTCGATCGGTGAAGTGGTGCGCGAGCACGGCGCGTTGTTCTACCTGGACGCCGTCGCCTCGATCGGCGCGGAGCCGGTGCGCCCCGACGCGTGGGGCGTCGACCTGTGCATCATCGGCGCGCAGAAGGCGATGGGCGGCCCCGCCGGGGTCTCCGCCGTCTCGGTGAGCGCCCGCGCCTGGGAGCGCTTCGCCGCCAACCCGGACGCGCCCCGCGCCTCCTACCTCTCGCTCCTGGACTGGAAGGCGCGCTGGATCGACGGCGGCCGCAAGACGCTGATGTTCGCCCCCGCGCAGCTGGAGATGCTGGCGCTGGAGGCCTGCCTGGACCGCATCGAGGCCGACGGCCTGGACACCGTCATGGCGCGGCACGCGAAGGCCGCCGAGGCGACCCGGGCGGGCGCGCTCGCGCTGGGCGGCGGCATCGAGCCGTTCGTGTACGAGGCCGGGGCCGCGGCCCCCGTCGCCACCACGCTGCGCGTGACCGGCGGGCTCGACGCCGGTGAGGTCGTCGCCAAGGCCCTCGCCCTCGACCCGTCGGCGCCGCTGATCGCGGGCGGCGGAGAGCTCGCCGCCGAGATGATCCGGGTCAACCACTACGGCGCCGACGCCACCCGCGCGGCGGTGCTCGCCTCGCTGGAGGCGCTGGCCGGCGCGCTGACGGAACTGGGCGCCGCGGGCGTGGAGACCGCTTCTGCCCGCAAGGCCGTGACGGAAACCTGGCCGGGCGAATAATTCACAGGTAATTGTCGACGGGATTGCCGGGCATTCCCCGGAATTCATAGAAGTTCACAGAAAACGGGAAGCTGCTTATTCACCGCAGCTTCCCGTTTTCTTATGCCCGCTCCTCCGGGCCCTAAACGCCAAGATTTCGCAGTGGGTTCACAGATGTTTCGGACGTGTGACCGACCCCACATGCAAGGAGATTTGCCCGGAAATTACCGGGCAAATCGGCTTCATTTGCGACCGGTTCACCGGCGGCTCGCGCTCGCGCGATAACACGGAAAGCGCAATCAGCCAACCCCGTCCCTCCATGCATTTTTTGAATTCCCTCGGTAAATTTCATCGACATGACTGCCGCACAAGCAGACCCAGTAACCACGTCAGTTTTGGAGATCGACAGCCCGCGAGTGGAGGACGGAGCTGCGATCTGGCGCATTGCCCGCGACTCCAAGGTCCTGGACCTGAACTCCTCGTACAGCTACCTCCTGTGGTGTCGCGACTTCGCGACGACCTCGGTGGTCGCCCGCGACCGGCCCGGCGGCGACCCGATCGCCTTCATCACCGGGTACGTCCGCCCGGAGCGCCCCGAGACGCTGGTCGTCTGGCAGGTCGCGGTGGACGACGCGCACCGCGGCCGGGGACTCGCCGGAACGCTGCTGGACGCGCTGACCCTGAAGGTCGCCGCCAGCCACGGCGTCACCACCGTCGAGACGACGATCACGCCGGACAACGTCCCGTCCGACCGGTTGTTCACCTCGTACGCGGAGCGCCGCGGCGCGAACCTCGACCGCGAAGTCCTCTTCGACGCCGGGGTGTTCCCGGCCGACTCGGGCGAGAGCCACCTGCCCGAGGTGCTGTACCGGATCGCGCCGGTCGCGGCCTGAGCCGCAGACGCACCGCACCGCACCGTCCCGCCCGATGACGGCGGGACCCCCGAACTTCTTCTTCGTACACCCGCCCTCTCCCCATCCCAGGAGACCGCTGTGACCATTACGCCCCCCGCCCTGAGTGTTTTCGAAACCCTTGAGTCCGAGGTCCGGAGCTACTGCCGCAGCTGGCCCGCCGTGTTCGACCGCGCGCAGGGCTCGCGCATGTACGACGAGGACGGCCACACCTACCTCGACTTCTTCGCCGGCGCCGGGTCCCTCAACTACGGGCACAACAACCCCGTCCTGAAACGCGCCCTGATCGACTACATCGAGCGCGACGGCGTCACCCACGGCCTCGACATGGCGACGACCGCCAAGCGCGCGTTCCTGGAGACCTTCCAGAACGTGATCCTGCGCCCCCGTGACCTCCCGTACAAGGTGATGTTCCCGGGCCCGACGGGCACCAACGCGGTCGAGTCCGCGCTGAAGCTCGCCCGCAAGGTCAAGGGCCGCGAGTCGGTCGTGTCCTTCACCAACGCCTTCCACGGCATGTCGCTGGGCTCGCTCGCCGTCACCGGCAACGCCTTCAAGCGCGCCGGAGCGGGCATACCGCTGGTGCACGGCACGCCGATGCCGTTCGACAACTACTTCGACGGCCAGGTCCCGGACTTCCTGTGGTTCGAGCGCCTCCTGGAGGACCAGGGCTCCGGCCTCAACAAGCCCGCCGCCGTGATCGTCGAGACGGTCCAGGGCGAGGGCGGCATCAACGTCGCCCGCGCCGAGTGGCTGCGCGCGCTCCAGGAGCTGTGCCACCGCCAGGACATGCTCCTGATCGTCGACGACATCCAGATGGGCTGCGGCCGCACCGGCGCGTTCTTCTCCTTCGAGGAGGCGGGCATCCAGCCGGACATCGTCACCCTCTCCAAGTCGATCAGCGGCTACGGACTGCCCATGTCGCTCTGCCTGTTCAAGCCGGAGCTCGACGTCTGGGAGCCGGGCGAGCACAACGGCACCTTCCGCGGCAACAACCCGGCCTTCGTGACGGCCGCCGCCGCCCTCGACGCCTACTGGGCCGACGGCCAGATGGAGAAGCAGACCCTGGCCCGCGGCGAGCTGGTCGAGCGCGCGCTGCTCGCCATCGCCGACGAGAACGCCGAGGCCGGCGTCAGCTTCCGCGGCCGCGGCCTGGTCTGGGGCATGGAGTTCACCGACAAGGACCGTGCCACGGCCGTCTGCCGCCGCGCCTTCGAGCTCGGCATGCTCCTGGAGACCTCCGGCCCGCAGAGCGAGGTCGTGAAGCTGCTTCCGGCCCTCACCATCTCCGCCGAAGAACTCGACGAGGGGCTGCGCATCCTGGCGCGCGCGGTCCGCGAGACCGCCTGACCCCTCGCCGTACCCCTGTTGAACGAAACGTAAGAGAAAGGCTCAACTCACCGTGATTGTCCGCTCGTTCAAGGACATCGAAGGAACCGACCGCCATGTGAAGGCGAAGACCGGCACCTGGGAGAGCAAGCGCATCGTGCTCGCCAAGGAGAAGGTCGGCTTCTCCCTGCACGAGACGACGCTCTACGCGGGTACGGAGACCCAGATGTGGTACGCGAACCACATCGAGGCCGTGCTCTGCGTCGAGGGCGAGGCGGAACTCACCAACGACGAGACCGGCGAGACCCACTGGATCGAGCCCGGCACCATGTACCTGCTGGACGGCCACGAGCGCCACACCATGCGCCCGAAGACCGACTTCCGGTGCGTGTGCGTGTTCAACCCTCCCGTGACCGGACGGGAGGACCATGACGAGAACGGCGTCTACCCGCTGCTGACCGAGGAGGTCTGAGCCATGACCGACGTACTCACCAACCCCGCGAGCTCCACGACCGGCGACCTCTACCCGACGCGCGGTGCCACCGAGGTGACCACCCCGCGCCAGGACCCCGTCCTCTGGGCCCCGGACGCCGAGGGCCCGATCACGGCCGGTGACCTGTCCGGCTTCGAGCGGGACGGTTTCCTCACCGTCGACCAGCTCATCACGGACGAGGAAGTCTCCCTCTACCGGGCCGAGTTGGACCGCCTGGTCGCCGACCCGGCGGTGCGGGCCGACGAGCGCTCCATCATTGAGCCCACGTCGCAGGACGTACGGTCGGTCTTCGAGGTCCACAAGCTCAGCACCGTCTTCGCGCAGCTGGTCCGCGACCCGCGCGTGGTGGGCCGGGCCCGCCAGATCCTCGGCTCGGACGTCTACGTCCACCAGTCCCGGATCAACGTCAAGCCCGGCTTCGGCGCGTCCGGCTTCTACTGGCACTCCGACTTCGAGACCTGGCACGCCGAGGACGGCCTGCCGAACATGCGCACCGTCTCGGTCTCGATCGCGCTGACGGAGAACTTCGACACCAACGGCGGGCTGATGATCATGCCCGGCTCGCACAAGCACTTCCTGGGCTGTGCGGGCGAGACGCCGAAGGACAACTACAAGAAGTCCCTCCAGATGCAGGACGCGGGCACCCCGTCCGACGCGGCGCTGACCCGGATGGCCGACGCGCACGGCATCAAGCTCTTCACGGGGCGCGCCGGTTCGGCCACCTGGTTCGACTGCAACTGCATGCACGGCTCCGGCGACAACATCACGCCGTACGCCCGCAGCAACGTCTTCATCGTGTTCAACAGCGTGGAGAACACGGCGGTGGAGCCCTTCGCGGCCCCGGTCGCCCGCCCGGACTTCATCGGCGCGCGCGACTTCACGCCGGTGCAGTAGCCGGTGCAGTAGCCCTTGTCGCGTGTACGTCGTGGGGGGGGCCCCCCCCCGGGGGGGGGGGCCCCCCCCCCCCGGGGCGGGGGGGGGGGGCGCCCCGGGGGGGGGGCGGGGGCCCCCCGCGGGGGGGCCCCCGCCCAAGTGGGGGGGGGGGGGGGGGTGGTTGG
>NZ_JBIUXN010000009.1:276137-305905 GCF_044744005.1 Streptomyces sp. NPDC087440 | reverse complement strand
GCGGCGGGGCCGCCCCCCGGGGGCGGGACGGGCGGGCAAGGGGGCGGCCCCTCCCGCTCCCGGCCCGCCCGGGTGCCGCCCCTGGCCCCGCCCCGCCACCGGACGCGTGTCCAAGGGGGCCTCGGCCCGCCCCCGTACCGGACGCACAGCCCCGCCCGGCTCGGGCAGGAGAGGCCCCGGACCCGCCCCTTTCCCTAAAGCGCTCGCCGCGCGGCGATTGCACGGTTCCGTGCAGATCCGTCGTGGCTGGTCGCGCAGTTCCCCGCGCCCCTGAAGGCGCGGCGGAGACGCAGATTGAGCACGGCCCCGTGTGGTGGAGGCGCACAGGGGCAGGGCCCCGTACCCCCGGAGGTGAGGGAAGCTGGGGGGATGAGTCACGATCATGATCTCGTTCTGCGGCCCAGCGCCGCGCAGACCGCTGCCGCCCTCACCCCGCCCCATGGGCGTACGGGTGGGGATCTTGTCGTGGAGACGTTGCGGGGGCTCGGGGCCACCACCGTCTTCGGGCTGCCCGGACAGCACGCCCTGGCGTTGTTCGACGCCCTGCGGCGGTCGCAGCTGACGTACGTCGGGCTGCGGGTCGAGAACAACGCCGGGTTCGCGGCGGACGGGTACGGGCGGATGACGGGGGAGGCCGCCCCGTTGTTCCTGTCGACCGGGCCCGGCGCGCTCACCTCGCTGCCCGCGCTCCAGGAGGCCGCCGCCGCCTCCGCGCCCGTGCTGGCGATCTCCAGCCAGGTGCCCGTGGACGGGCTGGGCGGTCACCGGCGCGGGCATCTGCACGAGCTGCGCGACCAGCAGGCCTCCTTCCGGGACGTCGTGAAGTCCGTGCACATCGCGCGGACGCAGTCCCAGATCCCGTCCGTGATCGCCGATGCGTGGGAGTCCGCGCTGACCGCCCCGCACGGGCCCGTCTGGGTCGAGATCCCGCAGGACGTGCTGGCGGCGGAGACCTCCGTGCCGGTCGTGGTCGCCCCGGACGGCATCCCGCACGACCTGCCGCCCCGGCCCGAACTCACCGCCGTCGCCGCCCACCTGCTGGCGAACGCGACCCGGCCCGTCATCGTCGCGGGCGGGGGAGTGGTGCGGTCGGACGCCTCGAAGAAGCTGAAGCAGCTGGCGGAACGGCTGAACGCGCCCGTCGTCACCACCTTCGGCGGGAAGGGGGCGTTCCCGTGGCACCATCCGCTCTCCCTCCAGTCCTGGCTGGAGGACCGGCACCTGACCGACTTCCTGGAGGAGGCGGACGTCCTCCTCGTCGTCGGGTCCGGGCTCGGTGAACTCACCACCAACTACCGGACGTTCGCGCCGCAGGGGCGCATCGTCCAGATCGACGCCGACCTGGGCAAGCTGGAGGCCAACTACCCCGCCCTCGGCATCCACGCCGACGCCCGCCTCGCCCTCACCGCCCTGCTGGAGACCATCGACGAGGTGCGGGCCGACGACACCGCCGCCGCTGCCGTACGCGACGTACTCGGGCGGATCCGGGCCCGTATCGACGCCCAGGGACTGGAGCAGGAGCAGGAGATTCTCGCCGCCGTCCGCGCGGCCCTGCCCGCCGCCGCGCCCAGCTTCTGGGACATGACGATCCTCGGCTACTGGGCCTGGTCCGCCTTCGACCCCGCCCGGCCCAACACCATGCACTCCGCGCAGGGGGCGGGCGGGCTCGGGTATGCGTTCCCCGCCGCGCTCGGTGCGGCCGTCGCCGACCCGGACTCGCCCGTCCTCGCCGTGTCGGGCGACGGCGGCGCCCTGTACTCGATCGCCGAACTGGCCACCGCCCGCCAGCACGACCTGCCGGTGACCTGGCTCATCGTCGACGACGGCGGGTACGGCATCCTGCGCGAGTACGCGGGCGAGGCCTACGGCGAACCGCTCGGCACCGAGCTGGCCCGGCCCGACTTCGTCGCCCTCGCCGAGTCCTTCGGCGTGCCCGGGACCCGTACGACACCGGAGGCGCTGGCCGACGACCTCGCGGCGGCACTCAAGGCACCCGGTCCTTCGGTGGTCGTGCTTCCGGCGCGGCTGCGGATGTTCGCGGCGACGCACGGGGAGGCGGGGGCCTAAGCCTGTGCGGCCACCGTGACCTCGGGCGGTCGGTTCTGGTGGTCCGGGGCGTCGGCGGCGTGGTCCGGTGCGCCGGTGGCAGGGGCCTCGGTGAGGGGCTGGAACTCGACCGTCCAGGTGTCGCCGCTCAACCGCATCGTCAGCGCCGCCTCCAGTGCCCGTGCCAGGCGGCCCAGCAGCGGCAGGGTGGGCACGGTTCCGCCCAGTTCCATCTTGGAGAGCTGGGGCTGGGACATGCCCGCCCGGCGGGCCAGCACCGTCTGCGAGAGCCCGAGTGCGGTGCGCCTGTCATAGATGATCTGCCCGAGGTCCCAGGCGAGGTCGCGCTCCTTGCGCCGCCGTTCCCGCTCGGGGTCCTCGGCAATCCCCTCGACGACCTTGCGGTCCCGGGATCGCTTCCACTCTGCGTGACTGACCATGGGGTCATCCTCCCTCAATCGGTACGACGGAATTCCTGTTCCGCCCGATCGTGCTCGGCCTCGCATTCGGCCTTGGCCCGCCGTGCGCGGGCCACTTCGGCGGTCTCCCGCTGTCGCGTCTTGCGGAAGACGGTCAGCATGACGACCCGGCGGCCGGGGGCGAGCCAGTACGTGATGCGGACGGATCTGCGGTCGTGGCCGATGGTGAAGCGCAGTTCCCGGACGCCGTCCCCCAGGTAGCGGGAGTAGGGCTCCCGCAAGGTCGTGGCGTTGCGGCGGAGGCGTTCCGCCGCGTCCTCGACCGCTTCGTAGTCGTCGGCCGGCAGATTCATCAGCCACAGCCGAACCTCCGCCTCGATCTCGATCTCGAATGGATCACTCATGGGCGAGAACGTATAGACGGCAGAGTGTATATACGTGAGAACGGCTATCGGGTCCCTCGAAGGTGTGATCCCGTCTTTCCGGCTGACGCCCCCACCGATTCCCCTGTGACATACAACCTTTTCCCGTCCCCCGAGTCATGTGTGGCGGGAGTGCCGGAAAGGCACTCCCGAGCCGCAGATTCAGGGTCCAGGGGGACGGGGAAGCATGTCCGCACGCATCAGCACCACCAGCACCACCAGAAGCGCCATCAGCACGACCACCACCAGGCGCCGCCGAATATCCCGGGGCCTGACCGCCGCCACCCTCGCCACCGGAGTCCTGCTCCCCGTGGCCGCCGCAGCCCCCGCCACCGCCGCCGCACCCCAGGTGACGTGCAGCTCCAACAAGGCCGGGCTCGCCAAGAAGATGACCGCCGACCTCACCGCCGCCCTGCGCGGCCGGCCCGGCACCGTCGCCCTCGCCGTCCACGAGCGGTCGACGAACACGTACTGCTCCCTGCGCTCCTGGGACGCGTACGACTCCGCCAGCATCGTCAAGGTCACCGTCATGGGTGCCCTGCTGTACGACTCCCAGAAGCGCAAGCGCGCCCTGAGCACGCGCGAGCGCGACCTCGTCACCGCCATGATCACCAAGTCCGACAACAACGCCACGAGCACCCTGTGGAAGCAGCTCGGCACCGGGAAGATCAACACCTTCCTCAAGGCCGCCGGAGCCACCCGCACCAAGCCCGGCGCGAACGGCTACTGGGGGCTCACCCAGGTCAACGCCTCCGAGCAGAGCAAGATCCTCGACCTGTTCACCCAGACCAACGCCGTCCTCACCGCCGCCTCCCGCGCGTACGGCCTGGACCGCATGGCCCGCGTCGTCCCCGCCCAGCGCTGGGGCACCCCCGCCGGGGCGCCCGGCAGGGCGAAGGTGCACGTCAAGAACGGCTGGCTGCCCCGTGCCGCCAAGGGCTGGCGGGTGCACTCCCTCGGCGTCTTCACCGGCCAGGGGCACGACTACACGATCACCGTCCTCACCCACGGCAACAAGACGATGCAGCAGGGCGTGGACACCATCCAGTCCGTCTCCCGTGCCGTCCACCGCGACCTGAACCCGGCGTCGAAGGCCCGCACCTTCCAGGCCCCCGCGATCGTCCCGCCCGCCGCCCCGCACGAGGTGATCCCGCCCGTACCGGAGGCTCCGGCGCACTGAAGCCGCGCGCCGCACCCCCGCCCGATTGTTGCGGCGGGATGAAATCCGCAGCTCGCGACGTTGGTGCCTTCCGGTGGGACACGAACCAACGGGAGGCACCACGTGGCAGAGCACGAGCAGCAGGCCGTACGAGAACGGGGCTGGGCACGCCGCCTGACCGGCTACGCCTGGCGCTACCGCGCCAACGTCCTGCTCGCCCTCGGCTCCTCCCTCGGCGGCATGGCCGTCATGGCCCTCGTCCCGCTGATCACCAAGGTCGTCATCGACGACGTGATCGGGAAGGGCACGCGGTCCCTGGCCGTGTGGACCGGCCTCCTCATAGCCGCGGCCGTCGTCGTGTACGTCCTGACGTACATACGCCGCTACTACGGCGGCAAGCTCGCCCTCGACGTCCAGCACGACCTGCGCACCGAGATGTACGGGACGATCACCCGGCTCGACGGCCGCCGCCAGGACGAACTGTCCACCGGGCAGGTCGTCGGCCGCGCCACCAGCGACCTCCAGCTCATCCAGAGCCTGCTGTTCATGCTCCCGATGACCATCGGGAACGTCCTGCTCTTCCTGATCTCCCTCGTGATCATGGCGTGGCTGTCCCCCCTGCTCACCCTGGTCGCCCTCGCCGTCGCCCCCGCCCTCTGGTTCATCGCCCGCCGCAGCAAGAAGCGCCTCTTCCCCGCCACCTGGTACGCCCAGGGGCAGGCCGCCGCCGTCGCCGGAGTCGTCGACGGGGCCGTCTCCGGTGTCCGTGTCGTCAAGGGCTTCGGGCAGGAGGACCAGGAGACCGGCAAGCTGCGCGAGGTCTCGCGGCGGCTGTTCGCGGGCCGCCTGCGCACCGTGAAGCTCAACTCCCGCTACACGCCCGCCCTCCAGGCCGTCCCCGCGCTCGGCCAGGTCGCCATGCTGGCGCTCGGCGGCTGGCTCGCCACCCGGGGGCAGATCACCCTCGGTACGTTCGTCGCCTTCTCGACGTATCTCGCGCAGCTCGTCGGGCCGGTCCGGATGCTCGCCATGGTGCTGACCGTCGGGCAGCAGGCCCGCGCGGGTGTGGAGCGTGTCCTGGAGCTGATCGACACCGAGCCGTCCCTCGAGGACGGGACGAAGGAGCTCCCGGCGGACGCCCCCGCCACCGTCGAGTTCGACGCGGTCGGTTTTGCGTACGAGGAGGGGCGGCCCGTCCTGGACGGGTTCTCCCTGGAGATACGCGAGGGCGAGACCGTCGCCGTGGTCGGCTCGTCCGGCAGCGGGAAGTCGACCGTCTCGCTCCTGCTGCCCCGCTTCTACGACGTGTCGCGCGGCGCGGTCCTGGTCGGCGGCCACGACGTCCGTGAGCTGACGCTGGAATCGCTGCGGGCCGCGATCGGTCTCGTGCCCGAGGACAGCTTCCTCTTCTCCGACACCGTGCGCGCCAACCTCGCTTACGGCCGCCCCGACGCCACCGACGAGCAGATCCGTACGGCGGCCCGCGCCGCCCAGGCCGACCGCTTCATCGACGAGCTGCCGAACGGGTACGACACCTTGGTCGGCGAGCAGGGCCTCACCCTCTCCGGCGGCCAGCGCCAGCGGCTCTCGCTGGCCCGCGCCATCCTCACCGACCCCCGCCTGCTCCTGCTGGACGACGCCACCTCCGCCGTCGACGCCCGTGTCGAGCACGAGATCCACGAGGCGCTGAAGTCCGTGATGGCGGGCCGCACCACCCTCCTCATCGCGCACCGCCGCTCCACCCTGAACCTCGCCGACCGCATCGCCGTCCTCGACAGGGGCCGCCTCGCCGACATCGGCACCCACGAGGAACTGGAGCGCCGCTCCGCCCTCTACCGCCGCCTGCTCACCGACCCCGACGAGCTCGGCGGCGTATCGCCCGGACACGTTCCCCCGAAGGCCCCGGTCGAGGACGACCGGTCGGTGCAGGCGGAGCTGGACGCCGAGTTCGACGCCGAACGCGGCATCACCCCCGACCTGTGGATACGGGACGAGACCGACCCGGCGAAGGACGCCGACCACGCCCCCGGCATGCCTGCCACACCCGAACTGCTGGCGCAGGTCGACGCGTTGCCGCCCGCGAACGACGTCCCGAACATCGACGAGGCCCGCGCGGTCGCGCCCGAGGACGCGTACAACCTCCGTCGTCTGCTGCGCGGATTCGGGCTGCCGCTGCTGGTCAGCCTCGGCCTGGTCGCCGTCGACGCGGGGCTCGGGCTGCTGCTGCCCGTCCTCATCCGGCACGGCATCGACGAAGGTGTCACGCAGCTCGCGCTCGGCGCGGTCTGGACGGCCGCCGGGCTCGCCCTGCTCGCCGTGCTGGTGCAGTGGGGGGCGCAGGTCAGCGAGGCCCGCATGACCGGGCGCACCGGCGAGCGGGTCCTGTACTCGCTCCGGCTGAAGATCTTCGCGCAGCTCCAGCGGCTCGGACTCGACTACTACGAACGGGAGTTGACCGGGCGGATCATGACCCGGATGACGACCGACGTCGACGCGCTCTCCACCTTCCTCCAGACCGGCCTGGTCACCGCCTTCGTGTCCGTCGTGACCTTCCTCGGCGTGATGGTGGCGCTCGTCGTCATCGACGTCGAACTGGCACTGGTGGTCTTCGCGACGCTGCCGCTGCTGGTCGTCGGCACGTACTTCTTCCGCCGGAAGAGCGTCCAGGCGTACGAACTGGCCCGCGACCGGGTCGGCGTCGTCAACGCCGACCTCCAGGAGTCGGTCGCCGGACTGCGCATCGTGCAGGCCTTCGGCCGGGAGCGCGCGGGCCGCGAGCGGTTCGCCGCCAACAGCCGCAGCTACCGGCAGGCGCGGGTGCGCGGCCAGTGGCTGATCTCGGTCTACTTCCCGTTCGTACAGCTCCTGTCCTCCGTCGCGGCGGCCGCCGTGATGATCGTCGGGGCCGGGCGGATCGAGGCCGGGACGCTCACCGCGGGCGCGCTCGTCGCGTACCTCCTCTACATCGACCTCTTCTTCGCGCCGGTGCAGCAGCTCTCCCAGGTCTTCGACGGGTACCAGCAGGCCACGGTCTCGCTGCGCCGCATCCAGGAACTGCTGCGCGAGCCGACGTCGACGGCGGGCGCGGACGCCCCCAAGGACGTGCTCTCCCTGCGCGGGGAGATCGCCTTCGAGGACGTGTCGTTCGCGTACGGCGAGGAGGAGGAAGCCCTCTCGGACGTCTCCCTGCACATACCCGCGGGCCAGACCGTCGCCTTCGTCGGCGAGACCGGTGCCGGGAAGTCGACCCTGGTCAAGCTGGTGGCCCGCTTCTACGATCCGACCTCGGGCCGCGTCACCGCCGACGGCTGTGACCTGCGCGACCTCGACATGACCGCGTACCGCCACCGTCTGGGCGTCGTCCCGCAGGAGGCGTACCTCTTCGCGGGGACGGTCCGCGACGCCATCGCCTACGGGCGGCCCGACGCCACCGACGCCTCCGTGGAGGCGGCGGCCCGTGCGGTCGGCGCGCACGACATGATCGCCACCCTGGACGGCGGCTACCTGCACGCCGTCGCCGAGCGCGGCCGCAACCTCTCCGCGGGGCAGCGCCAGCTCGTCGCACTCGCCCGGGCCGAGCTGGTCGACCCGGACGTGCTGCTCCTGGACGAGGCCACCGCCGCCCTCGACCTCGCCACCGAGGCCCAGGTCAACCAGGCCACCGACCGGCTCACCGGCCGCCGCACCACCCTGGTCGTCGCGCACCGGCTGACCACGGCCGCCCGCGCGGACCGGGTCGTGGTGATGGACCACGGGCGCATCGCCGAGGACGGCACGCACGACGAGCTGCTCGCCCTGGACGGGAAGTACGCCCGCCTGTGGCGCACCTTCGTGGGGGAGGACGAGCCCGCGGCGGTCTGAGGGGCCGGTGGTTCGGCTCGTTTTCGCCCTTCCCTTCCGGTTGCGCGCTTTGCCGGTGCAACCGGAACGTGGCCCTCGGACGTCGTACGTGCATACGATCCCCGGGCCGCCGGGGCACGTGGGTGCGGACGCGGTGGACGTGTTGGGCGGGGAGGGCGGGGCAGGCGTGGGTCCGATGGGACGAATGAGACGAAGGGTGACCGGTGTGCTCGCGGTGGCGGTCGCGGCTGCGCTGCTGACCGTGGGTGGCCCCGGGGTCGGCGCCGCGGACGCGGCGGCGGCCTCGTGCGCGGGGACACGTGTCAAGACGTACGGGTTCGCGACCGGGGAGGTCCGCGTCCACCGGAACGGCTCCTACGTGTGCGCCACGACGGTCGCCAAGCGGTCGGGCGTGCGGCAGCAGATGCGGGTCAGCGTGCAGGCGCGGGGGAGCCGGGCGGCGGTCGACTCGGGGACGTACACCCGGCACGCGGGGCCGGTGACGGTGTACGCGAAGGCCCGGTGCGTGCGGGTGGAGGGGTCGGTGGCCGGGAGGGGGACGGCGTCGGGCTGGATTCTGTGCTGAGGGTGGGGCCGGGGAGGGGGCCCGGGGGCCTTGGATTCTTCGGTGGGGTTGTTGGAGTCTTGCGGGTCCGGTGAACTTCCCTGGTGACAAAGGGGTTTGCGGGACACTAGGTTCCCCCTGTTGTCCGTGTGCCGACAGGGGAGTGGTTCATGCGCAAGACGATGCGGGGCGTGGTTGCGGGAGCGGTGCTCATAGGCACCGTCGGAGCGACCGGGGGTGCGGTCCAGGCGGCGCCCGCCGAGCCGAGACCCGCCGCCCGGCCGGCCGCCGCCGACATCAAGGACCGCATCCTCGCGATACCGGGCATGAGCCTGATCGAGGAGAAACCGGTCAACGGCTACCGCTTCTTCGTGCTGAACTACACGCAGCCCGTGGACCACGCCCGCCCCTGGAAGGGCACCTTCCAGCAGCGTCTGACGATCCTGCACAAGGACGTGAACCGGCCCAGCGTCTTCTTCACCAGCGGCTACGACCTCTACACCAACCCCTCGCGCAGCGAGCCGACCCGGCTGGTCGACGGCAACCAGGTGTCCCTGGAGTACCGCTTCTTCACCCCGTCCCGCCCGCAGCCCGCCGACTGGTCCAAGCTGGACATCAAGCAGGCCGCCGACGACCAGCACCGCGTCTTCACCGCGCTGAAGAAGATCTACGGCAAGAAGTGGCTGGCCACGGGCGGCTCCAAGGGCGGCATGACCGCCACGTACTACGAGCGCTTCCACCCCCGCGACATGGACGGCGTCGTCGCCTACGTCGCCCCGAACGACGTGAACAACCGCGAGGACTCGGCGTACGACCGCTTCTTCCGCACCGTCTCCACCAAGGAGTGCCGCGACAAGCTCAACGCGGTGCAGCGCGAGGCCCTCGTACGGCGCGGCCCGCTCACCGACAGACTGAAGAAGTGGGCGGCGGAGAACAAGGCCACCTTCCGCACCGTCGGCAGCCTCGACAAGTCCTACGAGTCCTCCGTGCTCGACTTCGTCTGGGCGTTCTGGCAGTACAGCGACGAGGCCGAGTGCGCCGACGTCCCCGCCGCGAACTCCTCCGACGAGGTCATCTACAACTACATCGACGCCAAGTCCCCGTTCGAGTCCTACACCGACCAGGGCCTGGACCCGTACACGCCGTACTACTACCAGGCGGGCACCCAGCTCGGCGCGCCCCAGTACACCTACCCCCACCTCAAGGGCCTGATGAAGTACGGCCCCGACTACTTCCAGCCGCGCGCCTTCGTGCCGCGCGAGATCAACATGAAGTGGCAGGACGGCGTCATGAAGGACGTCGACCGCTGGGTGAACCGCAACGCGCAGCGGATGATGTACGTGTACGGGGCCAACGACCCGTGGGGTGCGGAGCGTTTCCGTCCCGCGCGGGGCGGCGACAACGCCGTCTACACCGTGCCGGGCGCCAACCACGGCGCGAGCATCTCCGGCCTGCCCGTCGGCGAGCGGGCCGCCGCCACCGCACAGATCCTCAAGTGGGCCGACGCCGCACCCGCCGCCGTCCAGGCCGACCCGTCGAAGGCCAAGCGCCTCACCGCGTACGACGCGGCCCTCGACCGGACGGAGCTGAACCGGGAGCAGTCGCTGCGCCCGTGATCCCTCACACGGGACGGGCGCACCCCACCGGCTCCCCGCCGCCCAGCTGCACATACAGCCGGGTGGCGGGAGGGCAGTCGGGGCGGGCGTCCACGGCACGGCTGACCCGGTACTCCGGGGAGCGCTTGCCCGAGCCGTCGCACGGGGTCTCCTTCACCTGGCCGCCGCCCGCCCCGTACAGGCAGTCCCCGACGATCGTGTGCGGGCCGCCGCCACCGCCGGGGTCGCCCGGGTGCGGGGCGACGAGGTTGCGCATGCAGGCGTAGCCGCGCGGGACGGCGCCGTCGCCGTTCTCGTCGCCCTTCGCGTCCTCGGGCGGGCGCGACTCGGAGATGTGCAGGACGAAGTCGGTGGTGGCGGGGCACGAAGGGCCGTTCCCCGCCTGCCCGTTGTAGCGTGCGGTCACCTTCGCGGCGGCGCGCTCGCTGCCGCAGGAGACCTCCCGGGGAGTCTTCCCGTACGAACTGCACTCCCGTACGTCGAGGAAGACCGCCCCGTAGCCGGACGGGGTGGCGGGCAGCGAGTCGACGGCCCGCGTCGGACCGTCGCCGTCGAACGGGTTCTGGCAGCCGGTGAGCGCGGCGGCGGCCAGCACTGCGGCCGCCAGCCCCCGCGAAACGATCCCCGTCCCCCGCGAAACGATCCCCGATCCCCGCAGAGCGATCCCCGACCCCCGCAGAACGATCCCCGATGTCGTGCGCATGCAGCATCCCCCCGATACTCCGCACCTTGGCCCAGCCTGACCCGTACCGGCGGGCGCACGCCAGGCTCACGGAAGTGATTACGTCGTACGAGGCACGCGGTGGGGCATTGCGGCCCCCGGGAGCGACCCTGTGTTCGACCACTTCCGTCACTTTGTGCGCCCGCCGTCACTCCCGTACCGATTCCCGGAAAACCATGAAATCCCGGGAACCCGGTCGCGGCCCGCTCCGTCCAATCGCCGTACTGCTGGTGAGTCTCCGCAGAGCGGTGTCGGCCCACGCTGCTGGCTGCGTTCGCTGACTCCCCTCTCCAACCGCCTGCGGCCAGCAGCACGGCCGTCACCGGTGCGCCCCCCTGACGAATGCGCCGGTGGCGGCCCCCTTCGTATCGCCCCCGGAATCCCCAACTCCGCTGCGCTGCACGGCTCTTGACGGGTACTTACTTTCAGGGAAGCGTGACCCCGCTGGAAGTTTCCGTCAAGGACCGACGCGTCCGTCGAAGGCTTCATGGAGGGGTACCGCGATGCCTGAGAACACCTTCGAGCCATCCCGCCGCACGCTGCTGGGGGCGAGCGCCGCCGCAGTGGCCGCCGCCGTCACGTCCGTCGCTCCCGTCGCCGCCGCCGAACGGCCCGCCGCATACTCCGACGCCCGGCTCAGACGGTTCGTCTCCGGCATGACGCTGGAGGAGAAGGTCGGACAGCTCTTCGTGATGCGGGTGTACGGGCACTCCGCGACCGCCCCCGACCCGGCGGACGTCGAGGCGAACCTCAAGGAAATGGGGGTGCGCACCGCCGCCGAGCTGATCGCGAAGTACCACCTCGGCGGGATCATCTACTTCGCCTGGGCGCACAACACCCGCGACCCGCACCAGATCGCCGACCTCTCCAACGGCATCCAGCAGGCGGGGTTGGCCGAACGGCACCGCATACCGCTGCTGATATCCACCGACCAGGAACACGGCATCGTCGCCCGCGTCGGCAAGCCCGCCACCCTGATGCCGGGGGCGATGGCACTCGGCGCGGGGGCCTTCCGGCGGGGCACCCGGGACGCCCGCGAGGCCGCCCGGATCGCCGGGGCGGAACTCCTCGCCCTCGGCATCCGGCAGAACTACGCGCCGGACGCGGACGTCAACGTCGACCCGGCGAACCCGGTGATCGGGGTGCGCTCCTTCGGGTCGGAGCCGAAGGCGGTGGCGGGGCTGGTCGCGGCGCAGGTCGCGGGCTATCAGGGTGCCGGGATCGCCACCGCCGCCAAGCACTTCCCCGGGCACGGCGACACCAAGGACGACAGCCACGACCAGCTCCCGCACATCGACCACACCCGGGCGGAGTGGGAGGCCCTGGACGCCCCGCCCTTCCGGGCCGCGATCGCCGCCGGAATCGACTCGATCATGACGGCGCACATCGTGGTGCCCTCGCTGGACCCTGCGGAGGACCCGGCCACGCTGTCCCGGCCGATCCTGACCGGGGTGCTGCGGGAGCAGTTGGGGTACCGGGGCGTGGTCGTGACGGACTCGCTGGGGATGCAGGGGGTGCGCACCAAGTACGGGGACGACCGGGTGCCGGTCCTTGCCCTGAAGGCGGGCTGCGACCAGCTGCTGAACCCGCCGAACCTGGCGGTGGCGTGGAACGCGGTGCTGGCGGCGGTCAAGGGGGGCGAGCTGAGCGAGGCGCGGCTCGACGAGTCCCTCCTGCGGATTCTGCGGCTGAAGGCGCGGCGGGGGCTCTTCGAGCGGCCGTACGTCACGCATCGGGGGGTTGACCGGGTGGTCGGCGTGCGTTCTCACCTGGCGGCGGCGGACCGGATCGCGGACGCGACGACGACGGTGCTGGTGAACGAGGGCGGGGTGCTGCCGCTGTCCCGGCGCAGGCATCGGCGGGTGCTGGTCGTGGGGGTCGACCCCGCATCGCCGTCGGGGACGACGGGGCCGCCGACGGCCGTACTGGCGCGGGTGCTGGGGGAGTTGGGGTTCGCGGCGACGGCCCTGTCCACGGGCTCGGCGCCCGCTCCCGCGAAGATCGCCGAGGCGGTGGCGGCGGCGCGGGCGGGTGCGGACGTGGTGCTGGTCGCGACGCGGAACGTCACCGGTGCGAGTGCGCAGCGGACGCTGGTGGGGGAGTTGGCGGCCACCGGGGTGCCGGTGGTCACGCTGGCTCTGCAGAATCCGTACGACGTGGCCCAGTTGACGGGGGTGGGGGCCAGGGCTCACGTGGCGGCGTACTCCTGGACGGATGTCGAGATGGGGGCGGCGGGGAGGGTCTTGGCGGGGCGGGTTCGGCCTTCGGGGCGTTTGCCGGTGCCGGTGCAGAGGGCGGACGATCCGGCGGAGGTGCTCTTTCCGGTGGGGCACGGGTTGCGGTACTGACGGGGGGCCGGGGGGGCGGGGTTTGCTGCGGCGGGGCCCTGGTGTGTGCCGTGCCCGGCACCGGGGTTGCCTGCGGCGCTCGCCCCGGTCCCGCCCCTTCACCTAAAGCGCTTGGCCGCGCGGCTGGGTGGGGGGCTGGTGTTTTGCGCAGTTCCCCGCGCCCCTTTCAGGGGCTCGTTTCGGCTCCCGGAACGTTATCCCTGCGCTCCCTCCCATTGGCCCCGCAGCACCCGTACCGTCTCGCGGATCCCCGGGCGTTGTGCCGCGCCCGTGCGCCACACCGCGTAGATCCGCCGTACCGGCATCGGGGACAGGCCCACCGGTACCACGCCCTCCGGCAGGATGCCCCTGCCCAGGCGGGGGATCATCGCCACTCCCAGGCCCGCGCCCACCAGCGCGACCTGCGTCTGGTGTTCCTCCGCCCGGTGGGCCACGTCCGGTTCGCAGCCCGCCGCCCGCAGCATCCGCATCAGCCAGTCGTGGCACACCGTCCCCGGCGGCTGGCAGATCCACCTCTCCGCCGCCAGTTCCTCGGGGCGTACGTCCGTGCGGCCCACCAGCCGGTGGGCCGCCGGGACGAGGAGGTCGCAGAGGTCCTCGCCGATCAAGGTCTGCTCCACGCCCTCCGGCGCGGGCAGCGGCGCGATGTCCCAGTCGTGGGCGACCGCCAGGTCGAGGACGCCCTTCGCGACCAGGTCCACCGACAGGTGCGGGTCGACTTCCGTCAGGCGGACGTCCAGGGCGGGGTGGCGGCCGGCCAGTTCCGCCAGTGCTCCCGGCAGCAGACCCCGGGCCGCCGACGCGAAGGCCCCGACCGTCAGGCGTCCGGTCGGCAGGCCCCGGCGTTCCTCCAGGGCCGTCTCGGCGCGCTCGACGATAGTCAGCAACTGCTGGGCGGTGGTGGCGAGTTGGAGTGCCTCGTCGGTCAGGGCGACGCCCCGGCCGCGCCGCTCCACCAGCTTCGTGCGCGTCTCCCGTTCCAGCTTCGCGATCTGCTGGGAGACCGCCGACGGGGTGTAGCCGAGCGCGGTCGCCGCGCCCGCCACCGAGCCGTGCACCGACACCGCGTGCAGCGCACGCAGCCTCGCGAGATCGAGCATCACACACACCCCTCATTCGACAGCGTTGCTTCATCCCACCATGAAGAAATCCGCGCTGGTGCTAAAGGGTCCCATCCGGAGACGCTGTGTGTCATGCCCCCGCACACCGCCGTGTCCCCACGCACCTCCCTGTCCCCGCACACCTCCATGCGCCCCGCCCACATCGGCCTGGCCGTGGTCGTCGCCGCCGTCTGGGGGGTCAACTTCGTCGTCATCGAGGTCGGCCTCTCCCACTTCCCGCCGCTTCTCTTCTCCGCCCTGCGCTTCCTGGCCGCAGCCCTGCCCGCCGTGTTCTTCGTGGGGCGGCCCAAGGTGGCCTGGAAGTGGATCATCGGGGTCGGACTGGCCCTCGGCGTCGGCAAGTTCGGGCTGCTGTTCGTCGGGATGGACCAGGGGATGCCCGCTGGTCTGTCCTCCCTGGTCCTCCAGGTGCAGGCCGTCTTCACCGCCCTGATCGCGCTGGCCGCACTCGGCGAGGGCCTCACCCGTACGAAAGTCATCGGCATGGCCGTGTCCCTCGCGGGCATCGGCGTCGCCGCCTACGACGAAGGGGCGAGCGGGCCCGTCCTCGCCTTCGTCCTCGTGATCGCGGCCGCCGCCTGCTGGGGCGTCTCCAACGTCCTCACCCGCCGCGCCGCCGCCCCCGACCCCCTCAACTTCATGGTCTGGGTCTCCGCCGTTCCGGTCCTCCCGCTCCTCGCCCTGTCCCTCCTCTTCGAGGGCTGGGACCGCGACGTGGCCGCCCTCGCGGCCCTCGACTGGGCGGGCGTCGGCATCATCCTGTACGTCGCCTGGATCGTGACCGTCTTCGGGTTCGGGGCGTGGGGCTTCCTGCTCGCCCGCCACCCCGCCTCCTCGGTGGCCCCCTTCACCCTCCTCGTGCCCGTCTTCGGCATGACGTCCGCCGCGCTCCTGCTCGGCGAGCAGGTGAGCGTGCTGCGGTGGGTGGCGGCGGCCCTCCTGGTCGGCGGGGTGGCCCTCGCCCAGTTCCGGTTCCGGGTCAGGCGGCCGACGCCCGCAGCGCCAGGAACTCCCGTCCCGCCACCAGCAGCCCCGGCAGCTCCGCGGCCTCCGGGTACCACCGCTTCTCGTACTCCCAGCACACCCACACATCAGCCCCACTGACCTGCGCCAGGCACTCCTCCAGCGGCAGCACCCCGCTCCCCAGCGCGAGCGGGGTGGTGTCGTCGGCGGACGCGATGTCCTTCACCTGTACGTAGCCGAGGTGCGGGGCGAGCACACCGTGCGAGGTGACGGGGTCCTCGCCGCCCAGCCAGGTGTGCATGACGTCCCAGAGGATTCCGACGTTCTTGTGGCCGACGGCCGCCACGACGCGGGCCGCGTCCACGCCCGCCCGGTGCGAGTCGTGCGTCTCCAGCAGGATGCGTACGCCGTACTCGTCCGCGGTCTCGGCCGCCGCCCCGAGCCGCCGTGCCGCCCGCCCGTCGCCGCCCGCCACGTCCTCGCCCGCCCCGGGGAAGACCCGTACGTACGGAGCGCCCAGGTCCCGTGCCAGCTCCAACAGCCCCCGGATCTCCTCCAGTACGGGTGCGTCCTCGCCGGGAGCGGCGACCTTCGCGTACCCGGCGACCGTCAGGATCTCGACCCCCGCGGCGGCGAACGTCTCCACCACCTCCGCGCGCTCCTTCGCCCCGATCCCAGGGTGCACCGGCTCCTCCGGGTGCGCGCGCAGCTCCACCCCCTGGAACCCGCACGCCCCCGCCAGCGCGACGACTTCCGACATGGGCATTCCGGGCACCCCGAGGGTGGAAAAGGCGAGCTTCACCGTGCGACAACTCCTTCGTGACGTGTGCGTGGTGGTACGTGTTCGTGGTGCTGCGTGTGCTGCGTGTGCTGCGTGTGCTGCGTGTGCTGCGTGTGCGAGGACCGCGACCCGCACATCATCGGCCGCGGTCATCCCTCCCCGGTACCCCTGTCCGCGGGCCGGAACCGCCCGCACCCCGCGCCGCCGCGTAGCCCCGGTCCGTACGGGGCAGGGAACCGCCATGACCCCTACCGCACCCACGCCCTGGCAATTCACCGACTCCCGGGGGCAGTTGGTGACCGCACCGGCCCGCCCCGCCCGTATCGCCGCCTACATCCAGGCGGGCGCCACGCTCTACGATCACGGCCTGCGCACCGCCGGAATCTTCGGCTCCTACCACGACGGCCCCACCCCCGACCCCGCCAAATCGGGCAGCCTGCCGCTCTCCGGCCTCGCCTACTTCGGCGCGGGCCAGGCCCTGGACCCCGACGCGGTCCTCGCCGCCGGAATCGACCTCCTGGTCGCCGTCAGCTACGGCGGCAGTGCCGTCTACGGCATGGAGCCCGACACCGCCAAGCACCTCGAACAGCACATCCCCACCGTCGTCCTGGACATCGGCCAGGGCCGCTCCCTCGCCGAGGTCCGCGACTCCTTCCACACCCTCGCCGAGTCCCTCGGCAGCACGGAACCCCCGGAGGCCGCGCACGCCCTGGCCGACGCCCAGGCCAAGCTGAAGTCGCTGATCAGCCCCACCACCCCGGCCCTCCTCGCGCTCTCCCCGGCCGACGCCACCGACGTCCACCTGGCCCGCCCGCACGCCTGGCCCGACCTGCGCGCGCTCACCGCCCTGGGCGTCCCCCTCCTCGACCCGCCCCCGGAGGGCGGCGCGAACTGGTCGACGGTCCCGTGGGACCGCGCCGCCGACCTCGCCCCGAAACTGGCCCTCACCGACATCCGGGCCAACGCGGCCCCCTTCGACCCGGCCCCCTTCGGCCCGGACCTCCGGGTCATCCCCTGGAACCCGGAACTCCCGGCCAGCGCCACGTCCCACACGGCCTTCTTCGAGTCCATCGCCGAAGCCCTCCACGAGTCCTGAAGCAAGCCGCCCCTTCAGGGGCGCGGGGAACTGCGCGAGCAACCAAACAACAAGCCGCGCGGCAAGCGCTTTAGGTGAAGGGGCGGGACAGGGGCACAAACCGGGGGCCCGGGGGCAGCGCCCCCGGCAGTAACAACAACCCCCCACCCACCCGCACAGAAACCCCATGGATCATGGACCTCGCGCGACGCACCAACCCCGCCAGGAGGCCCCCATGTCCCGCCCCATCACCCTCATCACCGGCGGCAGCCGCGGCATCGGGGCCGCCACCTGCCTGCGCCTCGCCGCCGACGGCCACGACATCGCCCTCACCTACGTACGGGACGAGCCCGCCGCCGAGGCGACCGCCGAAGCCGTCCGCAAGACCGGCGCCCGCGCCCTCGTCGTCCGGGCCGACACCTCCCACGAGCCCGACGTCGACCGCCTCTTCGACACCGTCGCCGCCGAACTCGGCCCCCTCACCGGCCTGGTCAACAACGCCGGCGTCACCGGAAGGCTCAGCCCCCTCGCCGACGCCTCCACCGACGACCTCCGCGCCGTCCTCGACGTCAACGTCCTGGGCACCCTGCTCTGCTGCCGCCGCGCGATCCGCGACATGACGGCCCACCGCACCCCGGGCGCCATCGTCAACGTCTCCTCCGGGGCCGCCACCCTCGGCAGCCCCGGCGAGTACGTCCACTACGCCGCCTCCAAGGCCGCCGTCGACACCATCACCCTGGGCCTGTCCAAGGAACTGGGCCCCGACGGCATCCGCGTCAACGGCGTCGCCCCCGGCCTCGTCGACACCGACATGCACGCCACCATGGGCGACCCGGACCGCCCCGCCCGGATGGCCCCCGCCATCCCGCTGCGCCGGGCGGGCGAGGCCGCCGAGATCGCGGCGGGCATCGCCTGGCTCCTGTCGGCGGACGCCTCGTACACGACGGGGACGGTCCTGCGCATCGCGGGCGGCCGCTGACCCACCCCGGCAGGGTCCTACGCGGCGACGTCCACCCCGTACCCCCGGGCCAGCTCCCCGAGCCCGTGGTCGTAGCCCTGGCCCACCGCCCGGAACCGCCACGCGCCCGCCCGCCGGTAGAACTCGCCCAGCAGCAGGGTCCGTTCGGTGGTCGCCGCGTCCAGAGTGGCGCGGGCGAGCGTCGCCTCGCCGCCGCCCAGGGACGCCGCGATCTGGAGCGGACCGACGTCGCCGAAGGTCGCCTCGCCGTCCACGGCGGCGGCCACCACCACCCGGTGCGCGGACGGCGGCAGGGCCGCCAGGTCGGCGGCGACGGTCTGCTCGGTGGGCCCGTCGGTGAGCAGCCGCACGGTGCCCGCCGGGTTCTCCGGGGCCCCGAAGAACACGAAGTCCTCGTCGAAGGAGACCTGTTCGTCGTCGTCCAGCACGAAGGCGACCACGTCGATCTCGCACACCGTCCGCGACCCCCAGGTGGCGGTCACGGCCAGCGGCGTCCCCGCCCGCAGCGCGGGCAGGTCCATCACCCCGCCCCTCGGCATGATCAGCGGCGCGGCCGGGCGGGAGGCCGAGCCCGGGGCGTACGCGGGGATCGGCCCGTCCAGCCACTCCTGGGCGTGCGTGGGCACGGCGAGCGTCTCGATCCGCTTCATCCGCCGGTCCTTCTCGCCACCCGCCAGCACGACCACGTCGGTCACGCTCGCGGAGAGGTTCACCGCCGCCGAACCGCCCAGCTCCACCACCCGGGTCCGGCAGGCGGCGGCCTCCGGGTGCGTCCCGCCCAGCACGAGCACCCGCCGCCCGGCGAGCGGCCCGACCGGGCGGGGAGCCCGAGCGGGCCGGGCGGGCCCGGACCCCTGGGCCTGCGACGGCACGAGGCCGGGCGCGGCGGGCGCGGGCGCTCCGTCCGATCCGGGCAGGGCCTCTTCCCGTACGGAGCCCCCTTCTTCCCGTACGGAGTCCACGCCGCCCCCCGCCGGGCCCGACTCCCACGCGGGTGCGGGTTCCCCCGGGCGCGCCGTGCTCCACGCCTGCGGGGCCGGGGCCACGGGGGACGGGGCCGCAGCCGCCCACGCGGGAGCCGCCGCGCCGCCGCCCGCCCGGGCACCGTCGGCCCCGTGCCGGGTGCCCTCCCGCACGTCCCCCAGCAACCGCAGGAACGTGCTCTCGTCGATCACCGGCACCCCCTCGGCCAGCGCCCTGCGCGCCTTCGCCGAGCCCGAGGCCGTGTCGTTGGTGACCAGCGCGCTGGTGTGCCCGCTCACCGACGTCATGACGTTCAGCCCGGCGGCCACCGCCCGCGCCACCAGCTCCGCGCGCGCCGTCGCGGTCTCGCCCGTGACCGCCACCTTCATGCCCTGCACCAGCGGCCCGCCCTGCCCCATCCGCCCCGGATTGCGGTACGCGCACGGGGTCTTGGGCGGCTGCGGGGCGAACGCGGTGTCCTGCCGGGGCGGGCACGCCACCAGCGGCAGCGGCAGGTCCAGTGCAGCCGCCTGCGCCAGGGACGCCCGCAGGATGCCGGTCAGCACCCGGGTGTCGTCCAGCGCGTCGTGCGCCCGCTGCTGCGGCACGCCGTAGTGGGCGGCCAGCGTGCCCAGCTTCAAGTCGTCGGTGGGCGGGTCGAGCTGGCGGTTGAGGGAGAGGGTGCACAGCCGCTGGGCGACCGGCAGCCACAGCCGCGCCCTGGCGAACTCGTGCGCCAGGAAGTCGTAGTCGAACTGGGCGTTGTGCGCGACCATCACCCGGTCCTGGAGCAGCGCCCCGATCCGCCCCGCGACCTCGCCGAACCTCGGCGCCCCGCGCAGCCGCTCCGGCGTCAGCCCGTGGACCTCGACGGGCCCGGGGTCGCACCCGGGGTCGAGCAGCGTCGTGAACTCTCCGGTCTGCCGCCCGGCCGCGTCCAGCGTGATCACCGCGATCGACAGCACCCGGTCCCGGCGGGCCACCAGCCCCGACGTCTCGACGTCCACCAGGGCCCATTCGCGCGCGTACTCCGGCAGGGAGGGCATGCGGGTGTCGAGAGGTGAGGGAGGGGTGAAGGTCATGAGGAGAAGGATGGAGTGACACGGGGGAGCTCTCAAGCGGAACGGCGGTTTACCCCCTTTGTGTGGCCATGTTCACGTGCGGAGGCCGGGGTGCACGCACGGAGGGCGGGCCGGAGGTCCCGTCCTCCGGGGACTTCCGGCCCGCCCTCGTCACGTCGCCGCCCTGCGCCAGGCCCTCAGCCGAGCCAGCCCTCCCGCTCCGCCTTCAGCGCGTCGTCCGTGACCACCGTCTCCGTGTCCCACACCCGCGTCGCGCGCGCCTCACGCGTGTAGCGCGGCCAGTCGGCGCCCGGGTCCAGGTCGCGGACGAAGCCCACCCACGCACCGTGCATCGCGTCCGCGAGCCGCTGCGGCGGGTTCGGGCCCGCAACCTCGGTGACGTTCTCCGCGTCCAGCGCGTCGAAGGCGAACGGCAGGTCGAGGCAGTGGAAGGCCTGGCCCCGCATCGGCCCCTCGGCGCCCGACAGCCACCGGAACTCGTAGAGCCAGGTGGGAAGTTCGCGCGCCGCACGCCCCTCCGCGATGGTGAGGTTGGGCCTGCGGAAGATCACGTCGGTGAGGCCGGGGACGCCCATGCCGTCGAACTCGTGCCGGGTGAAGCCCAGCATCAGGGGCTTCTCGTCCGCCCCCGTGCCGCCGTCGGTGAGCACCCCGGTGACGGGTTCCGGGATCAGGTCGCCGTCCGCGAAGGGCGCGGTCAGCAGCATCTGGGCCAGGCCGCCCTCGCGGTCCGTACCGGGGGCGTTCAGGGCGTCCTGGTGGGCGTAGAGCTCGTCGTACGAGACGTCCCGCAGCGCCTTCGCGGTCGCCGGGACGCCGGTGCGGGCGGTGAACAGCCCGGCGACGGCGTGGCCCTGCGCCCGGTCCTGCGGCTGCATCACCGCGCCGGACACCGATATCGCCGCCCGGAAGAGGCTCCGGGCGGACGGGGTGGCCAGCAGCGTCTGCACGGCGCCGCCGCCCGCGGACTGCCCGGCGATCGTGACCTTCGCCGGGTCGCCGCCGAACGCGGCGATGTTGTCCCGCACCCACTCCAGGGCGGCGATCCAGTCGCGTACACCACGGTTGTCGGGGGCGTCCGACAGGTGCAGGAAGCCCTCGACGCCGAGCCGGTAGCCCAGCGAGACGAGCAGGACGCCGTCCCGGTTGAAGGTGGCGCCGTCGTACCAGGGACTGGCCGCCGACCCGGCGACGTACCCCCCGCCGTGAATCCACACCAGCACGGGGAGCCCGCCCTCCTCGGGGGCCTGCTCGGCGCGCGGGGTGAAGACGTTCAGGTTGAGGACGCCCGCGCCGGGGATCGTCGGCTCGGGGATGATCGTCACGTCCGCGAACGGCTTGCGCTGCGCGGTCGGGCCGTACGCGGTGGCGTCCAGCGGCTCCGTCCACGGCTCGGGCGGCACGGGCGCGGCGAAGCGCAGGTCGCCGACCGGCGGCTGGGCGTACGGGATGTTCAGGAAGCGGTCGCCGGACGGGCGGCGTTCGCCGCGTACCGGGCCGCGGGTGGTGGTGACGAGGGGGTGGTGGTCGGTCATGACCGGCTCCAAAGGGGTGGTGCGGAGGAGGAAGTGGCCCGCGTACGCGGTTACTTGACGCTCTTGATGGGGCGGACGGCGACCGCGCCGAGCAGGACCACGACGATCGCGTAGACGAACAGCACGTGGTAGCCGGGCACCTTGTTCGCCCCCTCGGAGAAGGCGCCGATGATCCAGGCGCCGACCATCGGGCCCAGCGCCTGTGGGACGTTGGTGGCGATGTTGAGGATGCCGAGGTCCTTGCCCGCGTCGCTGCCCGAGGGGAGCACCTCGGTCATCAGCGCCATGTCCAGGGACATGTACGTGCCGAAGCCGATGCCCGCGAGGACCGCGTACGCGTACATGCCGCCCGCCGTCGGGCTGATCAGCGGGACCGCGCAACCGGCCGCCAGGACGACCGAGGACGCCATCACGAAGACCTTGCGGCGGCCGGTGCGGTCGGAGATCCGGCCGGCCGGGATCGAGGCGACGAGCGCGCCCGCCATGGTGAGCAGGGCCATCACGGTCTGCACGTGGTTGACATCGTCGCCCTTGAGGCCGACGTAGTCGGTGAGCGCGTACCGCTGGTAGGAGAAGATCCCCCAGTACCCCAGGATGAAGACGACGCGGGCCAGGAACGCCCAGGCGAAGTCGGGGTGCCTGCGCGGCGAGATCCAGAAGCCCTTGAGGAAGCCGCTCCAGGAGAACGGCTCGACCGGCGCGGTCGACTGCCGGTCCTTGTTGACCAGGAGGAAGGCCAGGGTCACGACCAGGACGAGGGCGGCGATGACGGCGTAACCGGTGCTGAAGCGGGTCGCGAAGCTGGTGGCGATCAGTACGCCGAAGGTGGCGCCGACCTGGCTGCCGATGCCGACGGCGGCGGAGCAGACGCCGAAGCGCTCGGGGGCGACCCGGTCGGCCATGATCGCGGTGAGCGGGGCCTGCACCATGTTCAGCAGCACCTGGGCGGCGACCCACAGCACCGTCAGCCACAGCAGCGAGGACGCCTGCCTGAGCGCGACCAGCGCAATCACCGAGGCGACCGCGCCCAGCGCCATCCACGGGCTGCGGCGGCCGAAGCGGCTGCGGGTGCGGTCGCTCATCGCCCCGACGATCGGCTGGACGAACAGGGTGACGATCGACGACACCATGGTCACCGTCGCCAGGCTGGCTTCCTTGGTGTCCGGGGCGATCTGCTCGACCTGGATCGGGAGCAGGACGCCCAGCAGTCCGGAGTAGGCGATGTAGAGGGTGGTGAAGCCCGCGAACATCGACCACAGCAGGGTCGTGCTCTGCGCCGCGGAGAGGTCGGGAGCGGACGGCGCGGAGGCCGGGGGCCGCGGGGCGGGAGCCGTCGGCGAGGACTGGGCGGACATGTGCTGCCTCTCGTGGAGCGTGCACCGGCCGGGGCGGCCGGTCGACCGGCTTCCTTGTCGGTCTGGGCGGGAGGCGCTTGCGGCACGACCCTGCTCACCAGCAGATTCCGGCCACGGTTCATTTATGTCAAGGGTTGAAATAAAACGTGTGACCGTCCCCACGTCCTCGCCCTGCCCTCCCCTTTTCCTCAGCCCCTTTGGGCGGCGGGGCGCCCCCCCGGGGGCAAGGGGGCGGCCCCTCCCGCTCCCGGCCCACCCGGGTGCCGCCCCTGCCCAAGCGCCTGCACGGGCCGCGCCCCGCGCCAGAGCCCCGGACCACCCCGCCCCGCGCGGCCCGAGGCACAATCGGCGGGTGCCGAACACCGCCCCCGCCCCTGCCCCCGTCGACTCCGCCTCCGTGCGTCGGCACAACCTCGCCCTCGTACTCCGGCACATCGCCGCGCACGGGCCCTCCTCCCGCAGTCGTATCGCCGCCGCCGTCGGGCTCGTCCCCGCGTCCGTCACCGGCCTGGTCGCCGATCTGGCCGCCCGAGGGCTCGTGCAGGAGGAGGTCGGCGGGCCCGGGGGAGGGCGGGGGCGCCCCAGCCGGCCCGTGCGGCTCGTCCCCGAACGCGTGCTGGCCATCACCGTCCAGATCACCCTGGAGCAGCTCCGCGCCCAGGTCACCGACCTCGCCGGGACGGTCGTCACCCGCGCCACCACCCCCCACCGCGTACCGCACGGCGACCCCGAGGCCCTGGCCCGCGCCGTCGCGGCCGTCGTGCGCGACGCCGAGACCGACGCCCGGTCGGTGCCCGGCGCCCTGCTCTCCCGCGTGGTCGTCGCGATGGCGGGCCCGGTCACCTCCGACGCCTCGCACACCGTCATGGCCGCCACCGACTTCGGCTGGCGGGCCCCCGTGGACCTCGGCGCGCTCATCGCCGCCGAACTCCCCGCGCTGGACTGCCCGTTGGAGGTCATCAACGACGCCAACGCCGCCGCCCTCGCCGAGTACCAGGCCCTGGCCGCCGACCGCACCCACCCGCCCCGCGGCCTCGCCTACCTGAAGGCGGACACCGGTGTCGGCGGCGGCCTGGTCGTGGACGGCCGCATCCAGGACGGCAGTCACGGCGTCGCCATCGAACCCGGCCACCTGCCCCTCGCCCTCGACGGCCCGCCCTGCGCCTGCGGGGCACGGGGCTGCCTCGCCGTCTTCGCGGGCCCCGAACCGCTGTTGACGGCGGCGGGGCTCGCCGACACGCTCCGTACGCAGGGCAAGGACGCGGCACTCGCCGCCCTGGACCGGGCCCTGCACGCCGACGACCCCGCCGCCCACCGGGCGCTGCGCGGGGCGGGTGAGGCGGTGGGGGCGGCCGTCCTCGGCATGGTGACGCTGCTGGACGTCGAAGAGATCGTGCTGGGCGGCTACTTCGCCGACTGGTACCGGTGGCTGGCCCCCGCCATCGACACCCGCCTCGCGGGCCGCCGGGCCCTCGCGGCCCCGTGGATGCCGCGCCTCACCCCCGGCGTCCTGGGCGACACCGCGACCCTGCGCGGGGCGGCCGCCCTCGCCCGCGAATCCACCCTGAACGACCCCAGCACGGTCCCGCCCCTGTGACCCGCCCCGCCTGCTAGCCGGGCACCCCCGTCGACCCCCGCACCACCACCTCCGCCGGGACCACCTCCACGCCGCCCGCCGCATGCACCCCGGCGGCCAGGGCCCCCGCCCTCGCCCCCGCCTCGTACAGCGGCAGCCGCACCGTCGTGAGGGCCGGTACCGCGTCCGTCGCCGAGGGCAGGTCGTCGAAACCGGCCACCGACAGGTCCTGGGGAATCCGCAGCCCCCGCTCCCGGGCCTCCGCGCACACCCCGAGCGCGATGGTGTCGTTGGCCGCGACGACCGCCGTCAAGTCCGGTGCGGCGGCGAGGAGTTCACGGGCCCCGGCCCGCCCGGTAGCCCGGTCGTACGACCCGTGCACCACCAGCGCCGGATCATCCGCGACCCCCGCCGCGGCGAGCGCCTCCCGGTGCCCCTCCAGCCGGTGCCGGGTCGTCGTCCGCTCGGCGGGCCCGGCGACGTAACCGATCCGTGTGTGACCGAGCGCGAGCAGGTGCTCGGTGAGGCGGCGCGCCCCGGCCCGGTTGTCGAAGGAGAGCGTGGCGTGGACGGACGCGGACGCGGAATCGGCCCCGCCCAGCGCCGGCCGCCCGCACAGCACGATCCGTGTGCCCGCCTCCGCCAGCCGGGCCAGCTTCGCCGCGACCGCCGCCGAGTGCTCCGCGTCCTCGATCGCGCCACCGGTGAGGATCACGGCGGCCGCGCGCTGACGCTGGAGGAGGGTGAGATAGGTGAGCTCGCGGGCGGGAGAGCCGCCCGTGTTGCAGACGACGGCGAGGCGCTCCGCATTCGTCCGCACCGGAGCCGAGCCGTCCGCGGGGGCGTTGAGATGCGCCTGCGCCGCGCCCGCCATGATGCCGAAGAAGGGGTCCGCGATGTCGTTGACCAGAATGCCGACCAGGTCGGACGTGGCGGCGGCGAGGGCGCTGGCCGGGCCGTTCACCACGTAGTCCAGCTCCGAGACCGCGCGCAGGACACGCTCGCGGGTGGCCGCCGCCACCGGGTAGTTGCCGTTCAGCACCCGGGACACCGTCGCCGGGGACACGCGGGCGTGGGCCGCCACGTCCGCCAAGGTCACCGTCATCGCGCAACCCTCGCCCGTGCCCTCATCCGCGTACTCGTCCGCGTACTCGTCCGCGTACTCATGCGTGCCCTCATCAGTCCGACCCCGTTCATCCGGTCACCGATTCCCTCTGGTCGGCCTCCGGGTCTTGTCGCGCCGCCGTGCACAGGTTAGCTTCTTGGCTCACAGCGTATAGAAAGCGCTTTCTACGCGGAAGTGGCCGGACTGCTCGGCCGTACGAAGGGGACTGACGTGACACGCAAGACAGTGCGGATCGCCATGAACGGCGTCACCGGGCGCATGGGCTACCGCCAGCACCTCGTACGGTCCATCCTCGCGATCCGCGAGCAGGGCGGCCTCGACCTCGGCAACGGCGACGTCCTGTGGCCCGAGCCGGTCCTGGTCGGCCGCCGCGAGCACGCCCTGCGCGCGATGGCCGAGCAGCACGGCCTCGAGGAGTGGTCCACGGACCTCGAATCCGTCCTCGCCGACGACTCGATCGACATCTACTTCGACGCGCAGGTCACCTCGGCCCGCGAGGACGCCCTGAAGCAGGCGATCGCCGCCGGAAGGCACATCTACACCGAGAAGCCGACCGCCACCGGCACCGAAGGCGCCCTGGAGCTGGCCCGCCTCGCCCGCGCCGCCGGGATCAAGCACGGCGTCGTCCAGGACAAGATCTTCCTCCCCGGCCTGCTCAAGCTGAAGCGCCTCATCGACGGCGGCTTCTTCGGCGACATCCTCTCCGTCCGGGGCGAGTTCGGCTACTGGGTCTTCGAGGGCGACTGGCAGGAGGCCCAGCGCCCCTCCTGGAACTACCGCGCCGAGGACGGCGGCGGCATCGTCGTCGACATGTTCCCGCACTGGGAGTACGTGCTGCACGAGCTCTTCGGCCGCGTCACCTCCGTCACCGCCCAGGTCGCCACGCACATCCCCGAGCGCTGGGACGAGAACGGCAAGCCCTACCCCGCCACCGCCGACGACTCCGCGTACGGCATCTTCCAACTGGAGGGCGGAGCGATCGCCCAGATCAACTCCTCCTGGTCGGTGCGCGTCAACCGTGACGAACTGGTCGAGTTCCAGGTCGACGGCACCCACGGCTCCGCCGTCGCGGGCCTGCGCAACTGCCGCGTCCAGCACCGCTCGGCCACCCCCAAGCCGGTCTGGAACCCCGACCTCCCCGTCACGGAATCCTTCCGCGACCAGTGGCAGGACGTCCCCGACAACGCGGTCTTCGACAACGGCTTCAAGGCCCAGTGGGAGCTCTTCCTGCGCCACGTCGTCCTCGACGAGCCCTACACCTGGGACCTCCTGGCGGGCGCACGCGGCGTCCAGCTCGCCGAGCTCGGCCTCAAGTCCTCGGCCGAGGGCCGCCGTTACGACGTCCCGGAGCTGAACCTGTGAGCACGCCGAACCCGCCGGTGGCGGGCGGGCGCACCTGCCCGCACCCCACGTCGTCCCCCGCGCGCAAGCGCGGCGTACTGGAGCTGAACCTGTGAGCACGCTGATACTCCCCGGTGCCGGTGGCGGGACTTTCTCGTACACCCCGCGCACCGAGCCCTCCTTGTACGTCGCCGGGGGCAGCCCCCTCGTCTCCCGTACGGTCTTCTCCGCCGCCCACGTGGTCGCGGACCCGTACGCCGACACGAGCCCCGACTCCCCGGTGGCCGTCGACTGGGACGCCACCCTCGCCTTCCGCCGGCACCTGTGGTCGCACGGCCTGGGCGTCGCCGAGGCGATGGACACCGCCCAGCGCGGCATGGGCCTGGACTGGGCCGGCGCGGCGGAGCTGATCGCCCGCTCGGCCGCCGAGGCGAAGTCGGTCGGCGGAGCGATCGCCTGCGGAGTCGGTACGGACCAACTCCCGCCCGGTGCCCACGACCTGGCGACGGTCACCGCCGCGTACGAGGAGCAGCTCGCCCTCGTCGAGTCCACCGGCGCACAGGCCATCCTGATGGCCTCCCGCGCTTTGGCCGCCGCAGCCGACGGCCCCGAGGACTACCTCGCCACCTATGCCCACCTCCTGCGCCAGGCCTCGGAACCGGTCGTCCTGCACTGGCTGGGCCCGATGTTCGACCCCGCCCTGGAGGGCTACTGGGGCTCGTCCGACCTGGACGCGGCGACCGAGACGTTCCTGGCGGTCATCGCCGCCCACCCCGACAAGGTCGACGGCATCAAGGTGTCCCTCCTCGACGCCCAGCGCGAGATCGACCTGCGCCGCCGCCTGCCGGAAGGCGTGCGCTGCTACACGGGCGACGATTTCAACTACCCCGAGCTGATCGCGGGCGACGAACGCGGCTTCTCCCACGCCCTGCTGGGCATCTTCGACCCCCTGGGCCCGCTGGCGGCCGAGGCGGTCCGCGTCCTCGACACGGGTGACGTGGCCGCCTTCCGCGAGCTCCTCGACCCGACCGTCGAACTCTCCCGCCACCTCTTCCAGACCCCCACCCGCTTCTACAAGACGGGCGTCGTTCTCCTCGCCTGGCTGGCGGGCCACCAGTCCCACTTCACGATGGTCGGCGGCCTCCAGTCCGCCCGCTCCCTGCCGCACCTGGCCCGCGCCTACCAACTCGCGGACGGAGTGGGCCTGTTCCCAGACCCCGCCCTCGCCGCGTCCCGCATGCGCTCCCTGCTGACCGTCCACGGAGTACCCCAGTGACGACCCCCGACCTGACCCGCCTCAGCATCAACCAGGAGACCATCAAGCAGTGGTCCCTGGAGGAACTGGCCACCGGCTGCACGGCCACGGGCATCTCCCACGTCGGCCTGTGGCGGGCCCCCGTCCAGGAGTACGGAGTCGAACGCGCCGCCAAGCTGATGCGGGAGTCGGGCCTGACCGTCACCAGCCTGTGCCGGGGCGGCTTCCTCACGGCCACCGACCCGGAGCTGCGCGCCGCCGCCCTGGACGACAACCGCCGGGCGATCGACGAGGCGGCGACCCTGGGCACGGACACCCTCGTCCTGGTCTCCGGCGGACTGCCCACCGGCGAACGGGACTTGACCGCCGCCCGCGAACGCATCGCCGACGCCCTGGCGGTCCTCGCCCCCTACGCGTCCGAGCGGGGCGTCCGCCTCGCCATCGAGCCCCTGCACCCGATGTTCGCCTCGGACCGCTGCGTGGTCTCGACCCTGGGCCAGGCCCTGGACCTGGCCGAACGCTTCCCCGCGACCCAGGTCGGCGTGGTCGTCGACACGTACCACATCTGGTGGGACGACCAGGCCCCCGCGCAGATCGCCCGTGCGGCCTCGACCGGCCGTATCCACTCCTTCCAGGTGGCGGACTGGATCACCCCGCTCCCGGCGGGTGTCCTGCTCGGCCGGGGCCAGCTCGGGGACGGCAGCGTCGACATGCGCGCCTTCCGTGAACTCGTTGATGCGACGGGCTTCACGGGGCCGATCGAGGTCGAGATCTTCAACGAGGCGCTCTGGGCCCGCCCGGGGGCGGAGGTCCTTGCGGAGGTCGCGGTCCGATTCGCGGAGCACGTGCTCTGACGTACGGCTGTACGAGTGTGACTCGCATCCCCGGTAGTGGCCGCTACCGGGGAGTGCGGGGCGTTGTGGGTGTGCGGGCGAGGTTCCGGGGCGGGACGGGGCCCGGGGCGGGGGTGCGGGTCAGATCCCGGAGCAGGGGTGGGCCGGGGGCGGGGGTGCGGGTGAGATCCCGGAGTGGGGTGGGCCCGGATCGGGTGTTGGTGGGGCCGTCCTCTGGACCGGAGTGTGGCGCTTACGGGGAGCCCGTCAAGGGCGCTCCTATCGTCGCGTCGGCTTCGCCGATTTCGCTTCGCTCCACCCTTGACAGTCTCCCCTCCAGCGCAGGTTTCGTTGTGCGGAGGACGGCCGAAAAATGGCCCCGGAGAAGGTCCGGGAAGTGGCCGCCCGCCGCTGCCGGGTACGGGTGCGTGGGTGGGGGCTCCGGGAAACAGCCCGGGTTGCTCGTCGTCCGTCGGTGAGTGGGTGGGGTGTCGGCTATGGGTGGCGGGAGCGTGCGTCTGATGGCTGCCGGTGGGGGTGCGCCGACCTCAATGGGGCTGCTGGCCTGGGCTTTGCGGGTGCGGGCCGCCGTAGGGCCGGTGCTCAAGCTGGTGGCTGATGTGGGTGGGTGGATTCCAGGGAAGTGG
>NZ_JBIUXN010000009.1:205233-276039 GCF_044744005.1 Streptomyces sp. NPDC087440 | reverse complement strand
GGCCGTGCTGGGACATATACGTTGGACGCACATAACGCCGTCCCATCCCCGGAATCCCGGCCCCTGCCACGTCTGATACCCCGGAGGGAGAAGGGGAGTTCATCGAAACCGCGACGGGCGGGCGGTGAGGGAGGTGGCCGTGCTGGGACATATACGTTGGACGCACATAACGCCGTCCCATCCCCGGAATCCCGGCCCCTGCCACGTCTGATACCCCGGAGGGAGAAGGGGTGTTCATCGGAGCCGGGACGGGCGGGCGGTGGGTGATGAGGCGGGAAGGCGGCGGAGAGGTGGCGGGGAGGTATCTCAGAAGTGGGACACTTCCGCGCCCGAATGTCTCACCCTTGGCACCCGCCCCCACGAGTCCACTCGCGAGTCGGTATCCGCTGCCGCCCGCGCGGCCGAGGTGGCGCGAAGGTATCCGAAAAGTGGGACAGAACTTCTCCCATGTGTCCCACTCTTGACGCACCCCCTCGCACCCGGGTGAGCCCGCACTTTTGTATCCGGGTGAGCCTGCACCCCCGCGAACCCGTGAGCCCGCATCCCGGTGAGCTGGCCTCCTCCGCAGTCACGTGCCCGGGTGCCCCGCTCTTGGGCGCGTGCCCCTGTGAGCCTGCACTTTCGTATCCGGGTGAGCCTGCACCCTCGCGAACGAACCCGTGAGCCCGCATCCCGGTGAGCTGGCCTCCTCCGCAGTCACGTGCCCGGGTGCCCCGCTTTTGGGCGTGTGCCCCTGTGAGCCTGCACTTTCGTATCCGGGTGAGCCTGCACCCTCGCGAACGAACCCGTGAGCCCGCATCCCGGTGAGCTGGCCTCCTCCGCAGTCACGTGCCCGGGTGCGCCGCTCTTGGGCGCGTGCCCCTGTGAGCCCGCGCCCTCGCATCCGCGTGCGCCTGCACCCGCGTGAGCCCGCGCCCTCGCGCCCGGGTGAGCCCGCGCCCTCGCACCCGCGTGAGCCTGCACCCTCGCACCCAGGTGAGCCTGGACCCTCGCATCCGCGTGAGCCCGCACCCTCGCGAACGACCCCGTGAGCCCACGTCCCCGTGAGCTGGCCCTTTCCGCAGTCACGCGGCCGAGGTGGCGCGGAAGCGGGACACTTCCGCGCCCGGGTATCCCGTTATCCCGTTTCTGCCGCACACCCCTGCAGGCCGGGCCCGCCTGTGGGCCGGTCCCGCATTCGTCCGCGCGGTGGGGGTGTCTCAGAAGTGGGACACTTCCGCGCCAGAGTGTCCCACTTCTGGAGCACACCCCCGCCAGCCCACTCCGCGAAGCGGTTTCCCTACCCGACCCGCCCATGTGGGCAGCAGAGGTCCGGCACTGTGCAGGCATCTCCCGTACACATACACAACCGCAGACCCACCCGCCCGTCTCGGCCGCACATCCAACCACCCACCATCACCCATCGCGCCGCCCGTCCCGATTCCGACGAACACCCCTTCATCCTCCAGGCGGGGTGTCAGGCGTGGCGGGGTACGGGATTCCGGGGATGGGATGGCGTTATGTGCGTCGAACGTATATGTCCCAGCACGGCCACTTCCCTGGAATCCACCCACTCACATCAGCAACCAGCTTGAGCATCAGCCCAACGGCGGCCCGCACCCGCAAAGCCCAGGCCGGCAGCCCCATTGAGGTCGGCGCACCCCCACCGGCCGCAACTGCTCCCACGCTCCCGCCACCCATAGCCGACACCCCACCCACCGGCAGACACGACAACGAACAGCATCGGCCGTTTCCCGAAGCCCCTACCCACGCACCCGCACCCGGCAGCGGCGTACGGCCACTTCCCGGACCTTCCCCGGGGCCATTTTTCGGCCGTCCTCCGCACAACGAAACCTGCGCTGGAGGGGAGACTGTCAAGGGTGAAGCGAAGCGAAATCGGCGAAGCCGACGCGACAAAGGAGCGCCCTTGACGGGCTCCCCGTAAGCGCCACACTCCGGTCCAGAGGACGGCCCCACCAACACCCGATCCAGGCCCACCCCTGCTCCGGGATCTGACCCGCACTCGTGATTCGGGCCCACCCCTGCTCCGGGATCTGACCCGCACTCGTGATTCGGGCTCACCTCACTCCCGGATCTCACCCGCACCCCCGCCCCGGGCCCACCCACTCCGGCTACTTCTTGCCGCCCCCCAGCACCTGCCCCAGCAGATCACCGAGCCCGCCCCCCGCCCCCGGCGCCGCCCCCGCCGCCCCCGGATTCCGCTTCTCCGTGGCCCGCTTCGTCACCACCGCCAAGACCACCGGCAGCGCGATCTCGATGGCCCGCGTCACCGACGCCTCGGGCAGCCCGGTCTTCTTCGCGACCGCACTCGCCACCGGCTTGGCCATCTTGCCGAGCATCCCGGCCATCATTCCGCCGCCGAGCAGACCTCCCAGGCCGCCACCCAGCGCGGCCACGCCCTGGAGCGGCGGATCGGCAGCCTCCGTGAGGGCCGCCCGGACCTCCTCGGCCTCCTCGGGCGAGGCGTTCTCGGCCTTCTCCGCGAGCCCGCCCGCGAAGGCGTCCGCGGTGGACGCCACGACGCTCTGGGCGCCCGCCGCGTCCGTACCGAGCAGTCCGGCGATCTCGGCGAGCTTGTCGTCGCCCAGCTCGTTGAGCACGTCCTTCTGGAAAGAGTCGTCGTTCATACCGGAAACGCTACGTCTGCACCCAAATGTCGGCACCTTATGGCCGCCCGAAGAAAATCCCGCACCCGCCGTACAACCCTCCGCCCCCCTCGCGGGTCATACGTGGCATCAGGGCTTCCGGGGGGAATCTGGGGGGATTCGAGGGAGGCCTGACACGGAGGGGGACACCGAAGGGCCCGGTCGACGGACCGGGCCCTTCGACTTGCCGCGCACCGCTGCCCGATGCCCGGCGGAAGCGGGTCGGAATCCTCCCTTCGGGCAGCAGGCGGGCGGTTCACGAGACCCCGGCGCGCGCCCGCCCTAGCATGGGCGCTCCCGGCCCCGCCCGACCGCCCGCCAGAGGAGTTGACCATGGTGTTCGCCGTTGACCCCGAGGCGTGCGAAAGAACTGCGGACGCGGTGCGTGCCGCGCTGCAGCGACGCCCCGACTGGCTCCGGGCCTTCGAGCAGGACTGGCTGAGCGCCGCCGCGGACTTCGACAGCGAGGCGCTGGAGCGGGTGGTCGACAAGTGGTTCCCGTTCGCCTGCGCCTGTGCCACCCCCGGCTACCTGGACGAGGTGGAGCACACCGTCAAGCGGATGGCGGAGGGCGACACCGAGGGCATGGTCTTCTTCGACGACGACGGCAACGCGTACGACGCCGACAGCAACCCGGTGGACGCCAGGGGGCACGGATGAACGACGTGTACGCGATCCGCTACGCCGACCGGGCCGCACGGTGCAGGGCGGCCCTCGTCGCACCGCAGCGCGCGTCCCTCGCGGCGCTGGAGAAGCAGTTGGCGCGCAACCCCTTCGGGGCTCCGGCGACCAGCAACCGGGACAACAGCTGGTCCGCCGCCTTCACCGGGGGCTTCGTGACGTACATCGTCTCCAACCGGCATGTCGTGGTGAACGTCGTGGACCTCGTCGCGCTCTGATCCGGCCCCGGCCGACAGCGTGTGCGGGCCTTTGTCCACAGGTCCGCACACGCTGTCGGACCCCGGCGGTAGCGTCGTCCCATGTCCAGCACAGTCAGCAGCGCGGCAGGCGCACAGGGCGGTCCGGTCAACAAGGCCGTGGTCGAAGGCGTCCTGGAGCGGATCACGTACGCCAACGAGGAGACCGGCTACACGGTCGGCCGCGTCGACACCGGGCGCGGGTCCGGCATGGGCGACCTGCTGACCGTCGTGGGTGCGCTGCTCGGCGCGCAGCCGGGGGAGTCCCTGCGGATGGAGGGGCGTTGGGGGTCCCACCCGCAGTACGGCAAGCAGTTCACGGTGGACAACTACACGACGGTCCTGCCCGCCACCATCCAGGGGATCAGGCGCTATCTGGGGTCGGGGCTCATCAAGGGCATCGGCCCGGTGATGGCGGACCGCATCACCACCCACTTCGGCGTCGACACCCTCGACATCATCGAGCAGCAGCCGAAGCGGCTGGTCGAGGTGCCGGGGCTGGGGCCCAAGCGGACGAAGATGATCGCCGTCGCCTGGGAGGAGCAGAAGGCCATCAAGGAGGTCATGGTCTTTCTGCAGAGCGTGGGGGTGTCCACGTCGATCGCCGTCCGTATTTACAAGAAATACGCGGACGCCTCGATCTCCGTGGTGAAGAACCAGCCGTACCGTCTCGCCGCCGACGTCTGGGGCATCGGTTTCCTCACCGCCGACCGCATCGCCCAGGCCGTCGGCATCCCGCACGACAGCCCCGACCGGGTCAAGGCCGGGTTGCAGTACGCCCTGTCCCAGTCCACCGACCAGGGGCACTGCTTCCTCCCCGAGGAGCAGCTCATCAGCGATGCGGTGAAGCTGCTCCAGGTCGACACCGGGCTGGTCATCGACTGCCTCGCCGAGCTGGCTGAGGACCCGGAGGGTGTCGTACGGGAGAAGGTGCCCGGCCCCGAGGGGCCCGGCGGCGAGCCCGTCACCGCCGTGTACCTGGTGCCCTTCCACCGGGCCGAACTCTCCCTCGCCGGGCAGGTGATGCGGCTGCTGCGGACGGACGAGGACCGGATGCCGGGGTTCCGGGACGTGGACTGGGGGAAGGCGCTCACCTGGCTCGCGGGAAGGACCGGGGCCTCCCTCGCTCCCGAGCAGGAGGCCGCCGTCAAGCTGGCGTTGACGCAGAAGGTGGCCGTGCTGACCGGCGGGCCCGGCTGCGGCAAGTCCTTCACGGTGCGGTCCGTGGTGGAGCTGGCGCGGGCGAAGAGGGCGAAGGTCGTGCTGGCCGCGCCGACCGGGCGGGCGGCCAAGCGGCTGTCCGAGCTGACCGGGGCGGAAGCCTCCACCGTGCACCGGCTGCTGGAGCTGAAGCCGGGAGGGGACGCGGCGTACGACCGCGAACGGCCCCTGGACGCCGACCTGGTGGTGGTCGACGAGGCGTCGATGCTCGATCTGCTGCTGGCCAACAAGCTCGTCAAGGCGGTGGCACCCGGTGCCCACCTGCTGCTGGTGGGGGACGTGGACCAGTTGCCGTCGGTGGGGGCGGGGGAGGTGCTGCGGGACCTGCTCGCCGAGGACGGGCCCGTGCCCCATGTGCGGCTCACCCAGATCTTCCGGCAGGCCCAGCAGTCGGGTGTCGTCACCAACGCGCACCGGATCAACTCCGGCGAGCACCCCCTCACCCGGGGCCTCAGCGACTTCTTCCTCTTCGTCGAGGACGACAACGAGGAGGCGGGGAAGCTCACCGTCGACGTCGCCGCCCGCCGCATCCCGAAGAAGTTCGGGCTCGACCCGAGGACGGACGTGCAGGTCCTCGCCCCCATGCACCGGGGGCCCGCCGGTGCGGGCACCCTCAACGGGCTGCTCCAGCAGGCCATCACACCCGCCCGGCCCGACCTCCCCGAGAAGCGGTTCGGCGGCCGCACCTTCCGCGTCGGCGACAAAGTCACCCAGATTCGGAACAACTATGACAAAGGGGAGAACGGCGTCTTCAACGGGACCGTCGGGGTCGTCACCGCGCTGGACCCGGTCGAGCAGACGCTGACGGTGCGTACGGACGAGGACGAGGAGGTCCCGTACGACTTCGACGAACTCGACGAGCTGGCCCACGCGTATGCCGTCACCATCCACCGTTCCCAGGGGAGTGAATATCCGGCCGTGGTGATTCCGGTCACCTCCGGGGCCTGGATGATGCTCCAGCGGAACCTGCTCTACACCGCCGTGACGCGGGCCAAGAAGCTGGTGGTGCTGGTCGGCTCGCGCAAGGCCATCGGGCAGGCCGTGCGCACGGTTTCGGCCGGTCGCCGGTGCACCGCACTCGCCCATCGGCTCGCAGGCGGAACGTACGTACCGACTCCTCGGCGGTCGGGCGGGTAAACCCTTGCGGGCCATCGGTGGGAAACATCACCCGGGGGTTCCGGAACCGGGGCGAAGGGGGCAGTATGAGCAGGTTGGCGGCACTCAGTGCCGCGAACTGGCCTGTTGGCCGACCCCGAGTGCACTCTGCTGAGCCAAGTGGGGGATGGTAGAGACAGTCAGGGCACCTCGAAGAAGAGGCACTACGTCGGTGAGGGATGACGTGAGCGAGAGCGACAACTCTGTAGTACTGCGGTACGGCGATGGCGAGTACACCTACCCGGTGATCGACAGCACCGTCGGCGACAAGGGCTTCGACATCGGGAAGCTCCGGGCCCAGACCGGTCTGGTCACCCTGGATAGCGGATACGGCAACACCGCCGCCTACAAATCCGCCATCACCTACCTGGATGGCGAAGAGGGCATCCTGCGCTACCGCGGGTACCCGATCGAGCAGCTGGCGGAGCAGAGTAGCTTCCTGGAGACCGCCTACCTGCTGATCAACGGCGAGCTCCCGAAGGACGACGAGCTGTCGACCTTCAAGAACGAGATCACCCAGCACACGCTGCTACACGAAGACGTCAAGCGCTTCTTCGACGGCTTCCCGCGCGACGCGCACCCGATGGCCATGCTGTCCTCGGTCGTCTCGGCGCTGTCCACGTTCTACCAGGACAGCCACAACCCGTTCGACGAGCAGCAGCGCCACCTGTCGACGATCCGTCTGCTGGCCAAGCTGCCGACGATCGCCGCCTACGCGTACAAGAAGTCGATCGGTCACCCGTTCGTCTACCCGCGCAACGACCTCGGCTACGTCGAGAACTTCCTGCGGATGACCTTCTCGGTCCCCGCCCAGGAGTACGACCTCGACCCGGTCGTCGTCTCCGCGCTGGAGAAGCTGCTCATCCTGCACGCGGACCACGAGCAGAACTGCTCGACCTCCACCGTGCGCCTGGTCGGCTCCTCGCAGGCGAACATGTTCGCCTCGATCTCCGCCGGCATCTCCGCCCTGTGGGGCCCCCTGCACGGCGGCGCCAACGCGTCCGTGCTGGAGATGCTGGAGGCCATCCAGGCCGACGGCGGCGACGTCGACGCCTTCATCCGCAAGGTGAAGAACAAGGAGGACGGCGTCCGCCTGATGGGCTTCGGCCACCGGGTGTACAAGTCCTTCGACCCGCGCGCCAAGATCATCAAGGCGGCGGCGCACGACGTCCTCTCGGCCCTCGGCAAGTCCGACGAGCTGCTGGACATCGCGCTGAAGCTGGAGGAGCACGCGCTCTCCGACGAGTACTTCGTCTCGCGCAACCTCTACCCGAACGTCGACTTCTACACGGGTCTGATCTACCGGGCGATGGGCTTCCCCACCGACATGTTCACCGTGCTCTTCGCGATCGGCCGCCTGCCGGGCTGGATCGCGCAGTGGCACGAGATGATCAAGGAGCCGGGTTCGCGCATCGGCCGCCCGCGCCAGATCTACACCGGCGAGGTCCTGCGCGACTTCGTCCCGGTCGAGGGCCGCTGACCGTACGGTCACGTCTCTCGGGGCAGCGGGCCCTCTCAGGGCACGCAGCCACATCAGGGCAACGAAAAGCGCCCCGCCGTCGATCCCCCCACGGGTCGACGATGCGGGGCGCTTTCCTGTTTCCCGGTTCGGATTCCCCCCACGGGATCTCCACCGGGCGTCTGACGGCTTGCGCCGCCAGAAGTCTCTGGATCGTGCGTCCTGCTGCGTACGTACTGCTGCCTGCTGCGGTCCGCCAGGACACGTAACGAACGGGAGGGCCGCTCAAAGCTCCCCGGTGTACGTGTCCCGGCCAACGCTTGCCGGGGACGTCCCCCAAGACATCCCGCGTCGAACGTCCCCCAAGACGTTCTTGGCATCGCTTATTGGACTCGCGACCCCGGCCAATGGTTACCCCCCAACCACAGTGATCTACGTCACTCCACAGTGCACTGAGGTTGCGACGCGTTCGTGTGCGTTGGTGTACATCATGTGAAGGTACGTAGCCGGAGGCTGTTTGTCACTACGAAGACGGAAGAGAACGCCATCGCGAATCCGGCGATCATCGGGTTGAGCAGCCCGGCAGCCGCCAGCGGGAGCGCCGCGACGTTGTAGCCGAAGGCCCAGAAGAGGTTGCCCTTGATGGTCGCCAGGGTCTTCCGGGACAGCCGGATCGCGTCCGCCGCGACCCGCAGATCTCCCCGTACGAGCGTCACGTCGCCCGCCTCGATCGCGGCGTCGGTGCCGGTGCCCAGGGCCAGGCCCAGGTCCGCGGTGGCGAGCGCCGCCGCGTCGTTCACGCCGTCGCCCACCATCGCGACCGTGCGGCCCCCGGACTGGAGCCGGGCGACCACGGCCGCCTTCTCCTCGGGCAGGACCTCGGCGTACACCTGGTCCGCGTCGATGCCCACCTCGGCGGCCACCGCGTCCGCCACCCGACGGTTGTCGCCGGTCAGCAGGACCGGCACGAGGCCGAGCGCGCGCAGGTCCCGTACGGCTTCGGCGCTGCTCGCCTTCACGGTGTCCGCGACGGTGAGCACACCGCGCGCCGCGCCGTCCCAGGCGACCGCGACGGCGGTACGTCCCCGGGCCTCGGCGGCGGCCTTCGCGTCGGCCAGCTCGGGCGGCAGCTCGATCGCGGCGTCGGACAGCAGCTTGGCCCGGCCCACGAGGACGGCGTGTCCCTCGACGGTGCCGCGCACGCCGAGCCCGGGGACGTTCGCGAAGCCGGTGACGGGTGGCAGGTCCGGGCCCGCGCCCCGGGCGAGGGCCCGCGCGATCGGGTGCTCGGAGGCGTCCTCCAACGCACCCGCGAGCCGCAGCAGCTCGTCCCGGTCCCCGCCGGCGGCCGGGAAGACGTCCCGCAGTTCCATCCGGCCGGTGGTCACGGTCCCCGTCTTGTCCAGGACGACGGTGTCCACCCGGCGCGTCGACTCCAGCACCTCGGGCCCCTTGATCAGGATGCCGAGCTGTGCGCCCCGGCCCGTGCCCACCATCAGCGCGGTCGGCGTGGCCAGCCCCAGCGCGCACGGGCAGGCGATGATCAGCACCGCCACGGCCGCCGTGAACGCCGCCGTCACGTCGTCCGTCGCCAGCAGCCACCCCACCAGCGTCCCCAGCGCGATCAGCAGCACCACCGGCACGAACACCGCCGAGATCCGGTCCGCGAGCCGCTGCACCTGCGCCTTGCCGTTCTGCGCGTCCTCGACGGCCTTCGCCATCCGGGCCAGCTGCGTGTCCGCGCCGACGGAGGTGGCCTCGACCACGAGCCGCCCGCCCGCGTTCACCGTCGCCCCGGTGACGCGGTCGCCCGGGCCGACGTCCACCGGCACCGACTCGCCGGTCAGCATCGAGGCGTCCACCGCCGAGTCGCCCTCGACCACCGTGCCGTCGGTGGCGACCTTCTCCCCGGGACGTACGACGAACCGGTCGCCCACCGCCAGCAGCCGGACCGGAATCCGCACCTCCTGACCGCCGCGCAGGACGGCCACGTCCGTGGCGCCCAGCTCCATCAGGGCCCGCAGCGCGGCCCCCGCCTTCCGCTTGGAGCGGGCCTCCAGCCAGCGGCCGAGCAGGATGAACACGGTGACCCCGGCCGCCACTTCCAGATAGACCGTCGACGCCCCGTCGGAGCGGCCCACCGTCAGGTCGAAGCCGTGCCGCATCCCCGGCATCCCCGCGTCCCCGAAGAACAGCGCCCACAGTGACCAGGCGAAGGCCGCCAGGGTGCCGGTCGAGACGAGGGTGTCCATGGTGGCGGCGCCGTGCCGCAGGTTCGTCCAGGCGGCCCGGTGGAAGGGCAGCGCACCCCAGACCACGACGGGCGCGGCCAGCGTCAGCGACAGCCACTGCCAGTTGTCGAACTGCAGGGCCGGGACCATGGACAGCAGCACCACCGGGGCGGCCAGCAGCGCACAGACCACGAGTCGCTGCCGCAGGGCCGCGAGCTCGTGGTCGACCGGCTCCGGGGCGTCGTCCTCCCGGGGGGCCTGCGCGGCGGGCTCCTCGGCCGTGTACCCCGTCTTCACGACGGTGGCGATCAGCTCGGGGACGCCGACCGACTGTCCGTCGTACGCGATGCGCGCCTTCTCCGTCGCGTAGTTGACGGTGGCGGCCACGCCCTCCATCCGGTTGAGCTTCTTCTCGATGCGGGCCGCGCAGGAGGCGCAGGTCATGCCGCCGATGGTCAGCTCGACGTGGGCATCCAGAGGGGCGGGCGGGGTGGCGCTGTTCATCGGGGCTCCAGACAACGGACGGGGCCGTACCCGTCCAGTATGGGCAACTGGCGGGTACGGCCCGGGGGCTTGCGGGACAGCGGGGTCAGAGGGTGCCGACCAGCTCGTACCCGGCCTCGTCGACGGCGGCCCGGACGGTCTCCTCGTCCAGCGGGGCGGCCGAGACGACGGTGACCTGACCGGTCGAGGCGACGGCCTTGACCGAGCTGACGCCCGCGATCTCCGCGATCTCACCGGACACGGCACCCTCGCAATGACCGCAGGTCATCCCCTTGACCTCGTACACCGTGGTGACGGAGCCGACGGCCACGTCCGCCGCACCGCTGGAACCGCAGGAACCGGACGGCGAGCAGCAGGAACCGCCCGAGGCGGGGGCGGTCTCGGCGGAGGCGGGGGTCTGGGTCTCAGCGGTCATGGCGGTGCTCCTCTTCAAAGGAAGTGCGTGACGGTGATGCGCAGGAAGACCACGGGTCTCCGGTGCCTCCCTGATGCTCCACACACTATACCCCTAGGGGGTATCAATTCCAGCCCACCCCGGACGGGCGCGTCGCACGGGCGCGCACGCCCCCGAAGGAAGCTGCGAAGCAGCCCTTCAGGGGCGCGGGGAACTGCGCGACCAGCCACCCACCCAGCCGCGCGGCCCAGCGCTTTAGGTGAAGGGGCGGGACCGGGGCGGGCGCCGCAGGCAACCGAGGTGCCGGGCACGGCACACAAAGACCTCACCGCAGCCAGCCGGGCCACCGGCCACGGGCACAAAAGCGCCCCGCCCCCGGTGGGGGACAGGGCACGGCACAAGCACGAGTACGGAGGCCTCACCCCTCCGGCCACCCCCGGTGAACCTCCCACTCCCGTGCCCCGGGCTCGACCCGTCCACGGCGCGGGCCCCGCACCGAAGGGCCGGGTACGGCCGGATGCGGGGCCCTGCGGGAGGAGGAACGTTCAGTCCCGGCGTCCTCGGTTGCCGGGGCGGCGAGCCACCCAGCTGCGGATCGTGTCCGCGTACCAGTACGGCTTCCCGCCCTCCACGTGGTCGGGCGGCGGCAGCAGGCCGTGCTTGCGGTACGAGCGCACGGTGTCCGTCTGGACCTGGATGTGCGCGGCGATCTCCTTGTACGACCAGAGTTTGTGGTCCGTCATCATCGGTGCACCTCCCTGCGACGTCCGCAGCCACGGCCGGGGGGCCGTCGGGGGAGCTGCGGCTGTCGCTGGCGATCACTCAGCCTCTGCCCCGTGAACGACGCTGAGTGACGAAGGGGGAGGGGCTGTGGTGTGCCTGTGACGGAAGACCCGCGTAATGGCGACAAGCGTGACGCGGGGGACACCTCTGTGACGCAAGTGGTGCGGGGGAGCGGCGGGACACGCCGAACGGGCCGGACCGATGTGCTCGGTCCGGCCCGCTCCGGGGTGTAGTGCAGAGGCCTGGGACCTCAGCAGACCCGGACGCCCGCGATCTTCTTGCCGCCGCGCAGGTAGACGTTGCTGACCCAGGCGAAGTCGCTTCCGGCGGGCAGCGTCACCTTGCTCCACCAGCGGTTCACGCTGCCGTCGGCGGTCCTGACCGGGCTGGTGTTCCGGTTGGTCTGGCAGTAGGCGAGGAGCCAGATGCGGGACTTGGTGGCGAGGACGTAGGCGCTGGTGCGCGGGGCCACCCGGAGGTGGACGTTGCTGGCGTACAGATAGACCTTCTTGGCGTTCGCGGCCTGGGCCTCCAGCCGGGCCTGCTCGGCTTCCTGGGACGCGGCCGCCGGGCGGGGCGGCTCGTCGGCGTACACGGCGGGTGCGGTCAGCAGAGCAGCCGTGCATACGGCGACTGCGGCGATGCGTACGAGTGTCATCGTGAGGGTTCCCCCTGGTGGGACCGGGTGTCGTGGGCATGCCCGAACGGGCCGTCGATCACCGGCCCCGTGCACGGGGAGCCTGCCCGACTCCCGCGCCGCGTCCCGGGAGCGACCTCCGGCTTCACCCGTACGGCCGCACTCCCTGCTACGCCCCGCACCCCCGCAAAAACGCCCGCATCCGCCGGGCGATCGGCAGCGGCGCGTCCGGGGCGCACGGGTACATGTCCTGCTCGACGATCGCGAACAAGTCACTGTCGCGCGCGTCCGCGAGGCGCTGCGCAGCCGCCAGCACCGGTGCGAGTTCGGGCACCCCTTGCGGCGGTTCGCACATCACACCGAGCCCGACGGCGGGGCCGAACGGCAGCTGTTCCTCGCGCACCCGTGCCAGCACCGCCGGGTCCACCTGCTTCAGGTGCAGATAGCCGATCCGCTCCCCGTACGTCTCGATCAGCTTGACGCTGTCGCCGCCGCAGTAGGCGTAGTGCCCGGTGTCCAGGCACAGCGACACCAGGTCGCCGTCGGTGCCGTCCAGGAGGCGTACGACGGCCTCCTCGTCGTCGACATGGGTGTCCGCGTGCGGATGCACGACCACCTTCAGCCCGAACTCCTCACGCACCTGCCGCGACAGCCGCTCCGTCTGCGCGGTGAGCGTGCGCCACTGCGCGGGGGTCAGGGTCCGGTCCTCCAGCACCTCGCCCGTCCTGTCGTCCCGCCAGAACGCCGGAATCATCACCAGGTGGTCGGCGCCCACGCCCTGCGCCAGGCGGGCCACCGTCGACACGTGCGACCAGGTCGACTCCCAGTGCCGTACGCCGTCGTGGTGCAGCGCGGTGAAGACGGTCCCCGCGGAGGCCCTGAGTCCGCGCGCCCGAAGCTCCGGCAGCAGGGCGGCGGGTTCCGGGGGCAGATAGCCGTACGGGCCCAGCTCGATCCACTCGTACCCCGCGCCGGACACCTCGTCGAGGAAGCGCCGCCAGGGCACCTGCCGGTTGTCGGAGGGGAACCAGACGCCCCAGGAGTCCGGGGCGGAACCGATCCTCAGGCGTGTGTGACGTGCGTCAGGAGCCGTGCCGTCAGCCGTGCCGTTAGCCGTGTCGGGAGCCATGCAGGAAGGGTCCGGGCGGGTCGCGAGGGGTGTCAAGAGGGCGACGGGGGGTGGGGGTTGAGGGTGCTCGGGTGTCCTGAGGTCCGTATGTCCGGACAAACCATTGACAGCGTTCCGAGCCCGCGGATAGACCTGAAAGCCCGTGGAGGGCCGGAAGCGGCCGCCGTCCGATGCCGCCGCCCGTACGGAGGAGAGGCTCGTGTACGACCTGATCGTGATGGGCCGCCTCGGCGTGGACCTCTATCCGCTCAGCCCGGGCGTGCCGCTGGACCGCGTCGAGACCTTCGGCCGGTTCCTCGGCGGCAGCGCGGCGAACGTGGCGGTCGCCGCCGCCCGCCTGGGGCGCCGGACGGCCCTGGTGTCCCGCACGGGGGCCGACCCCTTCGGCGCGTACCTGCGCCGGGAGTTGGAGGCCTTCGGGGTGGACGCGCGCTGGGTGACGGAAGTGGCCGCGTACCCGACGCCCGTCACCTTCTGCGAGGTCTTCCCGCCGGACGACTTCCCGCTGTACTTCTACCGGCAGCCCCGCGCCCCCGACCTGGAGATCCGCCCCGGCGAGAGCGACCTCGACGCGGTGCGGGCCGCACGGCTCTTCTGGGCCACCGGCACCGGGCTCTGCGCACGGCCCAGCAGGGACGCCACCCTGGAGGCCCTCGCCGCCCGCTCCCGCGCCCCGCACACGGTGCTCGACCTGGACTGGCGGCCGGTGTTCTGGACGGGCCAGGACCCGCGCCCGTACTACCGGGAGGCCCTGCGGCACGCGACGGTCGCCGTCGGCAACCTCCAGGAGTGCGAGATCGCCACCGGAAAACGAGCACCTCTGGAGGCGGCGGCGGAACTCCTCGCCGCAGGGGTGGAGTTGGCGGTCGTGAAACAGGGGCCGCACGGGGTGCTCGCCGTGCACCGGGACGGGACGCGGGTGGAGGTGCCGCCCCTGGAGGTGACAGTCCTCAACGGGCTCGGCGCCGGGGACGCCTTCGGCGGCGCCCTGTGCGAGGGGCTGCTCGCGGGCCGCCCGCTGGAGGAGACGGTGCGCCGGGCGAACGCGGCGGGGGCACTGGTGGCCACCCGGCTGGAGTGCTCCTCCGCGATGCCCTACGCACACGAGATCGACGCACTGCTGGCGACGGAGGGCACGGGTCATGGGTGAACACCTGCACGTGGTGGCGGGGAGCGAGGCGAAGGGGCCGTACGCGCTCGACATCGGCCCCGGGCGGGCTGGCTGGGAGTACGCGTCGCTGCGCGTGCTGGAGCTGCGGCCCGGCGGGTCCCACCACCTCGCCACGGGCGACACGGAATGGATTCTGCTGCCGCTGGCCGGGGCGTGCAGCGTCCTGGTCGACGGGCAGGTCATCGACGTGCGGGGCAGGGAGGGGGTGTTCGCGTCGGCGACCGACTTCGCGTACCTCCCCCGGGACGCCCACGCCCAGATCGCCTCCGGCGCGGGCGGCCGCTTCGCCCTGGCAGGAGCGAAGTGCGAGCGACGGCTGACCGCCCGCCACGGCCCCGCGCCGGAGGTTCCCGTCGAGGAACGGGGGAGCGGGCGCACCGCGCGCACGGTGCGCAACTTCGCGTCCGCCGAGGCCTTCGCCTGCGACCGGCTGATCGCCGTGGAGGTGATCACCCCGCCGGGGAACTGGTCCTCCTACCCGCCGCACAAGCACGACGAGGCGGTGGAGGGGCGGGAATCGGTACTGGAGGAGATCTACCACTTCGAGCTCACCGGAACCGCCTACCAGCGCATCTCCCCGTCCCGCCCCGGCGGTGCGGACCTCCTCGCCGAGATCCGCTCCGGCGACACGGTCCTCGTCCCGGACGGCTGGCACGGCCCCTCCATCGCCCCGCCCGACGCCCCCCTCTACTACCTGAACGTCATGGCAGGCCCGGTCCGCTCCTGGCAGATCACCTTCCAGCAAGACACCGGCCCCACCTACCGGTGACGGCCGTCCCGGCCCCCCTGGAGCCCCCTGAGCCTCCCTCAGCCCCCTTGGGCGGCGGGGCCGCCCCCCGGGGGCGGGACGGGCGGGCAAGGGGGCGGCCCCTCCCGCTCCCGGCCCACCCCGGGAGCCCCCGCCCAGCCCCGTCACCGGCCGCCCACCCCCGCCAAGCCCCCGGCCCGGACCCGTACCCCTCCCGGAGGAGCCCCCCCGATGCCCCCCGCCCCCAGGACCCGCCACCTCACCACCGCCCAGGCCCTCCTCACCTTCCTCACCCACCAGCACACCGAACACGACGGCCACCGCCACCGCCTCATCGCCGCCACCTGGGCAATCTTCGGCCACGGCAACGTCGCCGGCCTCGGCCAGGCCCTCACCGAACTCGGCCCCGACCGCATGCCCTTCCTCCAGGGCCGCAACGAGCAGGCCATGGTGCACGCCGCCAGCGCCTACGCCCGCCACCGACGCCGCCTCTCCACCCACGCCGTCACCACCTCCATCGGCCCCGGCGCCACCAACCTCGTCACCGGTGCCGCCCAGGCCACGATCAACCGCCTCCCGGTCCTGCTCCTGCCCGGCGACACCTTCGCCGCCCGCCCCGCCGAACCCGTCCTCCAGCAGCTCGAAGCCCCGTACGCGGGCGACGTGTCCGTCAACGACTGCCTGCGCCCGGTCTCGGCGTACTTCGACCGCATCACCCGCCCCGAGGCCCTGATCCCCGCCGCCCTCACCGCGATGCGCGTCCTCACCGACCCGGCCGCCACCGGCGCCGTCACCCTGTGCCTGCCGCAGGACGTCCAGGCGGAGGCGTACGACTGGCCGGAGGAGTTCTTCCGCGACCGCGTGTGGCAGGTCCGGGCCCAGGAACCGGACGCGGAGGCCCTGGAGGAGGCCGTGCGGCAACTGCGCGCCGCCCGGCGCCCCCTGATCGTCGTCGGCGGCGGCGTCCGGCACGCCCACGCCCAGGACGCCCTCGGGCGCTTCGCCCGGCGCACCGGCATCCCCGTCGCCGCCACCCAGGCGGGCAAGGGGGCCCTCCCGTACGACCACCCCTGCGACGTCGGAGGCATCGGGCACACCGGCACCGCCACCGCCAACCGCCTCGCCCGCACCGCCGACCTGGTGCTCGGCGTCGGCACCCGCTGGACCGACTTCACCACCGCCTCCCGCACCCTCTTCGAGCACCCCGGCGTCCGCTTCGTCAACCTCAACGTCACCGGCTCCGACGCCCACAAGCTGGGCGCCCTCGCCGTGGTCGGCGACGCCCGCAAGGGGCTTCAGGCGCTCGCCGACGCGTTCAACGGCCGTACGGACGAGGCGTACCGGGCGGAGTACCGGGCGGGGAAGACGGAATGGGAGGCGCACGTGAGCGCCGTGTACGCCGCCCGTGACGACAAGGCCGCACCCACCCAGGCGCAGGTCCTCGGCGTACTCGACACTGTGGTCGACGAGCAGGACATCCTGATCAACGCCGCCGGATCGCTCCCCGGCGACCTGCACCAGCTCTGGCGGACCCGCTCGCCCGACCAGTACCACGTCGAATACGGCTACTCCTGCATGGGTTACGAGATCCCCGCGGCCGTCGGCGTCCAGCTCGCCGACCCCGGCCGCCCGGTCTGGGCGCTCGTCGGCGACGGTACGTACCTCATGAATCCGACGGAAATCGTCACCGCCGTACAGGAGCGTCTGCCCATCAAGGTGGTGATCCTCGACAACCGTGGGTACGCCTCCATCGGCGGCCTCTCCGAGACCGTCGGCGCGGAGCGCTTCGGCACCGACTACCGCTTCCGGGCCGTGGACGGAACGTACACGGGAGAGCCCCTGCCACTGGACCTGGCCGCCAACGCCGCATCGCTGGGAATGCGTACCCTGCGCGCCCACACCATCGCTGACCTGCGGGAAGCCCTGGTGGATGCGCGTGCGAGCACCGTTCCCACATGTGTCTACGTCCGGACCGAAACGGGCGACACAGTGTCGGGCCCCTCCGAGGGTGCCGCGTGGTGGGATGTTCCCGTGGCCGAGACCGCGACCCGCCCGTCGGCGACCTCGGCCCGCGCACAGTACGACCGGCACGTCGCAGCCCGACGCCACCACCTCTGAAGGAGTGCAGTTCATGAAGACCGTCAACCACTGGATCGGTGGCAAGACCGTCGAGGGTGCGTCGGGCAACTGGGGCCCCGTCACCGACCCGGCCACCGGCGCCCCCGACACCCGGGTGGCCCTGGCCTCCGTCGAGGAGGTGGACGCCGCCGTCGCGTCCGCCAAGGCCGCGTACGCGACGTGGGGGACCTCCTCGCTGTCCACGCGCACCGCGATCCTCTTCCGCTACCGCGCCCTGCTGGACGCGCACCGCGACGAGATCGCCGCCCTGATCACCGCCGAGCACGGCAAGGTGCACTCGGACGCGCTCGGCGAGGTCGCCCGCGGTCTGGAGATCGTCGAGCTGGCGTGCGGCATCACCACGCAGCTCAAGGGCGAGCTCTCCACCCAGGTGTCGAACCGGGTGGACGTCTCCTCGATCCGCCAGTCGCTCGGTGTCGTCGCGGGCATCACGCCGTTCAACTTCCCGGCCATGGTGCCGATGTGGATGTTCCCGATCGCCGTCGCGTGCGGCAACACCTTCGTTCTGAAGCCCTCCGAGAAGGACCCCTCCGCCTCCCTGCGCCTCGCGCAGCTCGCCACCGAGGCCGGTCTGCCGGACGGCGTGCTGAACGTCCTGCACGGTGACAAGGTCGCCGTGGACCGCCTCCTGGAGCACCCGGACGTCGCCGCGATCTCCTTCGTCGGCTCGACCCCGATCGCCCGCCACATCCACCAGGTGGCCTCCGCCAACGGCAAGCGCGTACAGGCCCTCGGCGGCGCCAAGAACCACATGCTGGTCCTCCCGGACGCCGACCTGGACGCCGCCGCCGACGCGGCCGTCTCCGCCGCGTACGGCTCGGCCGGTGAGCGCTGCATGGCCATCTCCGCCGTCGTCGCCGTCGGTTCGATCGGCGACGAGCTCGTCGCGAAGATCGTCGAGCGCGCCGAGAAGATCAAGATCGGCCCGGGCAACGACCCGACGTCCGAGATGGGCCCGCTGATCACCGCCGCGCACCGCGACAAGGTCGCCTCGTACGTCACGGGCGCCGCGGCCCAGGGCTCCACCGTCGTCCTCGACGGCACGGGTTACACGGTCGAGGGCTTCGAGAACGGCCACTGGATCGGCCTCTCCCTCCTGGACAACGTCCCGACCGACTCCGACGCCTACCGCGACGAGATCTTCGGCCCGGTGCTGTGCGTGCTGCGTGTCGACACGTACGAAGAGGGCGTCGCCCTCATGAACGCCTCTCCCTTCGGCAACGGCACCGCGATCTTCACCCGTGACGGTGGGGCGGCGCGGCGCTTCCAGCTGGAGATCGAGGCGGGCATGGTCGGCGTCAACGTGCCGATCCCGGTGCCGGTCGGCTACCACTCCTTCGGCGGGTGGAAGGACAGCCTCTTCGGCGACCACCACATCTACGGCAACGACGGCATCCACTTCTACACCCGCGGCAAGGTCACCACGACCCGCTGGCCGGACCCGGCGGACGCTCCCTCGGGCGTCGACCTGGGCTTCCCCCGCAACAACTAGCTGTACGGGTCCTCTCCCTGACCCCGCCTCACCTGGCGCCCCCGGCTTCCCCCGGCCGGGTCCGCCCCCTCGACGGCCCCCCGGACCTCACCTCCGACGGGGCCGTCACCCTTTCCCCCTCCCGTTCCCGCAGCCCCCTTGAGCGCCGGGTCCTCCTCCGTAGCCCCCTTGGGCGACGGGCCCGCCCCTCCCCTTCCCCCCAGCCCCCTTGGGCGGCGGGGCCGCCCCCCCGGGGGCGGAACGGGCGGGCAAGGGGGCGGCCCCTCCCGCTCCCGGCCCACCCCGGTAGCCCCCGCCCCACCCCTGCGCCGGACGCCCGTCCCGAGAGGCCCCGGCCCCGCCCCCGTACCGCCCCACCCGGCTACGGGTACATCCGCCCCGCCCCCACCCCCCGCGCCCCCAACACCCTCTCCACCGACACCAGCGTGAAGCCCCGCCCCCGGAGCCCGTCCACCACCCCCGCCACATCAGCACCCTCCCGCACCCGCACCACCCCACCCGCCCCCCACCCCACCTGCACCAGCCCCAACTCCCTGCACAGAGCCCCCACCTGCTGATTCGTGCGCCCCTGCGGCGGTCGCATCAGCGTCGGCCGACGGCCCGTCACCTGTTCGATCACCCGTTGCGTCTGCACCAGTTGCCGCCGCGCCTCCGCCACCGGCACATCCGTGAGCCGAGGCTGCGTCCAGGTGTGGTTGCCCACGGTGTGGCCCTCCTCGGCCATCCGGCGCACCAGCTCCGGATGCCGGAAGAGCGGCCCCTTCCCGGCGACGAAGAAGGCCGCCGGTGCGTTCTTCTCCGCCAGTACGTCGAGCACCGCCCCGGTGCTGCGTCCGGGCTCCCCGTCGAACGTCAGCGCCGCGCACGCGACGACCCGGCAGTCCACCGGGTCCGCCGTCGCGCCTCCGGCGAAACCGGTCAGCAGGGCAGCGCCCACCACTGTGGCGGCGGCGATCAGGGAACGGCGCAGTTTCGTCACCGCACACCGGTACCAGCGGCGGTCCCCCGCGCAAACGCCACGCCCGGCGCAGATCACCCGGTCAGCGCGGCAACGAGCCCACCGCGACCGTCGCGCCCGTCTCCTCGTCCTCCTCCAGACGGGCCGTCAGCCCGCCCCGCACCATGGCCGCGATCGTGCGCTGCGCCTGCCGCTCGCTCGTCTCGATCAGCAGGCTCCCGCCGGGCGCCAGCCACCGCGCCGCCTGCGCCGTCACCCTGCGCTGCACGTCCAGGCCGTCCGCGCCGCCGTCGAGCGCCACGCGGGGCTCGTGGTCGCGGGCCTCGGAGGGGAGCAGGGGGATGTCGTCGGTGGGGACGTACGGGGCGTTGGCGATGAGGACGTCCACCCGGCCCCGTATCGCCGTCGGCAGCGGCGCGTACAGGTCGCCCTCGAAGACCGTGCCGCCCACCGGCTCCACGTTGCGCCGCGCGCACCGTACGGCCGCGCTCTCCACGTCCGCCGCGTACAGCTCGATCCCCGGCAGCCGCGTCCCCAGCACCGTCGCGGCGGCCCCCGAGCCGCAGCACAGGTCCAGGACGACGGCTCCCGGCTGCCGGGCGGCGGCCAGCGCGAGCGCGTGGGTGACGAGGAACTCCGTACGGGGGCGGGGCACGAAGACTCCCGGGTCGACGGCGATGCGGTGACCGCAGAACTCGGCCCAGCCGAGGACGTGTTCCAGCGGCAGCCCGTTCACGCGCAGGGAGACCAGGGCGTCCAGTTCCGCGCCGGTGTGCCCGGTGGACAGCAGCAACCGCGCCTCGTCCTCCGCGAACACGCAGCCCGCGGCGCGCAGTCGGGAGACGACGGTGGTGAAGACGGCGGGGGAGAGCGTGGTGGGCGTGGTGAGCGACATGGGAGGGCCTTTCGGAATGTTTACCGAGGGCGCTCTGCGGTCGATTCCGTTACGACGATGCCGGTGACGGCGGCGTACGGCGACCGAGGGGCGAGAGCACCCAACCTGCGACAGCGGTAATGGGTCTCACCTCCTGCGGTCCGGGCCCGCGCGAGAGTGGCGGGCAACGCGGTCCGACAGTACCCGAGCAGGTCAGCCGCGTACAGGGGCACGAAACGGGCCCGGCCCCCACCGCGGAGAAGCGGGGGAGCCGGGCCCGGTGCTCGTCAAGGGTGCGGGATCGGGCGTGGGGTCAGAGCGACTTCGCGGCCTCCTGGCCGATCATGATCCGCATCGGGACGACCGCCCGGTTGCCCGAGACCAGGAACGCCAGCACCATCGTGGCGACCATGACGCCGGTGCCGGCGGCGACCATCGTGTCGACCGGGACGGTGTACGCGCCGACGATCCGCACGACGCACTCCGCGGTCAGGGCGACACCCCACACGAGGGAGAAGTTCCGCTCCAGACGGCGAAAGCGCGGCGAGGCAGCCTGGAGGCGCTCCCAGGCGGCGGCGTGCCGCACGGAGTTCTTCACGACGGCGGGCTTGAGCGCGTTGCGCATCACCGGGCGGCCGGCGAAGGCGCTGACCAGGATGCCGACGCCGACGACGCTGGAGACGGCGCTGTCCTTGGCGAGCATCAGGCGGGGGTCGCCGGTCACGACGGACAGGGCGATGCTCGCCGCGTTCACGCACAGGATGAGCGCGGCGAAGCCGTTCACCCGGCGGTCCTTGACGAGGCCCCAGACGACGCGCAGGGCGGGCAGCGCACTGCTGACGGCCAGCGCGGACACCGTGCCCAGACCTGCCGCCTTGAGCGCGTAGTACGCGGCCAGCGGGACACCCGCGTCGACGATCAGCGGGGTGAGGCTCTGGAGCACCGGGTTCGGCGTGCGCCGCGGGCGGGCGGTGTCGACGGCGACCGCGGGAGCAACAGTGGTGCTGGTCTCGGTGATCGTGGCGACGCTCATGTCCGGGCTCCTCCGCTGTGGTCGGGGGCCTTCGCGGCGCCCCTTTTCGATGACCTCAGCTTCGCCCGGGCGGCCCCTCGCCCCGTAGAGCCTGCTGTCCTGTCCTCGGCATGACATTTGTCAGTGGCGCGAGGAGGACGTACGGGGGCAAGGGGCCCGGTGCGCCTGCTTGGTGGCTACTTGTTGACGGCGAAGCGCATCAGGGCCTGCTCGTCGCCCTGCTTGATCTTGCCGGTCTGGTTGATGACCTCCAGCTGCCAGCTCGGGCCGTTGCGCACCGCCTTGGCGACCGCGCAGCCGTTGTCGCTGGTGAGCAGCGACGGCCAGATGTCGGCGACCTGCTGGGTGCTGCCGCCCGTGGCGTCGTACACCTTGAAGCTGATGTTGCGCGCCTTGGAGAACGCGCTGCCCTTCTTGTACGCGGCGGCGACGAACACGATCGACGTGACGTTCTGCGGCACCTTGGAGAACTCCACGGTCACCGTCTCGTCGTCGCCCGCACCCTTGCCGGTCTGGTTGTCACCGCTGTGCACCAGGCCGCCGTTGCCGAGCGGGTCCAGCGAGTCCAGGCCCGCCAGGCGCACCGGGTCGCTGCCGGACATGGCGATGGCTATGAGGTCGAGGTCCGTGCCGACGGTGCGCATGAGCTTGCCGATGAGGCCGCCGCTGCTGCCGGAGGTGGGGTCCCAGGACACCCCGATGGACATGTGGGTCACACCGGCCAGGTCCGCCGGTCCGTCTTCCTTGCTGAGCGTGATCATGTGCGATCCCTTTGCTGGTGGACAAGTGAGTACAAAGTCTGCATCGATCGTTCGAACGATCTTGGGGCGGGGTTGGTTCCAGACCCGGTCGTTTCCCCGGTCAGGAACGGAAGTCCCACGTCAGGAACGGAAGTCCCACGTCAGGAACGGAAGTCCCACGTCAGCATCGCGAACACGCCGTCGTTCTGGGCGCCGGACGCCTGATACGTCGCCAGGGCCGGTGCGTTGTCGGTGTCGACGCCGACCCACATGTCGTAACAGCCGCGTTCCCTGGCCTCCCGGGCCAGCGCCTCGGTGAGCGCGCGCCCGATGCCGCGCCGGCGGTGGCCCTCGTCGACGGACAGTTCGTACAGGCACATCTCGGTGCCCTTGTCGGGGTGCGTCATCTCGATGCCGGAGACCATTCCGGCCGGGAAGCCGTCGACGTACGCGATCAGCATCAGGTGGCCGGGGGCGTCGAGGAAGCGTTGCGCCCACTCCTCGCGCGCGGGGCCGTCGTACAGGTGCTGGGCGGCGACGAGTTCACCGGTGCTGGTGGCGCGGCGGATCTCCATGCGGGCGGGTCCCTCCGGGTACGGGCGGTGCGTCCGGTGCCGGTGCTCGTGTCTGCGTCCGGTACTGGTGCTGCTTTGTGGATGCCTGTCCGCGTCCGGGGCGGGCGCGCCGGACGTACCACGGCTGCGGTAGTGCAGTCGGGCGGACTACTCCCCCGGGAGGGGCGCGAGTTCCGCCTGGCGGCAGCCTAAAGGCACCGGGGCGGACCGTAGGGTCGCACGTATGGAGAATCCCCTTCGCCGACTTCCGCGCGGGCGCCTGCGCGGGCGTCGGCTCGCCGCCGTGGTCGCGGTGCTCGCCGTGCTGCTGGGCGGAGGTGTCTGGGCGTCCGTCGCCGCCGCGGACGACCCCGTCGTGGTGCACAGGTCCGACCGCATGATGGAGATGCCCGGCGCACGCATCGACACCTCGTACTTCGTGGCCGACGGCGGCGGTCGCCGCCCCGCCGTCCTGATCGGACACGGCTTCGGCGGGTCCAAGAACGACGTCCGCGCCCAGGCCGAGGAACTCGCCAGGAACGGGTACGCCGTCCTGACCTGGTCCGCCCGCGGCTTCGGCAGGTCCGGCGGGAAGATCGGCCTGAACGCCCCCGACGCCGAGGTCAAGGACGTCACCCGGCTCATCGACTGGCTCGCGGGGCAGAGGGACGTCCTGCTCGACAAGGACGGCGACCCCCGCGTCGGCGTCACCGGCGGCTCCTACGGCGGCGCGATCTCCCTGCTGGCAGCGGGGCACGACCCTCGCGTGGACGCCATCGCCCCCCAGATCACGTACTGGAACCTCGCCGAAGCCCTCTTCCCCAACGGGGTGTTCAAAAAGCTCTGGGCCGGCGTCTTCGTCACCACCGGCGGCGGCTGCCAACGCCTGGAGCCAAAGCTGTGCGAGCTGTACGAGAGGGTCGCCGTCGCCGGAAAGCCCGACGACGCGGCGCGCACCACCCTGGAGGCGCTCAGCCCCTCCTCCGTCGCCGACCGCATCAAGGTGCCCACCCTGATCCTCCAGGGCCAGAGCGACTCCCTCTTCCCCCTCGGACAGGCCGACCGGATGGCCGACGCGATCACCGGCAACGGTGCTCCCGTCGCCGTCGACTGGCTCTCCGGCGGGCACGACGGCGGCGACAGTGAGGACGCCCGCGCCGAACAGCGCGTCACCGCCTGGTTCGACCGGTACCTCAAGAAGGACACCTCCGCCGACACCGGCCCCGCCTTCCGCGTCAGCCGCACCGGCGGCGTCGACTCCACCAACGGCTCCGCCCGCCTGCGGGGCGCCTCCGCGGACCGCTACCCGGGCCTGCGCGGCGACGTGCGGAACATTCCCCTCACCGGCCGCACGCCGGAGCAGACCTTCGGCAACCCGGCGGGCGCCAACCCGCCCGCCATCTCCTCCGTGCCCGGCGCGGGCGCCCTCTCGCAGCTCTCCGGGCTCGGCGTGGGCCTCTCGCTCGACTTCCCCGGCCAGTACGCCCGCTACGACTCCGCACCCCTCGACGAGGGCGTCCAGGTCACCGGCACCCCCACCGTCACGGTCCGCGTGAAGTCCACCAGCGACGACATGGTCCTCTTCGCGAAGGTCTACGACGCCAGTGCCAACGGCGGACAGGTCCTGCCGCACCAACTCGTCACCCCGATCCGGATCACCGGCGCGAAGGCCGGGAAGACCGTCGAGGTGACCCTCCCGGCCATCGACCACACCTTCCAGGCCGGGCACCGGATGCGCCTGCTGCTCACCGCGACGGACCTCGGGTACGCGTCCCCGGCCGAGCCCGCCGCCTACACGGTCTCGCTCGCCGACGGCGGGCTGAGCGTCCCCACCGACGACAAGCTGGCCACCGCGTCCGCCGGGCTCGCCTGGTGGGTGTGGGGGCTGCCGCTCGCGAGCGCCCTGGTGGCGGCGGGGCTGCTGCTCAGCGCCCGGCGCCGGACGTCCGCCCCCGCGCCGGATCCGGCGCTCGCCGAGGTCCCCCTCCAGATCACCTCCCTGAGCAAGCGGTACGGAAAGTCCGGCGACCGGTACGCCGTCCGCGACCTCTCCTTCCGCGTCGAGAAGGGCCAGGTCCTGGGCCTCCTCGGCCCCAACGGCGCGGGCAAGACCACCACCCTGCGCATGCTGATGGGCCTCATCGGCCCCGACGGCGGCGAGATCCGCGTCTTCGGGCACGCGATCCGACCCGGCGCACCGGTGCTCTCCCGGGTGGGCGCGTTCGTCGAGGGCGCGGGCTTCCTCCCGCACCTCTCCGGCCGCGCCAACCTCGACCTGTACTGGCAGGCCACCGGACGCCCCACCGAGGACGCGCACATCGAGGAGGCCCTGGAGATCGCCGGGCTCGGCGACGCGCTCCAGCGCGCCGTACGGACGTACTCCCAGGGCATGCGCCAGCGCCTGGCCATCGCGCAGGCCATGCTCGGCATGCCGGACCTGCTCATCCTCGACGAGCCGACCAACGGCCTCGACCCGCCGCAGATCCGCGAGATGCGCGACGTGATGATCCGGTACGCGGCCGGCGGACGCACCGTCATCGTCTCCAGCCACCTCCTCTCCGAGGTCGAGCAGTCCTGCACCGACCTGGTCGTCATGGACCGCGGCAAGCTGGTCCAGGCAGGACCGGTCGCCGAGATCATCGGCTCCGGCGACACCCTCCTGGTCACCGTCGACGGCGAGGTCACCGAAGCGGTGGTCGAGAAGGTCGCCGCGCTGCCGGGCGTGGAGACGGCGGTACGGGCCGAGGGCGGCCTCCTGGTCCGCCTCGACGGCGGGAGCCCGCAGCAGCTCATCGCGGAACTGGTGCGCCTGGACGTGCCGTTGACGGGCGTCGGCCCGCACCGCCGCCTGGAGGACGCGTTCCTCACCCTGATCGGAGGCTCGGCATGAGCACAGTAAGTACCGCCGCTCCCGGCTACCGGCCCGGTCGCACCCTCCCGCTGCGGGTGGAGGCCAAACGCCAGTGGCGGCGACGGCGCACGACGGTCATGGCGATCATCCTGGGCGCCCTGCCGTTCGTCCTGATCGCCGCCTTCGCCATCGGCGGCACGCCCTCCGAGCGCGGCGGCAGTGCGAGCGGGCGCATCAACCTGATGGACACCGCCACCGCCTCCGGTGCGAACTTCGCCGCCACCTGCCTCTTCGTCTCGGCGGGCTTCCTGCTGATCATCCCGGTCGCCCTCTTCTGCGGCGACACCGTCGCCTCGGAGGCCAACTGGTCATCCCTGCGCTATCTGCTGGCCGCACCGGTGCCCCGCACCCGCCTGCTCTGGAGCAAGCTGGCGGTGGCCCTGGCGTTCAGCCTGGCGGCGATGATCCTGCTGCCCCTGGTCGCCCTGGTCGCGGGCACGGCGGCCTACGGGTGGGGGCCCCTGGAACTCCCCACCGGAGGCGCCCTCGCGGCGGGCACGGCGCTGCCCCGCATCGCGATCATCGTGGGCTACCTCTTCGTCTCCCAACTGGTCACCGCCGCGCTCGCCTTCTGGCTCTCCACGAAGACGGACGCACCGCTGGGCGCGGTCGGCGGCGCGGTCGGGCTGACCATCGTCGGCAACGTCCTGGACGCGGTGACCGCGCTCGGCGACTGGCGCGACTTCCTCCCCGCGCACTGGCAGTTCTCCTGGGTGGACGCGCTGCAACCCCAGCTCGAATGGGGCGGCATGCTCAAGGGTGCGTCGATCTCGGTGACGTACGCGTTGATCCTCTTCGCCCTGGCCTTCCGCGGCTTCTCCCGGAAGGACATCGTCTCGTGACGCAATAACCGTCGCGTGACGCAATGAGGCTGCGGCGGGCGGCGGACTCCGTACATCATGTGCGGCATGTCAACTCTTCTGCTCGCCCTGGCAGTTGTCTCGGTCGGCCTCTACGCGGGCATGATGCTCATCTTCCGGACGGGCATCATGCCCGCACTCGCGCGGGTCTCCGACGAGCAGTTCGCGGCGACGATGCGGCGCATCAACGAGGACGTGCCGCGCGGCGTCTTCGTGACGACGATGTTCGCTTCGGTGCTGTTCCCGGCCGCCGCCCTGTTCGTCGCCCCGGAGGGCGGCCGCACTCCGCTCCAGCTCTGGCTGCTGATCGGCGGCCTCGCCCTCACCGTCCTCAACCACGCCGTCACGGCGGGCGGCAACATCCCCCTCAACAACGCCCTCGCGTCCTCCGAGAACGCGCCGACGACGGACACGGAGGCCCGCACCGCCTTCGAGTCCCGCTGGAACCGCCTGCACGCAGTGCGCACCCTGAGCGTGGTGGCGGGCTTCGCCCTGGTGGTGGCGAGCGCGGTGGTGGACCGGTAGCCGCAGCGGAAATCGAGCACCGGCACCGGTGCTCCGGCCGGGCCCAGCACCAGCACCGGTGCTCGTTCCTGGCACCGGCACCGGTGCTCGCTCCTCCTGCCACCGACACCGGCACCGGTGCTCGCGCGCACTGGGCGGGGGAGCGGTCGCGGCGAACCCCTACCGCCGCAACAGCGCGAACAGCTCCTCCCACCGCTCCCCGACCACCTCCGGCGCATACCGCCCCACGACACCCCGGGCGGCCTCGCCGAGCCGCTCCCGCAGCTCCTCCTCCACCATCAACCGCTCCATCTTCTGGGCCAGTTCATCAAGATTCCCCGGCCGGACCAACAGCCCGTCCACCTCGTCCGTGACGATCTCCCGCACCCCCGGCGACACGTCGAACGCGACACAGGGCAGCCCGGCCCCCATCGCCTCAAGAGGCGCCAGCGGAAATCCCTCCTGCCGCGACGGCAGCACGAAGAAGGCGCCCTCGCGCCACGCCTGCGCCGCATCCTCGACGTACCCCGCCCACTCCACCGAGGCCGCGATCCCCAACTCGGCACAGTGCTTGTGCAGGGCGTCCTCACGGGCCCGCCCGGGCGCAGCACCCCCACCGGCCTCCCCGTACACCCGCAGCCGCCACGCGGGGTGGCGCGGCGCGAGCAACGCCCAGGCATCCAGCAGGATGTCGATCCCCTTGTCGTGATCGAGCCTGCCCAGACTCACCACACACGTCCCGCGCCGCCCCGCACCGGCATCAGCCCCAGGCGTGACCACGGGCGCGCCCACGGGGACGACCACCGGGGGCATCACCCCCACGTTGTTCAGCCAGTTGAGCACCCACCAGTCGGCGTCCTGCCGCGTCGGCGCGAGCACCCGGTCCACCCCGGACCGGCACAACCACCGCAACCGCCGGAACCGCGCTCCCGTCTTCGTGGCGGCGAACGCCTCCTGACTGACCAGCACCACCGGCATCCCGGCGGTGTCGGCGAGCGCCACCCACTCCAGCGCCCACCCCTCCAGCACGACGACCACCCCGTCCCCGCCGCTCCCCGCGAACAGCGCCGACAGCTCCCCGGCCTTCTCCCGCATCCCGCGCTCGTGCGCCCTGCGCCGCCCCCGCGCGAGCAGGTTCAGCCTGCTCCTGGGCGCCGGCGGCGCGACGGGCGGCAGCCCGCCGTACAAGACCGTGCTCCCGTACGCACCCCCCGCCACCCGCCGTTCCCCCTCGGGCACAGGCGCGATCCCCACCAGCCGCACCCGGTGTCCCCGCCCCGCGAGCACCCCCGCCAGTTCCCTGGCCCGCCGGGCGCTGCCACAGGGGGCGTCGACACTTCCGGAGACGAGAAAGACGTCCAAGAGCCATCCCGAGCTGGTGAGCGGCTGGTGCATTTCGGGCGAATGTACACAAGGGGCTGCCCGGAATCGGGGAGGACGAGGCGCTTGCCGCAAGCGCGCGAGGGGGCGCGAAACCGCACCCAAAAGAAAGCCGACCAGCGTCGTCGCTGGTCAGCTCCTGTGTGCGCCCCCGGCAGGACTCGAACCTGCGGCCAAGCGCTTAGAAGGCGCCTGCTCTATCCACTGAGCTACGGGGGCCGGGTGGTGGGCCTGGGGCCCGGGTCGGCCTGTGGGGCCGTTTGTGGCCGTTGCCGGGGACAAGGATAGGGCTCCGATCACCTTGGCCCGGTTGCTTCGCCTGCGTGGCACGATGTGGAGGTTCGGTGAAGCGACCCCGATAATCGCAGGCAGGTGCGAATCTCGCACCGCTTTTGGCGTCTCACGCCCCGGGTGTTGTGCACTCGTTATGCCTGTGCCCCACTCGCCCCAAGTGTCCCAGGGTGCGCATTGTCCCCGATTGGGGGGATATCGGCGCGCAGAGACGGTCTATACGCTTCAAAAAGCGGTCATAATTGGGCATTCTTCGTATGTGGTGACCTTGGACGTACGGCCTCAGCTGCTCGACGCACTTTCCGCCCTGCGCGACCGTGTCGCCGCCGTGCGCCTCCCCTTTCCGCTGCCGGGAGTGCCCAGGGCCCGGCAGACACGGGTGGAGCTCCTCGCACAGCTCGACGACTATCTGGTGCCCCGGCTGCGTGACCCCGAAGCACCGTTGCTCGCCGTCATCGGCGGCTCCACCGGCGCCGGCAAGTCGACGCTCGTCAACTCCCTGGTGGGCAGACGCGTCACCGAGGCCGGTGTGCTGCGGCCGACGACGCGCACACCGGTGCTGGTGTGCCACCCCGACGACCACCACTGGTTCGCGGGACAGCGCGTACTGCCGCAGTTGACGCGCGTGTGGCACCCGGAACGGTGCACGGACGAACAGGAGGAGGGCAGCGAGGAACAGGACAGCGGAGTGCTGCGGGTGGAGACCTCCGAGTCGCTGCCCGTGGGACTCGCCCTCCTGGACGCCCCCGACATCGACTCCCTGGTGGCCGCCAACCGGGTGCTCGCGGCCGAACTCATCTGCGCCGCCGACGTCTGGGTGATGGTGACGACGGCCTCCCGGTACGCCGACGCGGTGCCGTGGCACCTGCTGCGTACCGCCAAGGAGTACGACGCCATGCTGGTGACCGTTCTCGACCGGGTGCCCCACCAGGTGGTCGGCGAGGTGTCGCGGCAGTACGCGGCGCTGCTCACCCGCGCGGGCCTCGGCGAGGTGCCCCGCTTCACCATTCCCGAGCTCCCCGAGTCCGCGGGCGGCGGCAGCGGACTGCTGCCGTCCACGGCCGTCGCACCCCTGCTGGAGTGGCTCACCCACCGGGTGCGCGACCCCGCAGCCCGCCAGCAGGCCGTCGCCCGCACCGCACGCGGCGTCATGGACTCCCTGAACTCCCGGATGCCGGAACTGGCCGGAGCCGTCTCCGCCCAGTACGCCGCCGCCGTACGGCTCACGTCGGCGGTGGAGGACGCGTACGAGCAGGAAGCGGATCGCGTACGCCGACGGCTGGAGCGCGGTGCGGTGCTCTCCGGCGACGCGCTCACCCGCTGGCGCGCCCACCCGGCGGACGCCACCGACGGGGAGCTCCTGGACTCCCTGGTGGACAGCCTCACCGCCCTGCTGCAGTGCGCCGTCGCCGCCGCCGACGAGCGGGTACGGGTCGCCTGGGGCGCCGAACCCGCCGCGGACGCGGTGGTTCCGGCCGGTCCCGACGCCGAGTCGGCCGAGCGCATCGGCGTGGCCGTACGGCGCTGGAGGCGGGTCCTGGAGGAACTCGCGGAGGAAGAGGTGCGGGAGCTGGAGCGGCCCGCGGCACCCGACGCCGAGACCGTCGCGGCCCTCCTCGCCGCGGCGCTGCTGGGCGGCCGACGCGCCCGCTCCGCGGGCGAGCGGCTGGCCGAACGGATCGGGGCACACGGCGCGCTCCGGCTGCGCGACCGGGGCGGCGAGCTGGTGACGACGTACATCGACAGGGTGCTGCACGCCGAACGCGACCGTCGGCTGGCCCCCCTGGACGCGCTGGACGTGACGCCCGAGCCACAGGCCGAGCTGATCGCCGCGCTGTCCGTGACGAAGAAGGAGAGGTGACGGTGGTGGGCGCGGAGACGGGTGTGGACGCTGTGGCGGCCGATGCGGACGGGACGAAGGAGCAAGGCGGCTGGGACGACGGGACGAAGGCGCGGGGCAGCTGGGACGACGGCACGAAGGGGCGGGGCGGCTGGGACGACGGGTTGATCGCGCGGCGCGCGGCGGACCGGCAGCAGGACGCGTACCGGCCCGAAGAGGGCGAAGGACCGGAGGACTTCCTCGTGGAGGAGTTCGGGGACCTGCCGCCGGGCGGCGGGGAGTACGGGGCGGACCTGTCCGTACGACTGGACGCGCTGCGGGAGCTGGTGGGCCTCTCCCGTGCCAGGCTCGCGGGCGACACCCTGCACGAGGCCGGACGCGTGCTCGACGAGGCGGTGGCCCGGCGGCGGCTCTCCGCGCAGCACACCGTCGTCGCCGTCGCGGGCGCGACCGGAAGCGGCAAGTCCACGCTCTTCAATTCCCTCGCAGGAGTGAGGATTTCCGAGACGGGACTCAAGCGGCCCACCACCTCCGCCCCGATCGCGTGCAGCTGGACGGACGGGGCGGCCGGGCTGCTGGACCGCCTCGGCATCCCCGGACGGCTGCGCAGACGCCCTTTCCAGGCCGGTACGGGCGCGGGCACCAGCGGTGACGAGGGCCTGCGCGGACTGGTCCTGGTGGACCTGCCCGACCACGACTCGGCGGTCACCGCACACCGCGAACAGGTCGACCGCGTGCTGGCCCTGGTCGACGCGGTGATCTGGGTCGTCGACCCGGAGAAGTACGCCGACGCCGCCCTCCACGAGCGGTATCTGCGGCCCCTCGCCGGGCACGCCGAAGTCACCTTCGTCGTGCTCAACCAGACCGACCGGCTGCCCGGCGACTCTGCCGACCTGGTCCTGGACGACCTGCGCCGCCTCCTCGACGAGGACGGCATGGCGCTCGGCGAACACGGCGAACCCGGTGCCACCGTCCTCGCGCTCTCCGCCCTGACGGGTGACGGAGTGGAGGAACTCCGCGAGCTGCTGCGCGCGTTCGTACAGGAGAGGGGTGCGGCCGGGCGGCGGCTCGCGGCGGACGTCGACGCGACGGCGGCCAGGCTGCGCCCGGTGTACGTGGCGGAGGGCAGGGCGGGGCTGGGGGAGCGGGCGCGGGAGGAGTTCGCGGACCGGCTGGCGGCGGCGGTCGGCGCGGCGGCGGCCGGGGAGGCGGCCGAGCGGGAGTGGCGGCGCAACGCGGGCAAGGCGTGCGGGTCGCCGTGGCTGAGGCTGTGGCGCTGGTACGACGCGCGGCGCGTCCCGGGCGGCGGTGCGGCTGTGCCGGGTCGGGCGTTCGCGCAGCCCAGGGACGTGGAGGTGACCGCCCGCCAGCGGGTCGAGCAGGCGGTACGGACCGTAGCCGACGCCGCGACCGACGGCCTGCCCGCACCCTGGGCGCAGGCCGTGCGGGAGTCGGCGGTGCGCGGGGCCGAGGGGCTGCCCGAGCAGCTGGACGCGCTCGCGGCACAGGCCGCGGTGCCGCGCGGCAACCCGCCCAGGCCCGCCTGGTGGCCCGCGGCGGTCCTCACCCAGGCGGCCATGACGCTGCTTCAGATCTACGGCGGGCTCTGGCTGTTGGGCCAGGTCTGCGGGGTGCTGGAACCGAACCTCCTGCCGCCGTTCCTGCTGATGCTGGCCGGGGTGGCCGGCGGGCCGGTCGTCGAGTGGGGCTGCTGGGCCGCGGCCAGGGGCCCCGCCCGACGGTACGGGCAGGACGCCGAACGGCGGCTGCGGGAGGCTGCGGCGGGCTGCGGCCGGGCCAAGGTCCTGGACCCGGTGTCGGCGGAGCTGCTGCGGTACCGGGAGGTACGGGAGCGGTACGCGGCGGTGACGGGGGCGGGGCTGGGCTAGGGCGCGGCCCTGGATTCCGGTGTTCCGCCCGCCGGATTCCGGCGCGCCGACCGCTGCTTCCGACGCTCCGACCTCTGCTTCCGGTGCTCCGCACAGGCCCCGTCACCCCATCGGGTGGCGGGGTTTTCCCCATTCACCGCGCCCTCCACAGGCCCCGGCGGAATGCGCGGAAACCGGCCAGCATGGACGTATCGACAGGCCGGACGGCTCGGACGGACCCTACGCACCGGACGGCCGCGAAGGAACGAGCGAGGAAAGAGCGGGGGAGAAGCAATGAACGACACGATGGTGACCCTGGTGGGCAATGCCGCCACCGCACCCGTCTTCATGGAATCGGCACTGGGCACGGGATCGGTGCGGCTGCGGCTCGCGGTGACCGCCCGGCGCTACGACCGGGAGCAGGACGCCTGGGTCGACGGCCCCACCAGCTTCTACACGGTGTGGGCCAGGCGCGCACTCGCCGGGAACCTGGCCGGTTCGGTCGACGTGGGGGACCCCCTCGTCGTCTACGGCCGACTGCGCGTGAAGGACGAGGCCAAGGACGACCGGCGCTGGCTCTCGGCGGACGTCGACGCCGTGGCGGTGGGCCACGACCTGACCCGGGGCACCTCCGCCTTCCGCCGGGTCGCCAAGGCGGACCCCCGCCTGGTGGAACCGGCGTCCGTCAGGGCGGCGGCCGCCGCACCCGAGAGCGGCGGGCCGCCCCGGGCGGGCTCGCCCGCGACCGTCGGGTGGGGCGGCGAGATCCCGGTGAACTGGGCGGCCCGCGGCGCTCCGGGCAAACAGCCCCCGGAACCGGACCCGGAGAAGGGCACGGCCCGCACGCCCGAACAGCCGGTGGGTGCCGTTTCCTGACCGGACGTCACCACGCAAAGTGGCCAAGCACAAGGGGACGGTTACGGACGATAACGATTCCGATTCGGAATCGGACGTCTGGTCGCATGGCGGGGAGCTGTCCGGCGTAGCGTCCTTAGGATTCCCGGATACCCATGGGGCTCTTGAGGTTGCAGGCGAGGCACTCCCCACACACGCACCATGCGAAAGAACCTCGCCCGGAGGGGACTTGCATGTTTGACGAAGCGTCGGCTTCGAGACGAAAGCGTCGCACCGCTCACGCGACGGGCACCACGGACACGCCCTGTTTCGCCCGCTCCACCCGCGTCGCCCGCGCCTTCCGTGTCGCCCGCCGCCTGGCCGTCGCCGCGCTGGTCCCCGGTCTGCTCCTGGCGGGCACGATGGCCGGTGCCGGGACCGCGGCGGCCGACGAGCCGCCGCGCAGCCCGGGCGGCGTGGCCGCCGCCCTCAGCAGGCTCACCGTCCACGGCACGGTCACCATCCGCGACGCGGGGGAGGAGTGGAAGACCGAGGCCGGTCTCTACGAGATGACCGTCACCGGCGGCGGGACGCTCCAGAGCTACGGCGTCGACCTGCGCACCGCGGCCCGCACCGGGACCTCGTACAAGGAAGTCGGCTGGGACGAGTCCTCGCTGCACGGGAACAAGAACGCCGGAAAGATCCGCTGGATTCTGGAGCACTCCTACCCCCAGGTCAACGACCTTTCCGCGCTCGCCGAGCAGGCGGACGTGACGTCCCTCGACGACAAGGCCGCCGCCGCCGGCACCCAGGCCGCGATCTGGCGCTTCTCCGACAACGTCGAGGCCGTCCCCGCCAACCGGAGCGCCCGCAAGCTGGCCGCCTACCTGGAGCGCGCCGCCGAGAACGCCCCGGAACCCCAGCCCTCGCTCCTCCTGGACCCGCCCGCGCTGGCGGGCCGGGCCGGGGACCGGGTGGGCCCCGTCACCGTCCGTACCCGGGCGGACCGGGTCACCGTCGCCCCCTCCGGGGACGCCCCGCACGGGATGCGCGTCGTCGACGCGGAGGACCGCCTGGTCCGGGACGTCGGCCGGGGCGCGAAGCTGTACTTCCACCTCCCCGAGGACGTCCCGTCCGGCACGAGCGCCCTGACCGTCCAGGCGGACGCCCGCGTGCCGATCGGCCGGGCCCTGGTCAGCGACACGCACAGCCAGACCCAGATCGTCGCCGGTTCCAGCGCCTCCACGGTCACCGCCGAAGCCACCGTCACCTGGGCCGACCAGCAGGCCACGGGCGCGGTCCCGGCGCTCTCCGCGAAGAAGGACTGCGCCCGGGGCGCCGTCGCCCTCACCGGCACCAACGTGGGCGACGCCCCCTTCACCTTCGAGCTCCTCGGCTCCCGCCACACCCTCCCGGCACACGGCTCACGCAGGGTCACCATCCCGCTCCAGGAGGACCAGGCGTACGACCTCACGGTCACCTCACCGGAAGGGCTGCGGAAGACCTTCAAGGGCGTCCTGGACTGCGAGACGGCGGGCGCCGTCGCCATCGGCACCGCCGACGCCCCCGCCAACCGCCCCACCCCCGCCACCGGCGGCAACCCCGCCCCCGTCGCCTCCGCCCCCGGCGACAACCTCGCCGAAACGGGCGCCTCGGGCGCCACCACCCCGATCCTCTACATCGCCATCGGCCTGCTGGTCCTGGGCACCGGAGCGGTCGTCCTGCTCCGCAAGAAGAAGCCCGCCCCCGAAACCGACACCGACTGACCCGCCGCCGCAGGCCCCCGGGCCAGGCACGACAAGGCCCACGGGCCTCCTCCCCCGGCCTCCCGGCGGGTATCCGGTTTCCGCCGGGGGAGTGACGTCAGGCAAGATGGGGTGTATCTGCCCACCCCACGATCTGCCGGACGGTTTCTCTTGGCTGAGTTCATCTACACCATGCGCAAGGCGCGTAAAGCGCACGGCGACAAGGTGATTCTCGACGACGTCTTCCTGAACTTCCTGCCCGGCGCGAAGATCGGTGTGGTGGGCCCCAACGGTGCCGGTAAGTCCACCGTTCTCAAGATCATGGCCGGTCTGGAGCAGCCGTCCAACGGTGACGCGTTCCTCTCGCCCGGCTACAGCGTCGGCATCCTCATGCAGGAGCCGAAGCTCGACGAGTCGAAGACCGTGCTGGAGAACGTCCAGGACGGCGCCGCCGAGCAAATGGGCAAGCTCAAGCGCTTCAACGAGGTCGCCGAGCTCATGGCGACCGACTACAGCGACGAGCTCATGGACGAGATGGGCAAGCTCCAGGAGGACCTGGACCACTCCAACGCCTGGGACCTCGACGCCCAGCTGGAGCAGGCCATGGACGCCCTGGGCTGCCCGCCCGGCGACTGGCCGGTCACCAACCTCTCCGGTGGCGAGAAGCGCCGCGTGGCGCTCTGCAAGCTGCTCATCGAGGCCCCGGACCTGCTCCTCCTCGACGAGCCCACCAACCACCTCGACGCCGAGTCGGTGAACTGGCTGGAGCAGCACCTCGCGAAGTACCCGGGTGCCGTCGTCGCCGTCACCCACGACCGTTACTTCCTGAACAACGTCGCCGAGTGGATCCTTGAGCTCGACCGCGGCCGCGCGATCCCCTACGAGGGCAACTACTCCACGTACCTCGACAAGAAGGCCACCCGCCTCAAGGTCGAGGGCAAGAAGGACGAGAAGCGCGCCAAGCGCCTCAAGGAAGAGCTGGAGTGGGTGCGGTCCAACGCCAAGGGGCGTCAGACCAAGTCCAAGGCCCGTCTCGCCCGGTACGAGGAGATGGCGGCCGAGGCCGACAAGATGCGGAAGCTGGACTTCGAGGAGATCCAGATCCCGCCGGGCCCGCGTCTGGGCTCGATCGTGGTCGAGGTCGAGAACCTGAGCAAGGCGTTCGGGGACAAGGTCCTCATCGACGACCTCAGCTTCACGCTGCCGCGCAACGGCATCGTCGGCGTCATCGGCCCCAACGGTGCCGGCAAGACCACGCTGTTCAAGATGATCCAGGGCCTGGAGACGCCGGACAGCGGCTCCATCAAGGTCGGCGACACGGTCAAGATCTCTTACGTCGACCAGTCCCGCGCCAACATCGACCCCAAGAAGACGCTGTGGGCCGTCGTCTCCGACGAGCTGGACTACATCAACGTCGGCCAGGTCGAGATGCCGTCGCGCGCGTACGTCAGCGCCTTCGGCTTCAAGGGCCCGGACCAGCAGAAGCCGGCCGGAGTCCTCTCCGGTGGTGAGCGCAACCGCCTCAACCTGGCGCTGACCCTCAAGGAGGGCGGCAACCTGCTCCTCCTCGACGAGCCCACCAACGACCTCGACGTCGAGACCCTCTCCTCGCTGGAGAACGCGCTGCTGGAGTTCCCGGGTGCGGCCGTCGTGATCTCCCACGACCGCTGGTTCCTGGACCGGGTGGCGACGCACATCCTCGCGTACGAGGGCGAGTCCAAGTGGTACTGGTTCGAGGGCAACTTCGAGTCGTACGAGAAGAACAAGATCGAGCGTCTCGGCGCCGATGCGGCCCGCCCGCACCGCGCCACCTACAAGAAGCTCACCCGAGGCTGAGACCGGAAGGTCGAGGTCAGAAGGCTAGAGGCTGATACATCGTGGCTCGCCACATCTACTCCTGCCCCCTGCGCTGGTCGGACATGGACGCCTTCGGGCACGTCAACAACGTCGTCTTCCTGCGGTACCTGGAAGAGGCGCGGATCGACTTCATGTTCCGGCTGGCGCCGGGGGAGGGCAGTGCGTCCTTCACGGGCGGGTCCGTCGTGGCCCGTCACGAGATCGACTACGTGCGGCCCCTCGTCCACCGGCACGAGCCGGTGCGCATCGAGTCCTGGGTCACGAAAATAGGCGCGGCGTCCCTGACGATCGCCTACGAGATCAAGGACCCCGAGCAGGTGTACGTACGGGCGTCCACGGTCGTCGTCCCGTTCAACCTGGCGGAGGGGCGGCCGCGGCGGATCTCCGCCGAGGAGAAGTCCTTCCTGCTGGAGTACCTGGACGACGACGCCCGGCCCGCGGACGTCACCGGCGGCCGTTCCAAGGCCGTGGCGGCATGAGCGTGCAGGCGGGCCCGAGGTCGCTGGAGCTCGACGGACCCGGGGAGGCGGCGGACCTCGCCGCCTTCCTGGGGCGTCTGCTGCGGTACGACCGGGCCGCCGCCGTCCGCCTCCAGGCGCACGGCGGCGCGCTCGCGGTCTTCGGCCGCCCGCCGTCCTTCGACGTCCTCGCCGTCCGCACCGCGCGCCTCGCGCACGAGGCGGACCTGGACGTCACCGTGTCCGCCGGTGAACTCCTCGACGGTGTCGAGGAAACGACGGGTGCGCTGCGGATTCCCTCTGCCGTCACCGGGCCGCCGTGGGCCGGTCTGCTGCCGCCGCGCGGCGGCTGGCGGCCCGTCGAGGGCGTCCCCGACGCGGAGGCCATGCGGGGTGTGGTGGCGGCGGCCGTCGCCGAATTCCGCTCCCGCGACGAGGAGTTGGGGGAGAGCGGGCGCACCCGTGCGGCCCGCGACCGGATCGGGGCCGACATCTGGTCCCGGACCCTCGCGGGAAGCGAACTGCCGCTGCGCGCCGTGCACGCGGCCCAGTCGCTGGGCTTCCTGCGCCCCGGCGTGCCGGTGGCGCTCTTCGCGGCGGGCGCGTGGCTGCGGCTGCGCACGCCGTACGGCTCGGTGACCTTGCGCAGGGCCACGGGCGGGCTGGGCGCGCTCCAGGTCAGCCCGGCCTGAACCCCGGCTGAAGCCCTGGCCCGACCCCTGACCGAAGCCCTGGCCTGAACCCTGACCGAAGCCCCGGCTTCAGACCCCGGCCCGTACCCGGCCCGCCCCCACCCGGACCCCACCGGCCCCCTCAGGCCTGGTCGTCCGGCCACACCCCGATGTGGTCCGACTCCAGCTCCAGCATCACCCGGTGCCGCATGTCCAGCGACTCCGTGTACTCCGCCGGGAGTTGCAGGCGCCCGGCCCGGTCCAGCATCGCGTACTCGCGGGCGACCACCGACTCCTGGCCGGTCGCGGCGTCCACCTCGGTGCGGCGCAGTACCTCCGTCGAGGTGCGGCCGTCGCGGATGGCGACCGTACGGCGGACCTCGTTGGCCACCGTCTGGTCGTGGGTGACGATGACGACGGTGGTGCCCAGCTCCTCGTTCGCCCGCCGGAAGGCGGCGAAGATCTGCTCGGCGGTCGTCGAGTCCAGCTCGCCCGTCGGCTCGTCCGCCAGCAGCACGGACGGCTCGTTGGCGAGGGCGACCGCGATGGCCACCCGCTGCTGCTGGCCGCCCGACATCTGCGAGGGGCGCCGGTCGCGGAGTTCGGCGACGTCCATCATCGACAGCAGGTGGTCCACCCGGGCGGTGCGCTCCGCGTTCTTCCCCCGGCCCTTCAACTGCATCGGCAGAGCCACGTTCTGGGCGGCCGTCAGGTACGGCAGCAGGTTCCGGGCGGTCTGCTGCCAGATGAAGCCGACCACGTTGCGCCGGTAGTGCAGCCGCTCCTTGGAGCCCATCGTCAGCAGGTCGCAGCCCGCGACCTTCGCCGCGCCCGCCGTCGGCTCGTCCAGCCCGGCGAGGATGTTCATCAGCGTCGACTTGCCACTGCCGGACGCGCCGACCAGGGCCATCAAGTCGCCCTCCTCGACCAGGAGATCGAGCCCCTGCAGGGCCTGCACCTCCACGCCGTCCGTGGTGAACACCCGTACCAGCCGGTCGCAGGCGATCAGCGCGTCGTGGCCGAACGCGGGGCGCTCGCGCCGCGAGGTGGCCGCACGCTCCAGATCCGCGAGGGTCGTTGTCGTATCGGTCATCGAGCGTCTCCTGCCCTGAGTTCTGTCGTCGTGGTGCGTCGCGTGGTCCACCACGCCTGGACGGCCGCCACACCGATGGCGATGCACACCACCGCCACGGCCGGTACCAGCAGCGACCAGGTGTCCGTACGCAGCAGGACGGGCGCGGTGCCCACCAACTGCGTCTGCGCCGCCAGCGCCAGGGCGCCCAGGTCGATGTCCTGGGACAGCAGGGTGATCGCCGCCCAGCCCACCAGCACCCCGCCGCACGCCGCGAGCAGTGCCTGCGGCAGTGACTCGAAGATCAGCAGCTTCCTGCCCTGACCGCGGGTCAGGCCCATCGTGCGCAGCCTGGCCAGCAGCGCGGCGCGCTCCGGCGAGCTGTGCAGCAGCGACAGCAGCACGGCGAGGACCGCGAAGCCCGCCCCGGCCGAGACCGCCACCGTGTACACCCGCTCGGCGCCCTTCTGCAGCGGCGGGTCGGTCAACGCGGCCCGCTCCTCCGTCCGCAGCAGGACCTTCGGGCCCGGGCCCGCAGCGGCCCGCAGCTCCTTCTTGTCCAGATTGCTGCCGGTGACCATCAGGGCCGTCGCCCGGAACTGGCCGAGCGCCGCCTTGTCGATCACCATGAACTCCACCTCGGGCAGCAGCGGAGTCGCCGTGAGGGTGCCGCCCAGGCGGGCCGTGAAGGAGCCGAAGGCGATGCTGCGCAGCGCGAGGTCCTTGTGGCCGGCCAGCCGCTGTGCCGTCTTCGGCGAGGCGAGCACGGGGAACACCTTGTCCTTGCCGCGCAGCGCCGCCGCGTCGAACGCGCCGATGTCCGTGCGGCGGGACAGCCGGGAGTACGACTCGGGGTCGACGGCCACCAGCATGACGTCGCGGCCCCGGTCCGGCAGGGTCACCCGCTGGTCGACGCCGACCTCGCTGACCTCCCGCACCCCCGTCGCCTTCTTCACCGCGGCGATGGTCCGTGCGTCGAGCGGGCCCTGCGCGTCGCTCTGCACCCGGGCGTCCGCGCCCACCGCCACCGTGGCGGCCCGCTCCCGCGAGTCGGACACCCCGGCCAGCACGGACCCGCCGAACGCGGCCGTGGACAGGGCCACCAGCAGGGCGAGCAGCGGCAGCGTCGCCGTGGCCGGGGCACGCCCCGACCGGGCCGCCGCCAGGAACCCGATAGCCCCCCGGCGCAGCGCGACGGGGCGCGCCACCAGACGCAGGGGCAGCGGGTACAGCCGTACGAGAACGAAGGAGGCGATCACCGCGACCAGCACCGGTGCGGCGCTGACCAGCCCGTCGACCGCGCCCTCGGTGCCGCGGCGGCGCAGGGCGACGACCGCGCCCACGGTGAGGACCACGAGGGTGAGCTCGATGACCGTGCGCCTGCGGGACGGCTTGGCCCGGACCATGTCGACGCGACCGCCGTGCGCCGTGGGCCGCAGATGGGCCAGGGCAGCACGCACGGGCAGCCCCGCCACGGCCGTCACGGCGACGGCGGCAGCGGCGAGCACCGACGCCGTCGTGCGCGTCCCCGGCAGCAACAGGTACGCCACCAGCCAGCCCGCCGCCGCGGCGGGCACCACCACCACGGCCAGCTCCGCGCACAGCCGGGTCGTCATGCCCAGCACCGAGCCGCCGCGGGCCCGCAGCAGCGCGAGTTCGCTCTGCCGGCGGGCCGAGGCGAGCGCACCGGTCATCAGCAGGACGACCACCGCGACCGTACCCACGCCGAAACCGGCGACGGCGACGACCGGAGTGACGGCGGAGCGGCTCTTGAGATAGCCGCCGACCAGGGTCTCCACCTCGGTGGAGACCACGGCGGTCGGGCTGACCCGCTCACGCAGCAGGGTCAGCAGGGGGCCGCTCTCCGCCGCCGCGACCGTGTTGGCCAGCGGCTCGGCATCGGGCGAGATGAGGCGCTTGGTGAACGGCGCGAACTCCCAGTAGGCCGTCGGCGCGGCGTAGAGCCCGAGCAGACCGGGTCCGGCCTCGGGGGGCAGCAGCACCTCGGCGGCCCAGTACTGGGTCTCGCCCGTCCTGTCCATGTTCTTGATGGTCGGGGTGAGCAGGGACGGCTGGGAGCTCCAGTACAGGGAGTCCTCGCGCAGCGGCTCGACGATGCCGGTGACGCGGACGGCGGCGCTGCCCCGGCCGGACTTCTCGCTGAGGTGCAGGACCGACCCGACCTTGATGTTCATGGTGCGTGCGGTCGCGGTGGTGACCACACCCTCCAGCGAGACCTCCGGGCGGACGGGGTTGACCACGTCCTCGTCCGGGGTGGGGGGTGTCGGGCCCGGCCGGTAGGCGGCCGCACGCCCCTCCACCAGCCGGGAGTGCCGGTCCAGTTCCGAGCGCGTGGACAGGCTGATGTCCGGGGGGTAGTAGCTGGGCATGGGCAGCCACTTGTCGTTGCCGGTGAGCGGCAGCGGTGAGCGGACCCCGTGGGCGGAGTCCGTGAGGTCCACCCGCAGCGGGGCCGGAAGCGTCCGCAGGATCTCCGCCTGCCCGGTGAGCAGCTCCTTGGGGGCCACGACGGGCTGCCGGTTCTCCATGGCCGAGGCCTCGGACGTGAAGGTCAGGACCCGTTGCTTGGGCGGCGCCGCGTCGATGGCGTGACGCAGCCCGGCATCCTCGTACCGGTCCACCGCCCGCGGATAGGCGGCGGCGAGGAACGCCGTGAGCAGGACCAGGACGCCCAGCGCGGCGGCGGCGCCGGGCGCGGTGCGCAGCCGGGTGCGCACCCAGGGGGCGACAGCGCGGTGACTCATCAGTTGCCGCCTCCTTGGAAGCGCAGAACGGTGGCCGGGTCGCCGCGCCGCAGCGCGAGCAGCAGCACGACCAGCAGGGGTACGGCGACGACGCCGGCCAGCAGTACGGCGACCTGCCCGGCGGGCAGTTGCACCAGGACGTGGGGCAGCGGCTGGGTGGCCTGCCCGGTGAGCACGATCAGCGGGACGACCGCCCGGGTCAGTACGGCGCCCAGCGCCACGCCCACCACCAGCGCGATCGCGATCAGCAGGGACTGCTCGGCGGCGATCAGCCGGGCCAGTTGCCTCGGTGGCGCGCCGAGCGCCCGCAGCACGGCGAACTCGGCGGTCCGCTCCCGCAGCGAGCCCATCGCACCGACGGCGAAGCCGACCGCGGCCAGCAGCGCCGCGACCACGGCCACCGCGAGGAGGGCCGCCTGGGGGCCCGCCCCGAGCGGGTCCTGGGTCAGCTCCCGCAGCGTCTCGTCCCGTACGACCACCTGGGCGGGGTCGATTTCCGTGCGCTCCCGCAACGCGGCCGCGGCCTGCGCGGTCCGGCCCTTCGCGGTGCCCAGCCACCACTCGTCGGGAGACAGCGCCACCGCCTGGCGGCGGGTGATCTCCCGGTTGAGGGCGCGCAGGTCCAGCAGCAGCCCGCCGCCGTCCCGCTTGATCTCGGTGGCGTCCTTGCCGCCGGAGATCGTGGCGGGGCCGGTGGTGGGCAGTTGCCGCAGGGTGCCGGCGATGCGCACGGTCAGGGTGGCTCCGGCCAGGTCGAAGTCGAGGTTGGAGCCGACCTTCGCGCCCGCCGACGTCAGGAAGGAGTCGGTGGCGAGCGCCGTCAGGGGGCCCGGCTTGGAGTTGGACGCGGTCAGCCGCACCGAGGTCTGCGTGTACTCGGCGTACTCGTCGATGCCGAAGCTGTTCGTCCCGGTGTCGAAGGTGACCCACAGCAGCTTGGTGTCCGGCGTGCCGGGGGTGAGACCGGTCTGCGCCCCGGGCTGACCGTCCCGCTCCTTCAGTACGTCGACGGCCTCACCGGCCCAGTCCAGCTGCCGGGGCCTGGCCACGGCGGCGCCCTGGGCGCTCCGTACCGTGTTCAGGGACAGCGACAGGGACTCCCCAACCCCCCGGGGCTTCTCGAACGTCGCCTCCAGGCCCGTGACGAACAGGGGCTGGGCCGGGTTGCCGGCCTTCGCGAGGTCCACGGGCACCCGGTGGGCGCGGGCGTCGGCGTCGAGCTCACCGAGGGGTACCCGGTGGGCGGTGCCGTAGCGGTCCTCCAGGACGACCAGGAGCTCGGGCTTCACCTTCGACGCGGTCCCGTCCACCTGGCCGAGGGTGAGGTCCAGGTCGAACCGGTCGCCCCGGGGCACCGGGATGCCGTCGCGGTTCTTGTCGTCGCCGCGCAGGCCCTCGGTCTGCCGGGCGATGCCGCGGGCGCCGCCCTCGACGAGGTCCTCGCGGAGCATCATGCCCTCGGAGGCCTGTGTGGTGTCCAGCGCCAGCAGCGTCGCCATCCGGTCGCCCGACAGCGGGATCTGGCGGCGCGCGGCGGCCGCGGCCGAGGTCACCCCGGGCACCTTGAGGTACTGCGCCCCCGCGCCCGAACCGGAGTTGGTGTTGCCGGTGACCCGGATGGAGGCCCCGCTGCGGAAGTCCGCCTGGTCCTCCTGCGAACGGTTCCAGGACGCGCCCTGCCCGATGGCCAGCATGCCCATCGCGACGGCCAGCACCAGCAGCAGCACCGGCCCGGTGCCGCGCAGCGGCCGCCGGCTGAGCTGCCAGCCGGCCAGTGCCACGGGCAGCGCCCGCCCGCTCGCCGCCCGCTTCTCCGCCAGCCGGGCCAGCGGCGGCAGCAGCCGCAGCGTCAGTACGGTTCCGGCCAGCAGCGCCAGCGCGGGCGCGGCGACCAGCAACGGGTCGACGCCCAGCCTGCCCGAGCGGTCGTCGGTCAGCGGCCCGGTGCCGGAGGTCTGCTGGTCGAGCTGCCAGTACGCGACGGCCGCGATCACCAGCAGCGCCAGGTCCGCGCCCGCCTTCATCGGCGCGGGCACCGAACGGCCCCGCTTCTCGCGCCCCGCCGCGAACGCCGGTGCCACCACGGCCAGTGCACACCCGGCGCCCACCGCGGCCCCGACCAGCCAGATTCCCGCCGTCGGGGCGCCGGACTCCAGGGAGAGCCCGATCTCCCCGAGGACGCCCTGCCCCGAGAGCAGCCGGGTCAGCGGGCCCGCCAGCACCGGGGCGAGCACGGCGGCGGGCAGCGCCAGCAGGGCGGCCTCGATCGCCGACAGGCCCACGATGCGCTGCCGGGAGCCGCCGCGCGCGATCAGCAGCGAGGTCTCGCCCGCCCGCTCGGCGCTCAGCAGCCGTGCCACCAGCAGCAGCGCGTAACCGGCCAGCAGCACCAGCTGCAAGGAGACGATCAGCAGCGTCGAACGGGACACCAGCAGTGCCCGCTGCGCCTGGTCCAGCACCTGGGGCAGCCCGTTGGCGACGGCCACCGACCCGTGGAAGGGATCGGTGGCCTCCACGTAGGCGGCGCCGGAGACGGCCGCCTTCCGCAGTGACGGGATGCGCCCGGTGTCGACCGAGGTGAAGTCGGCGGTGACCATCCAGGAGACGGAGCCGAAGGACACGGCCTTCGAGCGCAGCAGGGCCGGGTCGGCGAGCAGCGGACCGTACACGGTGAAGGTGGCGGCCCGGATGCCGCGCCCGTTCAGCTCCTCCAGCTTCCAGTACGGGTCGGCGGGCTTCTTCGGCTCGTACAGGCCGGTGACGCGGATCGCGCGGGCGGGGCCGGAGAGGCGGTCGGTGAGGGTGATGACACGGGGGCCGGGGGTGAGCTTGAGCTCTTTGGCAGCGTTGTCAGGGAGCGCCACCTCGATCACGGCGTTCTTGTCCGTGGACGTCGGGGCCGCCCCGGGCCAGGCTCCGGCGGTCAGCCGCACCCGGTCGCGGTCCAGCCCGGCGAACCGGGTCAGATCGGGTTCGCCGCCCCGGCTCTTGGCGGGGCCCAGGGTGCGCGGCAGTGCGTAGGTGCCCGACTGGTTCAGGGCGTCGACGCGGGTCGGCAGCCCGTCGAAGGTGCGCCGGGCGGCTTCCCGTACGACCTTGTCGGCCTCGGCGCGCTGTGCCTCGGTGACGGCGCTGGAGACGATGGTCAGCGCGGCGGCGGAGGCGTCGCGCGAGCCCAGCGAGCGGCGCAGCCCCGCGTCCCCGATGGAACCGGAGAAGGCGGTGAGTGCTGCCAGCACGGATGTGGTCAGCAGGACCGCGAGCAGTGCCGCCGCAAGCAGCAGCCGGTGCGCGCGCACCCGCAGAAAGACAAACCCCGTCACCCGTCCCCCTGACGCCCTGCGTGGAATGGGCTCTCGGAGCCCTTCCGGGATGCTGTCAGAGGATCAGAGGGACGGAAACCGCTTGCCGTTCCGACTTGATGCGATCGTGATCGAATTTCGGTAATGGATCATCGAATTCCGGTCAACAGTGGGCTATTTCACCCAACTTCACCCTGCTATCGGGTAGTTCAACCCTCGGTATTGACCATGGAAGCGGCCGCGTACGTCATGTAGTTCCACAACTGCCGCTCGTGCTCGGCGTCCAGGCCCAGCTCGTCGATCGCGTCCCGCATGTGGGTCAGCCACGCGTCGTGCGCCGCCCGGTCGACCTTGAACGGCGCGTGCCGCATCCGCAGCCGGGGATGCCCGCGCTCGTCGCTGTACGTACGGGGCCCGCCCCAGTACTGCATCAGGAACAGCCGGAAGCGCTCCTCGGCCGGACCCAGGTCCTCCTCCGGGTACATCGGCCGCAGCAGCGGGTCCTCGGCGACCCCCTGGTAGAAGCGGTGCACCAGGCGACGGAAGGTCTCCTCCCCGCCGACCTGCTCGTAGAAGGTCTGCTCCTGAAGCGTTCCCCGCGGAATCTCGTTCACTTCTCCATCGTCTCAGACGCCCCGGCCGAGGACTCGGGTCCTAGGGCCTGTCCGGGGGCCCTCTCGCCAAGGGGGCGGCGTACGCGCCACAGTGGGCGTATGGGCGCAACAGCGGAGTCCGGGGACCTGTACTCGTACGCCGAGGAGCGGGCCGCTCTCGTCACGGAGATCGCCGCGGCCGGAGCACTGAAGGACCCGGCCTGGCGGGCCGCCTTCACCGAAGTGCCCCGGCACCTGTTCGTGCCGTACTGGTTCCGCCCGGGACCCGGCGGCTACGAACGCCTGTGGTCCGAGGACCCCGACCCCCGCCGCCGGGCCCGCTGGCTGCGCGGCGCCTATGCCGACACCGCGCTCGCCACCCGGGTGCGCGACGGCGTCCTGCTCTCCTCCGGCAGCCAGCCCTCGCTGATGGCGCGGATGCTGGACGAGCTGGAGGTACGGGACGGCCACCGCGTCCTGGAGATCGGCGCGGGCACCGGCTACAACGCGGCCCTGCTCTGCCACCGCCTGGGCGAGGAACGGGTCACCACCCTCGACCTCGACCCCGAGATCGCCGAGTCGGCGCGCGCCCACCTGCGCCGGGCCGGGTACGCGCCGACGGTCGGGACGGGCGACGGCGCCCGGGGCTGCCCCGGGCGCGCCCCGTACGACCGGATCATGGCCACCTGCACGGTGCCCTCGGTCCCCCGGGAGTGGCTGCGCCAGTGCGTGCCCGGGGCACGCGTCCTGGCGCCCCTCTCGACCGGCCTGATCGCCCTGCGCGTCCGCGACGCGGGCTACGCGGAGGGCCGCTTCCTGCCCACCCCCGCCTACTTCGTACCGCTGCGCGGCGGACTCGGCGTACCACCGCCGCGCTACACGGGAGGCCTGCCGCGCGCAGCGCTGGAGAACGACCTCTTCCGCTTCCTGCTCTCGCTGAGCACGAGCAGCCTCGACCCGCACGAGGCCCTGGCCCTGTGGCACCTGGAGGGCCGCCCCCGCCGCGAACGCTTCGGCATCACCGTGACCTCAACAGGCCAATGGGCCTGGCTCGACGACCCCGACGGCCCCTACGCATGGCCCCTGTAAGGGGCGCGAGGAACTGCGCGAGCAACCACAAACAAGCCGCGCGGCGAGCGCTTTAGGGAAGGGGCGGGTCAGGGGCCCCAACCCGCCGAAGGCGGTCCGGGGGCCCGGGGGCGGAGCCCCCGGCCCGAACCTCACCCCACCTCAGCCCCGCTGAATCCGAATCGTCGTCCATGCCCCGACATGCACCCGGTCCCCATCCTGAAGCGGCACCGGCACATACGGCTGAATCGGCTCCTCGCCCCCATTGATCGTCGTGCCGTTCGTCGAGTTCTGGTCGACGACCGCCCACGACCCGTCCGGCTGCTCCACCAGCACCGCGTGCTGGTGCGAGACGCCCGGGTCCTCCGGCGGCACCGCGAGGTCCACGTCCGGGGACTCGCCGGTGGAGTGCCGACGCCGTCCGATGGTGATCTGGTTGCGCCCGCTGAGCTGGATCTGCTGCTCGGGGGAGTACGCGGGAAGGTTCAGCCCGCCCGCCTCCGGACCGCTGCGCTGCATCATCGCCATGAAGTAGTCACGGTCCGGCCCCACGGTCGCGGACCAGTGCCCGCCACCCTGGCTGTGCCCCTGACCCTGGCCCTGCCCCTGACCCTGCTGGGGATACCCGTACCCACCGGGCTGCTGCTGCTGCGACGGCGGCGGCAGCATCCAGTCGTCGTCACCGCCACCGGCGTGCTGCTGCTGCCCGTGGCCCTGCTGCGGGTAGCCACCCTGCTGGTAGCCGCCCTGCTGCGGGTACGGCTCGGCCGGGCGGTTCATCTGCGAGGGCCGCGAACCCTGGTACTCGTACGGGTCGTGCCCCTGCTGCCCGTACCCCTGCTGCTGCATGTGCTGCTGCTGCGGCGGCTGCGCGTACGTGGCCTGCCGGGTGAGGAAGTTCCACCGGCACTCCTCGCAGTACGGCGCCATCGGCTCGCGCGGCGTGCGGCACTGCGGGCAGAGCTCGGCCTGCGCGGTGGCGTCGGGGCCGTACCCCTGGTCGGGCTGCGGATATCCGTAACCGGGACCGGGCGGCGGCGGGGGCGGCGGCACGGCGCCGGCCATGCGATGGCCGCAGACCTCGCACCAGTCGTCGGAACCCGACTGGTGTCCGTTCGGGCAAGTCGGCATGTCGGCGCTTCCCCCTCTCCTCGTCCGGCCCGCAGGCCGTACACAGCTGTTCGGTGTCTCTGTCGGTCACTAGAGACAGCTCGTGATCAAAAACGGTTGTACTGGATCTACTTCTTTACTCGGACGGTCTTCGTGGAACGGGTTTCGAGAGTCATCTCGTCCGCCTCCGCGACCTTCGCCTTCAGCCGCACAGTACCCGTCGCCTCGTCGACGACGTCCACCACCTTCGCAAGCAGTTTCGCAGTATCCGCGTTCCCCGACGCGGCCGCGAGCTGTACCGCCCGTCCCAGTTTGGCCGTCGCGCCGTCGAAATCGCCCGACTTCCGTGCATCCAGGCCCTGTTGGATTGCTTGTGCAAGTTCCGCCTGGCCCGTGTAGTGGGCGACCTGCGGATTGATGGAGGTGGAAGCCGCCATGTCGTCCGTCCACACCGCGCGCACCAGCCCCTGCGACAGTGTCTGCGGGGCGCCGCCCGCCGCGTCCGGGAGGATCAGCGAGACCCGCGCGGCCAGCATTTCCTGGCCCACACCGGCCTGTGGCACCTGGACGCAGACATGGTAGTCGCGGGACTCGTCGCCCCAGGAACCCGTCGGGTAGTCGCCCGCGCGGGGCCCCGCCTCGGTCCGCCGGCCGGTGAGTTCCTCGACCGTGGGGGCGACCTGCTTGACGAATTTGATCTCCACGCCGACCGGGGTCCACAGGCGCAGATTCACATCCGCGACCTCCTTGCCCATCGCGTTCTCCATCATCTGCGTGAAGTCCGCCGCGAGCCCCGACGGGTCGGCGACGATGTCCGCCGTACCGAGGAGCGCGGAGGCGATCCCTGTGACCTCCTTCACCTCCCAGTCCGTCCCCACCCCGCGGGCGTCGCAGGTGAAGCGGCCCGCGACGGCCTCCAGGGTGGCGGCCAGGTCCTTGGGCGACTCGTGCTCGTTGCGGCCGTCGGTCAGCAGGATGCCGTGCCGGATCGGCGCCTCGGAGGTGGCGAGCAGCCGGTCGGTCAACCGCAGCCAGGTGCCGATCGCGGTGCCGCCGCCCGCGGTGAGCGACCGCAGCGCCTCCTTGGCCTGGCTGCGGGTGCTCGGGTCGGCGACCGCCAGCCTGCCCTGGCCCGGGTAGACCTCCTTGGCCAGGTGGGTGCCGCCGACCACCGCGAAGGCGGTCCCGTCGCGCAGCGCGTCGATCGCCGCCGCGGTGGCGTCCCGGGCGCCGCGCATCTTCGTCGGCGGATAGTCCATCGAACCGGAACAGTCCACCATGATCACCACGGCCGCCGAGGGGGCGGCTCCGGATATCGGCGAGGGCGCGGCGAAGCCGCCCGCGAGGGGCGCGCCGCCGCTGGTGCCGCCACCGGTCGAGGTCACCGTGACGATCGCGTTGACCTCCCGGCCGCCCTCCGGCAGGAACTCGTTCTGGTACACGTCGACGGAGAACTGCGGCACGTTGGACTTGGCGAAATTGGCCATCGAATCGGCTCCTGGTGAGTCCTGCGGAGAGTGCGAATCCTGGGGGGTGGGGGTCGGGCGTCCGCGGCGTCCCCGGGAGTCCCGCGGGGGACGCCCTGTTACGCGTAGGCGGAGCCTGCCCCCTGCGGCAGCATCGGGAACGGCACGAGCGCCACTGTTACGTTGTCGTGGCCCCCGCCGTCGAGCGCGTGCCCGACCAGTACCTGCGCGCTGTGCAGCGGCCGGGTCCCCGCGTCGAGGGGGACCGCCTGGGCCATCTCGTGCGCGGACTCCGCGTAGTTCCACAGCCCGTCCGTGCAGACGACGACCACTCCCGGCCGGTCCGGCTTGAACGACGCCGTGTGCGGATCGATCTCGTACGCGTCCGCGCCCAGCCAGCCGGTGATCGCGTGCGCGCGCTCGTCGGCGTACGCCTCGGCCTCGCCCATCAGGCCCGCCGCCACCATCTGCGCGGCCCACGAGTCGTCCTCGGTGAGCCGGGAGGGCGGGGTGCTGCGGTCGTCCGGCACCCAGTACACCCGGCTGTCGCCGATCCAGCCCACGACCAGCAGGCCGCCCGCGACGATCGCGGAGACCAGGGTGCAGGCGGGCGCGTTCTGGTGGCGGTGCGGGTCGTGCTCCAGGGGAGCCTGCTGCGCGGCGAGCGTGTTGACCGCCTCGGCGGCCGCCAGGATCGCCTCGTGCAGCGCCTGCTGGGGGTGTGTGCCGCGCGGCAGCGCCTCCTGGAGGGAGGCGTTGGCGGCGGCAGCGGCGGCGGCGGACGCCTCGTCGGGGCGGGTCGCGGAGGACACCCCGTCGCAGACCACGGCGATCGTGGCGAGCGAGCCGTCCGCGAGGGTGGCCTCGGAGACCGCGAACGCGTCCTCGTTGCGGTGGTGGCGCAGCCCCCGGTCGCTGACCGCGGCGACCGTGCCCAGCTCGTACTCCTGGTGGTCGCGCTCGCGGGGCTGGGCGTGGCCGCAGTTCTCGCAGTAGCCGTCGGTGTCGATGCGCCCGGCCCGGCAGGCCACGCACACCTTCTGCCCGGCGGGCGCGGGCAGCGGGTAGTCCTCCACCACGGGCGGCTGCGGCAGCTGCACGACGGGCATGTCGGCGGTGTCCTCACCGCCGTCGTCCGCCGCCGGGGAGGACCTTGGGTGCCCGGCGCCGTCGACCGGGGAGCCGGGGGCCGGGGAGCCGGGCGTGGGAGCGCCGGGCACCGGGGTTCCGGGCGCCGGGGCGGGTGCGCCCGGGCCGTGCGTCCCGATGGCCACCGTCGGGCGGTCGGCCGGAGGCTCCGGCACCACCGTCAGGTCGTACCCGCACACCTCACAGAACGAGTCGCCCGCTTCCAGCGGCTCCTCGCAGCCGGGGCAGGCCGACAGCTGGTGCGTCTGCGACATCATCACACCCAAGTCCGGGGGCGGAGGCGGTTGGCCCGCTCCACCAGGTCGATCCTCTCGTCGCCGCGCTGCGCGAGCCGTGCGAGCACCCGGTACGAGCGTTCGAGCCCGAAGCGCAGGCCCCGCTCGTCCAGCGGGCTGCCGAGCAGCGCGGTCTGCACGGGGCGGGCCCCGTGCCCACCGGAGAGTACCCAGTCCAGTGCCGTACCCAGCACTTCGGTGGCCAACTGCTCACGGCGCACCGCGTCCAGACCGAAGCCCTGGAGGGCCTCCACCTGTGCGGCGGACGCCAGTAGATCGTCGATCAACGGCTCGTGCGCGGCGCGCCGCCGCAGCCTCGCCCGGACGGCCGCCACACGTGCCGCCGTGTAGTGGATCGACGCTTCCGGCACCGACTCCAGCGTCCGCACCGAACCGGTCCGGTCGCCCGCCGCGAGCTGCACCCGGGCCAGGCCGAAGGCGGCGCTGACGTAGGCGGGGTCCGTCGTCCACACCAGGCGGTAGTACTCGGCGGCGTTGTCCAGCTGGCCCAGCACCTCCGCGCACACCGCGAGCGCCAGCTTCGGCGCGGCCTCGCCGGGGAAGGCGTCGTAGATCGCGTCGAAGGACAGCGCGGCCGTCTCGTTGTCGCCCGAGGTCAGGGCGGCGACGCCGCGGTACCAGACCACCCGCCAGTCGTCCGGGTACGCGATCTCCAGGTCGGCCAGGGTCTGCGCGGCGGTGGATGCGTCGCCCATCTCCAGGCGGGCCCGCAGCTCGCGCAGCCGCCGCTCCACCGAGTCGCCCGGCGCCTGCTGGAGCGCCGTGATCAGCTCGGCCGGGGCGGAGGCCATCAGACCGGCCAGGAACCCGGCGTTCGGGTCGTTCGGGTCCACCCGGGGCACCGGCAGGGCCAGCGCGGTGGTGGCGGCGTGCAGGGGCATCAGGTACGTCGCGGCGTTCTCCGGCGCGACCGAGACGGCCGTGCCGGGGGCGACCGGGGGCGCGCCGGGAGGGGCCTGGGGTGCGGGTGGGGCGCCCGGTGTGCCGGGGGCCTGGGGCGGCACCTGGAGCGCGCCCTGGGTGGGGGCGTACGCGACGGCCTGCGCCGTGGTCGGGGCGGACTGCTGGGCGGGGATCAGCGCCGGGGCGCTGGGCTGGGCCGGGAGCTGTGCGCCCCGCCTGGTCCGGCGCGGCGCGGGCAGCGAACGTACGCCCAACTGCGAAACGGAACCCGTCAGTTCGGCGAACAGACCGGTGTCCGTGACCCGCAGCTCCGGGCCGAACAGCGTGGACAGCGACGGCCGGGGCCTGCCCGTCTGGAGCGCCACGACCTCCCGCAGCACGCCGGTCAGCTGGTCGGCCATCTCCGAGGCGGACGAGAACCGGCGGGCCGGGTCCGGGTCGGTGGCGCGCACCAGAAGGCGGTAGAAGGACTCGTACTGATGGAAGACCGGAATGTTGTCCGGGTCCGGGAGGGAGTCCACGAAGACGTTCGTGTAGCCCTGGAAGTCGAAGGTGAGGACGGCGAGCGTGCGCGCCACCGTGTACAGGTCGGAGGCGACCGAGGGGCCCAGCTCGGCGACCTCGGGGGCCTGGTAGCCGACCGTGCCGTAGATCGCGGACTCGTCGTCGTCCATGCGGCGCACCGCGCCCATGTCGATCAGCTTGAGCTGGTCCTGCTGCTGGATCGCGTTGTCGACCTTGAAGTCGCAGTACAGGAGGTTGCGGCTGTGCAGGTGGCCGAGGGCTTCGAGCGCCTCGATGCCGTACGCACAGGCCTGTTCGACCGGCAGCGGGTCGCGCTTGCCGCCGGTGTCCCGGCGCTCGTTGGCGATCTCCTTGAGCGACTTGCCGCCCACGTACTCCATGACGATGTAGCCGTCGAGGGAGCCGGTGCGGGTGTCCAGGTGCTCCACGAAGTTGTAGATGCGCACGATGTTGGAGTGCTCGATCTCCGCCAGGAAGCGGCGCTCCGAGATCGCGGCGGCCATCGCGTCCTGGTCGCCCGTGTCCAGGAGGCCCTTGAGGACCACCCAGCGGTCGGAGACCGCCTTGTCGACGGCGAGGTAGACCCAGCCGAGACCGCCGTGCGCCAGACAGCCCACGACCTCGTACTGGCCGTGCACCACGTCGCCCGTGCTCAGCTTGGGGACGAAGGAGTACGGGTTGCCGCACTTGGTGCAGAAGCCCTCCGTGCGGCCGGTCTTGGTGCCGCGGGAGCGGCCCACCGGGGCACCGCACTCGGAGCGCGAGCAGAACCGCTTGCGCTCGGGCACCTCCGGGTTCTCCATGATCGCCGTACGGGGGTCCGGGCGCGGCACCTCGGGCACGCTGACCAGGCCCGCGCCGAGCCGGTTGCGGCCGGAGGCGGCGGTGGAGGTGCCGGAGGAGCGCACGGAGACCGAGCGGGACGTCGTCGAGCCGGTGAGCGCGCGCGAGAGCCTGCCGGAGACCGAACGGCGGGAGGTCGCCGAGCGGGAGGAGCGGGACGCCTGGGAGGAGGCGCGCGAACTGCTCTGTACCGAGCTGCTGTTGGAGCCACGGGAGCCCCGGGACGAGGCCTTGCCGCCGCCCGTGATGCCGGTGGCGGTCGCCGCGATCATGCCGTTCGGCGACACCACGGGGGCGAGCCCGCAGGTGTCGCAGTACAGCTCGCCGCCGCCCATGTCCTCGTAGGAGCCCCCGCAACCGGGGCGCTGGCAGGTCGTACTCATCAATTACCCCCGTTGGTGCGGTCGTTGGGGCCCTGGGCCGGGCCGGCGGGTCCGGTGGGGCCGGTGTGTCCCGTGGGTCCGGCGCCGGCGGGTCCGGTGGGCCGTGGTGCGAGGACGTCCCGCGCCGTCTCCTGGTAGCGCAGCACCGCCTGCTCGGCGACCCGCAGGTCGCAGGGCGCGCTCCACAGCATCCGGCGGGCGGCGTCGTAGCGCTCGATGAGCTGCGGGTCCTCGGCCATGCCGTGCCGGGCCACCTTCGCCCGGTACGCGTCCAGCCTGCCGCGCAGCTCGGCACGCACGGCCAGCGGGGCGGTGACGGCCGTCAACGACTCGCGGGCGCGCAGCAGTTCGCTCTCCGCATCCCGCTCCAGGGAGTCCAGGAGCGGGGACAGCCGGTGCCACTGGGCGCGCCTGCGGTACTCGGCGGCCGTCGCCAGGAGTTCCTGGAGGGCGGTCGGCGGGCCGCTCACCGCGGGCACCTCGGACGCGGCGATCTTCGCGAGCACCTCGCCGCGCGCCGACCGGGCCTCGGTGAGGGTGCGGTCCGCGCGGGACAGCACGTCCCGCAGCTGCACGAGGCGCTGCTCGGCGTCCTGCCGTACGGTCAGTACCGCGTCGACCTCCCGGCGCACCTCCTCCAGGGCGCGCGCCGCACGGTCGTAGCGGTCGGTGTCGGGGCGCCCGCCGCCGGGGGCGGAACTGCCGGGCGCGGGACGCCAGAAGGCGAGCGGGTCGGACACCACCTGGGCGCGCAGCAGCGTCAGCTCCTGGGTGATCGACTCCAGGTCGTCGCCCGCCGGATGCTCGCCGGGGCGCACCCCCACCGAGTGCGCCAGCGAACGGGTGCGGTGCAGCTCCGCCGCCAGCAGGTCTATCCGGGCGGGCAGCGCCGACCACACCGCGTCGGCCGCCACGACCATGTCGAGCGACGACGCGTACAGCTCGTTCATCCGGCCGACCAGGTCGGCGAGCGAGAACTGCTCGGACAGCTTCGCCGGACCCGTGATCGACGAAGGGGCGCCGTGCGTGTGCGCCCCGCCGGAGACGGTGACGCCCGTGCCGGTGAGGACGTCGGTCAGCTCGACCAGGTCCTCGCGGCTCGGCCAGCGCCGCCGCGCGCGCACCTCACGGGCGCCTTCGAGGGCCGCGGCGTACGCGTCGAAGTACGTCCACAGCAGCGTGATCGACTGCTCGGCGGAGGCCCACCGGTCCTTGGTGACCCCGGTCAGCTCCGCTCCCTCCAACAGGCGCCGGCCGGCGTGGTCCTGGAGGGCGAGCAGCGACGTCTCGATCGCCTCGTGCTCGGCGGCCAGCCGCGCCAGGGCGCGGTCGGCCCGGTCCCGGTCGAGCACCGGTCCCTGGGCACTGCCCGCCGAGCCGGGGGACGATCCCGCGACGCCCATCGATCACCTCTCCTGCCTCGTGTGTCTGCTGCCTCATGTGTCTGCGTGTACGGGTGTACGGGTCCTGCCGGGCCGCGGCCGTCAGTCGAGGAACTTCGGGGCCGGAGGGCCGGTGAGCCCTCTGAGGTCCTTCGACAGCCACTGGCGGTACGACTCCTGCCACGGCCCCTTGCCGTAGGCCGCCAGCACCTTGTTGATCCGGCGCACCAGGTCGGTGGCCTCCTTGTTCGTCGCGACGGCGTAGAACTCGGTGGTGAACGGCTCCGTGCCCTTCAGCTCGACCGCCGGGTCCTGCGCGGCCTGGCTGGCGGCCAGGGCGTTGTCCGTGACGATCGCGTCGACCTGGCCGAGCTGGAGCCGCACCAGGCAGTCCAGCTGGTTGGGGACGAGCAGCTCCGGCGTGTTGAACAGCGCGCCGTGCGAGTCCGCCTTCATGGCGTCCAGGGCCGTGGAGCCCTTGGCCATGCAGACCTTCTTGCCCTTGAGGGAGTCGTCGTACCCGGTGATCGTGGACCCCTTGGGGGCCAGCACCTGCTGTCCCGCCTGGAAGTAGGCGTTGGAGAAGGCCACCTTCCCGATCCGGTCGCAGTTGACCGTCATCGTGCGGACCACGATGTCGATCTTCCCGGCCTGGAGCAGCGGGATGCGCTGACTGGTGGGTATCGCCCGGTAGATGACGGCGTCCTCGCTGCCCAGCACCTCCTTCGCGATGGCCTTCACGATGTCGATGTCGAAGCCCTCCAGCTTGCCGGAGGCCGGATTGCGGTAGCCCCAGCGGAAGCTGTTCTGGTCGACGCCCGCGATCAGCTTGCCGCGCGCCTTGATCTTCGCGATCGTGGCGCCGTCCGCCGAGGCCGGGCGCAGGCTCCGCTCGGGCTCCTGGCAGGCCGGGGCCTTCGCGGCGGCCTGGGCGGCCGTACCGCTCCCGGCGGACACCGTGTCCGCGCCGCCGTGCTCGGCGGGCAGCGGCAGCACCGCGACGCCCGCCGTCAGGGCCACCGCGGCCGCCAGCGCGACGAGGCCGAGCCGCCAGCCGCCGCGCAGCGTACGGGCGGCCGGGCGCGCCGAGGCGTCCTCGCGCCCGCCGGTGTGCGCTCCCGCGCGCCCGCCGGTGTGCGCCGACGCGTCCTGGCGCCCGCCGGTGTTCCCGGCACCGGGTCGTGCTCCGTTCTCCCTCATCGCACTCCCTCCGGCAGCCGCGTCCTCGTGCGCACCGTGCGCGTCGTTTCCCTTCATCCCCCGCATCACCTGAACTCCGAAAGCCTGCGCCCGATGCCCAGCAGCGCCGCACCGGCGGCCAGTACGGCCAGTACGGCCGCCCCGATCGCGAGCCCCGACAGGGCGCCCCGGCCGTCCTCGGCCGCCTCGGTGAACTCGCGCTGCTCCCACTCCAGGGCCGATGCCAGCGCCTGGTCGACCTTGACGAAGGACTGGCCGGTGGAGTTGCTCTCGCCGATGACCTTCTTCAGCGCGGCGTCGTAGTCGCCCTGGTCGTCGGTGGCGCGGGCGTCCTTGTGCTGGGTCTTCCAGACCTTCACGCTGTCCGCGGCCTTCTGCACGGGGCCCTTGCCCCCGTCGTCGTCGGCGAGCTGCCCGGCCCGGGTGAGCTGCTTCTCCAGGTCGGCCATGCCGCTCGTGTAGTCCGCCTCGTACTTGTCGCCGCCGGCGGCGGTGGAGACCGCGCCGCGCGAGACCAGGGTGAGGTTCTCGTTCGCCCGGGCCTGCAGGGAGCTGATCCGGGCGTCGCTGAGCACCTTCAGCGATTCCTGCCCGTACGTCCGGGAGTCGCCCAGCCCGGACGACGCCAGCGTGTGCCCGACCACCAGCCACAGCAGCACCGCGACCGAGGCGACGGACGCCCCGAGCAGACCGTGATTGAACACCCGGTTGGTACGGCGGTAGTTGCGCAACTGGGCCCAGCCGAGGCCGCCCAGCGCCAGCACCCCGAGCCCGAGCGCCACGTACGGCCAGGCCGTCGCGTCGTCGTAGTCCCGGTAGAGGCGGTCCGTCTCCTCGTCGTACAGCTTCTTCGCGGCGGGCAGCAGCTGGGTCGTCATCTGCTCGTTCGCGTACCGCAGGTAGGCGCCGCCGAGCGGCAGGCCCTGGCGGTTGTTGGCGCGGGCCCGCTCGATGAGGCCCGTGTACTGGGGGAGCCGCTGGTTCAGCGTGGCGATCTGCTGACCCGACGTGCTCGTGCCGGAGGTGTTCGCCGCGGCCTTGACCAGCAGGCGGGAGGCCTCGGCGATGTCGTCGTTGTACTGCTTGATCACCGACGGCGGCTCCTGCGCGCCCGCGAGGAAACCGCTGGCGGCGGCCGTGTCGGCGTCGGCGAGGGAGCGGTAGATGCTCGCCGCGTCGGCGGACAGCGGCTGACTGCGCGTCACCACGTCGTCGGCGGCGGACTTCCGGTCGGCCACCTGCCAGGCGGTCACCGCGCCGAACGCGATCACCAGCACGGCCAGCACGGCCCCGATGACCCGCAGCCGGCCCGGCTCGGTCGTCGCGGCGGCGCGCAGCCTGTCCCGGCCCTCGGCCCAGGCGCTGCCGCGGGCGGGCGGTGGGTGGTGCGGTGGATACGGCCCGGGCGCGGGCGTGCCGGACGCGGTCGTGCCGGGCGCGGATGCGCCGGACGCGGTGGGCGTCACAGCCACGGCGGTCCCCCCTGGGCCGCCCATCGGCGGGTGTGCCACGAGACCTCCCCCTCGGTCGTGGACGGCTGGCCCGCCCTCCGGCGGGCCCCCTCGACATGAATACGTCGGAGAGATCCGTTTGGTTCCCGTTCGGAACCCGGGAGGGGGTCCGGTCGTTGCCCAATTCGCGCCAGGGACATGCCACTTAACGGCTGATCCTATGCGGCAGAGGGTACGCGGGCCATGGCCTCCCGACGGGGGTCCGTCTCGTCCCCATATGGCCGGGAGTTGAGCCCCCTTGGGCGACGAGGCCACCCTTCCCCCTCAGCCCCCTTGGGGCGACGGAGCCGCCCCTCCCCTTCCCCCGTAGCCCCCTTGGGCGGCGGGGCCGCCCCCCGGGGGCGGGACGGGCGGGCAAGGGGGCGGCCCCTCCCGCTCCCGGCCCACCCGGGTGCCGCCCCTGCCCCAGCACCTGTGCCGGACGCGCGTCCAAAGGAGCCCCGGCCCACCCCGTACCGGACGATCGCCTCGCAGGGGCCGAGCCACCCCCCGTACCCCCGCCTACGCGTATTGCGCCCGCAGCTCCCCCCGCACCTCCCCGTCCGCCCCCACCACATCCAGCCCCAGCAGCGCCGCCCCCAGCACCGGCGCCGCCGTCACCACCCGGATCTCCGCCTTCGGCGCCCGCTCCGTCAGCAGCGAGCGAATCCGCCCGTCCAGCTCCGGATGCCGTGCCGCCAGCACACCCCCGCCGAGCAGCACCGGCGCCGCCTCCTCCAGCAGCCCGAGCCGCCCCAGCGCGACGGACGCCATCGCGACCACCTCGTCCCCGAGCCGGTGCACCAGCCCCCGCGCCACCGCGTCCCCGGAGGCACTCACGGCGAACACCAGGGGGGCCGCCTCGTGCAGCCGTACCGACGGAATCCGCCCCAGGTGCAGGGCCTCCACGAGGGCGTACATCGACTCCACGCCGTAGTGCGCGGGCAGCACGGTGGCCAGGGCCGTCGGCTCGCCCCGCCCGTCCTCCGCCCGCGACGCGAACCACATCGCCTCGTCGGCGAGGCCCCCGCCGCCGCCCCAGTCCCCGGAGATCTTCCCGATCGCCGGGAAGCGGGCGGTGCGCCCGTCGGGCAGCATGCCGACGCAGTTGATGCCCGCCCCGCAGACCACCGCGACACCGCGCGGCTCGTCCACCCCGGCGCGCAGGATCGCGAAGGTGTCGTTGTAGACCTCCGTGGTGTGGCCCCAGCCGCGCGCCTGCACGGCCGTCGCCAACTCCCGCTCCTCCACGGGGAGGTCGGCATTGGCCAGACAGGCGGACACATGGTCGACGCCGGTGACACCGGCCGCGTCCAGGGCCGCCCCGACCGCCTCCGCGAGCGCGTCGACGGCCACCTGCACGCCCACCAGAGGCGGCTGGAAACCGCCGCCCCTGCCGGTGCCCAGGACCCGGCCGTCCGCGCCGATCACGGCGACGTCCGTCTTGCTGTTGCCCGCGTCGATCGCGAGGACGCTGCCGTCCTCGTACCGGTGCGGGGGAGTGCTCACGCCCACGCCAGGTGCTCCCTGTTGTGCGCGATCAGCTTGTCCGTGAGCGCCTCCGCGTACTCGAACTGACCCACCAGGGGGTGCGCGAGGAGCGCCGCGAAAACGCGCTCCCTGCCACCGTGCAACGCTGCCTCCAGCGCGAGGTTCTCGTACGCCGTGACGTTCGAGACGAGCCCCGCGTACAGGGGGTTGAGCGGTGCCACCGCAAGAGGCGTCGCCCCGCTCGCGTCGATGCGCGCCTGCGTCTCGATCACCGCGTCGTCGGGCAGGAAGGGCAGGGTGCCGTTGTTGTACGTGTTGACCACCTGCACCGGCGACCCGCCGCCGCCCAGCAGTCCGGACGCGAGGTCCACCGCCGCCTCCGAGTAGAACGCACCGCCGCGCTTGGCGAGCAGTTCCGGCTTCTCGTCGAGCGTGGGGTCGCCGTACAGCGCCAGCAACTCCTTCTCCATGGCCGCCACTTCGGCCGCCCGCGAGGGCTTGGTGCCCAGCTCCCGCACGACCTCGTCGTGCTGGTAGAAGTACCGCAGGTAGTACGAGGGGACGACGCCGAGGCGGTCCACGATCGCGCGCGGCATGTGCAGGTCCGCCGCGATCGCGTCACCGTGCTCGGCGATCAGCTTCGGCAGCAGGTTCTCGCCGGTCGGGCCGCCGAGTCGCACCCCCAGCTCCCAGGTGAGGTGGTTGAGGCCCACGTGGTCGAGGTGGACCTCGGCGGGCGTCACGTCGAGCAGCTTGGCGAACTTCCGCTGGAAGCCGATCGCCACGTTGCACAGGCCGACCGCCTTGTGCCCCGCCTGGAGCAGGGCGCGGGTGACGATGCCGACGGGGTTGGTGAAGTCGATGATCCAGGCGTCGGGGTTCGTGCGGCGGACGCGCTCGGCGATGTCCAGGACCACCGGGACCGTCCGCAGCGCCTTGGCGAGGCCGCCCGCGCCCGTCGTCTCCTGGCCGACGCAGCCGCACTCCAGCGGCCACGTCTCGTCCTGGTTGCGGGCCGCCTGGCCGCCCACCCGGAGCTGGAGCAGCACCGCGTCGGCGTCCGCGACGCCCCGGTCCAGGTCGGAGGTGGTGGTGATGGTGCCCGGGTGGCCCTGCTTGGCGAAGATCCGGCGGGCCAGGCCGCCCACCAGGTCCAGGCGGTCGGCCGCCGGGTCGATCAGGACGAGCTCGGTGATCGGGAGCGTGTCCCGCAGCCGGGCGAAGCCGTCGATCAACTCGGGGGTGTAGGTGGAACCTCCACCGACTACTGCGAGCTTCATGAGGTGGTGACCTAGCCCTTCACTCCGGTCAGCGTGACACCCTCGACGAACGCCTTCTGGGCGAAGAAGAACACGAGGATCACAGGGGCCATGACCAGTACGGTCGCGGCCATGGTTAGATTCCAGTTGGTCTGGTGCGCGCCCTTGAAGGACTCCAGGCCGTAACTCAGCGTCCACGCCGCCGGGTTGTCCGACGCGTAGATCTGCGGTCCGAAGTAGTCGTTCCACAGGGCGAAGAACTGGAACAGGGCGATCGCCGCGATGCCGGGCTTGGCCATCGGCAGCACGATGCGGATCAGCGTGCGGAATTCGCCGCAGCCGTCCACCTTCGCCGCGTCCAGGTACTCGTTGGGGATGGTCAGCAGGAACTGCCGCAGCAGGAAGATGGAGAACGCGTCCCCGAATGCCAGCGGAATGATCAGCGGCCACAGGGTGCCGGTGAGGTCCAGCTGCTTCGACCAGAACAGGTACATCGGGATGATGACGACCTGCTGCGGCAGCATCATCATCGAGATCACCAGCAGCAGCGACAGATTGCGGCCGCGGAAGCGGAACTTGGCGAGCGCGTACGCCACGGGGATCGACGAGAGCACCGTCAGTACGGTGCCGAGCCCCGCGTACAGCAGGCTGTTCTTCCACCAGGTGAGGAAGCCCGGTGTTTGGAAGACCTTGACGTAGTTGCCCCACTCCCAGGTGTGCGGCACCAGGTCGCTGGTGAGCGCCTGTGCATCGCTCATCAAGGAGGTGAGGAAGAGGAAGACGAACGGCAGCAGGAAGAACAGTGCCGCCGCGATTCCCAGGGAGTGGACACCGATCCAGTGCAGCGCGGCCTTGCGGCGTGCGGTGCGGTGTGCCGGTGTGGGCGCGTCCGTGTTGAGCGGTCGCTCAAGTGTCGTGGTGGACATGGAAGTTAGTCACCTGCCTGGAGGAGGCCGCCGCGACGTCGCATCAGCAGGGCCGTGAAGGCCATCGCCAGGACGAACAGGACGAGGGCGGCGACCGCGGCGGAGCCGTAGTCGAAGCGCTGGAAGCCGAGGTTGTAGACGAGCTGCGGCAGGGTCAGGGTCGACTTGTCCGGAAAACCGGGCTCCACCTGCTGGCCCGAGTTGCCGATGATGCCGGAGGCGACCTTCCCCGCCACCAGGGGCTGGGTGTAGTACTGCATCGCCTGGATGACACCCGTGACGACGGCGAACATCACGATGGGCGAGATGTTCGGCAGCGTCACGAAGCGGAACCGCTGCCAGGCGGAAGCGCCGTCCAGCTCCGCCGCCTCGTACTGCTCCTTCGGTACGTCGAGCAGCGCGGCCATGAAGATGACCATCAGGTCGCCGATGCCCCACACCGCGAGGATGGTGAGCGCGGGCTTGGAGAAGGCCGGGTCGGTGAACCAGTCGGGGGTGGGCAGGCCCAGGTCGCCGAGGATCGCGTTGACCGGCCCGGTGCCCGGGTTCAGCAGGAAGACGAAACCGAGGGTGGCCGCCACCGGGGGCGCCAGGTACGGCAGGTAGAAGAGGGTGCGGAAGATTCCCGTACCCGTCTTGATCTTGGTGATCAGCAGGCCGATGCCGAGACCGAAGACGACCCGGCAGAACACCATCACCACGACCAGCCAGAGGGTGTTCCTCATCGCGGGCCAGAAGTTCGGGTAGTTCTCGAAGACGTACTTCCAGTTGTCGAAACCGTTGAAGGTCGGCGCACCGAAACCGTCGTACTTCGTGAACGAGAAGTACAGGGTGGAGATCAGTGGGTACGCGAAGAACACCGCGAAGCCGATCAGCCACGGCGACATGAAGGCCGCCGTACGAAGCGCTGACTTCCTGCGCTTCGTACGGAGCGTGTTCGTGGTCATGGGAGGACTACTTCGCCTTCGCGATGTCGGTGTCGATCTGCTTCGCCAGCTTGTCCAGACCCGCCTTCAGGTCCGTCTCGGTGCCCTTCTCGTACTGGTAGCCGAAGTCCTGGATGGTGTTCAGGTACGTGGCGCCGTTGACCGCGCCCGCGGCCGTGTTGGACTTCGGGTTCTGGGCGATGTCGATGAAGGTCTTGAACTCCGGCTCGATCTTCAGGTCGGGCGACTTCAGCGCCTCGAAGGTCGAGGGCACGTTGTGGATCGCGTTGGAGAACTCCACGACCGCCTTGGTGTCGGTCGTCATGAACTTCACCAGCTCCCACGCGGCGTTCTGCTTCTTGCTCTGCGGGGCGATGCCCATCACCGTGCCGGACAGGTAGCCCTTGCCGTACGAGTCCTTCTGGCTGTCCGGGACGGGCATCGGCGCGACACCGATCTTGAACGGGGTCTTGGCGTCCTTGGCCATCCCCAGCCGCCACTCGCCGTCCAGCTGCATCGCGACCTGGCCGGTGTGGAAGGGGTGCTTCGCGCCGAACTCGTCACCGAAGGTGTTGCGGAACTTCTCCAGCTTCTGCAGCCCGCCGAGCTCGTCGACCAGCTTCTTCTGCGTGGTGAACATCTCCGCGAACGCCGGGTCCTTGGCGACCTGCGACTTTCCGTCCTTGTCGAAGTACTCCGGGCCCCAGGAGCCCAGGTAGTGCTCGGTGGTCGTCTCGTAGCCGTGGAACGCGGGCATGAAGCCCAGCTGCTCGTAGCCGTCGCCCTTGGTCTTCGTCAGCGCCTTCGCGACCGTCAGGAGCTCCGAGTACGTCTTCGGGGCCTCCTTGATGCCGGCCTTCTCGAAGGCGTCCTTGTTGTAGTAGAGGCCGTACGCGTCCGCCAGCAGCGGCAGCGCGCAGCGCTTCCCCTCGAACTGGGTGTAGTCGAGCATCACCTTCGGGAAGGTCTTCTCCAGGTCCAGCTTCGACTTCTCGACGAACGGCTTCAGGTCCGCGAAGGCGCCCGAGGAGCAGAACTTGCCGATGTTGGAGGTGGTGAACGACGACACCACGTCCGGGCCCTTGGAACCGCCGCTGCGCAGCGCCTGGTTGAGCTTGTCGTCGTTGATGTTGCCGACGACGTTGACCTTGATGTTCGGGTGCGCCTTCTCGAAGCGGGCGACGTTCTCCTGGATCGCCTTGACCTCGTTCGGCTGGGCCCAGCCGTGCCAGAAGTTGATCGTGGTGTTGGCGTTCGGGTCGTCCTTCGCGGTGTTCTCGCCGGAGCCGGCACAGGCGGTGGCGAGAACGGATATCGCGGCGACGGCGACAGCGGCTGCGGTCAGACGGCGGTTTCTGCGCATGACAAAGCTCCCTGGGGCAGGACGGGGCAAGGGAATTGCGGGGCGGACAACGGACGGGGGCGGTCGGGGTCTAGCGGGACGAGGTGTCGAACACTTCGTCGCGGGTGGCCTCCAGGGCGCTCTGCAGCGCACCTCTCAGCACGGGGTTCTGGTGGATCTCGCCGAGCACGAGACGGGGACGGGGCGCGGCCAGATCCGCCAGCTCCGTCTGCACGAAGGCCCGCAGCGGCTCACCGCCTGCGGCGGTCAGCGCTCCGGACAGGACGATCAGTTCGGGGTCCAGCACCGCCACCACGGACGCGAGTCCCACGGCCAGGCGGTGCGCGTACTCGGGCAGCAGCCCGGCCGTCCCGCGCTCCCCGCGCGCCGCGCGCGACAGCAGGTCGACGGCCACCTCCAGAGCGGGCTGCTCCGGCGTCTCCACCCCGAGCCGCTTCGCGATCCGCGGTACGGCGACGGGGCCGGCCAGCTCCTGGAAGCCGCCGCCGTTGGCCTTTGCCACCCGGCGGATCAGCGGGGCGCCCGGCACCGGCAGGAAGCCGACCTCGCCCGCGCCGCCGGTCCAGCCGCGGTGCAGCCGCCCGCCGAGGACGAGGGCCGCACCGAGACCGGCCTCCGCCCACAGCAGCACGAAGTTCTCGTGGCCCTTCGCCGCGCCGAGCCGCTGCTCGGCGACCGCCGCCAGGTTCACGTCGTTCTCGTACTCCACCGGCATCGGCAGCACCGCCGCCAACTCGTCCAGCAGCGTGGGGGAGTGCCAGCCCGGCAGGTGCGAGGCGTACCGCAGCCGCCCGGTGCTCGGGTCGAACGCGCCCGGGGTGCCGATGACGATCCGGTGCAGGTCGGACGTGGTCAGACCGGCGTCCTTCGCCGCACCCTCGACCGCCTGCGTCACCTGGCGTACGACACCCGTCGACGCCCGTCCGGGGGTGGCCAGTTCGAAGCTGCCCACCGTTTCGCCGGTGAGGTCGGCGACGGCGGCCCGGATGCGGCCGGGGGTGACGTCCAGGGCGGCGACGTGCGCGGCGCTAGCGTTGACCGCGTACAGCTGCGCGCTGGGGCCCGGACGGCCCTCCGTGGTGCCGGTGGCGACGACCAGTCCGGCGGCCTCCAGACGGGCCAGGAGCTGCGAGGCGGTCGGCTTGGAGAGCCCGGTCAGCTTGCCGATCCGGGTGCGGGAGAGGGGGCCGTGCGCCAGCAGGAGGTCGAGCGCCGCACGGTCGTTCATCGCTCGCAGCACACTCGGTGTGCCCGGAGTCGTGGCCATGACGACGTCACCCGCCTTTCGGCTGCCCGCTCTCCCAACCACGTTGTTAGGAAAGTTTCCTATTCGGTGGGAGGAACGTAAGGCGCAGGTGAAAGGGCCGTCAATGGGGAGCGCCCCCGAGGCAACCAAAGCGTTACCTGCGGGGGCGCGGAAGTGTCTTCTTGGGGCTGTTGTGCCTCGTGCGTGCCTCGTGTGTGCCGTGTGCGGCACGAAGTCGGGCGTACCGGTGCCTACTTGTTCAGGTTCGGATGCGCCGCCGGGGCCGGTGTCGCCGGACCCGAGCCGGGCGTGGCACCGGCGGGCGGGATCGGGTTGGACGCCATCGCCTGCGGGGACAGCGGGTTGGCCATCGCGGAGGGGGCGGCGACGCCCGCCGACGGGTCGGCCGGGTCCTCCTCGATCACCGGCGCGGGACCGCCGACGATGCGGATGCCCGCCTTGTCGAAGGCGTCCTTGACCCGCCAGCGCAGCTCGCGCTCCACGCCCAGCGCCTTGCCCGGCATCGTCTTCGCCGACAGCCGCACGATCATCGAGTCCAGCAGCACCGAGTCCAGGCCCAGCACCTCGATGGGGCCCCACAGCCGCTCGTTCCACGGCTCGGCCTTCGCCATGTCGTCGGCGACCTCGGAGAGCACCTCGCGGATCTGCGCCAGGTCCTCCGACGGGCGCACCTGGACGTCGACGCCCGCCGTCGCCCAGCCCTGGCTCAGGTTGCCGATCCGCTTGACCTCGCCGTTGCGCACGTACCAGATCTCACCGTTGTCGCCGCGCAGCTTGGTGACGCGCAGACCCACCTCGATGACCTCGCCGGAGGCCACCCCGGCGTCGATGGTGTCGCCGACGCCGTACTGGTCCTCCAGGATCATGAAGACACCGGACAGGAAGTCGGTGACCAGGTTGCGGGCGCCGAAACCGAGCGCCACACCGGCGACACCCGCCGACGCCAGCAGCGGCGCCAGGTTGATGTTCAGCGCACCCAGCACCATCAGTGCCGCGGTGCCCAGGATCAGGAACGACGCCACCGAACGCAGCACCGAGCCGATCGCCTCGGAGCGCTGCCTGCGGCGCTCCGCGTTCACCAGCAGACCGCCGAGCGCGGTGCCCTCCACCGCCTGCGCACTGTTGTTCATGTGCGTTATCAGCTTGGTGATCGTGCGCCGGATCACCGACCGCAGCACCGTCGCGATGATCACGATCAGCAGGATGCGCAGGCCCACGTTCAGCCAGGTGGACCAGTTCTGCTCCACCCAGCTCGCGGCATTGCTCGCCTTCTCGGCGGCCTCGTCGAACGTGACGGGATCGGCGGGCGGATCTGCGACCAGTAGGGCGGACCAGGACACCTCGGGCACCTCCATGCGATGTGGCAGACCCACCACACTAACGGGGCAATGCGAAGCCTCCGGTTGACAGTGGGGCGGCGGGCCTGTGGTTCCCGACACCCCCCGGGCCGGTTCCACGCTGTGACACACAACACGTGTGGCCCGTTACGCGGACGTGGTGGCGCCACGACCAGGCATGAGGGGAGACTGTTCGGGAATCGTCCCGGCGCGAGCCACGCGCCGCCGGCGTCCAAGGAGGCATCCGTGCCGCATGTCCTGGTCCTCAACGCGTCGTACGAGCCCCTCGGCGTCGTACCGCTCCGCCGCGCGCTCGTCCTCGTCCTGGAGAACAAGGCCCTGTGCCTCGAGGAGTCCGGCGCCTTTCTGCACAGTGCGACCCGAGTCGTCCCCGCTCCCAGCGTGGTCCGGCTGAAACGCTTCGTGCGGGTCCCCTACCGGGGGCCCGTTCCTCTCACCCGCCGTGCGCTTTTCGCCAGGGACGGCGGGCGCTGCATGTACTGCGGTGGCGTCGCAACCAGCGTCGACCACGTCATCCCACGCAGTCGCGGCGGACAGCACGCCTGGGAGAACGTGGTGGCGGCCTGCCGCCGCTGCAACCACGTCAAGGCCGACCGGCACCTCATGGAGCTCGGCTGGCGACTGCGCCACCAGCCCGCCCCGCCGTCGGGGCTGGCCTGGCGCATCATCGGGACGGGGCACCGCGATCCGCGCTGGCTGCCGTACCTGCAACCCTTCGGCGCCGACGACGCCCTGGCCCGGAGCGACGGCATCTCCGCCTGAGACCGGGATTTTTTGTCCCTGACGTGCGTCGGGGGGACACGGGCGTCGGCCCGCGTCCCCCCCGACGCACGCTCACTGCGCGACCGCGTACACCTCGACCGACCACAGCGAGTACCCGAACCGGGTCGCCCGCTCGTCGCCCTGCACCCGCACGAACTTCGCGTCCCTCGCGTCGAAGCGCACCGTCTCCCTGCCGCCGCGGCCGTCCCTGACGGTGGCCGCCGTGCGCCAAGTGCGCCCGTCCGCCGAGACCTGGACGCGGTACGCCGTCGCGTACGCGTCCTGCCAGCGCAACGACACCCTGCCCACCCGGGTGGGGCCCGCCAGCTCCGCCTGCCACCAGGCGGACGCCCCGACGGGCGAGGACCAGCGGGTGTCCGCCCGCCCGTCGGCGGCGGCGGACGCCGGGAAGTCCGCCGTCTCGTCCCCCGACGAGGAGATCCGCGCCGTACGCGCCAGATCGGGTCCGGCCGTGCGCGGCGCGACCCGTACCGTCAGCGTCTGCTCCACCCCGTCGCCGAACGACACCGGCACCCGGTACTCGCCCGCCGGGGTGCCCTGGGCGACCTTCACGTCCAGCGGCACCGAGGTGTCCGTGCCGCGCGGCACGACGGTCGCCCCGGGCGCGAGCACCTCGATGCCCTTGGGGGGCTTCGCGACCAGTTCGCCGCGCACCTCTCCCGGCCGCTGACCGGTGAGCGCCGCCCGCACCCGCACCGGGGGGCCGCCGATCTCCGCATCGATCTCCGCCCGCGACAGCGCCAGCCTGGCCTCCGGCTCGTCCGCGAACCACGGCACCATCCGCTGCACCCGGGGCGCCTGCCGCTGCCACGCGAGCCGCACCGCGTCCACCCGGGTGCCGCCCACCGGCGTCTGCGTCCAGCCCTCCGCCGTGAGCGCCCCGACGCGCCGCCAGCCCTCACCGGGCACGTGCACCTCCACGGCGGCGTCGGTGGCACCGGGGTCGGCCATCGTCGTGACCGCCGACACCGGACGCGCGTGTTGCAGGCGCACCGTGTACGTGCCGGGGCCCTGGGTCACCTCTCCCGGTTCGCGGTCCGCCCCCGTCCACGCGGCGCCCTGCCGCACCGCCTTCGACAGGAACGGGTCCAGCACCCCCTTGCCGACGGTCACCCGGGGCGCCTTCAGCGCCGTACGGGAGGCGTCCAGCGCCCGCGAGTGCCGCCAGGCGGTGGCGCCGTCGCCCACGGCCTGCGCCTGGAGCATGTCGACGGCCTGCTCGCCCGCCTGCCCGTACCGGGCGAACCGCTCCAGCCAGGGCCGCACCTCGTCGTCGAAGGAGCCCCCGGCGGCCGCGCCGAGCCGCTTCGGGGTCTCCTTCATCACGGTGAACGCGGCCCGCAGCCGCTGCGCCGCCGCGTTGCGCCGCCCGGTGTCGGAGGAGGCGCGGGACGCCCAGAACGCGTCCATCAGGGGGCGCAGGTACGCCGACTCGTGGTGCGGGTCCAGGATCGAGGAGGCGTGGTTCCCGGCGAACGCGCGCATCGCCTCCCGGGCCTTCGTGTCGTCGCCCGCCAGGTCGTCGATCGCCGCCTGCCAGGACTCCTGCGGCTGGTAACCCCGCGGGTTCCAGGCGAAGTCGGCGGCCGTGAACAGCGGAATGCGGGACGCGGAGGGCTGCTCCATGGCGTTCGACAGCAGGGCGGCGCTGCGGCCCGCCACGGCCGGTTCACGGCCCGTGTAGGGGCCGAGGAAGATACGGTCCTGCGCGTAGTCGTTGACCGGGTAGTTGTCCATCGTCACCAGCGGATGCCCGAACGCCTCCCGGGTGGTGACCAGTTCGCGCCCGCTGATGGTGCGCGGCACCACGCCCACCCCGGTCCACGCGACCTGCACCCGCCCGTCCAGCTCGGCCGCCAGCGCGCGCCGGTACTCCGTCGTACCGTCCTGGTAGAACTCCGTCGGCATCAACGACAGGGGCTCCGCGCCCGGATACCGCTGGGCGAGGTGGCGGGCCACCGCACTGGCCACCCGCGCGTGTGCCTTCGCCGCCGCCGCGGGGCCCGACCCGAACACGTCGGCGTCCTGCCCGCAGTGCCACTCGCTGTAGCTGACGTCCTGGAACTGGAGCTGGAAGACCCGCACGCCCAACGCCCACATGGCGTCCACCTTGCGCACCAGCGCGCGCACGTCCCGGTCGTCGGACATGCACATTGCCTGCCCCGGCGCCACCGCCCATCCCAGCGTCACGTGGTTGCGCCGCGCGTGCTCCGCGAGCACCCGGAAGGAGGTGCGCTCGGCGGCCGGGTAGGGGTCGCGCCACAGTGCCTGGCGGTACGGGTCGTCCCCGGGCGCGTACAGATAGCGGTTCTGCTTGGTGCGGCCCATGAAGTCGATCTGGGCGAGCCGTTGTTCGGTGGTCCAGGGGCGCCCGTAGAAACCCTCCGTCATGCCGCGCACGGCCGTCCCCGGCCAGTCCCGCACCGTGACACCGGCGACGGTGGTGCGTTCGCCGCCGCTGCGGATCAACTGCCGCAGCGTCTGCGCCGCGTGGAAGAGGCCGTCCGTGCCGACGCCGTCCAGCGCCACCGTGTCCCGGCCCTCGACCTGTCCCACGGCGATCCGGTAGCCCCCTTGTGGGAGGTCGCCCAGCGCCGGTGCGCGCAGCGCGGTCATCGCCTCGTCGGCGGCCCCCGCCCGTACGACCAGACCGCGCGGCGGCAGCGCCTCTCCCGGTGCCACCTCGTACAGGGTGTGCGCGCCCGCGCCCCGCAGCACACTGCGCACCGCGTCCACCGCGTACGGATCGCTGCCGGGGGCCACCACCAGCACCGCCTCGTCGCCCACCGGCACACCGGCGCCGGCCGCACGCATCGACTGCGGACGCGGCCACACCGGTGGCAGCGCGCCGTCACTGTCGTGGTCCCTGGTCGCGGGAGTGGGTACGTCCGGGGCGGGCGGAGCGGCCACCGCGCCCGGCGCGCCGCCGAGCAGAGAGCCCATCACGGCGAACGCGACGGCGGTCGCGCCCCTTCTGCGCCCCAACTGCACGCCGAACTCCTCTGGCTCAAGTGCCGTCCACCGCTGCGCGGTATTGATCGTTCCGTGACCTGTGCGCGCCGAGCCCATCACCCGTGCGCCGACAGTGTCAATGCGAGCGCCGCCTGCGCCGCCCGGGGGTTCTGCCCGCTCACGACGGGTGTGCCGGACAGTCTGCGGCCGTACGTCCGATTCCTTCAACTTCTTGCGTCAACTCCCCACCGGGGGAACGAATGTGACCCGGCTCACGTTCATGCACCGGAAAGGTCTGCGGCTCCGCCCTCTGGGTAGAGACGCTGAAGTCCGCGTCCCCCACCGAGGGAGGCCCCCGTGGCCGCTTCCGCCCAGCTCCTCCTGTCCGCCCTGTCCAAACAGGTCTCGGGCCCCGACGCCGTCCTCGACGGGTCGTGCGCCTGCGGCTGCGGCGCCGAGCCGCCCCTCACCAGCGAGCCGCCGCTCGCCGATGCCGCGCCGCTCACCAGTGAGCCCCCGCTCACCGACGCGACGCCCCTCACCAGCGAGCCGACGTCGTACGGCACCGCATCCGGCACGGAGTACCAGTACCCGGGGGTCTAGATGGCCGCAGCAGGGGGAACGGCACCGGACGACCGGCCGCCGGTACCGCGCGATCCGTCGGGGGCGCCCGCCGCACCGGGCCGACCCGCCGAACCCGAACAGACCACCACCCCCGACCCACCACGGCCGCGGGACCACCCGGCTGAGGCGGTCCGGGGCGAACCCCCTGCCGATGAGCGCGTGGCCCCTGGCGCCCTTGCGCGGGACCCGCTCGCCGGGGCCCTGACGGGCACCACCGCAGCGGAGCCGCCGGGCTCCGCCGCCGGTGCGCGGGAGGACTCCGCCGCCGAAGGGCGGCCAGACCCCGCCGACGGGGTGCCGGGCCTCC
>NZ_JBIUXN010000009.1:65572-205136 GCF_044744005.1 Streptomyces sp. NPDC087440 | reverse complement strand
TCCCCGTCCCCGAGGTGCGGGCGGACGGCGCCGGTGCGCGGGATGTCCCCGTCCCCGAGGTGCGGGCGGACGGCGCCGGTGCGCGGGATGTCCCCGTCCCCGAGGTGCGGGCGGACGGCGCCGGTGCGCGGGATGTCCCCGCCTCCGCAGTACAGGCGGACCCCGTCGGGGCCGAACCGCCGCCCGTTTCGGGCACGCCCTTCTCCGCCGCGCCCGCCGACCGGGCCGCGTCCCCCGGAGCTCCGGCCGACCAGGAGCCGTCCACTGCCCCAGGGGCGGGCGGCGAAGCCGTTCCGGGCCCGCTGGCCCGCCTTGCCGCGCTGCACGGTGTCGCCGCCTCCTACGCGCCCTCCGAGGACCGCACCGTCCACGTCCCCGAGGACACCGTCGTCGCCGTGCTCGCCGCCCTGGACGTCGACGCACGCACCCCCGAAGCCGTGGACGCCGCTCTCGCCGCCCACGACGCCCGCGCCCGCACCGCGGTCCTCCCGGCCACGCTCGTCCTGTGGCAGGGCGCCCAGAGCGTCCCCGACGCCCTCGCGGCGCTCCCCGAGGGCACCGCGCTGCGCGTAACCACCGAACAGGGCGAGGACCGCACCTGGCCCGCCCCGGCCCCCGCGCACCGCGACGGCCCCGCCCGCACCGCCGAGGGCGACCACTGGGCCGACCTGCCCCCGGGCGTCCACCGGCTGGCCGCCCGGCTGCCCGACGGCCGTGAGGCCTCCTGCCACCTTGTCGTCGCCCCCGCGCGCGTGCCCGCGGCCGAGGGCCCCCGGCACGGCTTCCTCGTCCAGCTGTACTCCCTGCTGTCCACCCGCTCCTGGGGCATGGGCGACCTCGGCGACCTCGCCGAACTCGCCGCCTGGGCCGGGCGCTCACTGGGCGCGGGCTTCGTCCAGGTCAACCCGCTGCACGCCGCCGTCCCCGGCACACCGACCGACCCCTCCCCGTACCGCCCCTCCTCCCGGCGCTTCCCCGACCCCGTGCACCTGCGGATCGAGGACGTACCGGAGTTCGCCTACGTCACCGGCTCCGGCGACCGCGCCCGCCTGGACGACCTCCTCACCCGGGCCGCCGCCCTGCGCGACGGCGTGCTGTCCGAGGGCGCCCTGCTCGACCGGGACGCCGTGTGGGCGCTCAAGAGGGAGGCGCTGGAGATCCTGTACGAGGTGCCGCTGAGCCCCGGCCGCCGCGCCGCCTACTGCGACTTCCTCGCCGAACAGGGCGCCGCGCTGGAGGACCACGCCACCTGGTGCGCCCTCGTCGACACCCACGGCCCCGACCGCGGCCGCTGGCCCGGCGCACTCGCCGACCGGGACTCCGCCGACACCGCCCGCGAGCGCGCCGGGCTGGCGCAGCTCGTCGACTTCCACTGCCGGGCCGTCTGGCTCACCGACTGCCAGCTCGCCGCGGCCCAGCGCGCCGCGCGCGAGGCGGGCATGGCCGTCGGCCTCGTGCACGATCTGGCGGTCGGCGTGCACCCCGACGGCTCCGACACCTGGGCCCAGGCGCACGCGTACGCACCCGGCATGTCCGTGGGCGCACCCCCGGACGCCTTCAACTCCCGCGGCCAGGACTGGGGCCTGCCGCCCTGGCGGCCGGACGTGCTCGCCGAGACCGGCTACGCCCCGTACCGCAGTCTGCTCCGCAACCTCCTGCGGCATGCGGGAGCCGTCCGCATCGACCACGTGATGGGCCTCTTCCGGCTGTGGTGGGTGCCCGCCGGACGGCCGCCCACGGACGGCGCCTACGTCCGTTACGACGCCGAGGCGATGCTCGCCGTCCTCGTCCTGGAGGCGCACCGGGCCGGGGCCGTCGTCGTCGGTGAGGACCTGGGCACGGTGGAACCCGGTGTCCGTGACGCACTGGCCGCGCGCGGGGTGCTCGGCACCTCCGTCCTGTGGTTCGAACGGGACTGGTCCGGCACCGGCCGCCCGCTGGCACCCGACGCCTGGCGGGAGGGCTGCGTCGCCACCGCCACCACCCACGACCTGCCGTCCACCGCGGCCCGCCTCACCGGTGACCACGTCGCCCTGCGGCACCGCCTGGGCCTGCTCACCCGCCCCCTGGCGCAGGAACGTGCCGAGGACGCCGCGGAAGTCACCGACTGGCTCACGTATCTCACCCGACTGGGCCTGCTGCCCGAGGGCGGCGACGACGAGGAGGCCGCGATCCGGGCCGTGCACCGCTTCCTGCTGCGCACCCCCGCCCGCATGGTCGGCATCTGGCTGCCCGACGCGGTGGGCGACCGCCGCCCGCAGAACCTCCCCGGCACCTGGGACCAGTACCCCAACTGGCGGCTGCCCCTCGCCGACGCCACCGGCCGCCCCCTCACCCTGGAGGAACTGGCCGCCTCCCCCCGCCTGCACACCCTCCTGGAGGTGTTCCGCGCGGCGTCCGGCACCGGTGCGAGGACCGGGACGAAACCCCTTACGGCACCCCCGGGCGAGCGCCCCGCTTAGGCGTTCGCTACTTTTGCACCGTGGACAAGAAGAACGCTCTGCGCGCCGGCGCTGTCGCGACCGGTACGACGCTGATGATGCTGCTCCTGTCGTCTCCCGCGCTCGCGGCCGTACGGGACGACGGTGACGACCCGGGCAAGGGCCTGAGCGTCGCGGAGACCCTGGGTCTCTTCGTCGCGGCCCCGATCGGCCTGTTCGTGATCATCGCCGGTCTGGTGATGGTGCTCGACAAGTCGCGCAAGCAGGTCTGACACCGGACTTCGCCTCTCCGAGGGCGTCGGCGTCCCGTACTCACCCGTACGGCACGTCGGCGCCCTCGGCGCGTTCGCCCGCACTCCCATCATTCGCTTCTGCTGAACAGTCACGTCGAAAAGTTTCGATGGACCTGAACAGCACCCGGGTGTGACGGTGATGACCTCACCGATCACCGCGACACCCAGGGGGACAGCGATGGCAGTGCTCGACCGCACACCGGACGACACCACCGAACCAAGCACCACACCCGGCGCGACCGACGCGGGCACCAGCACCGGTGCCACCGAACCGAGCACCACCCCCGGTGCCACCGAACCGAGCACCGGCACCGGTGCGACCGCGACCAGCACCACCCCCGGTGCGACCCTCCGCAAGGGCGCCGGGCTCGGGCTCCTGCTCGCCGCCGTCGCCACCGTCGTCTGGTCCGGCAGCTTCGTCACCTCCCGCGGTCTGCACGACTCCGTGCCACCGATCCAGGCCGCCTTCTGGCGCTGGATCGTCGCCCTGCTCGCCGTCGCCCCCTTCGCCGTCCGCGAGACCTGGCGCCAGCGCGCCGTCCTCCGCCGGCGCCTCGGCTTCGTCACCCTCGCGGCACTGCTCGGCGTCACCGTCTACAACACCCTGGTCAACCAGGCCGGACTGGACACCCCCGCCGGAACCATGGGCATGATCATGGCCGCCTCGCCCGTCGTCATGGCGGTGTACGAGCGCCTCGGCGGCCACAGGCTCGGCGCGCGCCGGGTCGTCGGCATGCTGATCGCCTGCGTCGGCGTACTGCTCCTGGTGGGCCGGGGCTCCCTCGCCCCCGACCTCTCGGCGGGCGCCCTGTGGATGATCGCCGCCGCCCTGTGCTTCGGTTCCTACAGTGCACTGCTGCGCCGCAAGCCCGCCGAGATCGGCGGACTGGCCTTCCTCTTCAGCACGTTCGTCCTCGGCGCCCTGATGCTGGCACCCGTGTACGGCGTCAGCCTCGCCGTCCAGGGCGGCTTCGCGGCACGCGCCACCACCGTCGGCCCGCTCGTCTACGTCGGCGTCTTCTCCTCCGCCGTCGCCTTCTTCGCCTGGAACAAGGCGATCTCCCTCATCGGCGCCGCCCGCGCGGGCATCGTCTACTACCTCCAGCCGGTGTGCGTGGCCCTGCTGTCGTACGTCGTCCTGGGTGAGCGGACCGGACCCCTCCAGGTCCTGTGCATGGCGCTCATCCTGGGCGGCGTGGTCCTGGGCGCCGCCACCGGCCCCACCACCGGTCCCGCGAAGCCGCAGAAGGCCCGATAAGTTGCGGGTCATGACCGAGTGGGACATCAAGAAGCTGCGCATCCTGCGGACCCTGCGCGAGAGGGGCACCGTGACGGCCACCGCCGAAGCGCTGCTGATGACACCGTCGGCCGTCTCCCAGCAACTCTCCAACCTCGCCAAACAGCTCGACGTGACACTCCTGGAGGCGCACGGCCGCAGGGTCCGCCTCACCGACGCCGCCCACCTCGTGCTCCGGCACGCGGAGGCGGTGTTCGCGCAACTGGAACGCGCGGAGGCCGAGTTGGAGGGCTACGCCAAGGGCGACGCGGGCCAGGTGCGCATCGGCGCCTTCTCCACCGCCGTGCCCGCCCTCGTCGTACCCGCCGTACGACGCCTGCGCGAGACACATCCGGGCCTGGAGGTACGGGTGCGGGAGGCAGAGGCCGCCGAGGCGTACGAACTCCTCTCCGACGGCGCCGTCGACCTCGCCCTCTCGCTCGCCGCGCACGCGCCCACCGCACGCGACCCGCAGTTCGCCCGCATCCCCCTGCTCGCCGACCCCCTCGACGTGGCGCTCCCCACGCACCACCCGCTCGCCGCCGCCCCCGGACTGCGCCTCGCGGACCTCTCCGGCGAGGCATGGATCTTCGGCGGCAGCGGCCCCTGGTCGGAGATCACCACCGCCGCCTGCGAGGCGGCGGGCTTCGTGCCCGTGCAGGCGCACAGCGCCGCCGGATGGACGGCGATCCTCGCCATGGTCGAGGCGGGCATGGGAGTCGCCCTCATCCCGCGCATGGCAGCCGCCGAGCGCCGCACCGGTGTCGTCATGCGTGTCCTGGAGGCGGACCAGCCGCGCCGCCACGTGGTGGCCGCGGTCCGCCGGGGCGCGGAGGACGGCCCCGCGGTGGGCCGGGCACTGGCAGCCCTGCGGGCGATCGCGGGAGAGCGGACCTGAGCCGGACCCCGACGGCAACCGTTCAGTTCTGCTTCAAAGCCTGTGCGGAAACTTTCGATAGACCTGGGTATTGTCGGGCGGCCACAGTGGTACCCATGACGACCAACGAGAGCGACCCGCACGCCAACGACGCAGCCCCCTACGGCGGAGGCGACCCGTACGCCGACTACCGCAGTGCGGGCGACCTCCCGTTCACCGAGCTCGTCGACCTCGCCGACCGTCGCCTCGGCGCCGGTGTCATCGCCGCCAACGACGAGTTCTTCGCCGAGCGCGAGAACCTCCTCATCCGCGAGCGCGCCGTCTTCGACCCGGAGCACTTCGGGCACAAGGGCAAGATCATGGACGGCTGGGAGACCCGCCGCCGCCGTGGCGTCGACGCCACCCGCCCCTTCCCCGAGGTCGAGGACCACGACTGGGCGATCATCCGCCTCGGCGCGGCCGGCGTCATCCGCGGCATCATCGTCGACACCGCCCACTTCCGCGGCAACTACCCGCAGCGCGTCAGCATCCAGGCGACCGCCGTCGAGGGCTCCCCGAGCGCCGAGCAGCTCCTCGCCGACGACGTGAAGTGGGAGGAGATCGTCCCCGTCACGCCCGTCAAGGGACACGCGGCCAACGCCTTCGAGATCAACGTCGAGCGCCGCTTCACCCACGTCCGCCTGTGCCAGCACCCCGACGGCGGCATCGCCCGCCTGCGCGTGCACGGCGAGGTCGTCCCGGACCCCGAGTGGCTCCAGCTGCTGGGCACCGTCGACCTCATCGCCGTACAGAACGGCGGCACCTACGAGGACGCGTCCGACAAGTTCTACTCCTCGCCCACCCAGATCATCCTGCCGGGCACCTCCCGCAAGATGGACGACGGCTGGGAGAACCGCCGCCGCCGGGTGCGCGACACCAACGACTGGGTGCGCTTCAAGCTCGTCGCCCAGGGTGCGATCCGCGCCGTCGAGATCGACACCGCCTACCTCAAGGGCAACTCCGCCGGGTGGATCGCGCTCAGCGGCCGCAACGGCGACACCGGCGACTGGTTCGAGATCCTGCCGCGCACCAAGCTGCAGCCCGACACCCTGCACCGCTTCAAGCTCGCCGCGCAGGCCGTCGCCACCCACGTGCGCCTGGACGCCTTCCCCGACGGCGGCGTCGCCCGCATGCGCCTGCACGGCACCGTCACCGAGCAGGGCCAGGCCGAACTCAAGGCCCGCTACGAGGACCTGAGCAACTAGCACTCCGGGGCCGGAAGGCTCCCGCAGACTCCGTGCGTGCGGTGGACAGCGATCCCGCACGCACGGGAACAACAGAGGGCCCCGGCGCACACCCACCCGCGCCGGGGCCCTCCTTTCACGCTCGCAACAGCGTCACGAAGGACGCCCGCACCCGTGTTACGAAGCGGCAGCCTCGTCGGCCGCCTGCGCCTTCAGCGCCCGCTCCACACCGGAGCGCGACTCCGACACCAGCCGCCGCAGCGCCGCACTCGGCTCGGCAGACGCCAGCCAGGTGTCCGTCGCGTCCAGCGTCTCCTGCGACACCTGGAGCGTGGGGTAGAGCCCCACCGCGATCTGCTGCGCGATCTCGTGCGAGCGGGAGTCCCACACACCCTTGACCGCGGCGAAGTACTTCTCCATGTACGGCAGCAGCAGTTCGCGCTGGTCGGTCTGCACGAAGCCGCCGATGACCGCCTCCTGGAGGGAGTTGGTCAGCTCGTCGGACTCCACGACCGACGCCCACGCCTCCGCCTTCGCGGCCTCCGTGGGACGCGCCGCACGGGCCGACGCCGCGTGCTGCTGGCCCGCCGAGGTGTTGTCGCGCTCCAGCTCCGCCGCGATCTCGTCCTCGTCGACGACGCCGACGGCCGCCAGACGGTTCACGAACGCCCACCGGAGGTCGGTGTCGACGGCCAGGCCCTCGACGGACTCCGAGCCCTCCAGGAGCCCGCGCAGCAGGTCCAGCTGCTGCGGCGTGCGCGCCGTCGCGGCGAACGCCCGCGCCCACGCCAGCTGGTGGTCGCTGCCCGGCTCCGCCGAGCGCAGGTGCGCCAGCGTCGCGTCGGTCCACTGGTTGAGCCCCGCCTCGCGCCAGGACGGCGCCGCGTACAGGTCCAGCGCCAGCTTCACCTGGCGGTGCAGCGACTGCACCACACCGATGTCGGACTCCTTGGAGATGCCGGAGAGCACCAGCGACAGGTAGTCGCGGGTCGCCAGCTCGCCGTCGCGCGTCATGTCCCACGCCGACGCCCAGGACAGGGCGCGCGGCAGCGACTCGGTGAAGTCGCCCAGGTGCTCGGTGACGAACGCCAGCGACGCCTCGTCCAGACGCACCTTGGCGTAACTCAGGTCGTCGTCGTTCAGGAGCACCACGGCCGGACGCGCACGACCCACCAGGGCGTCCACGGCGGTCAGTTCGCCGTCGACGTCCAGCTCGATGCGGTCGGTGCGCACCAGCTTGCCCGCGCCGTCCAGGTCGTACAGGCCGATCGCGATGCGGTGCGGGCGCAGCGTCGAGACGCCCTTGGCGCCGACGGGCAGCGCCGGGGCCTCCTGCTTGACGGAGAACGCGGTGATGACGCCGTCGGCGTCCGTCTCGATCTCCGGGCGCAGGATGTTGATCCCGGCCGTCTGGAGCCACTTCTGCGACCACGTCTTCAGGTCGCGGCCGCTCGTCTGCTCCAGCGCGCCCAGCAGGTCGCTCAGCTGCGTGTTGCCGAAGGCGTGCGCCTTGAAGTACGCCTGCACACCCGCGAAGAACTCGTCCATGCCGACGTACGCCACGAGCTGCTTGAGCACGGACGCGCCCTTGGCGTACGTGATGCCGTCGAAGTTGACCAGCACGTCGTCCAGGTCACGGATGTCCGCCATGATCGGGTGCGTGGAGGGCAGCTGGTCCTGGCGGTAGGCCCAGGTCTTCATGGAGTTCGCGAACGTCGTCCAGGAGTGCGGCCACTTCGAGCCCTCGGCGTACGCCTGGCAGGCGATCGAGGTGTACGTGGCGAACGACTCGTTCAACCACAGGTCGTTCCACCACTCCATGGTGACGAGGTCGCCGAACCACATGTGCGCGAGCTCGTGCAGGATCGTCTCGGCGCGCGTCTCGTACGCGGCGTCCGTGACCTTCGAGCGGAACACGTACTGGTCGCGGATGGTCACCGCGCCCGCGTTCTCCATCGCGCCCGCGTTGAACTCCGGCACGAAGAGCTGGTCGTACTTCGCGAACGGGTAGTTGTAGTCGAACTTCTCCTGGAACCAGTCGAAGCCCTGTCGCGTGACCGCGAAGATCTCCTCGGCGTCCAGGTGCTCGGCCAGCGAGGGACGGCAGTAGATGCCCAGCGGCACCCGCTGCCCGTCCTTGCCCTCGTACACCGAGTGCACCGCGTGGTACGGGCCCACGATCAGCGCGGTGATGTACGTCGAGATGCGCGGCGTCGGCTCGAACGTCCAGATGTCGTCCTTGGGCTCCGGCGTCGGCGAGTTCGAGATCACGGTCCAGCCCGCCGGGGCCTTCACGGTGAACTGGAAGGTCGCCTTCAGGTCGGGCTGCTCGAACGACGCGAACACCCGGCGCGCGTCCGGCACCTCGAACTGCGTGTACAGGTACGCCTGCGAGTCGACCGGGTCGACGAAACGGTGCAGACCCTCACCGGTGTTGGTGTACGCGCAGTCCGCGACGACCTTCAGCTCGTTGTCCCCGCCGCGCAGCGACGGCAGAGCGATGCGCGAGTCGGCGAACACCGTCTTCGCGTCCAGCGCCTCGCCGTTCAGCACCACCTCGTGCACGGCCGGCGCGACCAGGTCGATGAAACTGGCGGCCCCGTCCTCGGCGGACGTGAAGCGCACCGTGGTCACCGAGCGGTAGGTACCGCCCTCCTGCGCACCACTGAGGTCGAGCTCGACCTCGTACGCATCAACCGTGAGCAGCCGCGCGCGCTCCTGCGCCTCTTCGCGGGTCAGATTGGTACCGGGCACCCTGTCATCTCCTCGGATCGTGACGTTCTGGGCCATCCTTCCACGGCACGGGGCACTGTCGGCAGTGAGATGTACGGTCGGACCGGGCGCATACGACAAGGGCGGTGACACCGGAGGACCCGGTGTCACCGCCCTGTGTACGACAGGGGTGCGTCAGCCCTTGAGCTCCGCCGCCACCAGCTCCGCGATCTGCACCGCGTTCAGCGCGGCACCCTTGCGCAGGTTGTCGCCGGAGAGGAACAGCGCGAGGCCGTTGTCGACGGTCTCGTCGACCCGGATGCGGCCGACGTAGGAGACGTCCTGCCCTGCCGCCTCAAGAGGCGTCGGGATCTCCGAGAGCGCCACGCCCGGTGCTCCGCCGAGCAGCTCGTACGCGCGCTCCACGCCGAGCGGACGCTCGAAGCGCAGGTTCACCTGGAGCGAGTGGCCGGAGAAGACCGGCACGCGCACACAGGTGCCGGAGACCTTCAGCTCCGGGATCTCCAGGATCTTGCGGGACTCGTTGCGGAGCTTCTGCTCCTCGTCGGTCTCGAAGGAACCGTCGTCGACGATCGAGCCCGCCAGCGGCAGCACGTTGAACGCGATCGGCCGCTGGTAGACGTTCGGCTCGGGCAGCTCGACCTTGTCGCCGCCGTGGGTGAGCTCGGCCGCCTGGTCGACGACCTTCTTGACCTGCCCGTCGAGCTCGGCGACACCGGCCAGACCGGAACCGGACACGGCCTGGTAGGTGGTGGCGATCAGCGCGGTCAGCCCGGCCTCCTCGTGGAGGGGCTTGAGCACCGGCATCGCGGCCATCGTCGTGCAGTTCGGGTTGGCGATGATGCCCTTGGGGCGGTCCGCCACCGCGTGCGGGTTGACCTCGGACACCACGAGCGGGACCTCGGGGTCACGGCGCCAGGCGGAGGAGTTGTCGATGACGACGGCGCCCTGGGCGGCGACCTTCTCGGCGAGGGCCTTGGAGGTGGCGCCACCGGCGGAGAAGATCACGATGTCCAGACCGGTGTAGTCGGCCTGCGAGGCGTCCTCGATGGTGACGGGCTTGCCGTCCCACTCCAGCGTGGAACCGGCGGAGCGTGCCGAGGCGAACAGGCGCAGCTCCGTGACCGGGAACTTCCGCTCCGCGAGGATGCGCAGTACAACGCCGCCGACCTGACCGGTGGCTCCGACGATTCCGACCCTCACAGTGACTCCTCAGTCCTTTGTGCGCAGGCGTGCTGACCTGCTGCGTGTGCAGGCGTGGCGACCTGCGGCGATGGCACCCATGATGCGGGAGGTGCCGTCCGGCTTGTCCAATCGATTGTCCGAGGGGCGGACCACCGTGCCGTGAAGTGTCCGCAGAGCGGACAGCCGACACCGGATTTCCCGAACCTCCGGACACAGAGCCCCTGCCCCCTTCATGCTCTGGCCATGACTGTGACAAAGAACAAGTGGGAACCGACCCACGGCGACCCCTACCGGCCGGTTCCCTACGCCCCCGCCCGGATGGACGCGGCCGAATCCCTGGCCCGCGCCGCCGAGCTGCGCACCCGCATGGACGAGCGCCGCACGGTCCGCCAGTTCTCCACCGACCCCGTCCCCGACCAGGTGATCCGCGACGCCATCGCCTGCGGCGCCACCGCCCCCTCCGGCGCCCACCAGCAGCCCTGGACCTTCGTCCTGGTCAAGGACCCGGACGTCCGACGGCAGATACGCGAGGCCGCCGAGGCCGAGGAACAGATCTCGTACGACGGACGGCTCGGCGAGGAGTGGCTCGAAGCGCTCCGTCCGCTGGGCACCGACGAGGTCAAGCCGCACCTCACCGACGCCCCCGCCCTGATCGTCGTCTTCCAGCAGCGCTTCTGGCTCGCCGAGGACGGCACCAAGCGCAAGCACTACTACGTCGACGAGTCGGTCGGCATCGCGGTCGGCATGCTCCTGTCCGCCCTCCACCTCTCCGGCCTCGCCGCCCTCATCCACACCCCGAGCCCCATGCGTTTCCTCTCCGAGGTGCTGCACCGCCCGGTCAACGAGAAGGCGTTCGCGGTCATCCCGGTCGGCTACCCGGCGGACGACTGCCAGGTCCCGGACCTGGTCCGCAAGTCCCTCGACCAGGTCATGGTCGAGATCTGACCAACACCCCGGACTCCCTCCGGGTGAACGTTTCGCCGCCCTGGTACGTCCAGGGGGAAACGCGGTTCGGGGGGAGGCAGTGGTGCGAACGACGACGGACGCCGCAGCGGGCGGTGATCTGCTCGATCCGGCCCAGGTGCGCCGGGTCAGGGCCGTACTGGCCCTGGGCGGCGTGCCCGGGACCGACCTCGCCGACGGACTCCAGCAGGTGCGGCTGCGCCTGCTGGAGCGCCGGGCCAAGGGCGCGGAGATGCCCCGGGACACCGGCGCCTGGGCGGCCGCCGTGGCCTCGAACATCGCGGTGGACTGGCACCGCAGCCGCACCCGGCAGGAACGCCTCGGCGCCCGCCTGACCGCGCTCCCCACATGGGGCGACGGCGCGCGGAGCCCCGAGGACCGGCTGCTCACCCTCGTCGTCGCCGACGGCCTCGACGCGCTCGCGGACCTGCACCGGCAGGTGGTGGTGCTGAGGTTCTACGCCGACCTGTCCGTGCCGCAGATCGCGGAGGCGCTCGGCATCCCCGCGGGGACGGTCAAGAGCCGCCTCCACACCGCGATGCGGACGCTGCGGCAGCGGCTCACGGAGACGGAGGAGGGGGCATGACGGTGGAACACGAGAACCTGGACGACCCGGCGACCGAGGCCCTGCTGCGCGAGCAGCTGGCGCTCATCGGCGGGATGCTGGCGGACGACAGCGACGGCGACAGCCACAGCGACAGCCACAGCACAGGCGCGGACCCCGACCCGCACCCGCACCCGCACAAACCGTCCCGCAAGCGCGCCCGCTTCGTGGCCGCATCCGTCCTCGGCCTGGCGGCGGCAGCGCTCATCGCCCTCCTCGTCGTCCCCCCGTCGGCCGACGAGGAACAGGCCAAGCCGACCACGGAGGGCCTCGTCGCCTGCGCCCGCCTCATCGCCGAGGGCACGGTGTCCCGGGTGGAGCGGGCGGACGGCGACGCCGTGCGGGTCGTGCTCGCCGTGGAGCGCCGCCTGAAGCCCGCCGAGGGCGGTAGCGAGGAGGAGTTCCTGGTGCCCCGGGCGGAGAAGCAGAGCTTCGCCGTCGGCACACGCATGCTGGTGAACGTCTCCCGCTTCCCCGAGGAACCGGTGCTGGAGTTCACGGGCACCGACATCGCCCCCACCTGGGAGTGGATGTCCGCCGCGCACCACCCTGGCGACACCGGCTGCGAGGGGCCCGCCTGAGCACCGGTGCCGGTGCGCGTTCTCGCACCGGCACCGGACGCACGGAAGGGGCGGGCCGGAGACTTCCCGGCCCGCCCCTCACACGTACAACAAGATCAGTCCGTCACCGGACCACTGGACTGCGGGACTACTGGACGACCTTGTCGATCTGCACGCTGCCCGTGCCCGCGACCGTGCCGCGTGCGTTCAGCAGCTGCACCTGGCCGAAGAACTGACGGCCCTCCGGTGCGGCGCCACCGACGTTCACCGAGGCCGAGACCTGGGCGGACGCGCCGCCCGCGAGCTTGACGGTCTTCGACTCGTCGGTCGTGACGGTGCCGAGCGCCGGCGCGAAGAACACGTCGCGGTAGTCGTACGTGGTGGTGCCGGCCGGAACCGAGTAGCCGTCCACGACGATCGTGTACGTACCGGCGGCGGGCTTGACCAGGCTGACGGCCTCCTCGGAGTCGCCGTCCGCGGCCTTGCCGACCTCCTTGCCGTCCTTCAGGACCACCAGGTCCAGGTCGGCCTTCGCGTCGGAGACCTTGCCGATGGCGACGTCGAGGCGCTCGACGCCCTCACCCAGGACGACCGTGGTCTGCTGCGTCTCACCCTGCTTGATGGTCGGCGTGGCGACCTTCGCGGAGCCCAGCGAGCCGCCCTTCAGCTTGCCGTCGATCGCGCCGAACTTGTTGGTGACCTTCCACTCGACGGGGGCCGGCGTGCCGACCTTCGCCTCGGGGACGATCTTGACGGCCGGGTCGAAGTCCGCGCCCAGCAGCGTCACGTCCAGCGTGTACGGGTTGTCGAGCAGCGGCGACGTGCGGCGCGCCTCGACCTCGATCTCCCAGACGCCCGGCGCCGGGTCCGCGTAGGAGCGGACGTCGGGGCGGCAGGTGTTCGCCGGGTTGTTGTAGTTGGGGTAGCAGAAGGTGGTGGTCGTCGGGTCGGACGGGACACCGTAGGGGTGGATCGAGATGAACCGGGTCTGGCTGCCCGCGGCGAGCCCGCTCAGCGCCACTTCGAGGTTCTTCGCGCCCGCGGGGACGTTCAGGAAGTACGAGGTGGGAGCGTTGCGCTGGACCGTGCCGGTCTTCTTCAGCGCGTACGCCGGCTTCGCGACCTCGTCCGAGACGACGACTGTGGTGAGGATCTGCTTGTCGATGCCCTCGGTGGCGTTGTCCGACAGCTCCAGCACGGCGCTGTGGATGCCGCCGGAGCGCGGCTGCGCGGACACCTTCACCGTCACCGGCTGGTTCAGGGGCAGCTTCACGACGTCGTCGCCGACGACCTTGAAGGTGCCGTCGTTGTTCTCGAAGTGCAGCTCGTGGCGGACGGCACCGGCCGGGCCCGTGGTGCGGGTGACGGTGATGTCGTACGTCTTCTTCTGACCGACCTTCAGGCCGCCCTCGCGGTCGTAGAGACCGGTGCCGAAGCCGGGCGTCTTGAGTGCCTGGTCGATCGCGGTGTCGACCGGGGCCTTCACCGTGTACTCGTGCGCGGTGGCGCCCTTCTTCAGGGACTTCCACGCGTCGACGACGTTGATGAGACCGGCGCCCTGCTCGTGCGCCTGCGCACCCTTGATGTGGTCCGCCTGGCTGACCAGCGCGGTGCGCAGCTTCGCCGGGGTGAGGTCCAGCTTCGCCTGCTTGGCGGCCGAGATCAGCAGCGCCGAGGCGCCCGCCGCCTGCGGGGAGGCCATCGAGGTGCCCTGGAGCATCGAGTAACCGGCGGGCAGGTCGTAGCCGGACTCCAGGGTCGGGCCGCCGGGCAGCCAGGTCTGCGTGGTGTTGATCGCCGCACCGGGCGCGGTGATGGTCGGCGCGAAACCGCCGTCCTCACGCGGGCCGCGCGAGGAGAACGGCATCATCGCGTACTTGGTCTTCACGACCGAGCCGTAGTTGGCCGCCCAGGTCTCCTTGGAGATGGACGCGCCCACCGAGATCACCTTGTCGGCGAGACCGGGGTCGCCGATGGTGTTGGTGCCCGGGCCGCTGTTGCCGGCCGAGATGACCAGCTGCACGCCGTAGGTGTCGATCAGGCGGGTGTACAGCTCGGCGCGGGCGTTGTTGCCGTCGTTGAGCGCGGGCAGGCCGCCGATCGACATGTTGACGATGTCGACGCCGCGGTTCTTGACCAGGTCGGTCATGCCCTCGGTCAGCGCGATGTTGGAGCAGCCGCCGTCCCAGGAGCAGGCGCGGGAGGACACCAGCTTGGCGCCCGGAGCGGCGCCGTTCATCGTGCCGCCGAAGAGCTGGTTGGCGGCGGTGATGCCCGCGACGTGGGTGCCGTGCTCGCTCTCGATGACGCCGATGTTGACGAAGTCGGCCTTGGCGCCGGCCGCGTTGTAGACGACGTCCTTGCGGTACTCGACCACGAACGGGACCTGCTCGGCGACGTCCGTCGCCGGGTTGTCCTTGCCGAAGTACCCGACCTGGAACTTGTCCTTGTACGGGCTCATCGCGGTCTCGTCGGCGAAGTCGCCGTCGTTGTCCAGGTCCACGCGCACCGTCCCGGCGGCCTGGTCGTACAGCACGCCCCAGACGTCGGTGGTGTCGCCGTCGCGGTTCAGGTCGCCCTTGGCGTCGCCGCCGGCGGTGACGTTCTCGCGGAAGACGTTGAACTTGTAGTTGCCCGCGGGCGCCGTCCAGGTCCGACCGCCGGCCGTGAAGGTCGGGCCGCTGACGTCGGTCAGCATCGCGCGCCAGGTGCCGTCGCCGTCGGCCACCGGGTCCGTCGCCGTCACCCAGTCGACGATCTTGCGCTCGCCGGTGGTGGTCTTCTGCAGGGCCGGGTGACCGAGGTCGACGCCGGAGTCCAGGATGCCGATGGTGACGCCGCGGCCGTCCGCCTTCGGGTTCTTCTTCACGAAGTCGACGGCGCCCGTCTCGAAGGACGGGTTGTACGGGTTCTCCGCGGGGGTGTTCTTCCCCGGCGCCGGGTACGCGCCCTTGCCGGCCACGGCGGCGCCCTTGGCGCGGTCGCCGGACGGCGTCGGGTCGTCCAGCTTGATGTCCTGCTTGAGGTCGATCGCGTGGACGCTGGAGAGCTTCGCGGCCGCCTTCAGCGCGGCCTCGGCCTTCGCGATGGGCAGCGTGGCCCGTACGTAGCCGAGTGCGTCGTCCGTACGTCCGACACTCGCCCCGGCGACGCCGTCGAAGTGGGCCTTGACCTGCTCGGTCGCACCCGGCGCGGTCGCCACCATCACGGTGACGTCCTTCGCGCCCGAGGTCTGCGCCTCGGTGAGCAGCGCCTCGTCGACGCTGCCGAGCTTGGCCTCGGCGGACTTGGGGGCCGGGGGAGTGGGGTCCGGAGCGTCCGCGGCGAAGGCGGGCAGCGGCGCGGTCGCACACAGAGCGGCGACCAGCGAGGCCGCGAAGGCTATTCGCGCGGTACGTCTGACACCGCCCGCGCGGGGCGCGGAGGGCTGGGGGGTGGCGGTCATGTGCATCCCTGAATGTGAAGGATCTGGAAGAAATCCGGACGGAACTTTGTAAGAAAGGGTTCGGATTTCGGTGCCCAATGACCGGTCAGCATGTCGTAAGTGACAGTTGTTTGGGGAGAGTTGACTGAGGTGTAATCGTCCCGGGCGTGAACCCGCCACTGGCACATCACCGCCGTACGGGAACCGGATGCCCGCTGCACGCGAACCGGGGACGTTCCGGACGCCTGTCGCACACGTACCGGACGTCTGTCGCGCACGTGACCGGACACCCGTCGCGTATGTACCGGACACCCGTCGCACGGGACTCCCGCCGCACCCGTTTGCCCCCGATCCGGGTGCGCGGGGGCGCGTACCGCCTAGCCTCTCCAGATGAACGCAGAGTTGAGAGTGGCCGCCTACGCCGTGTGCGTACGGGACGAGAAGGTGCTGCTGGCCCGCTGGGTGGCCCGGGACGGCGCGAAACGCTGGACGCTGCCGGGCGGCGGCCTCGAACACGGCGAGGACCCGCTGGAGGCGGTCGTCCGCGAGGTCGACGAGGAGACCGGTTACGCCGTCGAACCGGTGCAGCTCCTCGGACTGGACTCCATCCGGCGGCGCTACCCGCGCCGCCTCGGCTCCTTCGCGGACTTCCAGGGACTGCGCATCGTGTACGAGGCGAAGATCACCGGCGGCGAGCTGCGCCACGAGACGGGCGGCTCCACCGACCTCGCCGCCTGGCACCCCCTCGCGTCGGTCACCTCCCTCGACCGGGTCGAACTCGTCGACACCGGTCTGGAGCTGTGGCGCACCCGGCCGGCCAACGGCCGGGTGAAGACCACGTCCTGACGCCCGGCACCCGCGCGGCGGGGAGCACCGGCAGGACCCGCGGGCCCCGCCGGACGCCGACCGCGGCCCAGGTCGCCGTCGCCCACCGGCTCATCGGGGGAGGACGACCACGTAGGCGGCCGGGTCGCGGTCCACGGACGCCATGAGCGCCGTGCGCACCACGGCCGCCTGCTGGTCCATCGCCTCCCGCAGCTTCTTCGGCGTCAGGTGCACGACGGTGATGCCCAGACGCTCCAGGTGCTCACGCTTGCGCGCGTACTCCGACCACAGCGCGTCCTCGTCCTGCCGGGGCGCCCGGGTGTCCAGCTCGACCGCCACCGACTGGTCCGGCCAGAACGCGTCCACCCCGCCCAGGTGCGGCCCGCCCGGCAGCCTGAGGTCGACGTTCCACAGCGGGTCCGGCAGCCCGAAGTCGCTCACCATCGCGTACAGCCGGTCCTCGGCGATCGAGCGGCCCTCCGCCAGCAGGGCGTCCACCGCGTCGCTCACGTGCGGCCGGGTCAGCAGCCGGGCCAGGTTCAACTCGCGCACGATCGCCGCCGGTTCGCAGTGCCCGCCGCGCACCGCCTCCGCCAGGATCAGGCGCACCGTGTTCGCGTCGCTCAGGTGCGCCACCGCGTCCGCGACCGCCCGCGCCACCGGGGCCACCGGCAGCCCGGTGATCACCTGGGTGCCGGGCAGCGCGTGCGCCCGTACGATCCGCACGAAACCGACCGAGCGCAGCCGCCGGGTGCGCGGCACCATCACGTCGATGTGCTCCAGGCCCAGCAGTGGCGGCGCCGAGGTGAACCGGTGCAGGGCCAGCGCCGCCAGCCCGGTGATCACCGCGCCCTCCTCGCCCCGGCCGGTGTACAGCAGCGCCGCGTGCAGCCGCTCCTCGCTGGTCGCCGCCCCCTGGTGCAGCAGGAACACCCCCGGCAGCATTTGCTGCCACGGACCGCCCGCCCGGCACTGCGCCGACGCCTTCGCCGCCGAGACACCGTGCTCGCGCAGCGAAGCGGTCGTCAGCACCCGGCGCTGGACGTCGGTGAGGTGGCTCAGCGGCAGGGCGCGGGCGGCGGCCTCCGCGGCGCTCGCGGACACCTCGGGGGAGCCCGTCCGGGGCTTGGGGGTTGTGTGCGACTGCGGGGCCGACGGGGCCGGGTGCGACGGGGGAGTGGACTGCGCCTGGGGGTGCGTGTCGTTGTTCATGCCGACGACTTTCCCGCCCGCACCCCGGTCTCTAACCGCTGTTACAGTCCCGTCGACATTCCGGGACAACCCCGCCCTAAAGTACGGCTGTTCGACTGCCGAGCAGTACCCCGGGCGGGGTTCGGGAAACCTGCGTCCCCCTGCGGCCTTCGGGCCGCGTCCGTGACGGCCCCCAGGCCGCGTCCGTGGCCGTCAGGCCGCGTCGCACTCCTGTGCCCGCTGTGCCCGCGCCAGGTCGTCCCGCGCCTCCAGCACCAGGCGCCGCAGCGCCGGAGCCGCCTCCTGGTGGGCGGACAGCCACGCGTCGGTGGCGGCCAGCGTGGCGGCGGGGTCCTGGAGCGAGGGGTACAGGTCGCGGACGATCAGGACGCCGATCTGGATGGAACGCTCGGCCCACACCCGCTCGATCGCCGCGAAGTACTTCTGTGCGTACGGCGCGAGCAGCTCGCGCTGACTGCCCCGCACGAACCCGGCGTTGGTGGCCTCCACCAGCGCGTTGGACAGTGCGTCGGACTCCACCACCGTCGCCCACGCCTGCGCCTTGACCGCCTCCGAGGGGCGCGAGGCCAGGCACCGGACCTGGTGCCGCTTTCCGGACGCCGTGTCGTCGCGGGCGAGTTCGGCGTTGATCGCCTGCTCGTCGGCGCGCCCGTGCGCCGCCAGGGGCGACAGGAACGCCCAGCGCAGCTCCTGGTCGACGTCCAGGCCGTCGATCCGGGCCGTACCCGCCAGCAGCCCTTCCAGGAGCTGGTAGTCGGCGTCCGAGGACGCCACGGAGGCGAAGAAGCGCGCCCAGGTGAGCTGGTGCTGGCTGCCCGGCTCGGCGTTCCGCAGCTCGCGCAGCGCCCCCTCGGCGAGCTGGCGTGCGCTCTCCTCGCGCGACGCGGGCGCCACATAGTGGGTGAGCGCCGTCAGTGTCCAGGCGTGGAGCATCTGCAGCACACCGATGTCGGACTCACGGCCCGCGAACCGCAGCACCAGGTCGAGGAAGTCCCGGGCGGGCATCAGGGCGTCCCGGGTGAGGTTCCACAGCGCCGACCAGCACAGGGCGCGGGCCAGCGGGTCGGTGATGTCCCCGAGGTGGGCGCGCAGGGTCTCCAGGGAGCCCTCGTCGAAGCGGATCTTGCAGTACGTCAGGTCGTCGTCGTTGACGAGGACCAGCGCGGGCTTCTCCGCCCCCGCCAGCTCCGCCACCACCGTGCGCGGACCCGCCACGTCCGTCTCGGTACGGGCGTAGCGCACCAGCGCACCGCCCTCCAGCCGGTACAGGCCCACCGCGACCCGGTGCGGGCGCAGCTCCGGGTGCGACGGGGCTGCCTCCTGCACGACCGCCAGCTCGGTGATGCGGCCCTCGGTGTCGTACGTCACCACCGGGGTGAGCGCGTTGACCCCGGCCGTCTGCAGCCAGGCCCGGGACCACTCGCCCAGGTCCCGGCCGCTGGTCTCCTCCAGCGCCGAAAGCAGGTCGCCGAGCTGGGTGTTGCCGTACGCGTGCGCCGTGAAGTAGCGGCGGGCACCCTCCAGGAAGGCGTCCCGGCCGACGTACGCCACCAGCTGCTTGAGCACGGAGGCGCCCTTGGCGTACGTGATGCCGTCGAAGTTCAGCTTCGCGTCCTCCAGGTCACGGATGTCGGCCGTGATCGGGTGCGTGGAGGGCAGCTGGTCGGCGCGGTACGCCCACGCCTTGCGGCGGTTGGTGAAGGTGATCCAGCCGTCGGTGAAACGGGTGGCCTCCACCATCGAGAAGGAGCCCATGAAGTCCGCGAAGGACTCCTTCAGCCACAGGTCGTCCCACCACTGCATGGTGACCAGGTCGCCGAACCACATGTGCGCCATCTCGTGCAGGATGACGTTCGCGCGTCCCTCGTACGCCGAGTTCGTGGTCTTCCCGCGGAAGATGAACTCCTCGCGGAACGTCACCAGGCCCGGGTTCTCCATCGCACCGAGGTTGTACTCCGGCACGAAGGCCTGGTCGTACTTCCCGAAGGGGTACGGGTAGTCGAAGTTGTCGTGGAAGAAGTCCAGGCCCTGCTTGGTGATCAGGAAGACGTCGTCCGCGTCGAAGTGCTTCGCGAGCCCCTTGCGGCACATCGCGCCGAGCGGGATCTCCAGCGTCGTGCCGTCGGCGAAGGTGCGCGTGTAGCTGTCGGTGACGTAGTGGTAGGGGCCGGCCACCACGGCGGTGATGTACGTCGAGATCGGCTTGGTCTCGGCGAACGTCCAGACACCGTCCTCCAGGGTGCCCGCGCCGTTGCTCCACGCCGTCCAGCCCTCGGGCGCCTGCACCGAGAAACGGTAGGGGGCCTTCAGGTCGGGCTGCTCGAAGTTGGCGTACACCCGGCGCGAGTCGGCAGGCTCGTACTGCGTGTAGAGATAGACCTCGCCGTCCTCCGGGTCGACGAAGCGGTGCATGCCCTCACCGGTGCGGCTGTAGGCGCAGTTGGCGTCGACCACCAGGACGTTCTCCGCCCGGAGGTCGTCCAGGGCGACCCGGGCCCCGTCGAAGGCCTTCGCGGGGTCCAGCTGCGTGCCGTTGAGGGTCACCGCGTTCACCGAGGGGGCGACCAGGTCCGCGAACGTGGAGGCACCGGGCGTGGTGGCCCGGAAGCGGATCGTCGTCACCGAGCGGAACGTGCGCGGGCCGTCCCCCTCGTGGTCGCCGACGGCGGACCGCAGGTCGAGCGCGACCTCGTAACCGTCGACGGACAGCAGCTCGGCCCGCTTCTGGGCTTCGTCGCGGGACAGGTTCTCACCGGGCACGGGCACTCCTTCGTGACACGTCGGACGATGTTCGACGGCTTCTCGAAACAGGTCCGATCCTCCCATGTGCTCCTTACGGGGCGTACACGGGAATGCGACGGTGCCCACCGTGGTTGTGTGGCGCACAGCGCGCGACTTCTTGAAACATCCATGAGGAGAGACATGTCCGAGAACGCGAAGACCCCGGCCGACTTCTGGTTCGACCCGCTGTGCCCCTGGGCGTGGATGACCTCGCGCTGGATGCTGGAGGTCGAAAAGGTGCGCCCGGTGGAGGTCACCTGGCACGTCATGAGCCTGGCCGTCCTCAACGAGGGCCGCGACGACCTGCCGGAGCAGTACCGCGAGGCCATGAAGACGGCCTGGGGTCCGGTACGCGTCGTCATCGCCGCCCAGCAGCTGCACGGCGAGGAGATCACCGGGGCGCTCTACACCGCGCTCGGCACGCGCATCCACAACGAGGGCCGCGGCATCACCGACGAGGTCATCGCCGAAGCCCTCGCCGAGGTCGGTCTCCCCGCCGAACTCCTCTCGTACGCCACCACCGACACGTACGACAAGGAGCTGCGCGCCTCGCACCAGTCGGGCATCTCGCTGGTCGGCGAGGACGTCGGCACACCGGTCATCGCGGTGCCCGGGGCGGACGGCGAGAAGGTCGCCTTCTTCGGCCCGGTCGTCACCCCGGCCCCCAAGGGCGAGGACGCGGCCCGCCTGTGGGACGGCACCCTGCTGGTCGCCGCCACCCCCGGCTTCTTCGAGCTGAAGCGCACCCGCACCCAGGGCCCGGTCTTCGACTGACCCCCGGGTCCCGGGCCCTCGCACCCGTGCGGCGGTCCCGTCCCGCGCACCGGTGCCGGGGCCCCGAGTGCCCCGCCCAACAGGCGCGACGCGTCCACCCCGCTTAGCGTCCCCCTATGGAGACAGGCGCGATACACGGCGACAGCCACATAGGCACGGACACGGCCGACACCGGGACCGCCCTCATATCCGGCGGCCCCGACTCCTCCCCGTACCTGCCGAACGACAACGCCCCCCATGCCACCCTGCCCGTCCGCCCGACCGACCGAGCGGTGCGGGCAGGGTGTTTCGCCCTCGCCCGTCTCTGGTGGCTGACCGGCCTGCGCCACGCCTCCGGCACCCTGCACCACTACCTCACCGGCACCGGTGCCACCTACCGCCTCGACGCCAGCACCCTCGTCGCCCTCCCGCCCGTGCGCGCCGCCGTCAACGCCCGCCTCATGGAGGCCGAGGCGGGACAGTGGTCGCACCGCGACACCTGGCACGGCGTCACCGTCACCCCCGCCACCAGCCCCGACTGGTGGCTCGCCGTCCGTGGCGTCCAGTTCCGCGTCGAGCGCCCGAACCCGCACTACTACCGGGTGGAGTTCCACAAGACCTGGAACTTCGACCGGGGCGAGACCGCGTTCGGCATCCCCTTCACCCTCTTCGCCCGCCTCCACGAAACGGGCCTCGCCCAGGAGTTCGTCGCCGTCGGCCGCACCGGCTACCTCCCCCGGTGACGTTCGTACCCCCGCCTCTGCCCGAAGGCAGAGACGTCCTCCTCCGCACGGCGTACGGAACGGACCGCGACCCGCGCCCATAATTTCCGCTATGCCGCGAACCTCCGCCTTCCCTCCTGCCGCTCGGCCGCACCCCTGGCTGCGGATCTGCGCCGAGCTGGGCGTCGCGGGCGCGCTGATGGTCTTCATGGACTCCCAGGGCTTCCAGGCGGCCGCCGTGCCCGTCCCCACGCGCGCGGTGAAGCTCCTCGCCGGGGCGCTCGTCCTGGCGCTCCTGCTGGTCCGGCGGCGCTACCCCGTCTCCGCCCTCCTGGGCGCCGCCGCCCTGCTCGGGGTGCTGCCCGCGGCCGGGCTGCCGCTCGCCCTGATCGCGTTCGCGACGGCCCGCCGGGTGCCCGACCCGCGCCGCCGCATCGTGGCGCTGCTCGCCGCCTACGGACTCGCCGTGCTGACCTCCGCGCTGTGCGCCCGCCCCCTGGGCGCGGGCAGCTGGCAGTACGGGCTGGCGCTCGGCGCACTGCTCGCCGGAGTCACCGTCATCCTGCCGGGCCTGGTGGGCGCGGCCGCGGGCCAGCAGGACCGCCTGGTCACCGCCCTCGCCGAGCGCACCGCCGCCGCCGAGGAGGCCCAGCGCCTCGCCGACAGCGAGTCCCGCATCCACGAACGCTCCCGCATCGCCGCCGAGATGCACGACCTCGTCGGCCACCGCCTGAGCCTCATCTCCCTGCACGCGGGCGGCCTGGAGCTCGCCCTCGCCAAACAGGCGCCCGAACTGCGCGAGGAAGCCGTCCTCGTCCGCACCGCCACCCGCGACGCCATGCGCGAACTGCGCGACGTGCTCGGCGTGCTCGGCCCCCTCGGCCGCGACACCGGCACCACCGCCCTCACCGACGCCACCGGCACCCGCCCCGACATCGAGGCCCTCGTCGCCGAGTCCCGCAGCGGCGGCATCCCCGTCACCCTCACCTGGAGCGGCCCCGACCTGGACGAGGTCGAGGGCCAGTCGGTACGCCGCGCCGTGCACCGGGTGGTCCGCGAGTCCCTCACCAACGTGCACCGCTACGCCCCCGGCGCCCCGGTCACCGTCACCGTCGACCACACCGGCGACCAGGTGCGCACCGTCGTACGCAACGGACCGCCCCCGGCCTCGGCCCCCGCCACCGGCCTCGGCACCGGCCGGGGCCTGACGGGCCTGCGCGAACGCGTCGGTCTCACCGGCGGCGGCTTCACTGCGGGACCCACCGCCGACGGCGGCTTCGAGGTCACCGCGACCATCCCCACCGGCCCGCACGACGGGCCGCCGTCACCCGCCCCCGCACGCCGCCCGGAGGCGGCCACCTCCGCCGAGGAGTTCGCCCAGTCGGAGGGCTGGAGCGGGATACTGCAACGGCGGCTCGGCGGCGCGATCACCGCCCTGGTCGCCCTCGGCGGGCTCTCCGTGATGATGGCCTTCGCCGTCGGCCTGGTCAGCCAGGCCAGGCCGGGGCCCGAGATCCCGCCGCTGCACGAGGTGACGGTGGGGATGCACCGCAAGGACGTCCTGCGCACGCTCTCCCTGGACAGCCCGGCGGTCCGGGCCGCGGCCGAGGGGCACGAGCCGCCGCGTCCGCAGGGAGTCACCGACTGCGTCTTCCCGTACACGAATGAAATGTCCGATACGGGTGAGCTTGAGGTGACCCGTTACTGTTTCGCGGGTGACACCCTCGCGGCCGTCGACCGGTTCGGTGTGCCGCTGGCACCCTGACGTCCGCGCGTGGGCGTCAGTACCCTGCCGTCCGCCCTGACGTTCCGACCCGCGGGAGCACCCCATGTCGACGCCGCCGCCCACCGTCCGTGTCCTGCTCGCCGACGACGAGGAGATGATCCGCCACGGTGTGCGCATGATCCTCCAGCACGCCGACGGCATCGAGGTCGTCGGCGAGGCGGTCGACGGGGCCGAGGCGGTCGCGCTGGCCGCCGAACTCCGCCCGCACGTCGCCCTGGTGGACATCCGCATGCCCGTGCAGGACGGCCTGGCCACCGTCGCACCGCTGCGCGCCCTGGACCCGGCGCCGCAGGTCGTCATGCTCACCACCTTCGGCGACGAGGAGAACGTCACCCGTGCCCTGCGCTCCGGCGCGAGCGGGTTCCTGCTCAAGGACGAGGGCCCGGAGGAGCTGATCCGCGCGGTGCGTGCCGCCGCCTCCGGCGACGCGGTGCTCTCGCCCGGCGTCACCGGCACCGTCATCAAGCACATGCTCCAGGGCGGGCCCCCGGTCGAGGACGAGGCGGCCGCCCTGGGCCGCCGCCTGGCCTCCCTCACCGACCGCGAGCGCGAGGTCCTCGCGCTCCTCGGCGAAGGGCTCCCGAACCTGCTGATCGCCGACCGCCTGGGCATCGGCATCGGCACGGTCAAGACGCACGTCGGCGCGATCCTCGACAAGACCGGCACCGACAGCCGCGTGCAGGCCGCCCTCCTGGCGCACCAGGCGGGCCTGTCCTCCTAGCACCAGTGCCGGTGCATCGGTCCGAGCACCGGCACCGGTGCACAGAAGAGCCCCTGCGAGTCATGTCCTCGCAGGGGCTCTTCGTCATTCCACCCGCCCGGTGAAAGTTGAGAAGACGATCACGAGCAGGGCGTTGAGGGGTCCCGCCTCACGACGGGGAATGCACACCGCATTCACGGCGTGCGCCGGATTCACGGCGTGATGAGCGGCGTCCGGTTCTTCGCGTCGGCGTAACGCTTCGCCACGTCCTGCCAGTTGACGACGGCCCACATGGCCTCGATGAAGTCGACCTTCTGGTTCTTGTACTGCAGGTAGAAGGCGTGCTCCCAGGCGTCGAAGACCAGCACCGGTACGGAGCCCTGGCCGACGTTGCCCTGGTGGTCGTAGACCTGCTCGACGATGAGACGGCCCGAGACCGGCTCGTACGCCAGGACGCCCCACCCGGAGCCCTGCGTCGTCGCGGCGGCCTTCGTCAGCTGCGTCTTGAACTTGGCGAAGGAGCCGAAGGACTCGGTGATGGCGTCCGCGAGGTCACCGACACCGTCCGCGGCCAGCGGCTCGCCGCCGCCGCTGTCCTTGGGGGAGGCCATGTTGTGCCAGTAGATGCTGTGCAGGATGTGGCCGGACAGGTGGAACGCGAGGTTCTTCTCCAGCCCGTTGATCGAGCCCCAGGCGTCCTTGTCGCGGGCCTCTTCGAGCTGCTCCAGGGTGTCGTTCGCACCCTTCACGTACGCCGCGTGGTGCTTGTCGTGGTGCAGCTCGATGATCTGCGGGTTGATCACGGGCTCAAGGGCCGCGTAGTCGTACGGAAGTTCAGGAAGCGTGTAAATGGCCATGTCGTCCGACCCCTCCGATTGCTTATTGCAAGTCTTATGCATCTGCACGCTACCAGCACTTATTTGACTGAGCAGCTTAGGTATGCCTCAGTAAAAAGCCCTAGGTCCGCATGCCGAGAGCATGCGGACCTAGGGCTGAAGAGGGGGTTGCGGAGGCCTAGTTACGGGCCTGCGCCAGCTTCTGGCGGACGAGGCCGACGATGATCAGGAACACCGTCAGACCGCCCGTTCCGGCGAGCTGGAGACGGGTGTCGGGCTGGCGCAGCATCAGGACGAAGATGACCGCCATGCCCGCCAGCGCCACCCAGGTCAGCCCCGGGAACAGCCACATCCGCACCACCAGCTTCTCCGGCGTCTCCCGCTCGGTGCGGCGGCGCAGGATCAGCTGGGAGACCGCGATGAAGATCCAGACGACCAGGATCAGCGCGCCGATCATGTTCAGCAGCCACGGGAAGACCTTGTCCGGGCTGACCCAGCTCAGCGCCACGCACACGAAGCCGAACACCGACGAGCACAGCACCGCGATGCGCGGCACCCCGCCGGACAGCTTGCCGAGGAAGGCCGGGCCCTGACCGCGCTGGACCAGCGAGTACGCCATGCGGGAGGAGCCGTAGATGTTCGCGTTCATCGCGGAGAGCAGGGCCGCCAGGACGATCACGTTCATGATCTGGCCGGCCGCCGGGATGCCCAGGTGGTCGAGGGTCGCGACGTACGGACCGACCTTGGCGACCTTCGGGTCGTCCCACGGCACCAGCGTGACCACGACCGCCATCGAGCCGATGTAGAAGATCGCGATGCGCCACATCGCGGTGCGCACCGCCTTGGCGACGCCCTGCACCGGGTGCTCGGACTCGGCCGCGGCGATCGTCACCGTCTCCAGGCCGCCGTACGCGAAGACCGAGGCCAGCAGGCCGATGATCAGGCCCTCGCTGCCGTTGGGGAAGAAGCCGCCCTCACCGGTGAGGTGGGTGAGACCGGGGGCGGGGGTGTCACTGCCGGGCAGCACACCGAAGATGGCCAGCAGGCCGATGATCAGGAACAGCGAGATCGCGCCGACCTTGAGTGCCGCGAACCAGAACTCGAACTCGCCGAAGTTCTTCACCGCCGCCAGGTTGGTGGCCAGGAAGATCACCATGAACAGCGCCACCCAGGCCCACTGCGGTGACCCCGGGAACCAGCCCTGCATGATCGACGCCGCGCCGATGCCCTCCAGGCCGACCGCCACGCACAGCAGGAACCAGAACGCCCAGCCCGCCGTGAAGCCCGCCCACGGACCGATCGCCCGCTCGGCGTGCGCGGAGAACGAGCCCGAGCTCGGGTTCGCCGCCGACATCTCGCCCAGCATCCGCATCACCAGCATGACGAGCAGGCCGGATATCGCGTACGCGATGACGATGGAGGGGCCCGCCGCGGCGATGCCCGCGCCCGACCCCACGAAGAGCCCGGCACCGATCACCCCACCGAGGGCGATCATGGAAAGGTGGCGCTGCTTGAGGCCGTGGCCGAGCGAGGCGTCGGCGGCGTCCGGTGCGTCGGGCGTCTGTGAAGGCGGCGGCGGGGGCGCGGAGGTCCGAGACATGAGCGTGCCCTGTTTCACTAGCTGAGACGGTGGGGGAGCGAGCTGAGAGTGGCCATCAGTCTCGGCACGGCACCGCTCAGAGGGAACCGTCGACCGCTATACGGACACCACGCTCACACACCGTGAAAATTTAGGCACGCCTCGCACGCAACTCCCGCACCAGTGAAACAAGCAGCACCAGCCCCGTCGCACCCGCCGACCACAGCAACTGCGGCCGGGCGGAGGCGTCCAGCAGCATCAGCACCAGGACGACGGCCATCGCGGCCAGCGCCGCCCACGTCAGGTACGGGAACGCCCACATCTTCAGCGTGAGCCGTTCCGGCATCTCCCGCTCGATACGACGGCGCAGCTTCAGCTGCGAGACCGCGATCAGCCCCCACACGAAGAGCAGCACCGCGCCGACCGCGTTGAGCATGTACAGGAAGACGGTGTCCGGCCACAGCAGATTGAGCACGACCGACACGAACCCGAACGCGACCGACGCCAGCACCGCCCGCCGCGGCACCCCGCCCGGCGACGTCCTCAGCAGCCCACGGGGCGCCTCGCCGCGCTCGGCCAGCGAGAAGACCATGCGCGAGGAGCCGTACAGGTTGGCGTTGAGCGCCGAGAGCAGCGCCACGAACACCACGATGTTCATGATCGTCCCGGCCGCCGGAATTCCGATCCGGTCGAGCACGGCGACGTACGGACTCAGGCCCGGCGTCATCGAGTCCCACGGCAGCAGCGTCACGATGACCAGCATCGAACCCACGTAGAAGAACAGGATGCGGAACACCGCGCTGCGCACGGCACGCCCGACCGCGCGGGCCGGGTCGTCCGTCTCCGCGGCGGCGATCGTCACGACCTCCAGGCCGCCGAACGCGAAGACGACCGCGAGGACGCCCGAGATCACCCCGGAGGCGCCGTTCGGGAAGAAGCCGCCGTCACCGGTCAGGTTCGCCATGCCGACCGGGTCGGTGTCCGGGAGCACCCCGAAGATCGCCAGCGCGCCCAGCACCAGGAACAGCACGATCGCGCCGACCTTGAGCGCCGCGAACCAGAACTCGAATTCGCCGAAGTTCTTCACCGCGGCCAGGTTGGCGACCGTGAAGACCACCATGAAGATCAGCACCCAGGCCCACTGCGGCACCCCCGGCGCCCACCCGTTCGCGATCTTCGCCGCACCGGTGGCCTCCACCGCCAGGACCACGACCAGCAGGAACCAGTACAGCCACCCCACACTGAACCCGGCCCACCGCCCCAGCGCCCGCTCCGCGTGCACCGAGAACGAACCCGACGCTGGCATCGCCGCCGACAACTCCCCGAGCATCCGCATCACGAGCATCGCGATGGCGCCCGCGATCAGGTACGAGAGCACGATGCCGGGACCGGCGACCGCGATGCCCGCGCCCGAGCCCACGAAGAGCCCCGCGCCGATCACCCCGCCGAGGCCGAGCATCGTCAGGTGGCGCTGTTTCAGCCCTGCGGACAGGGGCTCCTTGGCTTCCTTCGGGTTCTGCGGATCCTGCGGCTGCTGCGGCTGCTGTACGGCCTGGTCGTGCATGGCGCTCGTGCTCTCGAAGGGCCGTCGAGCGGGGCTCGGACGGCCGCGGGGCGGGGGTGGCGGGACGGTCGCGTGATTTGGCGGGACCCCACAGTGTCCCCTCACCCGCCCCCACCGCGCAAAAGGGACCAATCTGCCTTCGCCGCCAGTGACGCGGATCACGCCCCGCCCGTCTGACCTCCGACCCTTTGTGTGAAGTCCACCAAGCCTCTGTTCCCGGCTTTGTCGGCGCTCTAGGGTGATCGGGCGACGGCCCCCGGGTTAACGTCGCCATGTCCCTGACTGCCCCCCTCTTCACCGCGGAGTCCCGATGAGCACTGCTGCCGTAACCACCCGCCCCGGCGCGGTCCTTGCCGACCTGCTTCCGGCCACCCGCGTACGAGACATCGCCCTCGTCGTCGGCGGCGCGGCGCTCACCGGCATCGCTGCCCAGATAGCGATCCCGGTCCCGGGCTCCCCGGTCCCGGTCACCGGCCAGACCTTCGCAGCCCTCCTCGTCGGCACCGCCTTCGGCGCCCGTCGCGGCTTCCTCTCCCTCGCGCTGTACGCGCTGGTGGGCATGGCCGGTGCGCCGGTGTTCCAGAGCGGCACCTCGGGCCCGGGCGGCGCGTCCTTCGGTTACGTCATCGGCATGCTGCTCGCGGCCACCGCGGTCGGTGCCCTGGCGCGGCGCGGCGGAGACCGCTCGGTGCTGCGCACGGCGGGCACCATGGTCGTCGGCTCGGCGATCATCTACGCCGTCGGCGTCCCGTACCTGATGGCCGCCACCGGCATGAACCTCTCCGCGGCCCTCGCCGCGGGCGTCGTCCCCTTCCTCATCGGTGACGCCCTGAAGGCGGCGCTGGCGATGGGCGCCCTGCCCACCGCGTGGAAGCTGGCCGGCCGCAAGGGCTGAGGTTTTTCGCTGTTCGCTTGTACGAGAAGGGGGCTCCCGGCATCGGCCGGGAGCCCCCTTCTCGTACTTGGACGGCGCTCAGTGCTGGGTGACCCGGTCCCGGCGCGACCACCAGAACCCGACGCCACCGGCGGCGAGCAGGAGGGCGCCCGCGATGCCGAGCGGCAGTGCACCGGCGTCGGCGCCGGTTTTCGGCAGCCCGCCCGGCTTGCTCGTGCCGGGCGAAGATGACACCGGCGCCGGTGCGTCCGGACCGAACGGCACGTTCGCCGTGCCGAGCAGCAGCGGGGTGTCGGGGGCGTTGGGGGTCGGCTTCGACGTACCGAAGTCCACCGGGCCCTGCTGCCACAGCAGCTTCTCGCTGGTGCCCTCGGTCACCGGCAGGCAGATCTTGCCCTGCTTCTTCAGGTCGTACGTCGCGTCCACGGCGTACGACTTCGACGCGCCCGCCGCGAGGTCGGCGACGATGCAGGCGAACCCGCTGTTGGAGCCCTTGGGCAGCTTGCCCTCCGGGATCTGCACGCAGCCGGGCACGGCGTCGACCTTCAGGCCGTCGAAGCCGACGACGGCCATCGTGATCTGACCGGTCGCCTTGCTGCCCTTGTTCGCCACGGTCGCGGTGATTTTTGTCTTTCCGCTTTTGTTGTCGACCGAAATCTTTTCGGGGAGTTCGGTGGAGATCTTCACGTCTGCGGGAGCGCTGGGGCCGGGAGTTCCGCCCTTGTCGCTGCCGGGCGTCGGATCGGCGGCGAAGGCCGCGGACGGCAAAACCAGAACGGCCGCGGCCGCGACCGCGAGGCAAGATCCGGCACGCTTGCCGGTGATCTCTTTCCCGATCTTTTCGAGCATTTCCCAGCCCCCTTATTCTGACAGCGCCAGGCGAAGCGTCAGTCGTACATGCAGGAGTACCACAAGATTGCGTCCAACTGTGATGCAATGGTGGGAAGTTAATGCTTCTGTCCTGGTCGCAGCAGGCGCTGAGGAGGGGGACGGGAATGCCGGGATATACGAGTGGCGGGATGCAGGGGTTATTGATCGCCGGTCGTTACCGGTTGGGGCAGACGATAGGCCAGGGCGGCATGGGGCGCGTGTGGCGTGCTGATGACGAGATCTTGGACCGTGCTGTCGCCGTAAAAGAAATGCGCATGGACGGATTGGATGCAGAGGACACCCGAATTCGCCGGGAAAGGACTTTGCGGGAAGCGCGGGCCACAGCACGTATAGACCACCCGAATGTCGTTCGGGTGTACGACGTCGCCGACGAGGGCGAACGCCTGTGGATCGTGATGGAACTGGTCGATTCGCGTTCCCTGGAGCAACTCCTCGTGGAGGACGGGCCGGTGTCGCCGCGCGAGGCGGCCCGAATCGGCCTGGGCGTGACGGCGGCCCTGCGCGAGGTGCACGCGCGCGGGGTCCTGCACCGTGACATCAAGCCCGGCAACGTGCTGCTCGGCCGGGGCAACGACCGTGTCGTCCTCACCGACTTCGGTATCGCCGCCATCCAGAACACCACCGCGCTCACCATCGTCGGCATGCTGGTCGGCTCCCCGGACTACATGGCCCCCGAGCGGGTCGGCGGCCGCCCGCAGGGCGCCCCCTCCGACCTGTGGTCCCTGGGGGCGACCCTGTGCGCGGCGGTCGCGGGCACCTCGCCCTTCACCCGCCCCACCACGATGGCCACCCTCCACGCGGTCCTGTACGAGGAGCCCGAACTTCCGGCCGAGGCGGGTGAGCTGGCCCCGATCCTGGCCGCCCTCCTGGCCAAGGAGCCCGAGGCCCGCCCCACGGTCGAGGCCCTGCACGACGCCCTGACCGCGGTCCTGCTTCCGCCGCGCACTCCGACGCTGGTCGAACGCGGCCCGGTTTTGCCGGTGGTGGAGCCGCGGCAGGAGGAACCCGCCCCGCCCGCCGAGGAGCCTGCCGCCTCCGTCGCCGAGGCACCTGAGCCCGCCACCCCCGAGCCGGACGCCTCCGCCCGGACGGCGGACCCCTCCTCGGCCCCCACAGTCCCCACCCCCACGCCGCCGAGCCACGAGCCGACCCGCGTCGACCCGAACCCGTCCCTGCCGCCGCCCGTTCCCGTACGCGAACCGAAGCCACCGGAAGAGTCACCCGCACCGGAACCGGAGGGCGAGACACCTGTACCGGTGCCGGAGGCGGAAACGCCTGCACCGGAGCAGGGGACGCTCGCGCCGGTGCCGGAGCAGACGCCCGCACAGGAGCGGGAGCCAAAACCAGCACCAGCCCCGGAGCACGTTTCTGCACCCGATCCTGAGCCCGACAGTGACCCCGACCCCGACCCCGACCCCGACCCCGCCCCCGAACAGGCACCACCCCCGGATGCACCCCGCCGCCGCTCCGAGACCGCCGACCTGCGGGCACCCCGGCAAGCACCGCCCCCGGACACGGGCGGGCCGGGCAAGGGACGAGGCGTACGTCTGCGCCGCCCGGGCCTTCGGGGCCGCACGGCGACTCCCGCCGGCACGGTGGCCGCAGGACACCCTCCGGTGCCGGTGGACGCCGTGCCCGCGGCGCCCGCCCCGGCCGCCCCCGACGTTCCGGCCGCGGCGACCACGCCCCTGGCCGAGGACTCCATGCCCCCGGTCGACGCCCCCGAACGTCCGGCGACCGAGCCGCCGCCCCTCGCCAGCACCCCCGCCGAGGAAACCCCCACCCCGTCCCCGGACGCCTCGGCCCCGCCCCGGGAGCCCACCCAGGTCGTCCCGGACACCACGACCGAGGAACCCCCGGCCACACCGGCCCCGGAACCCACGCAAGCCGCACCGGCCCCCACCCCGACACCGGACCCCACCCAGCACACGCAGACGCGCACACCCACCCCGACACCGGCCCCGGAGCCCACCGCGGAGGAGCCGGTCGTCCTCACGCCCACGGCCACCCCGGCGCCCCGGCCGCCACGGCGGGCCCGTTCCCTGCTCGCCGCCGGGCTGGGCGTCGTGGTGGCCCTGGGCATCGCCGTGACACTGGTACTGACGCAGGGCGGGGGGAGCCCCGCGGACAAGGCCGCCGCCCCGAGCACGGGCACGAGCCAGAAGCCCACCGTCGCCGGGACCGCACGTCCCCCCACCGGCGCCGACCGGCCCGGGGCCCGTAACGAGACCGGATTCTCCTGGGTGCCGCCCTCAGGCTGGACCCGCAGCGCCAAGAACCCGGCCAACGTGCACTACCACTCCCCGGACGGCACCCAGGAGATCGCCGCCGCGTACACGCTGGCGCAGGGGGAGGACCTGCTGACGCAGTGGCAGAAGTTCGAGGAGGAGTCGCACGACGTGCAGGACTACCAGAAGATCCGGCTGGAGCGGACGACGTTCCAGGGGCGCCCCGCCGTCATCTGGGAGTACACCTACGCCGAGGGCGGCACGCCGCGCCAGGGCCGTCAGATCGGCTTCAACGCGGGCGGGAAGTCGTACCAGATCAACGTCTGGTTCGAAAAGCCCGCCCGCGTCGAAGCGTTCAAGAACTACGAGCGGGTCGCCGACTCCTTCGAGCCGCTCTGATGCGAGCCGCCGCTCTGAGCGGCCGGCGGAAGGGTGCCGTTGCGCTTCTGCACGACCTCACGCCCCAGCGCGAAGCCCACCACCAGCACCGCGACCAACAGCGACAGGAGCACCTGTGTGCGGCCCGCGTCGTCGGTGAGCATGTAGACGAGCACGAAGGAGATCATCGCGATCGTCGCCCACGTCAGGTACGGGAACAGCCACATCTTCACGACCAGCTTGGACGGGTCCTCGCGCAGGATCATGCCGCGCATCCGCAGCTGCGTGAAACAGATGACCAGCCACACGAAGAGCGCGACCGCACCCGAGGAGTTCAGCAGGAACTGGAAGACCGTGTCCGGCCACATGTAGTTGAAGAAGACCGCGACGAAGCCGAAGACGACCGACGACAGGATCGCGACCTGCGGCACACCGCGCTTGTTCACCCGGGTGAAGGCCTTCGGGGCGTCCCCGCGCTGGCCGAGCGAGAAGGCCATCCGGGAGGCGGTGTAGAGACCGGAGTTCAGGCAGGACAGGACCGCCGTCAGGACGATCACGTTCATGATCTGTCCGGCGTGCGGGATGCCGATGGAGTTCAGCGCGGCGACGTAGGAACCGCCCTCGGCGACCAGCGCCTTGTCGTTCCACGGCAGCAGCGTCAGCACGACGAAGATCGAGCCGAGGTAGAAGATGCCGATGCGCCAGATGACGCTGTTGGTGGCCTTGGTGACGGCACGCTGCGGGTCCTCGGACTCACCGGCGGCCAGCGTGACGATCTCGGAGCCCATGAAGGAGAACACGACCATCAGGACACCGGTCAGGACCGCCCCGTACCCCTTGGGGAAGAAGCCTCCGGTGTCGGTGAGGTGCGCGAATCCCGCCCCCGGGTTGTCCGAGCCCGGCAGGATGCCGAAGACGGCCAGCAGCCCGATGACGACGAACGCCCCGATCGCGACGACCTTGATGCCCGCGAACCAGAACTCGAACTCGCCGTACGACGACACCGAAGCGAGGTTGGTGGCCGTCAGCACCAGCATGACGATCAGGGCCCAGCCCCACTGCGGTATCGCCGGAATCCAGCCCTCCAGGATCTTCGCCCCGGCGGTCGCCTCGACGGCGAGCACCACGACCCAGAAGAACCAGTAGAGCCAGCCGATCGAGAACCCGGCCCACCGGCCGAGCGCCTGGTCGGCGTACGCGGAGAACGACCCGGACGAGGGCCGTGCGGCGGCCATCTCACCGAGCATCCGCATCACGAACACCACCATCGCGCCCACCAGGGCGTACGACAGGAGGATCGCCGGGCCCGCCGCGGCGATGCCCGCACCGGAGCCGACGAACAGCCCGGCGCCGATGACACCGCCGATCGCGATCATGGACAGGTGACGGTTCTTGAGACCGGCCTGGAGGCCGCCGCTGTCACCGGTGCCGGAGCCAGAACCGGGCACACCGGGGTCGCCGGGCCCTCTGTCCTGCTTCTTCGTCGGGGTCGGGTGCGCACTCATGCACAAACCTCATTCGTTCTTCGGGCACGTCGTCGGGCCGCTGGGTCATGACACTCGGCGCAGACGGTCGGTCTGCCGAGCCCCCGCATTCAAGCCGAGCCCGAAGCGATCCGGAAGACCTGATTCCGGATTGTTGTACGGACAAAAGCCCTGGATGTACGTCTGTACGTCCCGAATAACGAGGGACCAAGGTCCTTACCCCGATGCGCCCTACCCCGCGCGGCGCATGCCACACTCGTCCCATGCGCGTGTACCTCGGTTCCGACCATGCCGGATACGAACTCAAGAACCACCTCGTCGAGTGGCTCACGGCCCACGGCCACGAGCCCGTCGACTGTGGTCCCCACATCTACGACGCCCAGGACGACTACCCGCCGTTCTGCCTGCGCGCCGCCGAGAAGACGGCCGCGGACCCCGACTCCCTCGGCATCGTGATCGGCGGCTCCGGCAACGGGGAGCAGATCGCCGCCAACAAGGTCAAGGGTGTACGGGCGGCCCTCGCCTGGAGCGAGCAGACGGCCGCGCTCGGCCGCGAGCACAACAACGCGAACGTCATCTCCATCGGCGGCCGCATGCACACCGAGGCCGAGGCCACGAAGTTCGTGGAGATCTTCCTCTCCACCCCGTACTCGAACGAGGCCCGCCACACCCGGCGCATCGAAATGCTCTCCGCGTACGAGACCACGGGCGTCCTCCCGGAGATCCCCGCCCACCACCCCCAGCAGGGCTGACCTCCCCCGGTGAGGGGGCGGTGACCGCGACAGCTCCCGCCCCCTTCACCACCCCTCGCCGTCCCCGACCGGAGTAGACCCGTGCCCGAAGGCCACACCATCCACCGCCTCGCGCACGAGTACGCCACCCGCTTCAGCCCGCACCCCCGCCTGCGCGTCACCAGCCCGCAGGCCAAGTTCGCCGACTCCGCCGCCCTCCTCGACGGCCACCGCCTGCACACCACCGAGGCCCACGGCAAGCACCTCTTCCTCGGCTTCGGCCCCCTCGGCTGGGTCCACATCCACCTGGGCCTCTTCGGCAAGGTCAACTTCGAGGACTCGCCCCCCGCGGGCCCCGCCAAGACGGACACCGTCCGCCTGCGCCTGGCCACCCCCGACGGCGCGGCGCACGCCGACCTGCGCGGCCCCACCACCTGCACCCTGATCACGGACGCCGAGAAGCAGGCGATACACGCCCGCCTCGGCCCCGACCCCCTGCGCGAGGACGCCGACCCCGACCGGGCCCGCGCCCGCGTCCGCGCCTCCCGCACCACGGTCGCGGCCCTCCTCATGGACCAGAAGGTCGTCGCCGGCGTCGGCAACGTCTACCGCGCCGAAGTCCTCTTCCGGCACGGCATCGACCCGTACACCCCGGGCACGGCGATCACGGACGCCCAGTGGGACGCCATCTGGCAGGACCTCGTGGACCTCATGCGCGAAGGCGTACGCCTCAACCGCATCGACACCGTGCGCCCCGAACACACCCCCGAGGCGATGGGCCGCCCGCCCCGCAAGGACGACCACGGCGGTGAGGTGTACGTCTACCGGCGCGCCACCATGCCCTGCCACCTGTGCGGCAGCGAGATCCGCACCGCCGACCTCGCCGCCCGCAACCTCTTCTGGTGCCCCACCTGCCAACCGGCCTGAAAGGTCAAAACGGCCCACCGGCAGTGGTGTCCACAAGCCCACCGGCACCGGTGCTCAGAAGCACCCACCCACCGGCACCGGTGCTCAGAACCCGTGCGGCAGCCACGGCGCCACATCCGACCCGAACGCCGCCGCGGCCTGCGCCACCGCCCCCTCGCGCAGCTCCCGCACCCGCCCCGCCGCCGCCAGCGCCGCCAGCGAGAACCCGCCGAGATAGGCCGCACCCAACTCCCGTACCGACAGGGCGACATCCGCCGGGTCCGCGGTGCGCACGCACACCGCGCCCTTCGCGTCCCCGGTCAGCCGCCACCGCCCCTCGTTCCACGGGCAGAAGGCGTCCTCGACCTCGAACACCACATCCACCGGCGTCCGGTACGTCCGTGCCTCCAGCGCCGCCCCGACGTCCACCAGCCGCACGTGCAGCGCGTCACGCAGCACCAGCGAACTGCGCCGCAGGTCGGACACCAGGTGCACCCAGGTGTCGTCCGACGGACGGTTCAGGGCGACCAGCTTCGACGTGAGGTCCAGGTCGAACAGGAACCGCCACAGCGCGGCCGCCACCTGCGGAGCCCGCGGCCCGACCGCCTCCAGGTCCTCCAGGAACACCACCCCGTCGGCGCCCGCCGCACTCCACTGCGGCTTCATCCGGAACCGGGCGAAGCCCAGCACCGTGCCGTCGGCGGCCTCGGCCAGGACGCACTGGAGCGCCGTCGCGCCCTCCCGGTCCTTCTCCGGGTCCAGCACCGGCAACCGGTCCCAGCCGGGCTGCCGCGCCATCATCCCGGGACGCCCCGGTACTGCCCGTGCGTAGATCTCCTCGCACGTGCGGTGGACGTCGGGATCGGTCACCTGCGCATACCGCAGCCGTACGTCGTCGGTACCCTCCGGCACGGCGATCCGCACCCGCGCGGTGTCGATCTCGGCCCGCATCTCGAACGTGCCCACGCCGTACCCGAACCGGCCGTAGATCATCGGCTCCGACGCGACGAGCACGGCGACGGCCTCGCCGCGCGCCCGGACGTCGTCGAGCTGGTGGCGCATCATCGAGGTGAGCACCCCGCGCCGCCGGTGCGTGGCGGCCACGCTCACCATGGTCACGGCCGCGACCGGCAGCGACGCCCCGCCGGGCACCGTCATCCGGAAGCTGAAGGAACCCGCGGTCGCGACGCAGCTCTCGCCCTCCCAGACGCCGAGCGTGCGGTCGAACTCGGTCAGGTCGCGGTAGAGCTGCCGCTCCTCCGGCGACTGCGCGACGCCGAAGGCCCGTTCCAGGGACGTGTAGAAGGGGTCCCACTCGGCCGGAGTCAGCACCCGCAGTTCCGTAGTCATATGCCCATGCCTATCAGCGGCCGGTCATGACAAGCCACTCATTTCGAACGCAATGTCATGGGGGTCCCCCTGCGGAGCAGCCGTGAGGGTGGATAGGGTCCACGACAATGGGCGCGGCACGGAGAGTCGATTCGTACACGGCCCGGTGGCGGAAGTCCGCACACCGGGTCCGCAACGGGCTGCGCCGCTCCGGCGTCGACTACTTCCGCGGCGACGGCTCCGACTGGATCGCGCTGGCCGCCCTCCTGCTCACCGTCCCGGCGATCGCCTTCGGCACGATCGTGATGCCGGTGTGGTGCGCGCCGTCCATGCTCGTCCTGCCGATCGTGGCGGGCGGCCTGCTGCTGCGCCCCGCCAGCCTGCTGGGGCTGTACGCGGCCGCCGCCACCGCGCTGATCGTCGAGTCGGTGGTCCTCGGCCCCTACACACAGGGCCCGGCGCGCGTCACTCCCGGCACCGTCCTCACCGTCGCCGCGTGCGGCTTCTTCGGCCTCGTCGTCGCCCAGTTCCGGGCGCGCGTCGGCGTGCCCTGGAGACGCGGCGGCACCATGCTCTTCGACCTGCGCGAACGCATCCGGGTGCAGAGCGCCCTGCCGCAACTGCCCAAGGGCTGGCACCGGGAGATGGCCCTGCGCCCGGCCGGCGGCCAGTCCTTCTCCGGCGACTTCGTCGTCGCCGCGCGCACCAACGGCGGCCGCACCCTGGAAGTCGTCCTCACCGACGTCTCCGGCAAGGGCATGGACGCGGGCTCCCGCGCCCTGCTGCTCTCCGGTGCCTTCGGCGGCCTCCTCGGCTCGCTGCCGCCGCACGACTTCCTGCCCGCCGCCAACGGGTACCTCCTGCGCCAGAACTGGGACGAGGGCTTCGCCACCTCCATCCACCTGGTGCTCGACCTGGAGACGGGGGAGTACGAACTCCTCTCCGCCGGACACCTCCCCGCCCTGCAGCTCCACGCGGGCAGCGGCCGCTGGGAGGAGAAGTCCGGCGAGGGCCCCCTCCTCGGGGTGTACGACGGCGCCGAGTTCGACCCCGGCAAGGGCGTCCTGGCACCCGGCGACGTCCTGATGCTCTTCACGGACGGCCTGGTGGAGGCCCCGGGCCGCGACATCAGCGAGGGCGTCGACCGCCTCACCGGCGAGGCCGACCGCTACGTCTCGGCGGGCTTCGAGGGCGCCGCCTGGCACCTCATCGAAGCCGTCGCCAAGGACGTCAACGACGACCGCGCGCTCCTGCTCCTGTGCCGCGACTGACACCGGTACCGGTGACAGGAACGGGCGCACCGGCGCCGGTGCGAGGGAACACTGCGACAGCACCCGACGCGACCGTGCCCGCGCGCACCTCATAGAGGCGCTCGCGGGCACGGTCACGGCACACGTGCTCACCGTGCCGCCGAAGGTTCCTTCTCCAGCGATACGACATCCGCCGCCGGTACGTCCCTGTCCTTGCCCGGCAGGATCTTCGCCAGCCAGTGCGACTGCCCCGCGGCCAGCGGCCCCAGCACGGCGAGCAGCAGCACGTACCCGGCGATGAACGGCGACAGCCGCTCGTCCAGACCGGCGCCCGCCGCCATGGTGGCGAGGATCAGCGCGAACTCGCCCCGGGCGAGCAGCGTGGTGGAGATGTTCGCTGCGGGCCGCGCCCCGAAACCGTAGATCTTCGCGGCGCTCACCCCCGCGACCACGTTCATCAGCAGGGTGACCGCGACGGCGGCCAGCACCGGCCACAGTACGACGGGCAGGTCGCCCGGGTCGATGGACAGCCCGAACGCGAAGAAGAAGATCGCGCCGAACGCGTCCCGCAGCGGATGCACCAGCTTCATGATCCGCGTCCCGGACGAGGTGCTGCCGAGCATCAGGCCGACCATGAACGCACCGATCGCGTCCGCGACCCCGAACCACTCCGAGATGCCCGCCACGAACACGGCCGCACCGAGGAAGGAGATGACCAGGAGTTCGTTGTCCTCGGTGCCGATCAGCCTGCCGATGACCTTGGTGCCGAACCGGGCGGCCAGGGCGAGCAGCAGCAGGAAGCCGAAGGCCTTGCCCGCGTCGACCGACGCCGCCGCGAGGCTGTCCGCGCCGGACAGGATGGGCTGGAGGGCGGCCAGGTACAGCGCGAGGAAGATGTCCTCGACGACGATGATGCCGAGGATCGGCTTGGTCTCCCCGTTGCCGATGCGGCCCAGGTCCACCAGCACCTTGGTGACGATCGCCGAGGACGAGATGCCGAGCACACCGGCGAGGACGAGGGCCTCCGAGGTCCCCCAGCCGAGCGCGAACCCGAAGCCGAGCCCGGCGCCGACGTTCAGGACGAGATAGGTGGCCCCGGCGAGCGCCATCTTGCGCCCGCCCTCCTTGAGGTCGTCCAGGTGGAATTCGAGGCCGAGGTAGAAGAGCAGCAGGACCAGGCCCAGCGCGGAGAGCATCTCCAGGTCGTGCGGGTCCTTCAGCAGGACCCAGCCGGGCGTGTGCGGGCCGAGCAGGATCCCGGCCAGGATGAACAGGGGGATGGTCGGCAGGCCGATCCGGCCGCCGAGCCGGGCGAGAACAGCGGCGGCGAGAAAGGCGCCGCCCATGGCTATGAGGGTGTCTGCGTGTCCGATGGGACCGTTCCTCCTGTGGCGTCGGGGATCGTCAAAGGGGTGAAGGTCAAGAGCGCGTCAATAAACCGTCAGTAATTAGTTTACCGAACGTTTTACATCGCAAGTAGTCCCCCGCCCCCGGCACCACCTCGACAGCCGGACCCGACTCACCGGCCGACCGCGAACCGCGCTCAGCGGGCCCCGGCCTCCGCTTCCCTTTCCTTGCGGAAGGCCCATCCCAGGTCCGGTTCCGTCACCGGCTTCAGCACCCGCCGCACCACCGGGGTGCACAACGCCGTCACCAGGGCGACCGCGCACAGCGTCACCACGACCCGCCCCACCGGTGTGTCCAGGTGATACGTCTGCACCCAGCCCGCGTACTCCGCGTACCGGATCGCGAAGCCGTGCAGCAGATACCCGCCGATCGTCCCCGCGCCCAACGACGTGAACCACATCCGGCACCGGGGCACCCACGCCAGGAAGCACGCGGTCAGCGCCAGCGCCGCCGCGAACATCGCGAACGTCATCAGCACCCCCACCCACCACGGCTGGCCCATCTCCTGCGCCCCGTGATTGCGGTACACCCAGTCCAACTGGGTGCGCGGCGCGGCCCAGTACAGGAACAGCAGCGACAGCGCGCACACCGGAACCGCCGCCCACCGCACCGTCCACCGCTGCACCAGCCGGAAATGCTCGGGACGCAGCCGCAGCCCCAGCACGAAGAACGGCAGGAACTGCAACACCCGCTGCGCCGACAACTGTTGATCGATCTCCGGCACCGCAGAGGCCGCCGCCGCGATCAGCAGCGCGAGCGGAACGGGCCACCGCACCGCCATGAACAGCGGTGTCAGCAGCCGCCAGAAGAACAGCGCCATGAGGAACCACATCAGGAACCACGGCGACAGCATCCGCACCGGCGCCCGCTCGCCCTCCATCACGCCGAAGAACACCGCGTACGCCGCCTGGAAGACCACGTACGGCACCACAACGCTCGAAACAAGCCGCATCAGCTTGCGCGGCTTCATGTCGAAGGAGCGCGAGAAGTAACCGGAGATCAGGACGAACGCCGGCATGTGGAACACGTACACCCACATGTACAGCGCCTCGGTGGTCCGGCTCCCGGAGAGCACGAGGGGCCACGAGTGCCCCATCGCGACCAGCACGATCGCCAGGTACTTGGCGTTGTCGAAGAAGGCGTCGCGCCCCTTGTTCCCCTTGTCCGGCCGCTCCGGCGCGGTTTTCGCCGCCGGTCTGCGCCCAGGTCCCCCCGCGGAGACGAGTTCGGGGACCGGCTCCCGCAGGTGCGGAAGGGGGACCCTCTGCTGTGTCTGAGGCGTCGGAGACATTTGAGGCACCCTAGTACCGCCCTGAACGTGCGTCACTCGTTGCCCGGTACCCCCGTGTGTCGCCTACACCACTGCTGCGGCAAGATCACGTCGTGATCCGGCCATCGTCCGCGACCGACTGTGCGTCACCCGGCAGTCAGTGATGGGGTGTTGGTGGCACGATGGCCTAGCGGGGGAAGCACTGGGCCGTGTGTCCCCGGGCCGGCAAGGCGGACCGACCAAGGGTGTGATCAGTTGTGGCCATTTCACTGTCAGTGGTGCTGCTGTTGGCAGTCGTTCTCGTGGTGTTGATACGAGGCGGCTCGCTCAAGGCGGGACCCGCTGTCGTCGCGATACTTTTCGGCTTCTTCCTGGCCTCCACCGGCATGGCCGACGACATCCAGCGCTTCCTGAACTCCATAGCCAGCACCCTCAACTCCATCAACTTCTGAGTCCCGGTGCACGGTTGGGACGCAGGTGAAAGAGAAGAGACACACAACAGGCGCAGGAAACAGGCGCACAAAAAGACCTTCGGCCCGGCGAGCGAACTCACCGGGCCGAAGGCCGTTGCAGAGCGGGCGACGGGAATCGAACCCGCGTAGCTAGTTTGGAAGACTAGGGCTCTACCATTGAGCTACGCCCGCACACGCACCTCGCGGACGCCGCAGCGACCGGGGTACGGGAAGCACTGTAGCGGGTCACAGCACATCGACGCACACCCCATCTCCACGAGCCGGCAAAGCGGCCGATGCAGCGCCGCGAGGCATGTACCCTACGTGTCGCACCGACGGGGTGTGGCGCAGCTTGGTAGCGCGTCCGCTTTGGGAGCGGAAGGTCGTCGGTTCGAATCCGGCCACCCCGACCAGCACGATCCTTCTTCCGGCCGTCCTCCGGCCGTCCGCGGGCCGATCGGGACCGTCCCAGGTCCACCCACAAGATCGCATTGTGGGAGCACGTCTGCTTGCCGTTACTATGCAAGCTGCGTGCCCGTGTGTCTGATACCGGGCTCGATGAGCAGGACCGCCCCACTGAAGCGGTTCGGCAGAACCCCCAGAAGTCAGCCACCAAGGAGACCGAACCGTGAAGAGCGCCGTGGAGACCCTGAACCCGACCCGGGTTCGGCTCAGCATTGAGGTGCCCTTCGAGGAGCTCAAGGACAGCCTCGACGCGGCGTACAAGAAGATCAACCAGCAGGTCACGGTGAAGGGCTTCCGCAAGGGCAAGATCCCGAACCGAGTCATCGACCAGCGGTTCGGCCGTGGCGCTGTGCTGGAGGAGGCCGTCAACGACGCCCTCCCGAAGTTCTACACCGAGGCCGTCAACGAGGGTGAGCTGAACCCGCTGGGTCAGCCCGAGGTCGACATCACGGAGCTGAAGGACGGCGAACTGCTGGCCTTCACCGCCGAGGTCGACATCCGCCCGACGATCGAGATCCCGGACTACTCCGGCATCGAGGTCGAGGTCGACGCCGTCACCGTCTCCGACGAGGACGTCGAGAAGGCTGTTGAGGACCTGCGTGGTCGCTTCGCCACCACCAAGCCGGTGGAGCGCGCCGCCGAGGACGGCGACGTCGTCACGATCGACCTGGAGGCCAAGGTCGACGGCGAGGTCCTGGAGGACGGCGTGGCCGAGGGTGTCTCGTACACCATCGGTTCCGGCGAGCTGCTCGAAGGCATCGACGACGCCGTGAAGGGCCTGGAGGCCGGTGGCGAAGCCACCTTCACCTCCCAGCTCAAGGGCGGCTCCGCCGAGGGCAAGGACGCCGAGGTCACCGTGAAGGTCACCGCCGTCGCCGCCCGCGAACTCCCCGAGCTGGACGACGAGTTCGCCCAGATGGCGTCGGAGTTCGACACCCTGGAGGAGCTGCGCGCCGACAGCCGCAAGCGCCTCGAGAACATGAAGCAGTACGACCAGGCCACCCAGGCCCAGGAGCGCGTGCTCGACAAGCTCATCGAGCTCGTCGAGGTCCCGATCCCCGAGAAGCTCCTCGAGGACGAGGTCAAGACCCGCAAGCACAACCTGGAGCACCACCAGCTCGGTCAGATGGGCCTCGACCTCGCGAAGTACCTGGAGATCCAGGGCAAGACCGAGGAGGAGTTCGACAAGGAGACCTCCGAGCAGGCCATCAAGGGCATCAAGACCCAGTTCATCCTCGACGAGCTGGTCAACAAGGAGAAGCTGAACGTGAACCAGGAGGAGCTCACCGAGCACCTCATGCGTCGCGCGCAGTCCTCCGGCATGTCCCCCGACCAGTTCGCCCAGGCCGTCGTCGAAGGCGGCCAGGTGCCGATGCTCGTCGGCGAGGTCGCCCGCGGCAAGGCGCTCGCCGTCGTCGTCGAGGCCGCCACGGTCAAGGACACGAACGGTGAGCTCGTCGAGCTCGACGACGAGGACGAGGTCTCCGAGGAGACCCCGGCCGACGCCGTCGTCGAGGCCGACGCCACCGAGGTGAAGGACGCCGCCGAGGCCAAGTAGGCCTCAGCAGTACCCGAGTCACGACGACGGGCCCGGACGCACTCGCTGCGGCCGGGCCCGTCGCCGTACCCGCCCGTGCACTCCCGCCCGCTCGCACGGGCCCGTACACCTGAACCCACCACCTTGCGCTCCCAGCGAACAGTTCAGGAAGCGGGATGGCGTTGTCCTACCTGCGCGTTAGGGTCCATGAGTAGGCGGGTTGGGTGGGATACCCGACCCCCCGTACAAAGACGCTGAGACGGCCGGAGCCGTCAGAGACGAGCAGGTGGAATACGTGACGAATCTGATGCCCTACGCCGCCGGCGAGCAGTTCCTCGGTGGAGGCCTCGGCGACCAGGTCTACAGCCGACTGCTTGGCGAGCGCATCATCTTCCTCGGCCAGCAGGTCGACGACGACATCGCCAACAAGATCACGGCGCAGCTCCTCCTCCTGGCCGCCGAGCCGGAGAAGGACATCTACCTCTACATCAACAGCCCGGGCGGTTCGGTGACGGCGGGCATGGCCGTCTACGACACCATGCAGTACATCCCGAACGACGTCGTGACGATCGGCATGGGCATGGCGGCCTCCATGGGCCAGTTCCTGCTGACCGGCGGCGCCGCGGGCAAGCGCTTCGCGCTCCCGAACACCGACATCCTGATGCACCAGGGCTCGGCCGGCATCGGCGGTACGGCCTCGGACATCAAGATCCAGGCCGAGTACCTCCTGCGCACCAAGAAGCGCATGGCGGAGATCACCGCCCGGCACTCCGGCCAGACCGTCGAGACGATCATCCGCGACGGCGACCGCGACCGCTGGTACACGGCCGAAGAGGCCAAGGACTACGGCCTCATCGACGAGATCATCTCCGCTGCTTCGGGTGTTCCGGGCGGCGGCGGCACCGGGGCCTGAGTCCCTCCTGCCACTGCTCCGTACCCTCGCCCCATGAACGCCACCAGGATGGTGAACACCCACATGAGCAACTTCTCCGCCCCTGCCAACGGCCTGTACACGGGTCCGCAGGTGGACAACCGCTACATCGTTCCGCGCTTCGTCGAGCGCACCTCGCAGGGCGTCCGTGAGTACGACCCGTACGCGAAGCTCTTCGAGGAGCGCGTGATCTTCCTCGGCGTGCAGATCGACGACGCGTCCGCCAACGACGTCATGGCGCAGCTGCTGTGCCTGGAGTCGATGGACCCCGACCGCGACATCTCGATCTACATCAACTCGCCCGGCGGCTCCTTCACGGCGCTCACCGCGATCTACGACACGATGCAGTTCGTGAAGCCCGACATCCAGACGGTCTGCATGGGCCAGGCGGCCTCCGCCGCCGCCGTCCTGCTCGCCGCCGGCACCCCGGGCAAGCGCATGGCGCTCCCCAACGCCCGTGTGCTGATCCACCAGCCGTCCTCGCAGACCGGCCGCGAGCAGCTCTCCGACCTGGAGATCGCGGCCAACGAGATCCTGCGCATGCGGACCCAGCTGGAGGAGCTGCTCGCGAAGCACTCCACCACGCCGATCGACAAGATCCGCGACGACATCGAGCGCGACAAGATCCTCACGGCCGAGGACGCCCTCGCGTACGGCCTGGTCGACCAGATCGTCTCGACGCGCAAGACCACGGCGTCGGCTGCGGCCTGAGAGCCCCTACCGTGAAGTAACGGGTCCTGCCCACCCCTTGGCACAGTGCACGTCCTCGTGAACCGTGCCAAGGGGGGCCCGAACGGGGGGTCAGGCAAGGTACCGTCGAAGATTGAGGCACCAGGAGTCGCTGCACCCGGCGACTCCCAGGCGAAGGGGATTCACCTCGTGGCACGCATCGGTGACGGCGGAGACCTGCTCAAGTGCTCGTTCTGCGGAAAGAGCCAGAAGCAGGTGAAGAAGCTCATCGCAGGTCCCGGTGTGTACATCTGCGACGAGTGCATCGATCTCTGCAACGAGATCATCGAGGAGGAGCTCGCCGAGACGAGCGAGGTCCGCTGGGAGGAACTTCCCAAGCCTCGCGAGATCTACGAGTTCCTCGAGGGGTACGTCGTCGGGCAGGAGCCCGCGAAGAAGGCCCTCTCGGTGGCGGTCTACAACCACTACAAGCGCGTCCAGGCCGGTGAGAACGGCGGCGGCGCGGGTCGCGAGGACGCGATCGAGCTCGCCAAGTCCAACATCCTGCTGCTGGGGCCCACCGGCTCCGGCAAGACGCTGCTCGCGCAGACCCTGGCGCGCATGCTGAACGTCCCGTTCGCCATCGCGGACGCCACCGCCCTCACCGAGGCCGGTTACGTCGGCGAGGACGTCGAGAACATCCTCCTGAAGCTGATCCAGGCGGCCGACTACGACGTCAAGAAGGCCGAGACCGGGATCATCTACATCGACGAGATCGACAAGGTGGCCCGCAAGAGCGAGAACCCGTCGATCACCCGCGATGTGTCGGGTGAAGGCGTTCAGCAAGCCCTGCTGAAGATCCTCGAAGGCACGACGGCCTCGGTTCCGCCGCAGGGCGGGCGCAAGCACCCGCACCAGGAGTTCATCCAGATCGACACGACGAACGTGCTGTTCATCGTGGGCGGCGCCTTCTCCGGCCTGGAGAAGATCATCGAGTCGCGGGCGGGTGCCAAGGGCATCGGCTTCGGCGCGACGATCCGCTCCAAGCGGGAGATCCAGGCCAGCGACCAGTTCTCGGAGATCATGCCGGAGGACCTGGTGAAGTTCGGGATGATCCCCGAGTTCATCGGCCGCCTCCCCGTCATCACCTCCGTGCACAACCTGGACCGCGAAGCACTCCTGAAGATCCTCATCGAGCCGCGCAACGCCCTGGTGAAGCAGTACCAGCGCCTGTTCGAACTCGACGGCGTGGAGCTGGACTTCGACCTTCCGGCCCTGGAGGCCATCGCCGACCAGGCGATCCTGCGCGGCACGGGGGCGCGGGGCTTGCGCGCCATCATGGAGGAGGTCCTCCAGTCGGTGATGTACGAGGTGCCGTCCCGCAAGGACGTCGCCCGTGTGGTCATCACCGAGGAGGTCGTCCACTCCAACGTGAACCCGACGCTGGTGCCGCGCGAGCCGCGGATCATCGGCAAGAACGACGGGCGGCACGAGAAGTCGGCGTGAGTTCCTCGCTCCTACGCGCAAGGGGCGTCCATCGGCCAGGCCGGCGGACGCCCCTTGCGCTGTGCCCGGCGCTACTTGATCTCGACGCGCGCGGCGTTGCGGAACTTGGCCGTCAGATCGGCGGTCTCCTCCATCGTGGAGGACTGCCCCGTGGCGGCCTTGGCGGGGTCGTTGGCCATCACGTAGCCGAAGGTGCTGTTGTCCACCCAGATGCAGAAGGGCATCTTCATCTCCTGCGCGGGTGAACCGGGGAGGCCCGGCATGGACATCTTCATCACGCGGCACCGCATGAGCCCGTTCTCGAAGCCGGCGGGCTTCATGTCCTTGGCCGGGCCCTCCCAGGAGACCTTGAAGCTGCCCTCCTGCTTCTTGCTCTTCGCGTCCTGTTCGGCGAACGCCGCGTCCAACGTCTTCTGCGGGTCCTTGATGTCGCCGTAGACCCCCGAGACGTTCACCTGCTTGGACGTCTTGACGTCGGTGCCGGTGCCGTAACCGGCTGCCTCTTCCTTCGCGTTGGCGATGCCGTGGTCGGCGAGCTTCGCGGTGTCGATCTTGCCGGTGTCCTGGGCGCCTTCCCCGGTCGCCTTCGGGAGTTTCTTGTACTCGCCGACCGTCTCGGGCATCGCCAGCTTGTATTTCTTGCTGTCGTCGAGGCCGCTCCCGCCGAGGAAGAAGTACGCCCCCGCGCCGGCTGCTGCCAGCACCACCACCGCCAGCCCCACGATCAGGCCGGTCTTCTTCTTCTTCGGCTCCGGGCCACCGGGGTAGGGCTGCTGCCCGTACTGCGGCTGCTGCGGCTGGCCGTACGGAGGCTGCTGACCGTACGGGGGCTGCTGCTGACCGTACGGCGCCTGCGGCTGCTGCTGCGGGTACCCGTACCCCTGCGCGGGCGGTGCCTGCTGCGGGTAGCCGTAACCAGGCTGGCCCTGCGGCGGCTGCGGCTGGCCGTAGGGGCCGGGCTGGGCCCCGTACGGGTTCGGCTGCTGCGGCTGCTGGCCGCCGTACGGGCCGGGCTGGTTGTAGCTCATGTGCCGGGTTCCCCCTCCAGGTGCTGATGCGTCCCGAACATCCTGTCGGACGGCTGTGACAGCAGGGCTTCCGGGGGCCGCACTGTTACCAAAGAAACGCGTTTCGAAGCGGTGCTCCGGGGCCCTTAAACTGGCGGCGTGACCGAGAACTCTCAGACTCCGCAGCCCGCAGCCACCTCCGAATTGCCGACGACCTACACGCCGGCCGCCGTAGAGGGGCCGCTGTACGAGCGCTGGGTAGAACGCGGTTACTTCACCGCCGACGCGAAGAGCGACAAGCCCGCGTACACCGTCGTCATCCCGCCGCCGAACGTCACCGGCTCCCTGCACCTGGGCCACGCCTTCGAGCACACGCTGATCGACGCCCTCACCCGCCGCAAGCGCATGCAGGGCTTCGAGACGCTGTGGCAGCCGGGCATGGACCACGCGGGCATCGCCACCCAGAACGTCGTCGAGCGCGAGCTCGCCAAGGACGGCAAGTCCCGCCACGACCTGGGCCGCGAGGCGTTCGTCGAGCGCGTCTGGCAGTGGAAGGAAGAGTCCGGCGGCCAGATCTCCGGCCAGATGCGCCGCCTCGGCGACGGCGTCGCCTGGGACCGCGAGCGCTTCACCATGGACGAGGGTCTGTCGATCTCCGTCCAGACCATCTTCAAGAAGATGTACGACGACGGCCTGATCTACCGCGCCGAGCGCATCATCAACTGGTGCCCGCGCTGTCTGACGGCCATCTCCGACATCGAGGTCGACTACCAGGACGACGACGGCGAGCTCGTCTCCATGACGTACGGCGAGGGCGAGGACACCATCGTCGTCGCCACCACCCGCGCCGAGACGATGCTCGGCGACACCGCCGTCGCCGTCCACCCCGACGACGAGCGCTACGCCCGTCTCATCGGCAAGCAGATCAAGCTGCCGCTCACCAACCGCAGCATCCCCGTCGTCGCCGACACGCACGTCGACCCGGAGTTCGGCACCGGTGCCGTCAAGGTGACCCCGGCGCACGACCCGAACGACTTCGCCATCGGCCAGCGCCACGACCTGGAGACCATCCAGGTCCTCGACGAGCGCGGCATCATCATCACCCCCGGCCCCTTCCAGGGCCTGGACCGCTTCGAGGCCCGCTCCGCGATCGTCGCCGCCCTGCGCGCGGACGGCCGGATCGTCGCCGAGAAGCGCCCGTACGTCCACTCCGTCGGCCACTGCTCCCGCTGCAAGACCACGCTGGAGCCGCGTCTGTCGATGCAGTGGTGGGTCAAGGTCGAGACACTCGCCAAGGCCGCCGGTGACGCCGTGCGCGACGGCCGCGTCAACATCCACCCCGCCGAGCTGACCCCGCGCTACTTCGACTGGGTCGACAACCTCAACGACTGGTGCATCTCGCGCCAGCTGTGGTGGGGCCACCGCATCCCCGTCTGGCACGGCCCGAACGGCGAGATGGTCTGCGTCGGCCCGAACGACGAGGCGCCCACCGGCGAGGGCTGGCACCAGGACACCGACGTCCTCGACACCTGGTTCTCCTCCGGTCTGTGGCCCTTCTCGACGATGGGCTGGCCGGAGCAGACGGAGTCGCTGGAGAAGTTCTATCCGAACTCCGTCCTGGTCACCGGCTACGACCTGATGTTCTTCTGGGTCGCCCGGATGATGATGTTCGGCCTGTACGCCATGGGCGACGTCCCGTTCCGCACCATCGCCTTCCACGGCATGGTCCGCGACGAGACCGGCAAGAAGATGTCGAAGTCCAAGGGCAACGTCGTCAACCCGCTCGACTGGATGGACAAGTACGGCTCCGACGCCGTCCGCTTCACCCTCGCGCGCGGCGCCAACCCCGGCGTCGACGTCCCGATCGGCGAGGACTGGGTCCAGGGCTCCCGCAACTTCGCCAACAAGATCTGGAACGCGACCCGCTTCGCGCTGATGAACGGCGCCACCGTCGAGGGCGAGCTCCCGGCCCCCGAGCAGATGACCGCCACCGACCGCTGGATCCTGTCCCGGCTCAACACGGTCGTCGCCCAGGTCGACGCGCTCTACGACGACTACCAGTTCGCCAAGCTGGCCGACGCCCTCTTCCACTTCGCGTGGGACGAGGTCTTCGACTGGTACGTCGAGCTGTCGAAGACGACGTTCTTCGCCGAGGGCGAGCAGGCGAAGGTCTCCGCCCGCGTCCTGGGCGAGGTCCTGGACGTCACCCTGCGCCTGCTGCACCCGGTCGTCCCGTTCGTCACGGAGACGCTCTGGACGACCCTCACCGGCGGCGAGTCCCTCGTCGTCGCCGACTGGCCCAAGGACTCGGGCTTCCGCGACCAGGGCGCCGAGCAGGAGATCGAGCTCGTCCAGCAGGTCGTCACCGAGGTCCGCCGCTTCCGCTCCGACCAGGGCCTCCAGCCCGGCCAGAAGGTCCCCGCCGAGCTCACCCTGGCCGGTACGGCGCTCGCCCCGCACGAGGCCGCCATCCGCCAGCTCCTGCGCCTGACGGCTCCCGGCGAGGGCTTCCACGCCACCGCCTCGCTGCCCGTCGCCGGTGCCACGGTCGCCCTCGACCTCTCCGGCACCATCGACGTCGCCGCCGAGCGCAAGCGCCTCACCAAGGACCTGGAGGCCGCCAAGAAGGAGGTCGTCCAGGCGAACGCCAAGCTCGGCAACGAGGCCTTCCTCGCGAAGGCCCCCGACAACGTCGTGGACAAAATCCGCGGCCGCCTGAGCAAGGCCGAGGCCGACATCGAGCGCATCACCGCGCAGATCGAGGCACTGCCCGCCCAGTAGGCGCACGGCGTACGACCCGACAGGGGCCCCGCACCACGTGGTGCGGGGCCCCTGCGTACGTCATCCCGACGAGTGCCGCAAATCACGTGTAAGTGGACAGAAGGGCGTCGAACAGGTCGAAAGTCCCAGGCATCATGGAGCGTATGCACGACAAGCCCGCCGCCTCGCCGGTACACCGGGCCTGGGCGGCGGGCCGAGGCCTGCTGGACGGCCACACGGTGCCACGACGCGCCCTCGACCTGCTCGTCCCGCTGATCTGCTTCGCCTTGATGCTGCTGGACGTTCCCGGTCTCGCCGAGGCCGACAACTCGCTCAACAGCCTCACGGCCGCCGCCGTCCTCGCGCTCGGCGCGAGTTCACTGCTGCTGCGCCGCCGGTTCCCCTGGATCCCGTACGTCGTCGCGCTCGGCCTGCTGGGCTGGCTTCACGAGCTCACGCTGATGCAGTTCGCGCTCTACAAGATCGGCCGTTACCGGGGGCGGGCCGCCGCGGTCCTGGCGACGCTGGGATACATCGTCTTCGCGTACGTGCTCTTCCTCCTCCAGAGGTGGCCCGAGAAGCAGGCTGACACGCTCATGGAGTTCCTGAGCCTCATCGTGCCCATCGGCGTTCTCGCCGCGGGCGTCGGCGTGGCCGCCAACCGCCAGGACCTCGTGCGGGAGCTGGAGGTCGAGAAGGGACGCGCGGCCGGGCTGCAGGCGGTCCAGCAGGAGCGGCTCTCCGTCGCCCGCGACGTGCACGACTTCGTGGGCCGCGAGCTGACCCTGCTCGCGGTACGGGCCGAGGTGCTGGCCGTACGGGCCCGGGGCGAGGCCCACCAGAAGGACTTCGACGAACTCTCCGACACCGCCCGCAAGGCGCACCGCATCCTCAACGAGATCATCGTGCAGCGCGCCCGCGAGAAGGACGCCACCCCCGGCATCGACGCTCTCGCCGTCCTCGCCTCCGAGGGCGAGCGGGCGGGCAGCCCGGTGGTCCTCGACATCGACGGCCGGGCGGGCGCGCTGTCGCCCCTGCGGCAGGCGGCCGTCTACCGGGTGGTGCAGGAGTGCCTGACCAACGCCGTCAAACACGCACCGGGCCAGGAGGTCCGCGTACGCATCTGCCTCGACGGCGGCCGGCTGCGCATCGAGGTGTGCAACGACCTGCCCAGCGCCGTCCCCGCCAAGGAGCCCGTCTCCGCGGGCACCGGCACCTTCTCGATGGGGGAGCGGGTGGAGTCCATGGGCGGCACCCTGGAGGCCGGTCACCACGACGGGAAGTACCGCGTCGTCGCGACGCTTCCCGCCGGCGTCTGAGCCCCTCTCCTAGCTCGCCTTCAGGAGCTTCTGGAGGTTGTCGAAGTCCTCCACGCACTTGCCCGAGCCGATCGCCACACAGTCCAGCGGATCGTCCGCGACGTGCACCGGGATGCCGGTCGCCGCCGCGATCCGCAGATCCAGCCCCGGCAGCAGGGCGCCGCCCCCGGTGAGCACGATGCCGTGCTCCATGATGTCGCCGGACAGCTCCGGCGGGCACTCCTCCAGCGTCGCGCGCACCGCCGCGATGATCGCCTCGACCGGCTCGTTCAGCGCGGAACGCACCTCGGACACCGTGAGGTCCAGGGTCTTGGGCAGGCCGCCGACCTTCTGCCGCCCCCGGACGGTGAACGCCCGCATCTCCAGCGCCGGGTCGTCCGGCACCGGCCACGCCGAACCGATCGCCACCTTGATGTCCTCGGCGGTGCGCTCACCGATGAGCAGCTGGTGCTCCTTGCGTACGAAATCGGTGATCGCGGTGTCCATCCGGTCGCCGCCCACCCGCAGCGACTGCGCGGTCACGATGCCGCCCAGCGAGATCACCGCGACCTCGGTCGTGCCGCCGCCGATGTCCACCACCATGGAGCCCCGTGCGTCCGACACCGGAAGACCGGCGCCTATCGCCGCCGCCATGGGCTCCTCTATGAGGTGCACGGCACGCGCACCGGCCCTGGTGGCCGCGTGCACGATGGCGCGGCGCTCCACCGGCGTCACCCCGCTCGGCACGCACACCACCATGCGGGTGCGCGGACGCCGCCCCGGCACCGCCTTGCGGACGAAGTGCCGGATCATCTCCTCGGCCGCCTCGTAGTCACTGATCACACCGTCGCGCAGGGGGCGGATCGCGGTGATCGAACCGGGCGTGCGCCCGATGGTCTCCTTGGCCTCGGCGCCGACGGCCAGCGCCGTCGTCGAACCGGCCTTCACCGCCACCACGGAGGGTTCGTTGAGGACGATGCCGTGCCCCCGCATGTACACCAGCGTGTTCGCCGTACCCAGGTCGATGCCTATGTCCCGGCTGCCCTGGCCGCCGCGGATGCGCGCGGGCACACCAGCCGCGGCACGGGCCTGCGTGGTCTCGTCGCTCACTCGATAACCTCCCGAATCGTGATCTACCAGGGTCACACACCCCTTTGGTAGGGAAGGGATAAAAGGTCCCCGGGGTTGCGGGCCGAAGGTCCCGCCCCGACCCGCGGCGGGCACACCCCGCAGATCACCGGTCCCTGTCGGCCGTTGTCGTACCCCCTCCGTAGACTGGCGGGGTGAGTGACCTCCCCCAGCACGACGACCAGCCCGACGACCAGGCCTTCGCGGAGATCGTCGCCGCCGAGACCGATCGCGACCCCGACCTCGCCGTCATCGAGGCCGGCAGCCGCACCCTGCGCACCCACGGCGGCGCCCCCGCCGGTGACGCGGTGCCCTCCCGCCCCGCCGACCCGGAGGTGGACAAGGCGCTGCGCGCGGTGGAGACCGAGCTCGCGGGCCGCTGGGGCGAGACCAAGCTCGAACCCTCGGTGACCCGCATCGCGGCCCTCATGGACGTGCTGGGCGAGCCCCAGAAGGCGTACCCCTCGATCCACATCACCGGCACCAACGGCAAGACCAGCACCGCCCGCATGATCGAGGCCCTCTTCGGCGCCTTCGAGCTGCGCACCGGCCGCTACACCAGCCCGCACGTGCAGTCGATCACCGAGCGCATCAGCCTGGACGGCGTCCCGATCAGCGCCGAGCGCTTCGTGGAGACGTACCAGGACATCAAGCCGTACGTCGAGATGGTCGACGCCGCGCAGGACTACCGGCTGTCCTTCTTCGAGGTGATGACCGGCATGGCGTACGCGGCCTTCGCGGACGCCCCCGTGGACGTCGCCGTCGTCGAGGTCGGCATGGGCGGCACCTGGGACGCCACCAACGTCATCGACGCGGCCGTCGCCGTCGTCACCCCGATCTCCCTCGACCACACCGACCGCCTGGGCAGCACGCCCGGCGAGATCGCGGGCGAGAAGTCCGGGATCATCAAGCAGGACGCCACCGTCATCCTGGCCCAGCAGCCCGTCGACGCGGCGCAGGTCATGCTGAAGAAGGCCGTGGGCGTGGACGCCACGGTGGCCCGCGAGGGCATGGAGTTCGGCGTCGTCCACCGCGAGGTCGCGGTCGGCGGCCAGCTGGTCACCCTGCGCGGCCTCGGCGGCGAGTACGAGGAGATCTTCCTCCCGCTGCACGGCGCCCACCAGGCGCACAACGCGGCCGTCGCGCTCGCCGCCGTCGAAGCCTTCTTCGGCATCGGCGCCGACCACGCCCGCACCCTGGACATCGAGACCATCCGCAAGGCCTTCGCCTCGGTGACCTCCCCGGGCCGCATGGAGGTCGTCCGCCGCAGCCCCACCGTCGTCCTGGACGCCGCGCACAACCCCGGCGGGGCGCGGGCGGCGGCCGAGGCCGTCAGCGAGGCGTTCAGCTTCAGCCGGCTGATCGGCGTCGTCGGCGCGAGCGGCGACAAGGACGTACGGGGCCTCCTGGAGGCCTTCGAGCCGATCTTCGCCGAGGTCGTCGTCACCCGTAACTCGACCCCGCGCTCCATGGACGTCGACGAACTGGCCGCCATCGCCGTCGAGGTCTTCGGCGAGGAACGCGTCCAGGTCGAGCCCCGTCTGGACGACGCCATCGAGGAAGCGATCACCCTCGCCGAGGAAGACGGCGAGTTCAGCGGCGGGGGAGTCCTCGTCACCGGGTCCGTCATCACCGTCGGAGAGGCCCGGCTGCTGCTGGGAAGGAGCTGAGTCGGCGTGCGTACTCTCTGTGCCTCCACCCTGATCGGTGAATTCTTCGTGATCGGCTTCGCCGGGCTGGTCGCGATGAAGTCCGAGGACCTGTCCATGGCCACGGTGTGGACGGTGTGCGGCATCGCGATGCTGCTCTCCGTCCTGCTCTGCGGAATGATCACGCGTCCCGGCGGCCTCCAGCTCGGCTGGGTGCTCCAGGTGGGGCTCGTGGTCAGCGGCTTCTGGGTGCCGGTGATGTTCTTCCTGGGGCTGGTCTTCGGGGGCCTGTGGTGGGCGTCCATCCACTACGGCCGCAAGATCGACGAGGCGAAGGCCCGGTGGGCGGCGCAGGCGGAGGCCGAGGCCTGATCCCCCGCGCGGAGGGCCGGGCCTGAACTCCCGCGCCGGGCAGCAGGAGGCCGAGGCCTTGTCCCCTGGGCCTGACGGTGTGTGACAGGTCCCCCGTTCGGCCCTGTAATCTGCCCACCACCGCATCCGCACCCGCGAGAAACGCACCAAGGAGCCCGCACGTGACCCAGCGCACCCTCGTCCTGCTCAAGCCCGACGCCGTCCGCCGCGGACTGATCGGCGAGATCATCGGCCGCATCGAGCGCAAGGCGAACTGGACGATCTCCGCGCTGGAACTGCGCAGCCTCGACCAGGACACCCTGGAGGCGCACTACGGCGAGCACAAGGGCAAGCCGTTCTACGAGCCGCTCGTCGCCTTCATGTCGTCCGGCCCGATCGTGGCCCTGGTCGTCGAGGGCGAGCGCGTCATCGAGGGCGTACGCCAGTTGGCCGGTCCCACCGACCCGATTGCCGCGGCTCCCGGCTCCATTCGGGGTGACTTCGGCACCATCGTCCGCGAGAACCTCATCCACGCCTCCGACTCCGAGGAGTCCGCGGAGCGCGAGCTGAAGCTGTTCTTCCCGGGGCTCGTCTGACCGGAGCAACCGGCGCGTTTTCTGACTGAATGTCAGCCGAACAGCGCCGCCTGGCTGGGGCGACCGAAGTAATTCGGTCGCCCTTCGGCATATGCGTCCGGCTGGAGGGAACGCATCCCCCCGACACAGCGTCACCATGGGTGAAGCGGGTATGTGTTCCGCCCACAATGGCGAAGGACCCTCGCGCGGTGACCGCACATGCGGCACTACGATGGAAGTCACCGCGCCCACACCATCCAGCGCACCACCCACTTCGCCTACCGATACAAGCCATCGCACGCAGCAATCGGGAAGGCCCGACGCATCCTCATGGGGAAGAAGAGGGAACCAATGTCGTTCATCGGCCGTGATATGGCTGTCGACCTCGGGACCGCCAACACGCTGGTGTACGTCAGGGGTAAGGGCATCGTGCTCAACGAGCCCTCCGTCGTCGCCATCAACACCAACACCGGCGGCATCCTGGCCGTCGGCTCCGAGGCGAAGAAGATGATCGGCCGTACACCGGGCAACATCGTTGCCGTACGGCCCCTGAAGGACGGCGTGATCGCCGACTTCGAAATCACCGAGCGGATGCTCCGCTACTTCATCCTGAAGATCCACAAGCGGCGCTACCTGGCCCGCCCCCGCGTCGTCGTCTGCGTGCCCTCCGGCATCACCGGAGTGGAGCGCCGCGCCGTCATCGAGGCGTCCACGCAGGCCGGCGCCCGCCAGGTGCACATCATCGAGGAGCCCATGGCCGCGGCCATCGGTTCCGGCCTGCCCGTCCACGAGGCCACCGGCAACATGGTCGTGGACATCGGCGGCGGCACCACCGAGGTCGCCGTCATCTCGCTCGGAGGAATCGTCACGGCACAGTCGATCCGCGTTGCGGGCGACGAGCTGGACAACGCGATCATCCAGCACATCAAGAAGGAGTACTCCCTCCTCCTCGGTGAGCGCACCGCCGAACAGATCAAGATCACCATCGGTTCGGCGTACGACCTCGACAAGGACGAGCACACCGAGATCCGCGGCCGCGACCTCGTCTCCGGCCTGCCGAAGACCGTCGTGATCTCCGCCGCGGAGGTCCGCAAGGCCATCGAGGAGCCCGTCAACGCGATCGTCGACGCCGTGAAGACGACACTCGACAAGTGCCCGCCGGAGCTCTCCGGCGACGTCATGGACCGCGGCATCGTCCTGACCGGCGGCGGCGCGCTGCTGCGCGGCCTGGACGAGCGGCTGCGCCGCGAGACCGGCATGCCGATCCACATCGCCGAGGACCCGCTGGACTCCGTCGCACTCGGGTCCGGCAAGTGCGTCGAGGAGTTCGAGGCGCTCCAGCAGGTGCTGGACGCCCAGCCGCGCAGATAGCGGTACGAGGCAACAGCGTCCGGGAGCCACCTGCCGGCCCCGGACGCCGCCGAAGAATCCGCCGTACGGGGCCTGTCGTCCCGTGCGGCGGATCGTTGATATACACGCATACGCATTTTTCCGACGAGGAAGGCACGGCCGCCGCACGTGAGGGACACACGAGAGAGTCGGCTGCTCCTGGTGCTGCTGATCGCCGTAGCGTTCGCGCTGATCACGGTGGACATCCGCGGCGGCGAACAGTCACCCGTCGACGGAGCCCGGCAGGCCGCCGCCGCCGTCTTCGGACCGGTGGAGAAGGGCGTCGCCACCGCCGTCGACCCGATCGGCAACGCGATCGGCGCCGTACGCAAGTCGGGCGACGACCACGACCAGCTCAAGGCCCTGGAGCGGGACAACCAGGAACTGAAGCTGCGCCTGGGCAGCGACGACCGCAATCAGAGCCGGGTGCGTCAGCTCGACGGCATGCTGAAGAAGGCGGGCGCCGGTCAGTACGGCATCAAGGGCGCCGAAGTCATCGCCATAGGAGCAGCCCAGGGCTTCTCCTGGACCGTCACCATCGACGTCGGCTCCGGCGACGGCATCCAGCGCGACATGACCGTCCTCAACGCGGACGGCCTCGTCGGCCGCGTCACCACCGTCGGCCCCCACACCTCCACCGTGCTGCTCGCCAACGACACCAAGTTCACCGTCGGCACCCGCATGGAGAAGAGCGACGAACTCGGCTTCGCCACCGGGCAGGGCGACCGCCCGCTCAGCGTCCAGTTCCTCAACGGCAAGGCCAAGGTCAAGCCCGGCGACCGCCTGGTGACCTTCGGCTCGCGCGCCGCCAAGCCCTTCGTGCCCGGCGTCCCGGTCGGCGAGGTGGTCCGCGTCGACCCCTCCGGCGGCGACCTCACCCGTACCGTCTACGTCCGCCCGTACGTCGGCTTCACCAAGCTCGACATCGTCGGCGTCGTCGTGGCCGCCCCGCGCACCGACCCCCGCGACACCGTCCTGCCGAACAAGCCGAAGCCCGCCCCCACCGTCACTGTCACCGTGACACCGAAGCCGCCCGCCGGTGAGAACAACGGCGCCAACAACGGCGACGGAAATGCCGCCAACAACGGCAATGGAAACGGTGCCAACAACGGCAACGGAAACGGCAACAACAACGGCGCCGGCGACGGCAACGCCGACGGCCAGTGACCAGGAGCTGAAGAACCTGATGCGCTTCAACCGGATTCTGCTCTCCGCCACCCTGGTGGTCGTCGCCCTGGTCGTCCAGGTCACCGTCCTCGCCAGACTCCAGCTCCCCGGCGCCGTCCCCGACCTCACCCTCCTGGTCGTCCTCGGACTCGCCTTTGTGTACGGACACGTCAGCGGCGCCCTCATCGGCTTCGCCGCGGGCCTCCTCGCCGACCTCGCCCCGCCCGCCGACCACGCCGCGGGACGCTACGCCCTCGTGCTGTGCCTCATCGGCTACCTCGCGGGCCTCGTCAAGCCCGAGAACGGCAAACTGCGCTCCGCCACCGCACCCATGCTGGTGGTCGTCGCCGCCGCCCTCGGCTCCACCCTCCTGTACGCCGGCGTCGGTGCTCTCGTCGGCGACAGCGCCGCACGCCACGTCGGCCTCGGCGGACTGCTCTTCACCGCCGCCCTGTACGACCTGCTCCTGGCACCCTTCGTCGTCCCCGGCATCATGGCGCTCGCCCGCCGCGCCGAGAACGACCCCCTCTCCGAAACCTCCTCCTCCGACGTCTCCTCCGGCTGGCTCGCCGGAGGCACCGGACTGCGCATCGGCGAACAGAAGGGCGGCCTGCGGCTGCGCGCCGCCCGCAACCGTGCCCAGCGCGCCGGACGCATCAAGGGAGTGAAGCGCCTGTGAGCAACATCCCCGAGACCGGCCGCACCCCCCGCGTCACCATCCGCCTGATCGTCCTGCAGGTCCTCGTCTTCTCCCTGCTGCTCACCCTCGGCGGGCGCCTGTGGTACCTCCAGATCCGCAACGGCCAGGAGTACACCGACGAGGCGAAGAACAACCACGTCCAGCAGGTCGTCCAGCCCGCCGTCCGCGGCTCCATCCTCGACGCCCGCGGCGTCCCCCTCGCCGACAACGAGACCAAGCTCGTCGTCTCCGCGTCCCGCACCGAGCTGATGAAGATGAAGGACGACGGCAAAGCCGTCCTCACCCGGCTCGCCGACGTCCTGGACATGAAGGCCAAGGACGTCACCGACAAGGTGCGCCTGTGCGACTCCAAGACCCCCCAGCCCTGCTGGAACGGCTCGCCCTACCAGCCGATCCCGGTCACCAACAAGGCCACCACCCAGCAGGCCCTGCAGATCCGTGAACGCGCCGAGGACTTCCCCGGCATCACCGCCGAACCCACCGCCGTACGCCGCTACGCCGCCCCCGGCAAGGCGAACACCGCACAGGTGCTCGGCTACCTCTCGCCCGTCACCGACGCCGAGATCGAGAAGGCCAAGGACAGCGACTCCCCGTACCTGCGCTCCGACCAGGTCGGGCGCTCCGGTCTGGAACGTACGTACGACAAGGAGCTGCGCGGCAAGGCGGGCGTCACCCGCTACGAGGTCGACAACCTCGGCCGCGTCATCGGCCGCGCGAAGGCCGACAAGGCCGAGCCCGGTGCGAACGTCGTCACCAGCATCGACGCCCGCGTGCAGGCCGTCGCCGAGTACGAACTCCTCGACGCCATGAAGGAAGCCCGCAAGGCGTTCGACAAGAACACCGGCACCAACTACAAGGCCGATGCCGGTGCCGTCGTCGTCATGGAGGCCAGGACCGGACGCGTCGTTGCGATGGCGTCCAACCCCACCTACGACCCCAACTCCTGGGTCGGCGGCATCTCCGGCAAGGACTACGCCGCCCTCACCGGCAAGGACTCCAACTTCCCCCTGCTGAACCGGGCCATCCAGGCGCAGGCCGCCCCCGGCTCCATCTTCAAGGTGGTTCCGACGACGGCAGCCGTCAACGCCGGATACGACTTCAACGGCAGCTACCCCTGCCCCAGTTCGTACTCCATCGGCGGCCAGACCTTCACCAACTACGAGTCCAAGGGCCACGGCAACATCACCCTCGGCGGCGCCCTCGAAGTCTCCTGCGACACCGTCTACTACGCCCTCGCGCACCAGCAGTGGCAGCGCGACGGCGGCACCAAGCCGAAGAAGAACGCCAAGGACTGGTTCTACAAAACGGCCCACCAGTTCGGCCTCGGCAAGGAGACCGGAATCGACCTCCCCAACGAGGTCTCCGGCCGGGTCCCCGACCGCCAGTGGAAGCAGCGGTTCTGGGACGCCAACAAGGACGCCTGGTGCAAGCAGGGCAAGAAGGACGGCACCTTCGTCGAGAAGATCGCCTTCGAGAACTGCATCGACGGCAACCAGATGCGCGCCGGTGACTCCGTCAACTACTCCATCGGCCAGGGCGACACCCTCGTCACCCCCATCCAGATGGCGTCGATCTACGCGAGCATCGCCAACGGCGGCACCGTGCACACCCCGTCCGTCGGCAAGGCCGTCATCAGTGCCGACGGCAAGAAGGTCACCGAGATCAAGCCCAAGACGCAGGGCCGGCTCCCGATGAACGCGAGCACCCACAAGCTGATAGACGAAGCCCTCGCGGGAGTCGCGACCCGGGGCACCGCCGCCTGGCGGTTCCAGAACTGGCCCCAGGACAAGATCCCGATGCACGCCAAGACGGGTACCGCCGAGGTCTACGGCAAGCAGACGACCTCCTGGTTCGCCACGTACACCAAGGACTACTCGATCGTCATGACGATCGCCCAGGGTGGCACCGGCTCCGGTGCTTCCGGTCCCGCCGTGCGAAAGATCTACAACGCGCTGTACGGGCTCGACGAGAACGGCAAGTACGACGCGAAGAAGGCACTGCTGCCGCAGCCCCAGAAGAACCTTCCGAAGATCGAGGCGGACGGCTCCATCGACGCACCCGACATCAAGCCCTACGCCCCTCCGAAGAAGGAGCCCGAACCGCCGGTCGGCGTCGCCGGACCCCCTCCCGCCAACACCGGCGGCAGGGGCGGCAACCCGGGAGCGCGCGGTACCGGCATCCAGAGGGTGGGTGACTGACCATGGCGGGCAGCACCCACGGCTTCTCCGTCCAGCGCTACGCACCCGAGCGCGGCGCGTTCGCGAAGCTCACCGCACGCGACTCCGTCGTCCGCCGCCTCGACTGGCCGCTGCTCCTGTCGGCGCTCGCCCTGTCGGGCCTCGGCGCACTGCTGGTGTGGTCGGCGACCCGCGGCCGCGACACCCTCAACCACGGCGACCCGTACTACTTCCTCTTCCGGCACCTGATGAACACCGGCATCGGCTTCGCGCTGATGATCGGCACCATCTGGCTCGGCCACCGCACCCTGCGCGGCGCCGTGCCGATCCTCTACGGGCTCTCCGTCCTCCTCGTGATCGCGGTCCTCACCCCGCTCGGCGCCACCGTCAACGGCGCCCACGCGTGGATCGTCATCGGCGGCGGATTCTCCCTCCAGCCCTCCGAGTTCACGAAGATCACGATCATCCTGGGCATGGCGATGATGCTCGCCGCCCGGGTCGACGCGGGCGACCAGGCCAACCCCGACCACCGCACCGTCCTCAAGTCACTGGGCCTGGCCACCATCCCCATCCTGATCATCATGCTGATGCCGGACCTCGGCTCCGTCATGGTCATCGCCATGATCATCCTGGGTGTCCTGCTGGCCTCCGGAGCCTCCAACCGGTGGATCTTCGGCCTGGTCGGCACGGGCGTCCTCGGAGCCGTCCTGGTCGCCGTCCTCGGCCTCCTGGACGAGTACCAGATCAACCGCTTCGCCGCCTTCGCCAACCCCGACCTCGACCCGGCGGGCGTCGGCTACAACACCAACCAGGCGCGCATCGCGATCGGCTCCGGCGGACTCACCGGCACCGGTCTCTTCAAGGGCTCCCAGACCACCGGACAGTTCGTCCCCGAACAGCAGACGGACTTCGTCTTCACCGTCGCCGGCGAGGAACTCGGCTTCCTCGGCGCGGGCGCCATCCTCGTCCTGCTCGGCGTCGTCCTGTGGCGGGCCTGCCGCATCGCCCGGGAGACCACCGAGCTCTACGGCACGATCGTCGCCGCGGGCATCATCGCCTGGTTCGCCTTCCAGTCCTTCGAGAACATCGGCATGACGCTCGGCATCATGCCCGTCGCCGGACTTCCGCTGCCCTTCGTCTCCTACGGAGGGTCGTCCATGTTCGCCGTGTGGGTGGCGATCGGACTCCTGCAGTCCATCAGGGTGCAGCGACCCATAACTGCGTGACAGCGCGCCCCTGTTTGGGACCGGTCGCTGCGTCTAGATTCATGTCATGGCGGACACCAAGCGCGAGATCGAGCGAAAGTACGAAGCCACTACGACCGACACCGAGAGCGAACCCCGGCTGCCCGACTTCACCAAGGTGGCCGGGGTTTCCTCCGTCCAGGACCGGGGCGTCGTGGACCTCGACGCCGTCTACTACGACACCGACGAACTGGCACTGGCGGCCCACGGCATCACCCTGCGCCGGCGCACCGGCGGCGGCGACGCGGGCTGGCACCTCAAACTCCCCGTCGCCCCGCACGTGCGGGACGAGATCCACGCCCCCCTCACGGACTCCGACGACGTACCGCGCACCCTGTCCGCCCTGGTGCGGGCACGCACCCTGGGAGAGCCCCTGCTGGCGACCGTACGCCTGCGCTCCTCACGCCGGGTGTGGCATCTGCGCGACACCGCAGGAGAGCTCCTCGCGGAAGCCAGCGTGGACACGGTGACCGCACACCGTCTCGGCGGCGGCGGGAACGCGCACACCTCCTTCACGGAGATCGAGATCGAACTCGCCGACGACGGCGACCCGGCCTTCCTGGACGCCGTCGACAAGAAGCTCCGCAAGGCAGGCGTACGCCCCTCCGCCTCGCCGTCCAAACTGGCGCGCGCCCTCGCCGAGACCGGCGGCGGACCCGTGCCCCGCGCGGTGCGCGCGGACGACAGCGCGGGCGCCCACGTCCTGGCGTACGTCCGCGACCAGGTCGAGGCCATGGCGGTGTACGACCCCGCCGTGCGCCGCGACCTCCCCGACTCCGTGCACCAGCTCCGGGTGGCCACCCGGCGGATGCGCAGCGCGTTCAAGACGTACCGGACAGTCCTCGACCGCACCGTCACCGACCCGCTCGGCGACGAACTCAAGTGGCTGGCCGGGGAACTCGGCGTCGACCGCGACCAGGAAGTCCTCGCCGACCGCCTCCTCACCCGCCTGACCGCCCTCCCGCGCACCCTCCTGCTGGGCCCGGTGCGCGGCCGCCTGCGCATCTGGTCCGTCGCCCGCCGCAGCGGCTCCCGCCGCCGCACCCTCGCCGTCCTCGACGGCCGCCGCTACCTGGAGCTCCTGCGCTCCCTGGACGCCTTCCTCGCCACCCCGCCACTGCGCCCGGCGGCGGACCGCGACGCGGCCACCGTCCTGCACAAGGCCCTCGTCAAGGACCACGCGCGGCTCGCCGACCGCACCGAGCACGCCCTGGCGCTCCCGCCGGGCGGCGAACGCGACCTCGCCCTCCACGAGGCCCGCAAGGCCGCCAAACGCCTGCGCTACGCCGCGGAGTCGGCCCGCCCCGCCCTCGGCAGGCCCGCCAACAAGCTCCGCAAGCGGGTCAAGGACGTACAGGGTCTGCTCGGCGACCACCAGGACAGCGTCGTCGCCCGCGCCGAACTGCGGAACCTGGCCATCCAGGCACACGCGGCGGGGGAGCCGTCCTTCGTGTGGGGCCTGCTGTACGGGCAGGAGGAGTCCCGGGCGGCCGACCGCGAGCGGGAGCTTCCGGAGGCGTGGCGGAGGGTGCCGGGGGTCTGAGACGGGCGGCAGGGGGCTCCGCAGGGCCGGGCGTGCAAAGGCACCCCGCACCCGCGTTAGGCTTGAGGGTCCCCCTGCCCGCTCATGAGAGACACCGCGATGCCTGTTGAGTCGGTCTTCCCCCGCCTGGAAGCCCTCCTGCCGCACGTGCAGAAGCCCATCCAGTACGTCGGCGGTGAGCTGAACTCCACCGTCAAGCCGTGGGAGAGCGCGGACGTCCGCTGGGCGCTCATGTACCCGGACGCGTACGAGGTCGGACTCCCCAACCAGGGCGTCATGATCCTCTACGAGGTGCTCAACGAGCAGGAGGGCGTCCTCGCCGAGCGCACCTACAGCGTGTGGCCCGACCTCGAAGAACTGATGCGCAAGCACGACGTGCCGCAGTTCACCGTGGACGCCCACCGCCCGGTCAAGGCCTTCGACGTGTTCGGCCTCAGCTTCTCCACGGAGCTGGGCTACACGAACATGCTCACCGCCCTCGACCTCGCCGGCATCCCGCTGAACGCCGCCGACCGCACCCTGGACGACCCGATCGTCCTGGCGGGCGGCCACGCCGCGTTCAACCCGGAGCCGATCGCGGAGTTCATCGACTGCGCGGTCATCGGCGACGGCGAGCAGGCCGTCCTCGACATGACGAACATCATCCGGACCTGGAAGGCGGAGGGCCGCCCCGGCGGCCGCGAGGAAGTCCTCTTCCGCCTCGCCAAGACCGGCAACGTCTACGTCCCGGCGTTCTACGACGTCGAGTACCTCCCCGACGGCCGCATCGCCCGCGTCGTACCCAACAAGTCCGGTGTGCCGTGGCGCGTCTCCAAGCACACCGTCATGGACCTCGACGAGTGGCCCTACCCCAAGCAGCCCCTCGTCCCGCTCGCGGAGACCGTCCACGAGCGGATGTCCGTAGAAATCTTCCGCGGCTGCACCCGCGGCTGCCGTTTCTGCCAGGCCGGCATGATCACGCGCCCCGTGCGGGAGCGAAGCATCACCGGCATCGGCGAAATGGTCGAGAAGGGCCTGAAGGCCACCGGCTTCGAAGAAGTCGGTCTCCTCTCGCTCTCCTCCGCGGACCACACCGAGATCGCCGACATCGCCAAGGGCCTCGCGGACAGGTACGAGGAGGACAAGATCGGCCTCTCCCTGCCCTCGACCCGCGTCGACGCGTTCAACGTGGACCTCGCCAACGAGCTGACCCGCAACGGTCGCCGCTCGGGCCTCACCTTCGCCCCCGAGGGCGGCAGCGAGCGCATGCGCAAGGTCATCAACAAGATGGTGTCCGAGGAAGACCTCATCCGCACCGTCTCCACCGCCTACGGCAACGGCTGGCGCCAGGTGAAGCTGTACTTCATGTGCGGCCTGCCCACCGAGACCGACGAGGACGTCCTGCAGATCGGCGACATGGCGGTCAACGTCATCGCCGAGGGCCGCAAGGTCTCCGGGCAGAACGACATCCGCTGCACCGTCTCCATCGGCGGCTTCGTGCCCAAGCCGCACACGCCGTTCCAGTGGGCTCCGCAGCTGAGCGCCGAAGAGACCGACGCCCGGCTGGAGAAGCTCCGCGACAAGATCCGCGGCGACAAGAAGTACGGCCGTTCCATCGGCTTCCGCTACCACGACGGCAAGCCCGGCATCGTCGAGGGCCTGCTCTCGCGCGGCGACCGCCGCATCGGCTCCGTCATCCGCGCCGTCTACGAGGGCGGCGGCCGCTTCGACGGCTGGCGCGAGTACTTCTCGTACGACCGGTGGATGCAGGCCGCCGCGAAGACGCTGCCCGAGTACGGCGTCGACGTCGACTGGTACACCACCCGTGAGCGCACCTACGAAGAGGTGCTCCCCTGGGACCACCTGGACTCCGGTCTCGACAAGGACTGGCTCTGGGAGGACTGGCAGGACGCTCTCGACGAGACCGAGGTCGAGGACTGCCGCTGGACCCCGTGCTTCGACTGCGGCGTCTGCCCGCAGATGGACACGAGCATCCAGATCGGCCCGACGGGCAAGAAGCTGCTCCCGCTGTCGGTCGTGAAGTAGCCGCACCCGCACCTGCGCAGAAGGGTCCGACCGGGAACACCTCTCCCGGTCGGACCCTTCTGCGTACGCCGCGAGAGCATCCGAACGGGCCCGAGCGGCGTCCTGAACGGGAAACGGGGGAGGACCGGCCATGGATCTCGACAAACGACCGGCACACGCACCACAGGCGGAGTTCGCGCGCACACCGGCACCGGAGGTCACGCGAGCACCGGCACCGGAGGCCACGCCAGCACCGGCACCGGTGATCGCGTCCACGCACCAGGAGGGCTGCCTGACGGCCTTCGTGCGGATTCCGGTACGGATCGTGGTGCTGGTCCTCGTCATCCCCGTACGCGTGCTCTGGGACCTTCTGCGCACCGGAGGCGAACTCCTGCACCGGGGTGTCCTCAAGCCCCTCGGGCGCGCCCTGACGTGGCTCGGCCGCACCCTGGTGGTGATACCGGCCGTCCGGCTGTACGAGGCGGTGCTCACCCCCCTCGGCCACGGCCTGCGCCGGCTGGGCCGAGCGGTGTTCGTCACACCGTGGGTGGCGCTCGGACGCCATGTGCTCGCACCCCTGTCCCGCTGGCTCTACAGCGCCCTGCTGACCCCTCTGGGGCACGGGCTGCGGTGGCTGGGACAGGTGCTGGGCGCCGGGGGAGCGGTGGTGGGACGCGCGCTGGGGGCGGCCCTGAAGTTACTCGGCACCTGGCTGGTGCTCGCACCCCTGGGCGTCCTCTGGGCCTTCGTGCTGGAACCGGCAGGCCGGGGCATCGCCTGGCTCGCCCGCCACCTGGGCACCGCACTCGCCGCCACCGCACGCGGACTGTGGGCCGCCCTGAAGTGGACCGGACGCACCCTCGTGGCGATCCCCGGCGTCTGGCTGTACGAAGCGGTGCTCACCCCCCTCGGCCGCGGCATCGCGTGGACCGTGACGACGCTGCTGGTGAAACCGGTGATGTGGCTCCTTGGGGAGATCGGCACCGCCCTCGCCATCTGCTGGCAGGTCGCGGGATACGTGTCCCGGGCGCTCGGGCGGGCACTGAAGTGGCTGGCGTGGAACGCCCTGGGACGCCCCCTCGCCTGGACCTGCCGCACCGTCATGACCCCCCTCGGCCACTGGCTGCGCGACGACATCTGGCGGCCCGCCAAACGGGCGGCCAGGGAAGTCGGCCGCACCACCCGCGAGGCACTGCGCTCGGCCCGCACCGCCTTCCGCGACACCCGCCGCGACCTCTGGCGCGGCCTCGTCGGCTCCCCGACCCCGCCGCCGGTCCCCGTCCGCTCCGCCGAGGCGGCACCCCCGGTCCTGGAGAAGCAGCGCCTCTGACCGGCCCCCGGACCGGGCCCCTCCCGAGTGGATCACCCCAGCCCCGGGAACCAGCCCGGCCCCCGGCGCGTACTCTGGGGAGTACAAAGACTGCCCCCGGCGCAGCACCCCACCTCCGAGACCCCCTGCTCCGCAGGGCCGGGCCGGACGGGGAGACGCCGCGCGGGGACACCCCACAGGCCCGTGGGCGCGCGGAAGACGCGCCGCCCCGCACCGAGGAGAAGAACCACTGGGCAAGCGACAGCCCGAAGGCCCGCCGCCCGCACCGGCGGTGCAGCGCATCCGACTGCGCTACACCAAGCGAGGCCGCCTCCGGTTCACCAGCCACCGAGACTTCCAGCGCGCGTTCGAGCGCGCCCTGCGCCGTGCCGAGGTGCCCATGGCGTACTCGGCCGGATTCACCCCGCACCCCAAGGTGAGCTACGCCAACGCGGCCCCCACCGGCACCGGCTCCGAGGCCGAGTACCTGGAGATCGCGCTCACCGCGTCCCGCGACCCGCAGACCCTGCGCGGACTGCTCGACGAGTCGATGCCCGACGGCCTCGACATCGTCGACGCCGTCGAGGCCCGCACCTCCGGCCTCGCCGACCGCCTCACCGCCTCCATCTGGGAGCTGCGGCTGAACGGTGTGAGCGAGGAGGAGGCCGCCAAGGCCGTCGAGACCTTCCTCGCCGCCGAGACCGTCGAGGTCCAGCGCCGCACCAAGAACGGCATGCGCAGCTTCGACGCCCGCGAGGCCGTCGTCGAGATGGCGTCCGTACCGCTCTCCGAGAGCGTGGCCGCTCCCCAGGGTGAGGCAGGCGATAGGCCCACGGCGGAGCCCTGTGCGATACTGCGCCTGGTAGTGCGGCACATGACACCCGCCGTACGACCCGACGACGTCCTTTCCGGTCTCCGCGCTGTGGCCGACCTGGCGCCGCCGGTCCCCGCAGCGGTGACCAGGCTGGCGCAGGGGCTTCTCGACGAGGAGTCCGGAACGGTGACCGACCCGCTCGCGCCCGACCGCGAGGCAGTGCAGGCAGGCTCTACCACAGCCCCCGCACCCGCCGCCGCGAAGGCGCCTGAAGGTTCCGGTTCCGCGTAAGGGCAGTCGTTGCAGCGCAGCCCTGGCACTCGGGAGCCACCTGGGTCGGGCCGCGTAACCAACCGGACTTTCGCCAGGCCGTACGTCTCGTGCATACGGAACCGGCGAGCTAGAGATCAGCTCCCGTGCGGCGCCCGCGCCCCGGACGGTGGCCCCGCACCACGCGAGGGCCGCGGCCGGACCGGATTCAGGCGCGGCGCCCGGGAGCGCGACGGGAGAACCCCGCATGCTTGAGCCGATCGACCCCGCTGAGGCCGAGAAGACGTCGCCCAGCGACACCCTGCCGCCGCGCCGCAGGCGCCGTGCGGCCTCACGTCCCGCCGGACCCCCCGGGGCCGGCGCGACCCAGCAGAACCAGCCGGACCCGTCGGATGCCGCCAAGACCGTAGAGGCCGCGGCTCCGGCCATACCGGCCGGAGAGGGTGCCGTGACCGACACCACTGACAACACCCCGAACACCAGCACCGGCGACAGCGCCGCCCCCGCACGCCCGCGCCGCCGCGCCGTGCGCAAGGCGACCGCCCCGGCGGGCTCGCCCGCACCGGTCGTCGAGGAGACTCCGGCGCCGGTGACGGAAACCGCCGCCGCACCGGCCGCGGAAGAGGCACCCGCGCCGCGCACGCGCCGCCGTGCCGTCCGCAAGGCCACCGCCCCCGCGGGCGCATCTGCCGAGGCCGAGACCGCTGCCGCCCCGGCCGAGACCGCCGCTGTCGAAGAGGCCCCGGCCGCCGAGACAGCCGCTCCGGCCCGCCGTCGCGCCACCCGCAAGGCCACCGCCCCCGCAGGCGCCCCCGCGCAGGCGGAGGAGACGCAGGCCCCGGCCGCCGAGCCCGTCGCCGAGGAGGCGCCCGCGCCGCGCACCCGCCGCCGTGCCGTGCGCAAGGCCGCCGCACCGGTTGCGGAGGAGACCGTGGCCGCCGAGGAGACCGTGACCGAGGCCCCCGCCCCGGTCGCCGCCGAGCCCGTCGCCGAGGAGGCGCCCGCGCCCCGTGCCCGGCGCCGTGCCGTGCGTAAGGCGTCCGCCCCCGCGGGGTCGCCCGCACCGGTGGCCGTCGACGCTCCGGCCGAGCCCGCCGCCGTACCCGAGAAGCAGGAGCAGGCCGCCGAGGAGACTCCGGTCGCCGAGGAGGCGCCCGCGCCGCGTGCGCGCCGCCGTGCCGTGCGCAAGGCCACCGCTCCGGCGGGTGCCCCCGCCGCGGAGGCCGAGGCCCCGGCTCCGGCCGAGCCCGCCGCCGTGACGGAGGACGTGCCGGAAGCCGCGCAGGGGACCGTCGAGGACGAGGCGCCGCGCGGTCGTGCGCGCCGTCGGGCGAGCCGCCCGGTCGCCACCCCGAAGTTCACCGCCGAGCAGGCCGCGCCCGCCGCGCCCGCCGCCGAGGAGAAGGCGGAGGAGAGCGCGCCGCGCGGTCGCCGCCGTGCGCAGCGGCCCGCCGTCGCCGTCTTCCAGGCGCCGGTCTTCGCCGAGCCCATGTTCCAGACGCCGGAGACCGCCGCCATGGCCGCGGCCGCCGCTCCCGTCGAGGAGCCGGAGGAGGACGAGGAGGAGGTCGTCGAGGCCGAGGCCGTCGTCGAGGCACCCGTGCAGGAGGCGGAGCCCGCGCAGACCGGCGGACGCCGTCGCCGCCGCCGTCGCGGGGAGGGCCCGGTCGCCGAGCAGCCCCGTACCGACGTCCAGGAAGCCCCGCAGGACGAGGCCGACGCGGCCGATGAGGACGCGGCGCAGAACACCGACGCCGAGGGCCACGACGACGCGGACGACTCCGACGACCGCCGTGCCCGCCGCCGCCGTCGCGGTGGCCGTCGCCGGCGCCGGGGCGAGGCCCTGGACAGCGGGGACGCCGAGGACGGCGACAACGACAGCAGCCACAAGCGGCACGAGGACGTCCGGGAGCCGCAGCAGGACGCGGAGCACATCTCCTCCGACGAGGACGACTCCGACGACCACGACGACGAGCACCAGGGCGGTGGCTCCTCCAGCAGCCGGCGCCGGCGCCGGCGTCGCCGTCGCAGCGGTGACTCCGGGCACGACGAGGTGCAGGCCGGGTCCGACGACCCGGAGCGCACCGTCGTCAAGGTCCGCGAGCCCCGCAAGAAGGAGGCCGAGCGCGAGCCCGGCACCGGCTTCGACGAGGTCCAGTCCATCAAGGGCTCGACCCGCATGGAGGCCAAGAAGCAGCGCCGCCGCGAAGGCCGCGAGCAGGGCCGCCGCCGCGTCCCGATCATCACCGAGGCCGAGTTCCTGGCGCGCCGCGAGGCCGTCGAGCGCGTCATGGTGGTGCGCCAGAACGGCGAGCGCACCCAGATCGGCGTCCTCGAGGACAACATCCTCGTCGAGCACTACGTCAACAAGGAGCAGTCGACCTCGTACGTCGGCAACGTCTACCTGGGCAAGGTGCAGAACGTCCTCCCGTCCATGGAGGCCGCGTTCATCGACATCGGCAAGGGCCGCAACGCCGTCCTGTACGCCGGTGAGGTCAACTTCGAGGCGCTCGGCATGGCCCACGGGCCCCGCCGCATCGAGACCGCCCTCAAGTCCGGCCAGTCCGTCCTCGTACAGGTGACGAAGGACCCGATCGGTCACAAGGGTGCGCGTCTGACGAGCCAGGTGTCCCTGCCGGGCCGCTATCTCGTGTACGTGCCCGAGGGCTCCATGACCGGCATCAGCCGCAAGCTCCCCGACACCGAGCGGGCGCGTCTGAAGACCATCCTCAAGAAGATCGTCCCCGAGGACGCGGGCGTCATCGTGCGCACCGCCGCCGAGGGTGCGAGCGAGGACGAGCTGCGCCGTGACGTCGAGCGTCTGCAGGCACAGTGGGAGGACATCCAGAAGAAGGCGAAGAGCAACGGTGCGTCCAACGCGCCGACCCTGCTCTACGGCGAGCCGGACATGACCGTCCGGGTCGTCCGCGACATCTTCAACGAGGACTTCTCCAAGGTCATCGTCAGCGGTGACGAGGCCTGGCAGACGATCCACGGGTACGTCGCCCACGTCGCCCCCGACCTCACGGACCGGCTGTCGAAGTGGACGTCGGAGGTCGACGTCTTCGCGACGTACCGGATCGACGAGCAGCTGATGAAGGCGCTGGACCGCAAGGTCTACCTGCCGTCCGGCGGCTCCCTGGTCATCGACAAGACCGAGGCGATGATCGTCGTCGACGTCAACACCGGGAAGTTCACCGGACAGGGCGGCAACCTCGAAGAGACCGTCACCAAGAACAACCTGGAGGCGGCCGAGGAGATCGTGCGCCAGCTGCGGCTGCGCGACCTCGGCGGCATCGTCGTCATCGACTTCATCGACATGGTCCTGGAGTCGAACAGGGACCTGGTGCTGCGGCGTCTGCTGGAGTGCCTGGGACGCGACCGCACCAAGCACCAGGTGGCCGAGGTCACCTCGCTGGGCCTCGTCCAGATGACCCGCAAGCGCGTCGGACAGGGCCTCCTGGAGTCCTTCTCCGAGACCTGCGTCCACTGCAACGGGCGCGGTGTCATCGTGCACATGGAGCAGCCCACCGCCGTCGGCGGTGGCGGCGGCTCCAAGCGCTCGAAGAAGCGCGGCAAGGGCGGCAACGGCTCCGAGCACACGGACCACGCCGACCACCAGGTCGAGCACGCCTCCGACGCCGAGCACTCCGGCCAGGACAACGGCTCCGGTCACGACCACCACGAGGCGCACGAGCCCCTTGAGGTCGAGACGGAGGCGGAGGTCGCCGCAGAGGTGGCCGCGCCGATCGCGCTGCCCTCGCCGGACTTCGTACCGGACGAGGAGCTGTACAGCAGCGCCGCGGAGGCCGAGGCCGCCGCGACCCGTGGCCGTGGCCGCCGCCGGGCGTCGCGCAAGGCGTCGGCCCCGGCCGGTGCGCCGCGCGGCAAGACCTCGCCGGCGGACTACATCGAGCACGCGTCGCCGATGAAGGCGAAGGCGGCCGCGGTGGAGGCCCCCGAGGCTCCCGCCGTGGAAGAGGCTCCCGTCGCCGAAGCGGTGGCGGTGGCCGAGGAGGCCGCTGTGGCGCCCCGTGGGCGTCGCCGGGCCACCCGGAAGGCGTCGGCCCCGGCCGGTGCTCCGAAGGAGGCTCAGGCCGCCGCAGAGGTGACCGTGGTGGAGACGGCCCCGGTCGTCGAGGAGGCTCCCGCCGCCGCGGAAGCCCCCGTCGTCGAGGCCGAGACCTCCGCGCCCGTCGCGGACGCCGCGCCGCCGCGGGCCCGCCGCAGGGCGACCCGCAAGGCCACCGCTCCGGCGGGGTCGCCCGCGGGAGCGGTCGAGGCGGCCGTGCTGGTCGTGGACGCCGCGCCGTCGGCCGCTGCTGCGGAGTCGGCCGAAGCCCCCGTGGCGGAGGCACCGGCAGCTGACGCACCGGCCGCCGAGGCTCCGGTGACCGAGGCTCCGGCGCCGGAGGGCGACGAGGCTCCGGCCCCGGCCAAGAAGACGGCACGCAAGACCGCCGCCAAGAAGGCCGCACCGGCGAAGAAGGCGGCGGCCAAGAAGACCGCGGCCAAGAAGACCGTCGCGAAGAAGACGGCCACCAAGACCGCCAAGACGGCGACCAAGGCAGCCACGAAGACGGCGGCCAAGAAGACTGCGAAGAAGACGGCCGCGGCGGAGCAGACGCTCCCCTCCGTGTCCGCCCCCGCGCAGGACTGACGCTCCACCGCACCACCGGCTCGCCCGCTGCCCGCGCAGCACCAGGCAGCATCAGCAGCACCCGCAGTACCCAGCGGAACCGGCCCTCGGCCGGAACCAGGGTGGCCCGCGCCGATCCGGCGCTGGCCACCCTGGTATCCGGGACCGGTCCGAGATCTCCCGGGACCTTGCCCGGCACCCGGGCGAACCCGGGGCCGAAGGTCGTGAAATGCCCCTGAACAACGGAGAGTTCGAAACCTCATGAGCAACAGCGCCACCCCTCGCCCCATACGCAAGGCCGTCATCCCGGCCGCAGGGCTCGGCACCCGCTTCCTGCCCGCGACCAAGGCCACTCCCAAGGAGATGCTGCCGGTCGTCGACAAGCCCGCGATCCAGTACGTGGTCGAGGAAGCCGCCGGCGCGGGACTCTCCGACGTACTCATGATCACGGGCCGCAACAAGCGCGCTCTTGAGGACCACTTCGACCGCAACTACGAGCTGGAGTCCGCCCTCACCAAGAAGGGTGACGCCGACCGCCTCGCGCGCGTCCAGGAGTCCAGCGACCTGGCGACCATGCACTACGTCCGCCAGGGCGACCCGCGCGGCCTCGGCCACGCCGTGCTGTGCGCCGCCCCGCACGTCGGCGACGAGGCCTTCGCCGTCCTCCTCGGCGACGACCTGATCGACCCCCGCGACCCGCTGCTCGCCCGCATGGTCGAGGTCCAGCAGACGTACGGCGGCAGCGTCGTCGCGCTGATGGAGGTCGACCCGGAGCAGATCCACCTGTACGGCTGCGCGGCCGTCGACGCCACCGCCGAGGGCGACGTCGTCAAGATCAACGGCCTGGTCGAGAAGCCCGCCACCGAGGACGCCCCCAGCAACCTCGCCATCATCGGCCGGTACGTCCTGGACCCGGCCGTCTTCGAGGTGCTGCGCAAGACCGAGCCCGGCCGCGGCGGCGAGATCCAGCTCACCGACGCCCTCCAGACGCTGGCCGCGGACGAGAACGTCGGCGGCCCGGTGCACGGCGTCGTCTTCAAGGGCCGCCGTTACGACACGGGCGACCGCGGCGACTACCTGAAGGCCATCGTCCGCCTCGCCGCCGAGCGCGCGGACCTCGGCCCGGACTTCAAGACGTGGCTGCGCGGCTACGTCGCGGAGGAGATGTAGTTCTCCTCGGGCGCACGGCGACGGGAGCCTCGGCACCCGCGCGGGACGACCCTCGGGGCGGCCACCCTCGCACCAGCGGGGGCGGCCGCCCCGTACCCTTTGCCCCGCACACCCCTTGCACCACCCCGCTCAGCACTCTCTGCAGCTGCTCAGCACCCTCGGCACTCTCTGCATCTTCTGCACGACCCGCACGAAGGAGAACCCCATGATCGGCCTGGTACTGGCGGCGGGCGCCGGACGGCGTCTGCGCCCCTACACCGACACGCTGCCCAAGGCGCTCGTGCCCGTCGACGGCGACACCACCGTCCTCGACCTCACCCTGGGGAACTTCGCGAAGGTCGGCCTCACCGAGGTCGCGATCGTCGTCGGCTACCGCAAGGAAGCCGTCTACGCGCGCAAGGAGGAGCTGGAGAGGACCTACGGCGTCACGATCACCCTGATCGACAACGACAAGGCCGAGGAGTGGAACAACGCCTACTCCCTGTGGTGCGCCCGCGACGTCCTCAAGAACGGTGTCATCCTCGCCAACGGTGACACCGTGCACCCGGTCTCGGTCGAAGAGACGCTGCTGGCCGCCCGCGGCAACGGACAGAAGATCATCCTCGCCCTCGACACGGTGAAAAACCTCGCCGACGAGGAGATGAAGGTCATCACCGACGCCGGTGACGCCGTACAGAAGATCACCAAGCTGATGGACCCGGCGTCCGCGACCGGTGAGTACATCGGTGTCACCCTCATCGAGGGCGACGCCGCGGAGGAGCTCGCCGACGCCCTGAAGACCACCTTCGAGCGCGACCCCGACCTCTACTACGAGGACGGCTACCAGGAGCTCGTGGGCCGAGGCTTCCGGATCGACGTCGCCCCGATCGGCGACCTCAAGTGGGTCGAGATCGACAACCACGACGACCTCGCCAAGGGCCGGGAGATCGCGTGCCAGTACTGACCCGGCTGATCCCCTCGCCGGTCGCCGTCGACATCTCCCGCGGGGCCCTCGACGACCTCGCGGTCGTCCTCGCCGACCAGCGGATCTCCGGCTCGGGCGCGCTCGCCATCGCCATCAGCGGCGGCTCGGGCCTGGCACTGAAGGAGAAGCTGTCGCCGGTGCTGCCGGACGCCGACTGGTACCCCGTCACCGACGGCACCATCGACGCGGCCGTGCGGCTCGCCGAGGAGATGAAGGGCCGCAAGCGCTACGACGCGGTCGTCGGCCTCGGCGGCGGGAAGATCATCGACGTGGCCAAGTACGCGGCCGCCCGCATCGGGCTGCCCATGGTCGCGGTCGCGACGAACCTCTCGCACGACGGCCTGTGCTCCCCGGTGTCCATCCTGGACAACGACAACGGGCGCGGCTCCTACGGCGTGCCGACGCCCATCGCGATGCTCATCGACCTCGACGTCATCCGGGACGCGCCCCCGCGTTTCGTACGGTCCGGAATCGGCGACTCCCTCTCCAACATCTCCGCCGTCGCCGACTGGGAACTCTCCCACCAGGTCAACGGGGAGAAGGTGGACGGTCTGGCCGCCGCCATGGCGCGGCAGGCCGGCGAGGCGGTGCTGCGCCACCCCGGCGACATCACCCAGGACGCCTTCCTCACCGTGCTCGCCGAAGCCCTCGTGCTGTCCGGCATCTCCATGTCGATCAGCGGCGACACCCGGCCCTCCTCGGGCGCCTGCCACGAGATCAGCCACGCCTTCGACCTGCTGTACCCGCAGCGCTCAGCGCTCCACGGCGAGCAGGTCGGCATCGGCGCGGTCTTCGCGATGCACCTGCGCGGGGCGCACGAGGAGGCCGGACTGTTCGCCGACGTACTGCGCAGGCACGCCCTGCCGGTGCTGCCGGGGGACATCGGCTTCACCGTGGAGGAGTTCGTGGCAGCCGTCCGGTACGCGCCTCAGACGCGGCCGGGGCGCTTCACGATCCTGGAACACCTGGACCTGTCCGAGGACGGCATCAGGGACGCCTACAGCTCCCTGGTGAAGGCCGTCGGCGCGTCGGGTGGACAGCCGGACGGTGGGCGTTAGCCCGGTTTGACCCACCGGTCGGGGCCCCGTAACCTTGACCGTCGGCGTCTTTTTGTGCGCCAAACCCCTGAGCAACCCCCTCCCGGATCACTTCGGTGCGTCGGGAGAGGCCGCTCGTCCTGTTTCACGCCGGAAGCGGCTGGCATCAGGGGTCCCGTCTTCGAGTGAGAGTGAGATCCGCGTGTACGCCATCGTGCGCAGCGGTGGTCGCCAGCACAAGGTTGCTGTCGACGACATCGTTGAGGTTGACAAGATTTCCACTGCCAAGGTTGGCGACACGGTCGAGCTTTCGACTCTGCTCGTTGTCGACGGCGACTCCGTGACCAGCGACCCGTGGGTCCTGGCCGGGATCAAGGTCACGGCCGAGGTCGTGGACCACCACAAGGGCGAGAAGATCGACATTCTCCGCTACAAGAACAAGACCGGCTACCGCCGTCGCCAGGGTCACCGCCAGCAGTACACGGCGATCAAGGTCACCGGTATCCCCACGGCTGCGAAGTAAAGGGACTGAGACATGGCACACAAGAAGGGCGCATCGTCCACTCGGAACGGTCGCGACTCCAATGCCCAGCGGCTCGGCGTGAAGCGCTTCGGCGGTCAGGCCGTCAACGCCGGTGAGATCCTGGTCCGCCAGCGCGGCACCCACTTCCACCCGGGCACGGGCGTCGGCCGTGGTGGCGACGACACGCTGTTCGCTCTCGCCGCCGGTGCGGTCGAGTTCGGCACGCACCGTGGCCGCAAGGTCGTGAACATCGTTCCGATCGCCGGCTGAACAAGCCAGCTTTCCTGAGCACCTCTTGAGGCGCTCGGTTTGAGCACCCCCGTGGTGCTCGGAGCGACACACCGCACGTTCCGAGGGCGGACGCTCTTTCCCGGCTACGGGGAAGCGTGTCCGCCCTCGGCGTGTTACGTATGTAGACATTCCGCATTACCTGTACTGGAGGACACCCATGACCACCTTCGTGGACCGCGTCGAACTGCATGTCGCCGCGGGTAACGGAGGCCACGGCTGCGCCTCCGTACACCGTGAGAAGTTCAAGCCGCTCGGCGGCCCGGACGGCGGCAACGGCGGACGCGGCGGCGACATCATCCTCGTCGTCGACCAGGCCGTCACCACCCTCCTCGACTACCACCACAGCCCGCACCGCAAGGCCACCAACGGCCAGCCCGGCGCCGGCGACAACCGCTCCGGCAAGGACGGCCAGGACCTGATCCTGCCCGTGCCCGACGGCACCGTGGTCCTCGACAAGGAGGGCAACGTCCTCGCCGACCTCGTCGGCCACGGCACCACGTACATCGCCGGTGAGGGCGGCCGCGGCGGCCTCGGCAACGCCGCGCTGTCCTCCGCCCGCCGCAAGGCCCCCGGCTTCGCGCTGCTCGGCGAGCCGGGCAAGTCCGCGGACATCGTCCTGGAGCTCAAGACCGTCGCCGACGTGGCCCTGGTGGGCTACCCGAGCGCCGGCAAGTCCTCGCTGATCTCGGTGCTCTCCGCAGCCAAGCCGAAGATCGCGGACTACCCGTTCACCACGCTGGTCCCCAACCTCGGCGTCGTCACCGCGGGCTCCACCGTCTACACCATCGCCGACGTCCCCGGCCTCATCCCCGGCGCCAGCGAGGGACGGGGCCTGGGCCTGGAATTCCTGCGGCACGTCGAGCGCTGCTCGGTCCTCGTGCACGTCCTGGACACGGCGACACTGGAGTCCGACCGCGACCCGATCTCCGACCTCGACGTCATCGAGGAGGAGCTCAAGCTGTACGGCGGTCTGGACGACCGGCCGCGCCTCGTCGTCCTCAACAAGATCGACATCCCGGACGGCAAGGACCTCGCGGACATGATCCGCCCGGAGCTCGAAGCCCGCGGCTACAAGGTCTTCGAAGTGTCCGCCGTGACCCGCGTGGGCCTGAAGGAACTTTCCTTCGCCCTCGCCCAGGGCATCTCCAAGCTGCGCGCCCGCCGGCCGAAGGAGGAGGCGACCCGCATCGTCATCCGCCCGAAGGCCGTCGACGACAGCGGCTTCACGGTCACCGAGGAGGACGGCGTCTTCCGCGTGCGCGGCGAGAAGCCGGAGCGCTGGGTGCAGCAGACCGACTTCAACAACGACGAGGCCGTCGGCTACCTCGCCGACCGTCTCTCACGCCTCGGCGTGGAGACCGAACTGATGAAGGCGGGCGCCCGCGCGGGCGACGCCGTCGCCATCGGCGCCGAGGAGAACGCGGTCGTCTTCGACTGGGAGCCCACCGTCATGGCCGGTGCCGAGATGCTCGGCCGCCGCGGCGAGGACCACCGCCTCGACGCCCCGCGCCCCGCGGCCACCCGCCGCAAGGACCGTGAGGCGGAGCGCGACAACTCGCAGAAGGAATACGACGAGTTCAAGCCCTTCTGACGCATCGTCAGTTATTTGCCTTCCGGCGTGTGACGCCACGACAGAGGGGCCCGGTTCCCAGAGACTCTTCCTCTCGGAACCGGGCCCCTCTGTCACGAGTGCCTTCCCCGCACCCACTCCTCCCCGCACCCTCCTGGAGCAACCTCGCGCCGCCGTCAGGGCGTCGTCACTGTCGAGGAGCAGCAGATACTCCCCGTGCACATGTTCCTGACCCACGTTGCCCACGGTTCGACAGTTCGTCGGGTGATGTCAGCGGGGTGTGAAGACAAGCGGGAACTGGCGTTCACTTCACGGGCACTTGGGTCAAGGAGATTCCAGAGGGGCGGCAGGGGGCCCGGAGGAATACGGCAAAGCGGAATCCTCGTCGCGAGCGGTCTACCCTGGAAGACCCACGTGCGGCCGCCTGTTCTGTGACGTTGGTTGCACCAGAGTTTGGGGCCGGTTTCCCCGGGGAGCGGCGCGCGGAGAGTCCGGTCGACACGGCCGGTGCAACGTTAATGAGGAGCATTCAGGGTGCACCCCGCACAGATCACCGTGGTCGTCATCGTCTTCAACGACGCGGACCGCATCGCCACGGCTGTCGAGTCCGCCCTTGCCCAGGGAGACGCCGTCGGCGAAGTGATCGTCGTCGACGACGCCTCCACCGACGGCACCCGTGACGCCGTGGACGCCCTCGCCGCCCAGCACCCCCGGGTGCGCCCCCTGCACCGCGACCACAACAGCGGCGGCTGCGGCAGCCCCCGCAACGACGGCATCGCCGCCGCGGCCTTCCCCCACGTCATGTTCCTCGACAGCGACGACGTCTACCCGCCGGGCGCCGTCGACGCTCTCCTCGCCGCAGCAGGCCCCGGCATCGACGTCGTCGCCGGGGCCTGCGTACGCCGCGAACTTCCCGAGGACCACGACACCGTGTGGGCACCCGCCCTCTACGACACCAGCGCCGGCGCCACCCTGCCCGGCACCGTCCTCAAGGGCATCACCGCACACCCCGAGTTCCTCATCGACACCCTCTCCGTCAACAAGCTCTACCGCCGCGACTTCCTCGCCGAGCACGGCGCCGTCTTCCCCGACGGCGCCTTCCACTACGAGGACTTCGTCTTCACCGCGAAGGTGTACGCGGCCGCCCCCCGCATGGCCGTCATCAGCGCCCCCGTCTACATCTGGCACGTACGCCGCTCGGACGCCGCGCTCTCCATCTCCCTGCGCCGTGCCACGCTCGCCAACTGGGAGCACCGGGTGGAGGCACACCGCCGCGTGGTCGAGGTCTTCCGCACGGCAGGACAGCCCGGCCTCGCCGTCGCCGCGCAGACCAAGTTCCTCGACTACGACCTGCCCATGTACGTGCGGGAACTGGCCCAGCGCGCACCCGACTACCGGGCCGACTGGTGGGCGCACGCCCGCACCTACCTGGCGGGCTTCGACGCCGCCGCCTACGAGGCCGCCGAGGCTCCGTCCCGCTGGCTGGCCCGCGCCCTGACGGCCTGGGAGGCACCCGCCGAACTGGAGCGGGTCATGGCCCTGGCCGCACAGCCGCCCCGCCTGCTGCCCCCCTCGTACACGAACACGGCGGGGGAGCCCGTCCTGTCCGGCCGCCAGCCCGAGGTGCTCCTCGACGGGCTCACCGCACTGCCCGCCGCCAAGCTTCCCGTCACCGTCAACGGCACGGTCTCCGTCGGTAACACGCTCGGGTTCACCCTGACGGTCCCGGAACTCCACGGCCTGCTCGCCCCGTTGAACCCGCAACGGGCCGTACTGCGGCTGACCGACCAGCACGACGCCCTCCCCGCGAAGATCCGCGAACAGCCCCTGCGCCGCATCGGCGACAGTTGGCAGGCCGCCTTCGAGGTGACCACCAAGGACCTGGCCGACGCCGCCCGCCTGGTGTCCTGGCGGGTCCAGGCCGACGTGATCTGTACGGGCGGCGCGCGCATCCCCGCGGAAGTGCGCGCCGCGCACCCGGGAGTGGCCCGCCGCAGGGTCGTACCGCGCCTGGGGCGCCCTCTGCTCGTCCAGATCCACGTGACGCCGCGAGGAGCGCTCATGGTGCGGATCGCCGGGGGACTCCACGGCGTCCTGGACGTGGCCCGACGCCGCATCAAGCGGCTGCTGGCACGCTGAACGACGACGAGGGGGCTGTCCCCGGACCCGAGGTCCCGGGGACAGCCCCCTCGTCACGTACGGCGCCGGAACCTCAGCGCTCCAGGAACTCGAAGAGCTCCTCCCACCGCTGCGTGATCGACTCCGGCGAGTACCGCTGGACGTTCTCCCGGGCCAGATCGCCCATCCGGTCCCGCAGCTCCTGGTCCTGCATCAGCCGCACCAACTGCCGCGCCAGCTCCGGAGTGTTCCCGGGACGCGCCAGCAGCCCGTCCACACCGTCCTGGACGATCTCGTGCACGCCCGGCGCACAGTCGAACGCCACACACGGCACCCCGCACGCCATGGCCTCCAGCAGCGCCAGCGGGAAACCCTCGCCGCGCGAGGACTGCGCGAACACCGAAGCACCGTGCAGTGCCCCGATCACGTCCCGGGTCTGCCCGGCCCACTCGACCGAACCGTCCAGCCCCAGATCCGTCGCCTGCTTCTTGAGCGACTGCTCCAGTTCGCCCGCGCCGTACAGCTTCAGCTTCCAGCCCGGCACCTGCGGAGCAGCCTCCGCCCAGGCGTCGAGCATCATGTCGAGGCCCTTCTGGTGACTGAGCCGGCCGATACTGACGACCGTCTTCTCCGTACGCGGAGACACCGTCTGCGGCATCATCGGCAGCGGATTGGGCATGAACCCCACGTTGTTGAGGCCCTTGACCGCCCACAGGTCGGCGTCCTCCTGCGTGAGCAGCAGCAGCCGGTCGATGTCCTTGTAGTGCTTCAGCACACGGCCGAAGCGTGAGGACTGCCGCGAGTACTCGTAGCTCTCGTGGCTCATGCCGATGACGGGGTGCCCGGCCGTGTCGGCCAGCTCCACCCACTCCATCGCCCACACCTGCGTCACGACGATCATCGCGTCCGGCGCCGCCGTGCGGAACATCCGCGACAGCTTCGCGGACGTCTCCCGCATCCCGGCGTCCCTGCGCGCGTTGTGCAGCCGTGCGGCCACGTCGACCCTGCCGCGCAGCCCGTGCACCGGCTTGCGGCCGGGAGGGCGCTTCTCGTACAGCGTCACCCGCTTGTACGGAGGGTTCTCCCCGAGGTCCATCGCGACGTCGGCGGGCGCGATGCCGACGACGGTGACCCGGTGTCCGCGTTCGGCCAGCAGCGAGGCCATCTGGGTCTGCCAGCGGGCCACGCCGCCGAGTTCGTCGACCTCGTTGCCGACGAAGAAGATGTCGCGTCGAGTCATCGGGCCCGGCCCTTTCCTCCGAAGAAGCGGTCCGCGATCTGCGCGGCCGCGTCACCGTGGTCGTACTCGCCGTACCGGTCCACGAATTCCTTCACCTGCGGACCGTACTGGGCACGCACGCCGTCCAGGTCCTCCAGCACGTCGAACAGTGCCTCCTGGGTACGGGGCACCGGGCCCGGTGCCGCGTCGAGGAGGTTGAAGTACGTGCCGCGGATGTCCTGGGAGTACTCCTCCCAGTCGTACGCGAAGAACACCAGGGGCCGCTGCAACAGCGCGAAGTCGAACATCACCGAGGAATAGTCGGTGATCAACGCGTCCGACGCGAGCAGCAGCGGTGTGATGTCCGGCTCCTCCGACACGTTGACGATGCGCCCCGCCATCGCCGGCGGCAGCGCCACCTGGTTGAGGTAGTGCGTACGCACCAGCAGCGTGCACTTCTCGCCGAACCGCTCCGCGAACTCATCGACGGAGAAGGGGAACTCGAACTTCTGCACCTTGCCCTGGGCGTTGGCCCGGAACGTCGGCGCGTACAGCACGACCGGAAGCCCGGGACGGATGCCCAGGCGCTCCTTCAACTCCTTCACCTGAGCGCTCTCCACCGTCGCGTCGCGCCCCTGCACCAGAGCGTCGTTGCGCGGGTACCCGGTGCGCAGCAGCTTGCTCTCCGGCATCCGGTAGGCGCGCGCAAGAGTGCGCACGTCGTGCTCGGTGCGCACCACGAAGTGGTCGAACCGGTCCAGTGACTTCTGGTACGAGGCCTGCTCCATCTCCGACATCAGCCGGTAGCCCGGCTCGTCGAAGCCCATGCGCTTGAGCGCGGAACCGTGCCAGGTCTGGATGTACGTCGTCTCGGGGCGCTTGGCCAGCTTCAGCGGGAAACCCTGGTTGTCCACCCAGAACTCGGCCTGTGCCAGCGCCCGCAGGTACTTCCAGGACCAGCGCTTGACCAGTTCCACGTCGGTGGGGAAGCCGCTCGGCTTCGCGCCCGCGTACGACCAGATCGCGTGGATCGGGGCGCCGCGCCGCTTCAGCTCCTCGTAGATCGCGCGCGGACTGTCGCTGTACTGCTTGCCCAGGTGGCTCTCGAAGACGACGGTACCCTTGCGCACGGGCAGCGCCTTGATCATCCGGTGGTAACCGTCGATCTTGCGTGCACCGGAGTTGAGCTCCTTGCGCACGTCGCGGGCCTTGCGGTACGTGGTCTTGGCGATCCGCGCGGGCAGGCTGTCCATGTTGTTCTGGATCAGCGCACGGGTCTTCTGGGACGCCGCGCTGTGCTGCACGATGTGGAACGCCAGGTGACCGCGCCCGGAGACCTCTGCCTCTATGCGGTCGCCCGCCAGCCGCGTCAGCCGGGGCTTGACGCCGATGATGCCGGTGCGCTCGATGTCGGTGTTGCCGACGGTGATCGCGCTCTCGGTCTTCTTCCCGTCGACCTTGAGGTGCAGCCGTACGTTCCACACGTCGTCCACGATGCCGAGCGGGCGCAACTCCTTCGCCAGCGGCAGGGCGGCCTCCCAGCGCACCCGGTCGCCGTCAACACGCACACTGCGCACGGGGAAGCGGAACGACTGCAGGCTGGTGCGGCGCGCCTTGAGCACGATCTCGGCGGACAGCTTCGCGTCCGGTGCGATCTTGCCCAGCGGGTTGACGATCGCCCCGGAGAGCTCCACGACGGTGGGCCGCTCCGTGTAACCGGTGAGGCTGTTGCGCAGATCCAGCTTGTCGACCGGCCTGGTGTGGTAGCCGAGGTCGGTGACGTCGAGCAGGGCGCGGGCGTGCGGGTCCTCCAGGTGCTCCTCGCACCAGTAGATCCGGCCGTCCTTCTCCACCAGCGGCATCGCCAGCTTGCTCCGGTTCAGGAGCATGTCGATCGCCGGCATCAGGTTGTCCCAGTCCTCCTGGAGGAGGAGGTACGCGCAGATGGCGTGGGCGGGGTGCAGTTCGTTGTACGCCTCGGGGGCGAAGGACTGGACGTACTCCCGGGCCATCTCGGCGAAGGCGTGCCGGTAGTCGTCGTCCAGGAACGGCAGTTCGCGCAAGTAGAGGACCAGGTCGTGCTTCAGGAACTTGATGTCCTTGTGCAGCTTCAGGTCGTCCATCGAGCGGGACTTCAGGATTTTGTCGATCCGCCGGTGGATCTCCACCCGGTCCGCGAAATTGTTGATTTCATTGCGGCGATTACTGATCGACTTCTTCTCGGTCTTCTCGACCACATTCCAGAAGTAGACAGTATTCGGAATCAGGGTGATGCGGGAGGCTGCCAGATAAGCCTGGGCGGAGAAAAGCAGGTCCTCGTAGTGAATCCGCTTCGGGAAAGCGAGGTTGCTTTCGATCAGGAATTCGCGCCGATAACACTTGTTCGTCGACAGGGTGTCGAACACCAGCAGGTCCGGCAGTTCCGCGACGGAGTCGAGCGTGCGCGTGGAGTTGTAGAGCCAGCGGTACCACTCGGTCGTCTTGCCGTGTCTGCTGTCGACGTGCACCCGCAGGCACAGGCCGGACACCAGGTCGGCGCCGGTGGTCTCGGCGGCCTCCAACATGTTGCGGCAGGCATTGAGTTCGAGCGTGTCGTCGCTGTCGAGGAACATCACGTAGCGGCCGCGGGACACCGCGATGCCCTGGTTGCGCGGCTCACCGCAGCCGCCGCTGTTCTCCTCCAACTGGATCGCCCGCACCCGGTCGGGGTGCTCGGCCGCGAGTTTCCTGGCCACGGCGTAAGAACCGTCCGTGGAGCAGTCGTCCGCGATGATCACCTCGACGTTGTGCAACGTCTGGTCCAGGACCGACTGCACGGCCGTCGGCAGGCGCTGGGCATCGTTGTAGACGATGACGACGACACTGATGTCCGGCACGGTCGTCGGGAGGGTGTCCGGCGAGGGAGACGGGCTTGACAAGGCCACCTCTGTGTTCACGTCCTCGGTACGTTTTGATTACTGATCCCTCACAACTGCGGGTATGTGAGGGACGGTCAACTGATGAGCCTTGAAGGATCTTGAAGGATTTCGACAGTCCTCGCCAGGCTAGCCCATGGGCGATGCCCCTGATCCCATGCCCAGAGATGCCCCGATCAGTGATCAAAGCGTCTCTGTATAGTGCCTCTATGACTTGGCTGGTAACTGGCGGTGCGGGATACATCGGTTCACACGTGGTAAAGGCTCTCGCTGACGGCGGGGAAAGCGTTGTGGTGCTGGACGACTTGAGTACGGGATCGGAGACGAGGGTTCCGTCCGGCGTTCCACTGGAGCGCGGCTCGGTACTCGACCGGGCACTCCTGGACGACGTGCTGAACAAGCACCGGGTCACCGGTGTGGTGCATATCGCCGCCAAGAAGCAGGTCGGTGAATCCGTGGAACAGCCGCTGTTCTACTACCGCGAGAACGTGGTCGGTCTGCAGACCGTTCTGGAGGCGTCCGCCGCCGCCGGGATCAAGCAGTTCGTCTTCTCCTCCTCCGCGGCCGTCTACGGAATGCCGGACGTCGACCTCGTCACCGAGGACACCCCCTGCCTGCCCATGAGCCCCTACGGCGAGACCAAGCTCGCCGGCGAATGGATGGTCCGGGCCGTCGGCAAGGCGCACGGCATGGCCACCGCCTGCATGCGCTACTTCAACGTCGCGGGTGCCGCATCCCCCGAACTCGGCGACCCCGGCGTCTTCAACCTCGTCCCCATGGTCTTCGAACGCATCGACGTCGGTAAGTCCCCGCTCGTCTTCGGCGACGACTACCCGACCCCCGACGGCACCTGCGTCCGCGACTACATCCACGTCGCCGACATCGCCTCCGCGCACGTTGCCGCCGCCCGCAAGCTGGTCGCCGCACCCGACACCCACCTGGTGCTCAACATCGGCAAGGGCGAGGGCGTCTCCGTCGCCGAGATGATCGACGTCATCCGCGAGATCAGCGGCCACCAGGACATCAAGGCCGAGGTCGCCCCCCGCCGCGCCGGAGACCCCGCCCGCGTCGTCGCCGCCGCCGACCGCATCCGCGCCGAACTCGACTGGGAAGCGAGCCATGACGTACGCGACATGGTCGAGTCGGCCTGGGCCGGCTGGCGCCACCGCCACCCGCAGGACTGACCACCCGCACACGCGCGACGTTGACGGCGGGTCCCGGACTCTCCCGGGACCCGCCGTCGCCGCATCCGTCGCCGCATCCGTCGCCGCATCCGTCGCCGCATCCGTCGTCGCGTCCGTCGTTGTCACGTCCGTCGCCGCGTCCGGGGAGCGGAACTCCCGAGCACCGCACCACGGCCCTCACGTACATTGCGGGAAACCCGGCGGACCGGAACACCGGAGCCGCGGACACGGGAGACGGTGACCGCACGCGGCAACGGCGCGCGGCACCGCACAGGCGAACCAAGGGGATGCACGCACGTGGCAGGGGCAAGCGGACGACCGGGTCAGGACGCCAGGCAGGGCGTCGGCGAGGCACGCAGAGTCGTCGTCAAGGTCGGCTCCTCGTCGCTGACCACCGCAGCGGGCGGACTCGACGCCGACCGGGTCGACGCCCTCGTCGACGTCCTCGCCACCGCGCGCGGCGGCGGCGCCCGCGAAATCGTCCTCGTCTCCTCCGGCGCCATCGCCGCGGGTCTCGCCCCCCTCGGCCTCACCAAGCGCCCCAAGGACCTCGCCCGCCAGCAGGCCGCCGCCAGCGTCGGCCAGGGCCTCCTCGTCGCCCGCTACACCGCCTCCTTCGCCCGTTACGGCGTCCGCGTCGGCCAGGTCCTGCTCACCAGCACCGACACCAGCCGCCGCGCCCACTACCGCAACGCCTACCGCACCCTCGACCAGCTCCTGGCCATGGGCGCCCTGCCGGTCGTCAACGAGAACGACACCGTCGCCACGGACGAGATCCGCTTCGGCGACAACGACCGCCTCGCCGCCCTCGTCGCCCACCTCGTCCGCGCCGACCTCCTGGTTCTTCTCTCGGACGTCGACGGTCTGTACGACGGAGATCCGGCCAAGCCGCACACCTCCCGCATCGCCGAGGTCACCGGCCCCGGCGACATCGCGCACGTCCAGATCGGCAGCGCCGGAAAAGCCGGCGTCGGCACCGGTGGCATGGTCACCAAGGTCGAAGCCGCCCGCATCGCCGCAGCGGCCGGCATCCCCGTCGTCCTCACCTCCGCCACCCACGCCGCCGACGCCCTCGCCGGACGCGACACCGGTACGTACTTCCACCGCACCGGCAGGCGCAGCGCCGACCGCCTCCTGTGGCTCGCGCACGCCTCCACGCCCCAGGGCGCACTCACTCTCGACGACGGTGCGGTACGAGCCGTGGTCGAACGGCGCACCTCGCTGCTGCCCGCCGGGATCGCGGCCGTCGAGGGCGAGTTCGGCGCGGGCGACCCCGTGGAACTGCGGGACAGCACCGGCCGCGCCGTCGCCCGCGGGCTGGTCAACTTCGACGCGAAAGAACTTCCACAACTCCTCGGCCGGTCCACCCGGGATCTGGCCAAGGAACTCGGACCTGCGTACGAACGCGAGGTCGTGCACCGCGACGACCTGGTACTGCTCCACAGCTGACGGCGTCGTGAGCGAACGCTCAAACTCCTCGTGGTGCGCACCGGGCGTCCACGAAACGGCCGAAAGTCCAGCCTCCCGGTGGAGACCTTCGGGAAAACCGCCCGCAACCGGCCCCGGACTGGTCAACTTTGTTGCGGGGGTACAGCACACAAACGCATCAGGAGGCCGCCGGTGAGACGAGCGCGCCCGGGGGCGCCGCCCCGAGGGACAGCCGAGCGAGCCCTGACGAGCGTCGGGGCGGGCGCTGACTTCGACGACGGCGGCGACGCCCGCGAGGGCCGGGAGACCGAGCCCGAGCGGCAGACCCGACCCGCCCGGCGACAGGACCCCGAGGTGTCACGCCTCTGGTACATCACGCTCAGCGTCTCCGGCGCCGAGACCCCGCTCGCCGAGGTCAGACGGGGCCTGGAACAGCTCGCGCACGACCACCCCTTCCTGCTCACCAGCCGTTACGCCGGTGACCACGCGGAGATCCGCTACTGGGAGGAGGCCCGCGACCTGCACGACGCGGCCGCCGTCGCGCTGCGCCTGTGGGGCGAACACCGTTCCACCGCGAAGCTGCCGCCCTGGGAGATCGTCGGCCTCGAAGTCATCGACCGCCACACCTACCACCAGCGCGTCGCCGAGGGTTACGGTCCGCCCCCGGCCGCCCCGGTGGGCGTCCACCCCTACTGACCCACGCTCCGGCCGCCCGTTGCCCTGCCGCCCTCCCACAAGGGGGGCCCAGGGGGCGGCGGCCCAGAGGGGCCCGCACCCGTCTCGGACTCCGAAACACCCACCTGGTGCCCCACGGCACAGGATTACGCTGCCCCCATGACCCAGCACCGCGCTCCCGCCGACCTCTCCCCGGTCCTCACCGCCGCCACCCGCGCCCGCGAGGCCGCAGCAGAGCTGGCCCCGCTGCCGCGCGCGGCGAAGGACGCCGCCCTCCTGGCGGTCGCCGACGCCCTGCTCGCCCGCACCCAGGAGATCGTCGAGGCCAACGCCGAGGACGTGGCGCGCGCCCGCGCCGCCGGCACCGCGGAGTCCGTGGTCGACCGGCTCACCCTCACCCCCGAGCGGGTGCGCGCCATCGCCTCCGACGTGCGCGACGTGGCCGCCCTGCCGGACCCGGTCGGTGAAGTGGTGCGCGGCTCCACCCTCCCCAACGGGATCGACCTGCGGCAGGTGCGCGTCCCTCTCGGCGTCGTCGGCATCATCTACGAGGCACGCCCCAACGTCACCGTCGACGCCGCAGCCCTGTGCCTGAAGTCGGGCAACGCCGTACTGCTGCGCGGCTCCTCCTCCGCGTACACCTCCAACACCGCACTGGTGGGCGTCGTACGGGACGCCCTCGCGCAGTCCGGGCTGCCCGCCGACGCCGTGCAACTCGTCCCGGGGGAGTCCCGCGACTCCGTACGGGAGCTGATGCGCGCCCGTGGCCTGGTCGACGTGCTCATCCCGCGCGGCGGCGCCTCCCTCATCCGTACCGTCGTCGAGGAATCCACCGTCCCGGTCATCGAGACCGGCACCGGCAACTGCCACGTCTACGTCGACGCACAGGCCGACCTCGACACCGCGGTCGACGTCCTCATCAACTCCAAGGCGCACCGCGTGAGCGTCTGCAACTCCGCCGAGACGCTCCTCGTGCACCAGGACATCGCCGACGCCTTCCTGCCGCGCGCCCTGGACGCCCTCGCGGCCGCCGGAGTCACCGTGCACGCCGACGCCCGTGTCCTCGCACAGGCGGAGGGGACGAAGGCCACCGTCGTACCGGCCGTCGAGGCCGACTGGGAGACCGAGTACCTGTCGTACGACATCGCGGCCGCCGTGGTGGACTCCCTGGACGACGCCGTCGCGCACATCCGGCGCTGGTCCTCCGGTCACACCGAGGCGATCGTCACCACCTCGCAGGGCGCCGCCCGCCGCTTCACCCAGCTCGTCGACTCGACGACGGTCACGGTGAACGCCTCGACCCGGTTCACCGACGGCGGCCAGTTCGGCTTCGGAGCGGAGATCGGCATCTCCACCCAGAAGTTGCACGCACGCGGACCGATGGGCCTTCCGGAGCTGACGTCCACGAAGTACATCGTCACCGGCGACGGTCACATCCGCTGACACAGTCGCGCGCTTCCTCGCACCGTTGCGCGCGCTTCCTCGCACTGTCGTGTGTGTTGCCCCGCACTGTCGCGCCCGCCCCCAGGTCGCCGAACTCCCCTGCCTCCTCTGTCCGTTCTCTGCCCAAAACGACCGCCCGGGTCTACGCTGAACGAGTGCCGGACGACGTGGAGGGCAAGCCGTTCTCGGATGGCTGGGAACCCGACGACGACCGCGGGGGCGCGGACGAGGACTTCGCCTCCGTGGTATTCGACGAGGACTTCGTCAAAGCCGCCGAATTCCATGAACCGAGTGCGGTGGAACGCCTGTTGGCCGCCGCCGAAGCGCGCGCGGAGGCGGACGCCGCCCGCGCCTGGGCGGGCCGAATGCCGCCCGACGACGACCCCGCGTACGAGACGCGCGACCAGTCCGTGCCGTACGGCGACACCGGCGGCGGCTACGACCGCTACGGCAACCCCGCCTTCCCCGGCCCCTACGGCCCGTACGGCGGGGCCCTGCGCCCGTACCGCAACTCCTCGCGCTGGCACCGGCCCGTCGCCTGGATACTCGCCCTGCTGATGGGCATCGGCATGGTGGCCTTCGCGTTCGCCGCCGTCTACCGGGGAGCCTCCGGGAGCCGAGACGGGCAGGCACCCGCGCCCGCGTCCACGAGCGGCGTCGACGCCACCCTCCCCGGCGTCCCCGGGAGCGCCCCCTCGACCTCCGCGGAATACACGGCTCCGGCCGTTTCCGCCCAACCCCGCACGCCCTGAATCCAGCAGAACCGAAGAATCCCTCGGCAAACCTTCAACGCCGCTCAAAATGACGGAACTTCCGCCGAAATTCTGTCGTACCGCGGCGTTTACCTTCGCTTCCCGCGACCTACTCTGAAAGGGAGACTCTCTCCCCACCGCAGGGCTCAGCGCTCAGGGAGAAGCGATGGCAGGTCGATCGGACCCGCCCGAGGGCACCCCGCCCGAGGGCTTTCCCAACAGTGGTGACGACGACTACCGGTCCGTCGTATTCGACGAATCGTTCGTCCGCGCCGCCCGGCTCCAGGAGTACTCCGCGACGGAACGCGTGGGGGACCACGCGCCCGCCGTCAGGACGCTCCCACCCCCACCACCGGCACCGGCCGCACGCACCGGGCGCACCCAGGTGCTCCTCCTCGTGCTGCTCGTCGTCCTCGCCTTCGCCACCGCCGTCTACATGGGCGTACGCACCCCTGCGCAGCCCACGTCCGACCACCGCGCCGAAGCCCTGCAGGCCACCGTCGTACCGCTCGCCCCCACCGGCCCGGTGCCCGGCGGCAAACCCGCCGAACTCTTCCTGCACAGCCCCGCCGCACAGTTCCGCACCGGCGCCGAAGGCATCCAGCTGCCCATCCCCAGAGGCACGCAGCACTTCTCCGAGAGCCAGGTGCAGGCCGCCCTCACCATCGCCAAGGACTACCTGGTGCAGTCCTCCCTCGACCCCCAGGTCCTCACGGGCCGCGAGGTCCGCACGGTGCGCCTCCTCCTCGACCCCGACCAGCAGGACCAGTTCGACGCCGCCTTCGACACCCCCGCGCGACCCGGCGCCGAGGCCTCCGGCTGGCTGGTGCGCTTCAACCCCGAGAAGGTGGCCCTCGCCGGCGGGGCACGCGCCAACGGCACCCTGCGCGCCGTCGAGCTCGGCCCCGACCTCCTCGACGTCACCAGCGACCACACCTTCGTCTACCCGCTGCGGCCCGCCACCGGGCAAGGCGCCGCGCGCGCCGACGGAGCCTCCCTGTTCACCGTCCGCCGGGAACTCCACTTCCGGTACGACGCCGAGGACCTGCGCCGCCACCGTACGGAACTCCTCGCCGCCTCCACCCTGGCCGGCCCGCAGGCGTGCGGAGCCCCGGGGGCGGCACAGGCCTGGCAGCCCCTGCTGGCGGGCCTGCGGGCCCCGGAGCCGGGAGAGGCGCCCACAGCCGCCCCAGGGGCTCCCACGGCCTCGGCGGGCGCGTCCACGGCCCCTTCGGCCGCTCCGGCGGCGGGCACCGACCCGTACGCCACGGGGGCCGCGACCGGCGCACTCTGCGGAACCCTCTCCGCCGCCGCGCAACCGACCGGGCCCCCGTCGCGCTGAATCAGGCCCCGGAGCCGTTCCCCCCGGAGCCGCCCCTGCCGGCCCCCGAGCCGCCGGTGAACTTGTCCCGCAGCTTGCCGCCGAGGTCGCCCGCACCGCCCGCGATGTCGCCGACCAGCTTCATCAGCGGGTCCTTGCTGGTCTTCACGGTGTCCGCGTAGTGGGCCGCGGACTCCTTGAAGGAATCCGTCACCGAGGTGTCCTTGTCCTCGTCCCGGCGCGGGTAGTGGCCGTCCATGATCCGCTGGTACTCGCGGCTCTCGGACCACTTCTTCAGCTCCGCGGCGCGCACCGTGGTGAACGGGTGCGAGCGCGGCAGCACGTTCAGGATCTTCAGGACGGAGTCGCGCAGGTCGCCGCCCGCCTCGTACTCCTCGGCCTGCTTGAGGAACGCGTCCACGTTCATCTCGTGCAGGTGGTTGCCGCCCGCTATCTTCATCAGCCCGCGCATGGACGCCTGGAGGTCCTGTCCCACCAGCAGCCCCGCACGGTCAGCGGACAGCTCCGACTTGCGGAACCACTCGCGCAGCGCCGTGATGATCGCCATGATCGCGATGTTGCCCAGCGGAATCCACGCCACCTTCAGCGCCAGACTCGTCAGGAACAGCAGGATCGTCCGGTACACGGAGTGCCCGGACAGCGCGTGCCCCACCTCGTGGCCGACGACCGCCCGCATCTCCTCCTCGTCGAGGAGTTCCACCAGCCCTGTCGTCACCACGATGATCGGCTCGTCGAGGCCGATGCACATCGCGTTGGGCTTGGGGTCCTGCGTGACGTACATCGCCGGAACCTTCTCCAGGTCCAGGATGTAACAGGCGTCCCGCAGCATCGAGTTGAGGTGCGCGAACTGTTCGTCGCTCACCCGCACCGAATCGGACAGGAACAACAGCCGCAGGCTCCGCTCCGGCAGCAGCCCGCTCAGCGCCTTGAACACCGTGTCGAAACCGCTCAGCTTGCGCAGTGCCACCAGCGCGGACCGGTCCGCCGGGTGCTCGTACGCCCGCGAGGAGATTCCGGGGAACCGCCGGCGCTGGCGGCCCGGCAGGTTCTCGTGCCCGCCGCCCTCCCCGTTGTCCCGCCCCTGCTCGTGATTGCCGTCTGTCATGAATGACCCCTGCTCTCGTACGAGACATGTCCCGTCCCCCGGACGGCCCCAGCCTAGAGGGGTGCGTCGGAGGCCCTCCCCTAGCTGACGCGACCCCGCCCGGACCGGTTGCCCGGGGGCCGATATCCGCTCAACGCCTGAGTCGGCGTGAGCGTGCCCGCTCCCGGCGCATACGATGTTGCCGAAGTCTCCCCTCCGTCTCCCGATAGGTCCGCCGAAGATGAGCCTCCACCAGACCGCAGCCCAGCTCGTGACCCTCGCCTCCGGCGAAGCCGGCGAGCACGTCGACCAGCACGCCTCCCTCAGCCCCCTCGTCACCGGCGGCGGCGCCTTCATCGCGCTGATGCTGCTGCTGTGGATCACCACCCGCTTCAACCGGGACCGCTGAACCGGACCGGGGGACCGGGCCGGGTGCACGGGCCAGTAGGGTCTGCACGCATGGGAGAGCAGGTAACGCCTACCGGTCCGGCCGGTGGCAGCAGCGCGGACGGCACGGGCAAGCGCCGCATCGGCGTCATGGGCGGCACGTTCGACCCGATCCACCACGGCCACCTGGTGGCCGCCAGCGAGGTGGCCGCACTGTTCCACCTCGACGAGGTGGTGTTCGTACCGACCGGACAGCCGTGGCAGAAGAGCCACAAGCTGGTCACCCCCGCCGAGGACCGCTACCTGATGACGGTCATCGCGACCGCGTCCAACCCGCAGTTCTCCGTCAGCCGCATCGACATCGACCGCGGCGGCCCCACGTACACCATCGACACCCTGCGGGACCTGCGCTCCCTCAACGCGGACGCCGACCTGTTCTTCATCACCGGCGCCGACGCCCTCTCGCAGATCCTCACCTGGCGCGACGCCGAGGAACTCTTCGCCCTCGCGCACTTCATCGGCGTCACCCGCCCCGGACACGACCTGACGTCCGACGGGCTGCCCGAAGGCGGTGTGTCCCTGGTGGAGGTGCCCGCCCTGGCGATCTCCTCGACGGACTGCCGCGCGCGCGTACGCGGCGGCGACCCGGTCTGGTACCTGGTGCCCGACGGCGTGGTCCGCTACATCGACAAGCGCGAGCTGTACCGGGACTGACGGCACACGGCACTGAGCAGCAGCACGGAAATGGGGCACCGGTGAACGACCGCCAGAACCCGTACGACCCTTACGCGCAGGACCCCTACACCCCGCCGCAGCCGGACATCATCGGCTACGACGCGTACGGGCAACCGGTGTACCAGCAGCCCCCGCAGCAGCAGGCCGCGCAACCGCAGCAGAACTACGACCCCTACGCGGCGCAGCAACAGCCCCAGCAGCAAACGTACGGATACGACCCGTACACGCAACAGCCGCAGCAGACCGCACAGTTCGACCCGTACGCACCCCAGGCGCCGCAGCAGCAGATCCCGGAGCAGTACGGGTACGACACCGGACAGCAGCAGCAACTGCCGCCGCAACAGCAGTGGATTCCGCAGCAGGCTCCGGCGCCGGAGCCCCAGCAGGACCGCAGGCCGCCCCGGACCGCACCCCCGGAGCCCGAGGCCGCGCAGGAGCCGTCCCCGGAGGCCGCGGCCGCCCAGCGTCGCTCGGGCACACCCGAATACGCCACAGAACAGTTCTCCTTCGTCGAGGAACCCGACGAGAACTCCGAAGACGTCATCGACTGGCTGAAGTTCACCGAGAGCCGCACCGAGCGCCGCGAGGAGGCCAAGCGGCGCGGACGCTCCCGCGTCGTCGCCCTCGCCGTCGTCCTCGCTCTGGCCGTCGCGGGCGGTGTCGGCTACCTCTGGTACGCGGACAAGCTCCCCGGCGTGTCCTCGCAGAAGAGCGGCGGCCCCGTCGTCGCGGGCGCACAGAAGCGCGACGTGATCGTCCTGCACCTGCACGACCTCAAGGACCGCAACGCCACCTCCACGGTCCTGCTCGTCGACAACACCAGCACCGGACAGGGCACCACCGTGCTGCTGCCCGACGCGCTCACCCTCGCCGACGACAACGGTGTGGCCACCACCCTCGCGAAGTCCGTCGGCGACGACGGAGCCTCCGGCACCCGCGAGTCCCTGGGCACCGCCCTCGGCACCCGCATCGGCGGCACCTGGCGGCTGGACACTCCGTACCTGGAGAACCTCGTCGAGCAAGTGAGCAACATCGAGATCGACACCGACATCTCCGTGCCGGACACGAAGAAGGGCGCGGCGCCCCTGGTGAAACAGGGCAAGCAGCAGACGCTCAGCGGCAGCATGGCCGTCGCGTACGCCACCTACCGGGCACCGGGCGAGTCCGAGGCCAAGCAGCTCGCCCGCTTCGGCGCGGTCATGCAGGGCGTCCTGAAGAAGCTCTCCGACGACCCGGACACCGCCCTGGTCACCGTACGGAACCTCGGCATGATCCTGGACCCGTCGCTGCCGGAGAAGTCCCTCGCCGCGTCCCTGGCCAAGCTCGCCGGACACGCGAAGAAGGGCGCCTACCAGACCGTGCTGCTCCCGGTCGGCCCCGACGGACGGGTCAGCGGCTCCGACACCGTCGTCAAGACCGTCCTCGGAGGCACCGCCACCGCACCCGAGCAGGGCGCAGCGGTACGGGTGGGGGTCCGCAACGCCACGGGCCGGACGGCAGCCGTCGAAGCCGCACGGATCACCCTGGTCAACGGCGGCTACACGTTCGCCGACGGCGGCAAGCAGTCCACCGCGGCCACCTCGAAGGTCACCTACGCCGACGACGCGCAGAAGGCGACGGCCGAAGAGGTCGCCAAGACGCTGGGCCTGCCGACGACCGCCGTCGCCCGGGGGAAGGCCGCACCGAACACGGAGGTCGCCGTCGTCCTGGGGCGGGACTACAAGGTTCCCGAGGCAACCCAGTAGGCCGACGCCCGCACGTGCCCCGCCGCAGAAACTCCGGCGGGGCACGTCGGCATGACGTGAGACCCTTGTGGTAATCACCGACCGCCGACGAAAGCCTGCTAGTGACCGCCACTGACCGTTCCATCGAGCTCATCAACGCCGCCGCACAGGCGGCCGCCGACCGGCTCGCGCACGACATCATCGCGTACGACGTCAGCGATGTGCTGTCCATCACGGACGCCTTCCTGCTGGCCTCCGCGCCCAACGACCGCCAGGTCAAGTCGATCGTCGACGAGATCGAGGAGAAGCTCAACAAGGAGCTCGGCGCCAAGCCGGTCCGCCGCGAGGGCGACCGCGAGGCCCGCTGGATCCTCCTCGACTACGTCGACATCGTGGTGCACGTCCAGCACAGCGAGGAGCGCGTCTACTACGCGCTGGAGCGCCTGTGGAAGGACTGCCCCGAGATCGCCCTCCCCGAGGACGCGGTGAAGACCCGCGGCAAGGCCGAAGAGCACGCCAAGCTGAACCCGGCCGGCGAGCTGGACGGAGACCTGGACGGAGACGCGTTCTGAACGGCACGGCGGCGCAGCAGCGCGCAACAGGGAGCAACCGCGGTCGTCGCATCGTCCTGTGGCGGCACGGCCAGACCTCCTGGAACCTGGAACGCCGCTTCCAGGGCAGCACGGACATCGAGCTGACCGACACCGGAGTGGCCCAGGCCCGCCGGGCGGCACGCCTCCTCGCCTCGCTGAAGCCGGACGCCATCGTGGCCTCCGACCTCCAGCGGGCCGCGGCGACCGCCGGTGAGCTGGCCGCCCTCACGGGCCTGGACGTGACGCACGACGCGGGCCTGCGCGAGACGTACGCGGGTGCCTGGCAGGGCCTCACGCACGAGGAGATCGTCGCGCAGTACGGCGAGCAGTACGCCGCCTGGAAGCGCGGGGAGCCGGTCCGGCGCGGCGGGGGCGAACTGGAGACCGAGGTCGCCGACCGTGCCGCTCCCGTGGTCCTGGCGCACGCCGACAAGCTCGCCGACGGGGGCACCCTCGTCGTCGTCAGCCACGGCGGCACCATCCGCACCACCATCGGCCGTCTTCTCGGCCTGGAGTCGCACCACTGGGAAGGCCTGGGCGGCCTCTCCAACTGCTGCTGGTCCGTCCTCGGCGAGGGCGCCCGCGGCTGGCGGCTCCTGGAGCACAACGCGGGAACCCTCCCGGAGCCGGTGCTCGGGGACGACGACTGAGCGGTTCTCGGCCCTCCCGGCCCCTCCGGGAGCGGCGGCCGACCCGGATTTCACTTTCCGGCAGGTCACAGGCTAGAGTTCTTCTTGTTCGCAGCGCAGAGCGGGAAACACCCGCACAGCACCGAGAACACGCGGGGCTATAGCTCAGTTGGTAGAGCGCCTGCATGGCATGCAGGAGGTCAGGAGTTCAATTCTCCTTAGCTCCACAATCAAGATCCCGTCCCCGTCAGGGGGCGGGATCTTTTGCTGTCCCTCTTGCGGAGCCGTGACAGAATCGACGGCCGGAGGGGGCGGCCGCCGAAGGGGAGGGGACGATGGGCGCACACAGGCGGAAGTGTGACTGGTGCGGCAGCGGAACACCGATCGTCCGTGACATGGAACCGGTCAATTCCGAGTACCAGTACTGGTGCGAGGAGTGCGCGCGGGCGCTGATCATAAAAGGCGACCCCATCGAGACGTACCGCGAGCTGGAGGGCGAGCCGATCTACGGCCGACTGCTCGACGAACACTGCACCCTCAAACGCTTCTACTCCTTCGCGCGGGCCTGACCTCTTACGAGGACCGTGACGCGGAAGCCCGCGAGGAGGAAGGCCAGCCCCACCGCGGGATAGCTCGCGGACAGCAGGAACTGGCCGAGACCCTGGTCGAGTTCGGGACGCCCCGGCCGGCCGTGCGGCACCGCCCACAGCGCGTACGAGAAGAAGACCGCCCCCGCCGCCCAGGCTCGGACCGTGCGCACACGTCCGTCCCGCACCGCCTCCCCGGCCAGGAACACGATCAGCGGCACGCACCACACCCAATGGTGCGACCACGAGATCGGGCTGATCAGCAGGGCCGTCACCGCACAGGTCAGCACCGCACGGGCGCGCTCCCCGCGCAGGGCGGCGTGCACGGCCGTGTACAGCCCCACGGCCGCAACGAGCGCCGCAGCGGCGGCCCACCACCCACCGGGGGCGCCCGTGTGCAGGAGGCGGGCCAGGACCCCGCCCAGCGACTGGTTGGCGGTGTCCTCCATCGTGCCCACCCGGGTGGACTCGAAGAGCGCACGGGTCCAGAACGTGCGGGAGTCGCGGGGCAGCAACAGGGCCGAGCCCGCCGTCGCGGCGAGGAACGCGGCGACGGCGACCGACGCCTGACGCAGCCAGGGATCGCCGCGGTACGTACCGGTGCGCCGCCCCCGGGCCAGGCCCGCCAGCAACAGGAAGACGACGAACAGCCCCGGCGTCAGCTTCACCGCCGTCGCGAGCCCGATGCCCACCCCCGCCCACCGGTGCCCCTCCCTGCGCGTCAGGTCCCACAGGACGGCGACCGCGACGGCGAGGTTGATCTGCCCGTACCGCAACGTCGTCCACACCGGCTCGCACCAGACCGCCGCCGCGGCCACCCACAGCACCGTCGTGCGGTTGTCGTGCCCGACGAGCCGCAGCGACAGATGCGCCAGGGCGACCAGCAGGGCCAGATTGCCGACCGTCGCAAGGACGCGCAGGAGACCGGGGTCCGGCAGCGACAGCGGTGTGAACAGCAGCGCCGCGAAGGGCGGATACGTCGTCGGCAGATTCGCTGCGGTAACGCGCATCGCGTAGAGGTCCCCGCCGGCCAGGACCGTCGCCCCCTCCGCGCGGTAGACGGTCAGGTCGATCATCGAGACCCGAGCCAGGCGCTGAGCGGCCCAGAAGACGGCGAAGGAGATCAGGCAGACCGCCCCTGCGACGGCGGCCGGACGCCGTGCGGCATCGCTTCGTAGGGGAACGGCGGACTCGAAGAGGGATGTGTTCACAGCGGGCGACCGTACCGTCACACAGCGGTGTGCCGGGGTGGGGGACGCGCTCGCCGGAAGGGGGTGCGGAAAGGGATTTGGTGATGCGGCGATCCACCGTCTAAAGTTGGCGATGTCGCCGGGGGAAACCACGGAGAACGACACGAAGTGCACAGCACGGGGCTATAGCTCAGTTGGTAGAGCGCCTGCATGGCATGCAGGAGGTCAGGAGTTCAATTCTCCTTAGCTCCACAGTCGAAGAAGCGGCCCCTCCCATCGGACGGGCCGCTTCTTTGTCGTCGTTTCCCTCGTGGTCAGCCGCGACCCTGCTCCAGTGATGTGCGGGACACGACAGGCGTGCGTTCGGCAGGGGACTCCTCAAGGCGCAGGGCGAGGGCGGGGCACCGGCGTACCGCACGACGGGCGCGGTCGTGCAGGTGCAGGGGGACCGAAGCGTCCGCGAGGGCGGGGTAGCCGTCGTGACCCATCCGGATCAGTTCGGGAACGACGTCCGCGCACAGGCCGTGTCCCTGGCACAGGGTCCAGTCGACCTCCAGCCTCTCGCCGCTGGGCGCACCCCCCTTGTGGCGGGAACCGGGGCTGACGGGGGCGGGGAGGGGCAGCACGGCGCTCGTCGGGCGCCCGCAGCCGCCGCCCAGGACGTGGGAGGCCAAGTCGTCGGTGAAGGCGTTCAGGGCGGACAGCAGGAAACGTACGGAACCGTCCGGGTGCTTGCACGCACCGCGGCCCTTCGCCGCCTGCGTCACCTCGCGCAACGCCTCCAACGCGGCCTGACCGCCGCCCTCCAGTACGTCGGAGAGCCCACCGGCCGCGGCGGGCAGCCCGAGCCTGCACGGGCCGCACTGTCCCGCGCTCTCGGCCGCGAGCCAGTTCGCCACCCGCAGGGTCTCGCCCAGCGGGCAGGTCTCCGCCCCGATCGGCAGCAGGGCGCCCGCGCCCAGGGCCCCGCCGAACGACGCCAGGGAGGCGCGCGAGACGGCGGCGTCGTGTGCGGCGTACGCGTCGATCCAACTGCCGTGATAGCCGCCGGTGAGGACGCCCTGGGGGAGCGGCGGAGCACCGGCCAGCCGCAGGACGTACCCCAGCGGCACTCCCGAGGGAACCTCCAGCACCACCGGACGGGCCACGGCACCGGAGACGGTGAGCAGGACGGTGCCGGGCTCGTCGGGGACCCCGGTGCGGCCGTATCGCTGCGGCCCCAGCCTGGCGGCGACGGCGAGCTGTGCGTACGTCTCGGCGTTGGACAGCAGTGTGGGTGCGCCCGCGACACCGGACTCGGCGGCACGTTCACGGCGGCCGGGAGGGAGCGCGGGGCCGCCGTTCACGGCGCGGATCACGGCGGACGCCTCGCCGGACACCATGCGCTCGGGAGTGCGCACGATCCGGGCCCGGATGCCGCGGTTGCGGATGCGGCGGTCGGTGAGACCGCGCTCGTCGAAAGCGTCCCGTACGGACGCTTCCGTGGAGTCGCGGGTGACGGCGACGACGAGGGTGCGCGCCCCGAGTGCTTCCGCGGCGAGGAGGGCGCCGTCCAGGACGAGGTGGGGGGCGCGGTTGATCAGCACAGTGTCCTTGCGGCAGGCCGGTTCGCCCTCGCTGGCGTTGACGACGACCACCGGGTGCACGCCACGGCGGATCGCCGCCTTGGCCACGGCCCGCAGTTTCCGCGCGAACGGGAAGCCCGCACCGCCCCGGCCGAGGAGCGAGACGTCCTCGGCGAGCGCCGCCAGGCGCTCGCCCGGAACGGGAGCGAGCGGGCCGTGCACCCTCAAGTGGGTGGTCAGGTCGAGGCGGGCGGCCCTGTCGAAGCCCTGGGTGAGGTGCGGGAGGCCGACGGTGACCACGTGCGGGACATCGGGCAGGGGTGCGTTGCGGGCGTTCAACTGCGGTCTCCTGTGGGGGTGCGCGCGTGCCGGGGCTGGGGCAGAGCGGTGCGCGGCGGCCTGGCGCGCACCAGCCGTGGCGCGGCCCTTCGCGGCGACGGCGGTGCCAGGGCACCCGCGACGATGCTCCTCTTGAGCCGCTCGGGGAGCAGACGCAAGGACAGCACCGCGGACACCGACGCCAGGCACAGGGCGTACATCACGACGACCCACCCGGCGGCGGGCCGACCGGTGAACAGACCGTGCAGCACGGCCGAGCACCACGCCGGGTACGCCAGCATGTGCAGCGCCCGCCACCGGCCCGGCAGCACACGGCCGGGCGCGGCGAACGCACTGCGCAGGGCCCCCGTCATGGCGGCCGCGGCCATCAGCAGTCCGGCCAGCGAACCGAACCCGACGAGGACCGCCGTGCCGGAGGAACCGCCCGAGAACGGCACCAGAGCCGCCGTCAGCGTGGTGTGGGCGAGGACGACCTTGACCGTGAGGTGCAGCAGGAGGAAGCACAGGGAGGCGATCGCGGTGACCCGGTGCACGCCCTGGGCGATCAGCCGGTGCCGGGGACGCAGCAGCAGACGGTCGGTGGCGAGCAGCCCCCAGGCGACGGAGGCGGTGAGCGATACGAGCGTCAGCACACCCGTGGTGAAGTCGAGCGCCGACCGCAGACCGTCGCCGCCGAGGACGGCGACCAGCGGCAGCGACGCAAGCGCCAGGACCGGTATCAGGCGGGCGGACGCGCGCCGGGGCGGCCGTCGGCCCGGGGCCGGTGGTGCGGCCGGTGCGGCCGTTGTGTGGTGCGCACGCGGTAAGAGGTTCATGGGGGAGGACTCCGGAAGCTCGGGAATGTGGTCCCGTGGCGGGAGGCTAGGCGGCCCGGTGCGGGGCGCAGGGGGGTTTGTTGGTTCCCCGGTGCGCGAGTGGCGTCGCCGGGTACGGTCCGCGCAGCACGACGCCCCGTGGCCCCGACGACCCCGTACCGCCGTCTCACCCGGCGACAGCTCGATGCGACGGCCGTGACCCCTGCGGTACCCTGACGCCATGCGTGCCGTACGCCTTCTGCTTAGTGAGCCGCGCTGATCAGTCCCGACCGGTGAAAACACCTGGTCGGCATCGGCGCGGCGTCCCCTCCTGTGCGAGGGGATTTTTCATTTCCGCAGGCAGAGATCCGTAGGCAGAGACGAAATCGATGGAGCTTCGAAAATCATGAGCGAGATGAATGCCGCTGCCGCTGCCGAGACGGCAGCCGCACACCGCTACACGGCTGCCATGGCCGCCGACATCGAGGCACGCTGGCAGGACTTCTGGGACGAGGAAGGCACCTACGAGGCGCCCAACCCCGGTGACGGAGACCTGTCGGGCGACGCGGAGCTGGCCGCGAAGCCCAAGAAGTTCATCATGGACATGTTCCCGTACCCCTCCGGTGCCGGGCTGCACGTCGGACACCCGCTGGGCTACATCGCCACCGACGTTTACGCCCGCCACCAGCGCATGACCGGCCACAACGTGCTGCACACGCTGGGCTTTGACGCCTTCGGCCTGCCCGCCGAGCAGTACGCCGTGCAGACCGGCACACACCCGCGGACCTCCACCGAGGCCAACATGGCCAACATGAAGGACCAGCTGCGCCGACTGGGCCTGGGGCACGACAAGCGCCGTTCGTTCGCGACGATCGACCCCGAGTACTACAAGTGGACGCAGTGGATCTTCGTCCAGATCTTCAACTCCTGGTACGACGCCGACGCGAAGAAGGCCCATCCGATCGCCGACCTGGTGGCCCAGTTCGAGAGCGGCGAGCGTGCCGTTCCCGGTGGCCGCACCTGGGCGGCCATGGACGCCGCGGAGCGCGCCGACCTGCTGAGCGAGTACCGGCTGGCGTACGCCTCGGACGCACCCGTGAACTGGGCGCCGGGTCTGGGCACCGTGCTGGCCAACGAGGAGGTCACCGCCGACGGCCGTTCCGAGCGGGGCAACTTCCCCGTCTTCAAGGCGAAGCTGCGCCAGTGGAACATGCGCATCACCGCCTACTCCGACCGTCTGATCGACGACCTGGACGGCCTGGACTGGCCCGAGGCGATCAAGCTGCAGCAGCGCAACTGGATCGGCCGCAGCGAGGGCGCCCGCGTCGACTTCGCCGTCGACGGTGCGGCCGACAAGAAGATCACCGTCTTCACCACGCGTCAGGACACCCTGTTCGGTGCCACCTACATGGTGCTGGCGCCCGAGCACGACCTGGTCGCGGGTATCGTCCCGGACGCCTGGCCCGAGGGCACCCACGACGTGTGGACCGGCGGGCACGCCACCCCGGCCGAGGCCGTTGCCGCGTACCGCAAGCAGGCCGCCGCCAAGTCCGACGTCGAGCGGCAGGCCGACGCCAAGGAGAAGACCGGCGTCTTCACCGGTGCGTACGCGACCAACCCGGTAAGTGGTGAAAAAGTCCCCGTTTTCATCGCCGACTATGTGCTGATGGGCTACGGCACGGGCGCGATCATGGCCGTTCCGGCGCACGACACCCGTGACTTCGCGTTCGCGCGCGCCTTCGAGCTGCCGATGCGCTGCGTCGTAGAGCCGACGGACGGGCGCGGCGAGGAGCCGGCCGCGTGGGACGACGCGTTCTCCTCGTACGACGGGAAGATCGTCAATTCCGCCGCCGCGGACACCGTGTCGCTGGACGGGCTGAGCGTCGTCGACGCGAAGATCCGCATGACGGAGTGGCTGGCCGCGGGCGGCTTCGGCGAGGGCACCGTCAACTACCGGCTGCGCGACTGGCTGTTCAGCCGCCAGCGCTACTGGGGCGAGCCCTTCCCGATCGTCTACGACGAGGACGGCATCGCGCACTCCCTGCCCGAGTCGATGCTGCCGCTGGAGCTGCCCGAGGTCGAGGACTACTCGCCGCGCACCTTCGACCCGGAGGACGCCGACGCGCAGCCCGAGACGCCGCTGTCGCGCAACCAGGACTGGGTCAACGTCACCCTGGACCTGGGCGACGGCCCGAAGAAGTACCGCCGCGAGACCAACACCATGCCCAACTGGGCCGGCTCCTGCTGGTACGAGCTGCGCTACCTGGACCCGCACAACAGCGAGAAGCTGGTCGACCCGTCCGTCGAGCAGTACTGGATGGGCCCGCGCGAGGGCATGCCGCACGGTGGCGTCGACCTGTACGTCGGCGGCGCCGAGCACGCCGTGCTGCACCTGCTGTACGCCCGCTTCTGGTCGAAGGTGCTGTTCGACCTGGGGCACGTGTCCTCGTCCGAGCCGTTCCACAAGCTGTACAACCAGGGCATGATCCAGGCCTTCGTCTACCGGGACGCACGCGGCATCGCCGTCCCGGCGGCCGAGGTCGAGGAGCGTGACGGCGGCTTCTACTACCAGGGCGAGAAGGTCAGCCGCGTCCTGGGCAAGATGGGCAAGTCCCTGAAGAACGCCGTCACTCCGGACGAGATCTCCGCCGAGTACGGTGCGGACACCCTGCGCCTGTACGAAATGGCCATGGGCCCCCTGGACGTCTCGCGCCCCTGGGACACCCGCGCGGTCGTCGGCCAGTACCGCCTGCTGCAGCGCCTGTGGCGCAACGTCGTCGACGAGACGACCGGCGAGGTCACCGTCACGGATGCCGAGCCGGACGAGGACACGCTGCGCGCCCTGCACAAGGCGATCGACGGCGTCGGCCAGGACATGGCCGGAATGCGCTTCAACACCGCCATCGCCAAGATCACCGAGCTGAACAACCACCTGACGAAGTCGGGCGGCCCGGTGTCGCGCTCGGTCGCCGAGCGCCTGGTGCTGCTGGTCGCCCCGCTGGCCCCGCACATTGCCGAGGAACTGTGGCGCAAGCTGGGCCACACCGAGTCCGTCGTCCACCAGGACTTCCCCGTCGCGGACCCGGCGTACGTCGTCGACGAGACCGTGACCTGCGTCGTTCAGGTCAAGGGCAAGGTCAAGGCACGCCTGGAGATCTCCCCGTCGATCGGTGACGACGAACTGGAGAAGCTGGCACTGGCCGACCCCGCCGTCGTCGCGGCACTGGGCGGCGCCGGCATCCGCAAGGTGATCGTCCGTGCGCCGAAGCTGGTGAACATCGTCCCCGCGTGACACCGGGAACCAGTTCCCGGCAGAACGTCCGGAAACGTAACAAAGGAGCAGCCGGGAACACGGGCTGGGGGCTTTCCCCTACGGGCAGGTTGGGGGTTCCGATGGAACCTCTCGCCTGCCCTCTCCGTTTACGGTGGAGAAGCCGGTGCACTCGTGGACCGGTGACCGGGTCGTCCAACCCGGTTCGTCGGACCTATCGCGGAGGGGCGTCATGGAAGCTGTCGTCATCCTGATCATGGCGCTGCTCTTCTTCGCCTTCGTGGGACTGGGGGTGTACGTCACCGTGAAGGCGGTGGGAGCCGCCCGGCGCGGAGTGGACCGCACCATCACCCAGGCCCGGCGGACCGTCGAGGACACCACGCTGCGGGCGAAGAGCTACGGCCAGCCCGGCATGGGCGGCGAGCTCGCCCAGCTGCGGCTCTCGCTGCGCACGTCCATGCGCGCCACCCAGGAGGCACTGGCCTCCGGGGTCGCCTCCGACGCCTCACTGACGGAGTCCCTCGCCCTGTTCGAGCGGCTCAGTGAGTACGGTCACCAGCTCGACGACGAACTGCGCCGACTGGAGCGCGACCCCGACAAGGAGCGGGCCACCGAGCGCATTCCCGAGCTCCGGGAGCGCACCGAACAGGTCGTCTCCTCGGCGGACTCCCTGCGGTGGGCGGCCCGCGACCGGGCCAGGAAGTTCGCGGACGACGACCTCGCCTCGCTGAGCGAGCAGATCCGCATGGAGTCCGGAGCGCTGCGGCACTGGGCCGCCGTCGAGCCGGAGCCGGAGCAGTACACCTCGCAGCCGGGCGGAACGACCGCAGGGCCCGCACAGTCCTGGCCGCGGACGGCGGGCACCGGCCCCGGGACGCCCCAGAAGGGCGCCGACAGCACCCCGCAGTCCGGTCCGCAGGCGATCACCGGACGCGACCGGAACCGGACGACCGCGTACCCGTGGGAGAAGGCCCCCCGTCCGGAAAGCACCACCTGAGCCGCCCACCGACACCTACGCCGCCGCCGCGCCCCACACAGAGGCGCGGCGGCCGTCGTGAGGCGCGAGGGGCGACAACCGGCCCGGTGACGGCCGGTGCCGAGGGGCCGGGCTGCCGCCGGGCTTCGCCTGCGGGTAACCTCCCGCTCATGTCCGCCCATGTCGCGATCGTCACCGATTCCACGGCCTATCTGCCGCACCCGACGCTGGAGCGGCACGGCATCACCGCGGTGCCGCTGACCGTCGTCCTCGGCGACCAGGCGCTCGAAGAGGGCACCGAGATCTCCGCCCGCTCACTCGCCCAGGCCCTCCAGAAGCGCCGGTCGGTGACCACCTCCCGGCCCAGCCCCGAGGTCTTCGCCGCGACCTACCGGGCGGCGGCCGAGGCCGGGGCGAGTGGCATCGTCTCGCTGCATCTGCCTGCAGAGCTCTCCGGGACGTACGACGCGGCCGTGCTCGCGGCGCGGGAGGCACCCGTGCCCGTGCGGGTGGTGGACACCGGGATGGTTGCCATGGCCCTCGGGTTCTGCGCCCTGGCGGCGGCCGAGGTCGCCGAGGCGGGCGGCACGGTCGACGAGGCGGTGGCCGCCGCGGAGAAGCGAGCCTCCGGCACCTCCGCGTACTTCTACGTCGACACCCTCGACTATCTGCGACGCGGCGGCCGCATCGGTGCCGCGCAGGCCCTCCTCGGCTCGGCGCTCGCCGTCAAGCCGCTCCTCGCGCTCGACGACGGGCGGATCGAGATGCTGGAGAAGGTACGCACGGCCTCCAAAGCGATTGCCCGGCTGGAGGAGATCGCCGTGGAGCAGGCCGGTGATCGGGCCGTGGACATCGCGGTGCACCACCTGGCGGCCCAGGAGCGCGCCGACACCCTCGCCCAGCGGCTGCGCGAACGGGTGCCGGGCCTGGTCGACCTGCACGTCAGCGAGGTCGGTGCCGTGATCGGCGCGCACACGGGACCGGGGCTGCTCGGCGCAGTGATCTCGCCACGCTGAGGTTCCTAGGAGCCTGCGAAACCCCTCGAAGGAGTGGCCGAGTTTTCCACAACTCGCGGCTTTTCCACAGGAATTGACCAAGATCAGCAACGCTGGGCGAATCCGTCTACCGTCCGGTCCATGGCTCTTCGATCACGCAACGAAACGACAGGACCGGGCCGCGTCCCCGGTCGCCGCACCCACCTCTCCTCCCGTACGAGGCTGCGCGCCCCGTCGGCCGCCCGCACCGGCAGACGCGGGGCCGCGACCGCCGCCGCGGCGGTGTCACGGCGCAGGGCGGACGCTCTCCTGGCGCGACCCGCGGCGGTGGCCCGGGCGCTGGGGGCGAAGGTCTCCGTCCCGGCAGCCCCGACGATCCCGGCCGCCCCGCCTGCGGGGGCACGTCCTTCCGGCGGGCTGCCGACCCCGCCCGCAGCGGCCCGCCGCCCCGCCCTCTCGGCATCGGCGGTGGCCCGCTCGGCGGTCTCCTCGCTCGCCTCCGCCCTGACGGCGCCCACACTCTCCGGGCCCCGGGCGCCCGCGTCCCCCGCACCGGTCCCGCGCCCGCCCGCCGGGCCCTCCACCCTGCCCGGGGCGGCTCCGCTAGGGGTGCGGCAGCGCGGTGCGGGCGGGCTGCAGCGGGTCTGGGCCGCGGCCCGGGAACGGGTACCCGTGTGGGTACAGGTCCGGTGCGGCATGGAACCCCGGACTCTGGGCGCCCTGGCGGCCGTTCTGGTGGTCTCCGCCGGATTCGCCTTCCACCACTTCCTCTCCGGCCGCCCCGAGGCCGTACGCGTCCCGGAGAAGCCCGGGACGGCCGGAACGACCGGGACGGTGGCCGCGCCCCGGCCCGGGGCGCCGCTGCCCCAGCCCTCGACCGGCCCCGCGCCCGTTCCCGGCCCGGGGCAACTGCCGCAGGCCGCGGGCGGTGCCGTCGTGGTCGTCGACGTGAGCGGGAAGGTGAGGAGGCCGGGCGTGCTCCGGCTGCCGGCCGGATCGCGGGTCGCCGACGCACTCCGGGCAGCGGGCGGGGTCAAGGCGGGCACCGCCGTCGAGGACCTCAACCGGGCCCGGGTGCTGACCGACGGCGAACACGTGGTGGTGGGCGCACCCGCCCCGCCACCGCCGCAGTCGGCCGGCGGCACCGCGGCCGGACCCGGAGGCCGACCGCCCGGCGTGCCGGTCAGTCTCAACAGCGCGACCGTGGAGCAGCTCGACACGCTCCCGGGAGTCGGCCCCGTTCTCGCCCAGCACATCATCGACTACCGCATCCAGCACGGCGGCTTCCGCTCCGTGGAGGAACTCCGGGAGGTCAACGGGATCGGGGATCCGAGTTGTCAATGCTAATCTAGCGAAATGACTCCTACCCGTGCCGTGCTTCTCTTGCGCATCAGCTACCGCAAGCCCGAGGACGAGGACGAGGACCAGATGACCGACGCCGAGCGTCGCCGTGCCGAGTTCTCCAAGGGCATCGGGAGGCAGGAGGAAGACGGTCGCGCTCTCGCTAAGCGTCTCGGCTGGACCGTCACCAAGGTCATTCCCGAGGACGACACGTCCGCGTACAAGCGCCGGAAGATCCGCCTGCCCGATGGGTCGACAGGGCTGCGCACCGTGCGACCAGGCTTCCGGGCGGCGCTGGACATGCTCGCGTCGGGGGAGTGCGACGGACTCATTGCGGACGACCTTGACCGTGTCGCCCGAGACCCCCGCGACCTTGAAGACCTGATTGACGTCGTCGAGTCGCGCCGGCCGCGTATCCCTGTCGAGTCCGTGACCGGGTCGCTGCGCCTGGCCAACGATGCCGACATCACCGTCGCCCGCATCATGTGCGCCGTCGCCAACAAGTCCAGCCGTGACACCGCCCGCCGCGTCGCCCGCAAGCATGAGGAACTGGCCCAAGAGGGCAAGCCCGGCGGGGGAGGGTTTCGCGGATACGGATTCACCGAGCAGTACGAGGTCATCGACGACGAGGCGAAGATCCTCAAGGAGATCGGCGCGCGCATCCTGGGCACCTGGGACGGCTGGACCGACGAGCAGCGGGCGAAGATCAACCCCGAGGTCGGCGAAAGCAACAAGTCCATCGCCGAAGACCTGAAACGCCGAGGCGTCCCCACAGTGACCGGCGCGGCGTGGTCTGGCCGAACGGTAGGCAGCGCCATTTCCAAGCCCTCAGTGGCCGGCCTGCGAGCCCACAAGAAGGAGATCGTCGGCAAAGCTACGTGGCCCGCCATCATCGAACGCCCGCAGTGGGAAGAGATCTGCATCCGGCTTGCCGCCCGCGCGGGAACGACGGACCTCACCTTGCAACGGTGGCTGACGGGTGCGCTCCGATGCCCCTCTTGCAAGCACATGCTGACGGGCAGCCACGGCAACAGCGGCCCGCGGTACTGGTGCTCCACCCCCAACGGTGGCTGCGGCAAGGTCGCCATTAAGGCCGAGCCTGCCGAAGAAGAAGTCGGCAACCAGGTGGTCGACCTGTTGTCCCGCCCTAAGGTCCTGTACCGGCTCCAGCGGGTCGCCACGGCCGAGGTCTCCGACGAGGCTCGCACGGAACTGGCGGCTGATGAGGAGCAGTTGAAGGAACTGGCGCGCATGTGGGCCAAGCGGGAGATCAGCTTTGGCGAGTACACCGAAGCCCGCAACATCATTGAGAAGCGCGTGAAGGAGTCAAGAGCGCTCGTCGTCTCCGTCGCCCCACGAATCCTCCGGGGGCTCCTGGCCGGCGACGTCCGAGCGGGGTGGGAGCGGCTTTCGCCCGCCGACAGGCGAGAGGTCCTGCTGACCATCATTCCGGGATACGACGTCATGCCGCACGACCGCAGCCGGGGGAACAAGTTTCAGCCCGAACGGCTGCGGCCTATCTCGCGTGGGGAGTGACCTAGTAACCGGCGGTCAGCCGGCCTTTCCCCGCTTCCCGGGGGGCAGCTTGCCTCGCAATCGAGCCTCCCGGATCCAGCCGTGGACTGTGGGCAGGGGCACGTCTGAGTGTTCCGAAATCTCCTTCGCCGGACGTGAGCTGACCCCTGAGAAGAAGCGGTAGTACCAAGCCACCCGATCTGCGAACTGTTCGGGTGGCTCCCCCTGCCGTCGCGTTAGTGGCGCCAGTTCGTCAATTGACTCCATGGCTACGGCATTGGGGATGTTCTCCAGACGCCCTACAGGGATCGCCCGCAGGAGTTCGGCAGTGATTCGGCCGCCACTCACCGTCAACCCGGAGAGGTACGAGCGTCCGTCCTCCTGCTTGTCCCAACATGCATAGAGGCGCACATCCGGGACCAAGCCGTCGACGGCACGCCAATCATCACCGAGGCGATCCCAGGTCTCGTCTTCGCCGGGCTCTCGGTTGGGCATGCGCCAATTGCCGCCCGCAAGAGTTCGCTTGTCTTCGCTCACGTCCGCCAAGGTACAGCCCCCGTCGCCGCTGCTCAACAGGGGAGCGGGTCTCACGCATGTGCACTGTCGCGTTCGCACATGAACTCCGTCGTACTTGACTGAACGCCCGCATGGGTGCTACTTCTGACCTCGGACTCATCAGGTCCGCAGGTTCTCATGTGCTGGAGCATCCGTGCCAATCCAGAAGATCAACCTGACCGTCGACCAAGCCGCCGAGGCTTCGGGGCTTGGCCGCACCACCCTCTTCGGCCTCATCGCATCGTGCGAACTCGAAAGCATCAAAGTTGGCCGCCGGCGGCTCATCCCCGTCACGGCTCTCGACGCCTACATGGAGCGTCTGCGCAGCGAACAGAACGAACGCCCGGCGCGTCGCAATCCCCTGGCAGACGCCGTTGAAGAACTCAGCGATGACCAGCTTCGCCGTGTCGTGGCGCTGCTCGGGCTGCGCCAGCTTCCTGAACAGGAGCGGGGCGCCGTTGTGGACTCGGGAGGCGCCGCGGCATGACCCGAAACGCAGAAACGCCCCGGGGGCTATCCGGGGCGTTTCAGGAAATTCGCGCGGTGGGCGCATGGCCCATCGTGACACAGCTCGCCCGGCGACGAGAAGCCGTTGAACGGTGCGAACCGCTCGACTGCGGACACCAAGACCCGTTCGACTGCGCGGCCGGCCGCGGCGGCCAGGCCGACGAGGGCTTGCGCGACTCACCTGAAACAAATGTTTCACCTCCCGACGTCGACGGTGACCGGGCCACCCTGTGGGCCGACGCCAAGGCGCTCTACCTGGCCGGGGACTTCCCCAAGTACGCGTCCCCTCTGTGGATGACGCTCCGCCCCGACGACCCCAAGCGGCTCGCCGCCGTGCTGTACGCCGCCGAGATGTGGCGCAAGTACGGCGACGAGGAAGCGCTGCTCGCATGGTTCCGCGACGCGCGGCGCGGCCGTGACCCGCTGGCCAGCCGCAAGACCCTGGCCGAACTCGACGAGGCGGCGCAGCCGAAACCGGCTCACCAACTGCAGGCAACCCCCGGATGGCCGCCCATCGCGATTCCCGGGCAGCCCGGCCGGTACCTCACCTACACCGAAGACAGGAGGGCGGCGGCGTGAAGGACATGCGCGACCCGGGACGGGTTCCGGCGCCCACGAACCCCATGGCCGTCGCACGGCAACTGTCGCCGCGGTGGCAGACCGACGACGGCGTACTCACCCTGCGGCACTGGCGATCCTCGTGGATGCAGTGGGAGCGCTCGTACTGGCGGGAGCTCGACGACCAGGAGGTGCGGGCCGACCTGTACAAGCTCCTGGAGCACGCCGAGTACTTCGCGGGCAACACCAAGGAAGGCGAAGAGGTGATCAAGCCGTGGGCGCCGACGATCCGGAAGGTTGCCGACCTGATGGGGGCAACGGCCGCTATCACTCATCTGCCGCCGTCCGTCGACGCACCCGCCTGGATTGGCGAGCGAGACGCAGTGAGTCGCGACTCAGACCGATCCCTTACGCACGGGAAAAGCGGGCCGATCGTCGCCTGTGAGAACGGGCTGCTCCGAGTCTCCGACCGGAAGTTGTCGCCGCTCACCCCGACGTTCTTCAACCTGGTGTCGGTCCCGTTCGACTACCGGGAAGGGGCGACTGCGCCCGCCTGGGAAGCATTTCTCTCCCAGGTGTGGCCCGACGACCCCGACTCGGTGGCGGCCCTGCAGGAGTGGTTCGGCTACGTCCTCTCTGGGCGCACCGACCAACAGAAGATGCTGCTCGTCGTCGGGCCCACCCGGTCCGGAAAGGGCACCATCGCCCGCATCCTCACGGCGCTCGTCGGCAAGGGCAACATGGCAGGCCCCACGCTCGCCGGCCTGGCCACGAACTTCGGCCTGGCCCCGCTGCTGGGAAAGTCCCTGGCCGTCATTTCCGACGCGCGGCTCAACGGGCGGGACGGGCAAGAGGTCGTCGAGCGGCTGCTCACCATCTCCGGTGAGGACACCATCGACGTCGACCGGAAGTACCGGCCGCAGTGGACGGGCAAGATGCCCACCCGGCTCATGGTCCTGTCCAACGAGCTGCCGAACTTCGGTGACTCGTCGGGCGTGATCGCCAACCGGTTCATCGTTCTCACCATGCAGGTCTCATGGCTGGGCAAGGAAGACACCGACCTCACCGGGAAGCTGGCCGCCGAGATGCCCGGCATCCTCAACTGGGCGCTCGACGGCCTGGCCAGGCTCCAGCGGCAAGGGCACTTCACCGAACCGCCAGCATCCGTCGAAGCCGTCATCACGATGCAGGACACCGCATCCCCGATGTCCGCCTTCGTGCGCGAGAAGTGCGAGACCGGCCCCACGGAGACGGTCCTCGTCGATGAGCTGTGGGACGAGTGGAAGTCGTGGGCGGAGGACAACGGCGTTCGGGCGGGCACGAAGCAGATGTTCGGCCGCAACCTGGGGTCGGTCGTCTCGCAGGCAAAGCGCACCCGACCCCGCGGCGACGACGGCCGCCAGGTTCCCACGTACACCGGCATCGGACTCAAGCCCCAGAGTGGCGACCACATTGGGAAAAGTCGCGACTCAACGCGTCTCACGGGCTACGGAGACAGCTTGAGTCGCGGTGAGTCGCGACACAGCCCATTGTGGTCGCCACCTACGGACCGGCCGAAGTGCTCCGTGTGTGACTTCCCCTTCGAACCCATCGAGGCCGGACAGACCGCGCATCCCGGATGTGATGCCGCGTGAACGTCGACGACATCGTGCGCGAACGGATAGCCGCCGCCCGCCGCCGCATCGAGCAGCGCAAGCAGTTGCGCGCCCAGCTCGCCGAGCAGCGCCGGCGCGGGCTGGCCGCACGGCACCGGGCCAAGCTCACCCGCCCGCCATTCGTCGGGCCGGCCGACACAACCCAGGAGGACCAGTGACCGACCGCTCTCTCACCCCCGGCACGCTCGACATCCTGAACGCCGACGTCCGCGACCACGAGTACGCGATCGTGCAGACCCGCATCGAGCGGGCGCCCGTCCACCTCCGCGCCACTCAGTGCACCGAGCCGGACGGCTGTACCAGGCCCGCCACCCTCGTGACCGTCGCCGTCGCCGAGGTCGTCGACGACGGGGAGGGCGGCATTGGGTTCCGTCTCGCGCGTGACGACGCCGACAAGGTCATGGCTGTCTCGACGTGCGACGACCACCGCGCCCAGGCCAGCCACGACCTGTACGGCGAACTCACCGGCCGCGAACGGGCCGACGGCATCCGCGCCTTCGACGCCCCCGGCCAGCACATGCAGTGGGGCTGACCAACTCCCAACCCCGTTCACCCGCCAGCACACCAACCCGCTGAACACATAGGAGACATCGTCATGAACCGCGACCAGATCCACGAGACGTACAAGGCGCAGCTCGCCCGCATCGAGTCCAACCGGGCGCTCAGCGACCACGCCAGGAAGGTGCTGAGCGCCAAGGCGTACAAGCAGGCCGCCGCCCAACTGGAGGCCGCCCGCCAGGTGGAGATCGACACCCTCACCCGGCAGCGGGCCGCACTCCAGCGGCGCATGTTCGGCCAGGCCGGCACCGCCGACGCGCAGACCGTCGTCGCCCGCCGTGACGCCAACGACCGGGCCGCCCAGCTCGACGACCCCCGCAAGGCCGCCGACATGCTCCAGCGGGCCGAGATGGAGGGCGACACCCTCATGGCGCAGGCCGTCGCCGCCAGGGCCGCACAGTGCGGATGGGGCGACGTCCTCACCGCGTACTCCACCGACCGGCCCGGATTCGCGGACGCCGCCGCCGAGTTCAACGAGCTGCCCGACCCGGACGACTGGCAGTTCAACTTCCGGCACACCGGCCAGTTCATCGCCACCCCGCCCAGCTCCCTCGCCAACGCCAACCCCGGCGAGGTCGACCGCCTCGCGCAGCAGGACTTGGAGGTGGCGTGATGTTCGCAGGCGGCAGCGTCCACACCGCCGAACAGGCCGTCGTCGCGGCTGAGCGGCGCAAGCTCCCCGTACCCGAGACGGTGTACGAGGCCCGCCGGATACGGGCGGCCGTCTTCGACACCGGGCACATGCCCGACCCGGAACGGCCCGCCCTGCCCGACACCGCGGCCGACACCGCCGAAGTCATCCGCCGGCACGCCGAGGCCCTGCGCCTGGCCGACGTCACCCGGCGGGCCGCCGACCTCTTCAGCGACGAGGCCGACCTCCGGTTCATCCAGGCCGCCCGCGACGCCGTACCCGCATGGGTGGACGGACTCGGCAAGGAGTTCACGACGCTCATCAACGTCATCCGCAAGGCCGAGGCGAAGCTGCCCGAGGACATCAGCCTCATCGACTCAGCACGGCTCGACTGGAACGACCCGATTCTCTCGACCGCGTACACGCGGGCCGAAGGCGCGGTAGCCCAGCTCGAACAGTTGGTGTCCGACCGGGCCGACATCGCCAAGGCTGCGGGCTCCGATGGCGGCAGGGGCAACGCCCTGTTCGCGGTGGCGGCGCTGCCTGACCCCACCGTCGAGCGGGTGATGGCTGACGACTGGCGGCAGCTCAGCACCACCGTGTCGCAGTGGCGGGACCTGTCGCACCAGCCGGTCGCCCGCTGGGTGTACCTGGTGAGGCAGGGCGAGCTGGTGCTCAGCCTCGCCACACCCGGAGAGGTGAGGGAGCGCAGCGGCCAGGTGCAGCGGTGGCGGGAGGCAGGGCACGCGCTGCGGTCCGGTCTCACCCGCAAGGGCGGACAGGCCGCAGCGACCGAGTACCTGGCCGCGACGGCATGACCCGACGACTCGGCGGCGGCGCGGAGATCCATGGAGGGCGCCGCGCCGCCGGCCGCCCCGGTCGACCAGGACACCCCGAAACGGACAGAAGGTATACCTGGGGGCATAAGCCCCATACCGACCTCTTCGGGATCGTAGACGTGTACACGCTCTCCCTCCGGACGGGTCTGGGGATTTTGGATCTTCCAGACTGGTGCACTCCCGACAGGCCACGCATTACGGGCTTTCGGGCCGACGGGGCAGCCGCCTTGGAAACCCGGGCGGGATGGCGAGAGCTATACGCGCAGATCTCTCAAGATCGCCCCCATCCGGGCCCCTCCCCACCCCCTTGACCTGAACGAACGGAGCTCTCATGGCCCACAACTGGGGTTCGTCGAACCGTAAGAGCCGACTGCCCGGCAACTGGCAGGCACTCCGCAAGCAGGTGCTTGAGCGCGATGGGTGGCTGTGCCAGATCTGCCGCGTTCGTCCGGCGACGATCGCGGACCATATCCAGCCCATGACCGACGATCACCGGCTTGAGGCACTGCAAGGCGTCTGCGATCCGTGCCACCGGCAGAAGACGGCACGAGAAGGGGCCGCCGCCCGTGCGGCCAGCCCGAATGCGGGCCGCAAGCGCCCGCCCGAGGATCACCCGGGGCTCGTCACCTGACCCCACCAACTCACCCGCACCCACCAGTAGTCACTACGGCAGGAGAAGCACATGCCCACTCAGCAAGCGCAGATCATGAACCAGCTCATCCGTGGCAACGCGGGCGAGACGGTCCCCGGCATCGCCAAGGCCACCGAGATCCGCCAGCTGTACAAGACAGGACTCCAGCAGATCCGGGGCGACCGGCACATGCACCCCGACCGGAAGCGGGTCGAGCTGGCCACCCTGTACACCAGCGCCAAGGAAACCCTGGCCAAGGTCCGCATGGAGCAGACGGAGCGAGACGCGAAGACGTTCGACGAGCTCGACCGGAAGGTGTGGGGCTACGCACTCGAACGCGCCACGGCCACCGACCGCGCCACCCTCGACACCACCATCCGCGATGCACGCGACCGGGCCGCGAAGCTCAAGACCGCCGAGCACGCCGGCCGCGCACTGCGAGACGCAGAGCTGGCAGGCGATCACATCCTTGCCCGCGCCATCGGCAAGCAGGCCCACGACCACGACTGGAACGATGTCCTCTACGACTACTTCGAGAACCGCCCCAGCGCAGCCGCCGCCTACCAGCAAGCGGGCGAGATCTGGCACCGCACCCAGACGGCGGGCGGACGCGTGCACGAGGGGATGCAGTACGTCGTCCCCAAGCCTGAAGAACTGCGCGGGCTCAACGACCAGGACATCAACGGCATGACCGGCGACCCGAACGGCGCCGCTGCCTGATGTCCGCCAGGTCCGGCGTCAACGTCACCCGGCCGCGGACGCATGCTGTAGGCCCGCCGCAGTCGGGAGCGATGGGCGGGGAGCGTGTCCTCCTTTCCTCGCGGTGATCCGCCCAGCGCCGACCAGTCCGAGCCGCGCCACCCCGGCCGGCTCGGGCTGGAGCACCACCAGGTCGCGCGCACCTACCCGGGGGTGGGGGCGGACCCGTGGGCGGGCGCCCGCTAGACCGCGGGGGAGAGGGAGCGGACGCACGGCCAATCGAACGATCTCCGCGTAGCCGATCAAGAGAGGTGAAGTCATGGCCGTACCTGGCCGTAAGCCGAAGCCGTACATCGCGGCCGTGCGCGAGGGGACGTTCCGCGCCGACCGCAACAGGGAGGGCGTCCGCTTCCCGCCCGTCGACCCGGTCGAGCCGCGGTGGGCGGGCATCCTGCCGGGCGCCGACCCGGAGACGGTGCGCGCGAGGAAGACGGCCGCCGAGTTGTGGGGCCGCCTGGTGCCGGTGCTGACGCACTCCGCCGGCCTCGTCGACACCCAGCGCGAGACGGTCACGGACTACTGCGTCACGTGGGCGTGGATCGTCATGGGCCAGCGCGCACTGGCCCGCGAAGGTGTGGTCATCGACGGCGACCGCGGGAGGGTCCGCAACCCCTGGTGCACGGTCCTCTCTCAGCAGCGGCAGCACTTCCGTTCCCTCGTCGGAGAGCTGGGGCTGACGCCGGCGTCGGCACAGCGGATCGCAGCCCCGCAACCAGACGACGATGACGACGACATCTTCGACTGATCAGGGGAGTCGGCCGACCCGACGGCAGTTCCCGCAAGCCGTGCCGGGTCGGCCAGCTCGACTGCTACTTGACTTCGTTGATCGCGGTGACCAGCTCGTCACCTGAACTGATGTGCTTCGGAGCCGGGAGGCCCTCCAACTGGTTCTGGATAGCTTCCACCGAAGCGCTTATGCCCATTTTGTCGCGAGCCGGGGCGTCATCCGGGCTCCACACGATGTGGGCGATCCGCTGACCGCCGTCGTAGATCACGTGCAGCGGCTTGCCTTCGGCGACCTTCCCCTTCAGCTCGACTCCACCTGACACCTGGCCCTGCTCGGACAACTCAATGGTGTTAGTTCCCCAGTTGGCAGAGAGGAGAAGGTAATCGCCCGACTTCTTGTTGAACTTCAACTGCGTGTACGCGTCGCGCGCCTCGCTGGAGACCTTGAAACCACTGGTGGTGCCCACTGGTCACTCCAATCATCTGGGGTGTCTTGACTGCGCCACGCAGTCTCCCCTTCTTGATCATGCTCCACTGCTGCCCGGCCATTCCCGCCAGGCCCGGCCGCACGGAAGCCCCCGACCGTCGGCATGGTCGGGGGCTGTGGTGTGCCCGCCCCGGTAACGCCGGGGTACGGGGCGGGCGGGCAGTCATCCGGTTGTACGCCCTGGGAGGCTCCCTACCGGTGTTTCTGCCCTTCCCCGGAGCGGCCCGCCGAGGGCCACCTGTGAGGCCGTACCAGGGAAGCTCAGGGCTGTACGGGCTTGGTGACCCGGTCAGTGAGTCAGTGACTTTCCACTAACAGGGTCACTAAGCAGGGTCACCAGCTTTGACCTGGGGCGGAAGCCGTTTTGGTGAGGCAGTGACCCGGTGAGGACGGGTGCGTCATGGGCGCCGTAGAGGCCGTTTCGGCTGGGTCACTGGCTTCGGTCGGGGCTTGTGCCAGTAGACCGTCATGGCCACCCCGGACGCTGCGTCGACGGGGTACGCGTCGAACTCCTCGTCGTCCCGGATGGGTTGCTGACACTTGCTGCAGATCTTCACGACGTCGCCCCTTTGCGGCACTCGGCGCACGCATACGCCTCGCAGTCGAGGACGTGCGCACCTTGCCGGCCGCGCGCGTACCCGACGTGCTGGGCGCCGGCTGCCGCGTCGAGGAACCGCGAGCACCAGACGCACCGCCACCCCTTGTACTGCTCCGCGGTCAGCTCCCTCACCGAGGGGATCGGCCGGCCGGGCGGGGCTGCCAGGTCGTCGACGCCGGGGTGCGTCTTGCACGCCCGCGGGAACCAGCGGCCGGATGCTTCGAGGCGGACCCGCGGGCCGAGGTCGACGGCCGTCTCGGCGGTGAGGGTGATTCCGCAGAAGACGCAGTCGGCGCCGCGGCGTTGCCGTTCGGAGAGGGTTGCGAGGGGCGGCACGCGGGTGTCCTGCGGCCGTGTTCTGCTCGTTTCGGTGGCCATGACCAGGACGTTAGGGACGGTGGAGAATCAGACCGGCTCGTGATTCTCGATGATTCTTGTCGGCCTGGCCGTGATTCGTGGGGTTGCTCAGACGGCGTCTGCTCGGGCTCGGGCACGGGCGATCAGGCGTTGCGCGGAGCTGCCGTACACGGCGTTCTCGCGGAGGAGTCCCCACACCCTTCCGTACAGGGCGACGCTGTCATCGTCGTCGAGCCAGAGTTCGGCGTGCCAGTCCTCGGCGATGACAAGGCGGTCGTCGTACATCCAGAACCCGTTGGCCGGCGGGATGCGCACGCGGGCGGACAGCGGGACGATCCCGAGCCGAACAGTGTCGAGTCCGATGATCCCCGAGAGGCGGTCCAACTGGGCCGCGAGGACGTCGGGCGGGCACACGGCGGTGTGGAGGGCGGCTTCCCACATGACGATGTCGAAGAGGCGGCCGGGCTGGTACAGGAGTTCCTGGCGGCGCTGGCGGGCACGGACGGCGTCGTCGACGTCCCGCACGGACTGTTGCAGCTCCGCGTACTGGGTGAACACGGCGCGCGCGTAGTCGGCGGTCTGGAGTATGCCGACGACCATGGCCCCCTCCCATGCCCGAAGGCGGGTGGAGCGCTCGTACTCGACGGTGAGGGCGTCCTGTACGGGCCGGTGTCCGGCGCGGAGCTGGCGACGCCACGAGCGGGTGCGGGACTCCAGACCCTGGAGCCGTGCCTCCAGTTCGGCCGCGGCCTCGGGGTGGCCGGCCGCCTCGGCCCATGCCCGGAGATCCTCAGCGGTCGCGGTCTGCCGGCCGGTCTCCAGCTTCGACACCTTCGACTGGGGCCACCCGAGCCGTGCCGCGAACGCGCGGCCCGAATCGGGGCCGCGCAGCTCACGAAGCCGTCCGCCGAGGGAGACACGAGACTGTTGGTAGTCGGTCGTCACCCTTCGGACGGTACCTCTACCCCGCCTCGTCCAACCTGGCGTGATGCCAAGCGGCTTCCCGGGCCTGGCAGTACCGGAGGACGTCGACAGGGTTCGTGATCAGCTCCACGCCAGTCATCTCGTCGGCGTCGTCGAAGTTCAGCAGTGCGACCACCCGCGAGTCGAAGATCCAGAAGTCCTCATGCGGGAGCCGCAGCTCCTCGGCCTGGCCACGGGTGAGGGTGCGGATGTCCTCACCGGCCGCGCGGTTGCGGCGGGCGTTGTCGAGTAGGTACCGCTGGCCGGTGGTGGCCGGCTCGTCGAGGATGCGGACGCGCTCGAATCGCTTCCCGAGCGCGACCTGTTCGCGCCGCTCACGGCACCACGGGTCGTCCAGGTCCCAGCCGACGGGCTCGCCTGCGATGAACTGGCGGTAGGTGTCCTGCTGCTCGTCCCACGCGTACCGGCGACGGCTCTCCAGCCTCCATGCGGAGTGCTTGAACGTGGTGAACATGCCGTCGAAGTCGTCGAAGCTGATCGGCTGCGGCACGTGTACGGGTTCCTTCGGGCCGAAGTTGGCGAGGAGTTCGCGCGGCACCGTGACGGCGCCCTCGTCGGCGGTGAGGTTGTCCATCTGCGCGAGTTCGGCGGGGTCGGTGACGCGGTCGCCCTGGACCACGTAGTCGTCAGTGCCGGGGAGTTGGTACAGCGTCGGGCATCCGTTGTTGCCGCTGTTCGTCCCCACCTTGGTCAGTCGTCGGGTCATAGGTCCCCCTTCGGGTCGTGGTGTGCCGCGCACCGTAGCCGGACGCGACGTCTTCGCAACAGGGCGCACCGGCGGGTGATCGTCACAGCCGTCACGCATCACACCGTCACAGTCCCAGCGCCTAGGTAGAGCAGGGCGTTTGGCCGTCACAGGCGGGCATCACACCGTCGTCACGTGTGCTGGCACGCCCGCCGGAACTGCACCAGCGCTGACACCCCCTCCGACCAGCACTGACACCTGTGACGTCCCGATGTGTCCGATTCTGAGCGTCAGTGGATCTTCCGTGGGGCGAAATCCCTAAGGTCAATGCGCGTGCGCGCGCGAGCTGACACCCCCGCTGACACCCTTCTGACACCCCGGCAGCAAGATCAGCTGTCAGTCAGGGCAAACCGGGCTGAAGGGTGCATCGCGTCGGACGTCCAAGATCGGCTGTTCGGTGGGCTGTTCCGTCACTGTTCGGTGCGCTGTTCCTCGCGCGCGCCTTAGGGAAGACGCGGGGGCTGTTCGATCCGGCCGAACAGCCCGTTCCGCTGTTCGTGCAGGTCAGCGGACTGTTCGGTGCTGTTCCGTCGCTGTTCCCGACGGAACCGGTGCTGTGACGCCCCTGTTCGGTGCTGTTCCAGCAGGTCAGACCGCCCTAAGGTCCGGCCGGACCATCTTCGCGGCGCCGCGAAGATCACGGCCTTCGGTCGCGTCCGCTTCCGTGCCCATGGGACGGCGCGAGTGCTGCCCGTGTCTCGCCCCCGCTGTGATCGTTCCTGTCATCATGAAGAAGATCATCACCGTTGCTGCCCTGACACTCGCCGCCGGCCTGATGGCAGCCCCCGCGCACGCCTATGACGACGACCCCACTCCGCAGGGCCCCGTCGAAGCCGCTGACAACTGGAACTTCAGTGCAGGCGTCGTCTGCATGCAGGAAGTGGCCATCGTCCCGGTCCTCGGCCAAGGGGTCGGCTACGTCGGCGACCACAGCGACAACTGCACCAATGGCAACATCATCGACAACCCCGATAAGTAGCCCAGCCCGGCTCGCCTCGCGTGCGCGCGAGCGCGCGGGCGCACGTTGGCCCCCCGATGGCTCACCCCGGACGGCTTGAGCCATTCGTTGAGCCATCACGAGTCGTTGCGGCGGGGCGGGGCGGAAGCCGGAACGGGCTCCGGAGACCCGTAGAGGGCCTTTCGGTGACCCGTCAGCTTCCGCCCCGCCCCGCCCCGCCCCGCCGGGTGAACGTCCGTGGGGAGGCGTCAGAACGGCGGGGAGTTCTCCCCCACCGCCTCCCCGTCGCGTCCCCCGACGGGGACCAGGCGGAACGGCCGATCCGGGGAGGCGGGGAGGACGGGGAGGCAGGCCCACCAGGACCCCGCCCCGCCGGGTGAACACCCCTCGCGTGCACGTGCACGCGTAGGGCGCCGAGGAGTTCACCCGGTGCCCGAGTGAACGAGCGGGTGAACGTCCAATCAGTTGCCGCCCCCGCGCCGTCGGGCCGCGCGCACGGCGCGGGTGAGGTTCGCCGGCAGGCTGGCCGCCCCACGGGACGGGTCGACGACCCGCGGCACCTTCCGCCGGTTCGTCGCCTTCACGGAGGCGTTGAGGTTCTTCGCCAGGCGTTCGGCGTCACCGTTGTTGCGTCCGAACATGGTCGTCCTCTCTGGTGCTGGCCCGCCGCGAGGGGGTGCGTTCGACGCACACCCCAGCGGCGGACGCGGTGGGTTTTCCTGGGATCGCAGGAGAACGCCCCGCACCGTGCCCGGTGGAGTCGGGCGCGGGTCGGGGCGCTGGATGGAGCGGTCAGGTGCAGCCGGGCCTACTCCCGGTCGACTGCGCCGAGTTCCTGCTTGATGCGGGCGGCCCGGTCCTGGCCGATGGAGTACACCCGCTTCAGCTCCCGGAGCGACGGAGTGCGCCCGTTCGCCAGGGTGTCGGCGAACTCCTTGCGGGCCTGTTCCGTCAGCTCGTCCTCCGGCTCGTCGACGGCGGCCGGTTCGTCCTGCACCTCAGGTTCGGGTGCACCGTCGAAGGTGCACTCCGCCGGCTCGTCGGGGGTGCACTCGCCGCCCCCACTACCCCCGCTACCTTCCTGGTCAGGCGACGAGTACGGGGGCTCTACCCCGGTAGAGGGGGCCCCTGACTTCGGTGCCTTGTCGAACGCCCCGACGTACCGGGTAGAGGGGGGCGGTAGAGGGGTGTCCACGGCCGCGGGCACCCTTTCGAGTGCGTACTCAGGTGCACCGATCGCGGCAGGGGTGCGCACTCCGTTCGCCCCCTTGGCGACGACCGGAACCGGCTCGGGTTCCGTCGGTCCAGCCGACGGTTCCGGGGGCTCCACACCGTGGACACCCTCGCGGAGTACGTGCACCCGCCACATCACGAGGGGGGCGATGCACGACACGGCGACGATCAACGGCCAGGACACCGGCAGGACTTCCGCGGAGACAAGGTGGCTGAGAGCGTTCACCGCGGCCATCGCGACGACGACCGCGGCCATGTCGCGGCCGGCCCGCAGCGCGCGCAGGGCGTAGATGTCGAGCGCCGCGGGGACCGCCCCCGCCACGTACACCCCGAACCCGCACGCGCGGGCCAGGTGGTACTCGGCGGACGCGGTCACCACGAACGTGGCGCCCAGAGACAGCATCCCGAGAACGTCACGCTTCACGGGCACCCGCCTTCGGATACGCCCGGTCGACGGCCCGGTACACGGCCAGGATGTACGCCCGCGTGTCCGGTTCGTGGAAGTCCGGCGCGGCCATCTCCGCAACCGCCTCCGCTCCCTGCTGAAGCTCCAGGAGGCCCATCGCGAGGAACTGGAACTCGGCGAAGTAGCGGATCTCCGCGACCGTCCACCGGTCCGGGTCGGGCCTGGTCCCGTAGTAGTTGCTGCCGCCCATCTCGACGGCCGCGGCCAGGTGGTCGCGGCTCACCGTGACCCGCAAAGCCACCGTCGTGTGCGGCTCGTCGTAGGGGTCGACCATGCTGTGCTGCTGCACCGCCGTACCGGCGACGACGAGCGGTCGTTCCACGGATACGGTCATGACTGCTGCTCCCTCACGGTGGTCACCAACTGGTCGCGCATCTGCTCCACCCGGGCCAGGAACACCTTCGCCTGGCGGACGAACTCGTCGACCTGGTCGACGGCCAGCTCCACGTGCGGGCCGCACACACCGTCCTGCGTGTCGATGACGAGCAAGGCGGGGTCGTCGTCCTCCGGGACCTCCGGAACGACGATGTGGGCGACGAGCTCCCAGGTACGCCAGCCGGAGCCGCAACGGGACGCGTCCGGCTTCAGCCACGCCCGCGCCGACCGGTGGAACACGTCCTCGGGGATGTCGTCGCCGTGGTCGAGCGCACACCAGTCGGGGCACACCACGGGCTTGTTCAGGTTCACGGCGGTACTCACGAGGAACCCCCTTCGGCACGGTGATCAGCGATCCACCGGGCGCGGGTGTCGTTGATGATCAGAATCAGGTGGGCCTCCGTGCAGCGGCGGCCGGGCGTCTGCGCCCTGGCCTCGTCGCCGCACAGCAGGCAGAACGGTTCACGGTCCGGCTCATCCGCGCTGAACGTCTGCACGTGGCCGTCCTCGTCGGCGACGTGCGGCGACGGGTCGACGTAGGCGAACGGCCGGCCGGGGACGCCCGTGCGCACCAGGACCGGTGCCACGGGAGGGGTCTGGACGGGGAGGGTCATTCGCCTACCTCCGGGAGGGAGACGCGGGCGGCACGGTGGGCGAGAAGGTTCACGCCGTGGCGGTCGCCCGTGCGGTTCGCTGAGATGAGTTCCGCGAGGATCAGCGGAAGGGAGAGGGAAGGCCGGGGCGAGCGGGACGCCGCCGCAAGGGCGGCGTCCTCGGTCGGCCGGCGGACCACGGTGGTCACCGGCTCACCCCGTTCGACTTGTCGACCAAAGCGGCCATCAGCGTCATGTCGAGAACCGCGAACCGGGCCAGCTCCTCCGACAACCGCACCATGGCGGCGCCGTCGAACTCGTGCCACTCCCCGCCCAAGTCCACGGCCGCCATCACCCGGCGCTCCGTCGACGAGAACGGCCGCTGTACGAGCGCCATCGACAGGGCGGTCACCTCGCCGTGGCAGGGGGTCGCAACCTTCACCACCACCTCGACGCCCTGGTGCTCGATATCGACCCGGTACGCCTCCGCCTCGTGCACGCCGAGGCACCAGGCCGGTTCGGGGATCGTCACCGGGCCGTGGTCGACGGTGTGCACGGTGACGGTCGTCGGGGCGCTCACCGGGCGTCCCGCTCACGGACCCGGCGAAGGGCCTCGTCGATGTCCGGGTCCGAGTCGGCGGGCAGGTTGGCCAACCGGGCGGCGCGCGCCTGCTGGCGGACGGCGGACGCGAAGCTGATCAGCGCGTCGGCGAACTCCTCCGCCATGTCCGGCGTCATGTACGCGTCCTCCGACTCGTCGTCGACGACGACGTGCGCCGCCTTCAGCCGCGGGTCGTCCGAGGACGGGTCGGTCCGCACCGTCGAGTGCAGCGCGTGGATGATGCCGGTCTTAGTCAGCGACATCCCGACGATGCAGGCCGACCCGGTCGTGTGCGAGATGTCCTCGACGTGGGTCTCGGGCTCTGCCACGTGGTCGATGACGCACCAGGCGGGGCACTCGATGTACACCCGCTGCTCGCGGTCCACCTTGCCGATCATCGCGGGCACCAGGCGGACGCCGGGCTTGACGGGGTTGGATACGGTGATGCTCATGGTTCGACTCCCTGTCTGAGAGGGGTTCGGGCCTAGGCCCTGTCCGGTGTTCCACCACCGGGCGGGGCCGTCCTCATGTCTGAGGTGGGGCCTTTGCGCTTTGCTAGATACCCATAGAACTCTCGGCGACCGCAGATTCGCCGACCTGCAGAAGCTCGTACGGCCATGAAGCGCACCGGCCTCCACGGCCCACAGCACCCTCCCGTTGCCACCCCGTCCCGCCAGGCCGTGCACGCCGCCTCCGCACACCGGCTGGGAGCCGCCGACCCCCACCAGGAGGGGCCGACGGACCTGAGGCTGGTGCCTCCGGCGCTGGCGGCCTGGGCAGCCGCCGCAGTGACGGTGGGAGCGCCGGCGGCCCGAGCCGTCGTCCTCCTCGCGGTGGTCCTGACCGGAGCCGTCGTCGCGGCACTGTTCACGGCACGCGCACCGGCGGGCCGGAACGGGGGCACGGGCGCAACCGAGGACAGCGCGTCCCCAGCCCCGGCGACGTCGAAAGCCCCGGCCCCGGCGACACCCGCAGACCGGGTGCCGGCCACGAGCGCGCGGACCCAGCGCGTCACCGCCGTCGTCACCGCCCTCCTGTGCGCCGCGGCGGCGGCCGCCTCCGCCGCACTGCACTCCGCCGACCTCCACCGGGGCCCGGTGCCCGAACTGGCCCGCAGACACGCGGTGGTGGAGGCCGAGACGACCGTCACCGGCGATCCACGACGGACCCGCCCCCGGGTACAGGGCGACCGGGCGACACCCGGCACCGTCGTCCTGGACGCCGAGATCACCCGGGTCACCACCGCCGACGGCACGACGACCGCCGTACGGACCCCGGTGCTCCTCCTCGCACCGGTACGGGGACCCACCGCATCCTGGCTGCGGCTGCTGCCCTCCACCCGGCTGAAGGTGACCGGCGCCCGACTGGCACCGCCGATGCGCGACGGTGACCGGATCGCCGCCGTGCTGCGGGTGCCGGGCGCCGGCGGACCACGGATTCTCGCCCCGCCGACCACCGTGCAACGCACGGCGGGGTCGCTCCGGGCCGGTCTGCGGCAGGCCACCGAGGAACTGCCGCCGGACGCAAGGGCGTTGCTGCCGGGGCTGGTCGTCGGCGACACCTCCCGGATGGAACCGGACCTGCACGACGCCTTCGAGGCCACCGACCTGGTGCACCTGACGGCCGTCTCGGGGAGCAACCTCACCATCGTGCTGGTGCTGCTGATCGGCCCGCCCTCGCTCGCCCTGCGCGCCGAGCGACGCGGGCTCGCACCCCGGCTCGGGCTCTCGCTGCGGACCACGGCACTGTGCGGAGGGGCTCTTACCCTCGCGTTCGTGATCGTGTGCCGTCCGGAGCCCAGCGTCCTGCGGGCCGCCGTCTGTGGGCTGATCACCCTGCTGGCCATCGGCACCGGTCGCCGCCGGTCGCTGATTCCCGCCCTGGCCGCCGCAGTGCTCCTTCTGATCCTGTACGACCCCTGGCTCGGCCGTAGTTACGGGTTCCTGCTGTCCGTGCTGGCCACCGGTGCGCTCCTCACCATCGGTCCCCGCTGGAGCGCGGGGATGCAACGGCGCGGGGTGCCGCCCCGGCCGGCCGAGGTGCTCGCGGCGGCCTGCGCGGCCCAGGCGGTGTGCGCACCGGTCGTCGCGGTGATCGCCGCCCGGGTCAGCCTGGTGGCGATCCCGTGCAACCTCCTCGCGGAGCTGGCGGTCGCGCCCGCCACCGTGCTCGGGTTCGCCGCCCTCGCCCTGGCGCCGGCGGCGATGCCCGTCGCCGAACTGCTCGCGCGGGTCGCCGGTTGGCCCGCCGGGTGGATCGCCTCGGTCGCCAGGGCCGGTGCCGCACTGCCGGGAGCGGAGATCGGCTGGCCGGGCGGCTGGCAGGGCGGGGCATTGCTGGCCCTGGTGACCGTCGTCGTGGTGCTCGCCCTGCGCCGGGCGCCGCGCCATCCGTGGCTGAGCCTCGGCTGCGTCCTGCTTCTGCTGCTGGCGGTGCTGCGTCCGGCACCGCTCACCGGGTTCCTGCACCGGTGGCCGCCACAGGGGTGGCGGTTCGTGCTGTGCGACGTCGGACAGGGGGACGCCACCGTGCTGTCGGCGGGGGACGGCACCGCCGTGGTCGTCGACGCGGGGCCCGACCCGGTGCTGGTGGACCGGTGTCTGCGCGACCTCGACGTAACCCGCGTCCCCCTGGTACTGCTCACCCACTTCCACGCCGACCATGTGAGCGGACTGTCCGGAGTGCTGCGCGGCAGGGACGTCGGTGCGATCCGGACCACGTCGCTGGCGGCCCCGGCGGAGCGGGTGGAGTTCGTTCGGCGGACGGCGGCCCGCGCCGGGGTGCCGGTGGCCGCCGTCCGGGCGGTGGAGCGGTATCGCATCGGCGCGCTCGACGGGTGGGTGCTCTGGCCGCCCCCGCCCCCGGCCGCTGTGCCGGGTGAGCCGAACGACGCGAGCGTCACCCTGTTCGTACGGTACGAAGGACCTGGAGGGGCGCTGACCCTGCTGCTGCCGGGAGACCTCGAACCGGCCGCCCAGCAGGCCCTGTTGAGGGCCCATCCGGCGCTGCCGCCGGTGGATGTCCTGAAGGTGGCGCACCATGGTTCCGCGCGCCAGGACCCCGGGCTGCTCCGCAGGGTGGCGCCCCGGCTGGCCCTCGTCCCGGTGGGGCGCGACAACCCGTACGGGCACCCCGCGCCCGCCGCTGTGAACGGGCTGCGGGCGCTGGGTGCGGTGGTGCTGCGCACGGACCGGGACGGTGCGATCGCCGTCACCGGCAGTGGTGGAGAGGTGGAGGCGGTGCCGCTGGGGGGCTGATTCCAGCCGGTGCCGGAATGTTCCCCGCCAGGGGCCGCACACCGGGTCGGGACCGTCTCCACGAGGTCTCCGCATCTTGCCCCGGTTTTGGGATTACTCCGGGTAACGGGTCGATGAGCAGTGTGTATGCCTAAGCGGAATGCTCAATTCAGACGTCAGGGACACCAGGCCCCATCTCCGCACCGAGCCCCTCGTTTGCCTCGAACGCCTCAGGGGTGATCGAATGCTTTTTCGTCAAAGGGTCGCCATCCCGACGGTTCGTCGTGCCTCGTCGCGCCCCTGCAGCAACGAATCGCACGGGGGTGCGCAAACCCATGATCTCCCGCTGGCTCGGCCGACGTTCGACCTCCGCAAGCCACGCCAATCCGCTCTCCGGACTCTCCGTCCCCTCCTCCGCAGGGGTGCTCACCTGCCGGGTCCTCGACCCCGTCAGCGAGCCGGTGCGGCAGGCGGAGTTCGTCGTCACCGACAGCACCGGGCGCCGCGTCGTGGGCGGTGAGACCGACCCGTACGGCACCCTCGTGGCAGCCGTCCCCGCGGGTGAGTACCGGCTCGCCGTCACCGCCGAGGGCTTCACCCCGTACCGCGGCAGCGCCACCGTCACCGAGAGCGGGCACTCCGGGCTCGGTGACATCTCGCTCCAGGTGGCGGCCCCGCCGCAGCTCCCCGACCCGGGCGAGTGGGAGATCGACCTGATGCACTCCCAGATCAGCTTCTCCGCCCGGCACATCGGTCTGGCGCGCATCCGGGGCCGGTTCAACAGTTTCGCGGGCGCGGTGCGCATCGGCGAGCGCATGGAGCACTCCGCCATGCACGTCATCATCGACGCCGCGTCCATCGACACCAACGTCAAGATGCGCGACGACCACCTGCGCTCCAAGGACTTCTTCGACGTCGCGAACTACCCGACGATGGAGTTCTACAGCGACCGCTTCGTGCACCGCGGCGGCAGCCGCTGGGCCATCTCCGGCGCGCTCACCCTGCACGGCGTCAGCCGCACCGTCACCCTCGACAGTCAGTACCTGGGCATGGGCAACGGCATCCAGGGCGAGACCCGTGCCGCCGTCCACTCCACCGCCGAACTGCACCGCGAGGACTTCACCCTCAACTGGCAGACGATGCTCGGCCACGGCATCGCGGCCATCGGTTCCTCCATCGCCGTCGAGCTGGACATCCAGATCATTCCCAAGGGCTCGGGCGCCCCGGCCTCCTGAGCAGATCATTCGGTAGCCCCGGGCATCCAAATCGGGCCGCCGGCTGCACGGCGTGCCTGCTGCGTACCGGACAATGTGCACGTGAGCGATGTACGACATGTGTTGGTGCTGCCGGACCGGGACGCCGCCGAGGAGGTGGCCCAGGAGCTCCCCGACCGTTTCGGGACGGCGGAGGAGCCCCAGCTCGTCCGGGACGCGCTGGCGGGCGAGGACGACGCCGAGGACGCGCAGTGGCTGGTGGTGGTCGAGGATCCCGAGGAACGCCTCGACCCCACCGCGCTGGACGCGCTGGCCGCCGAGTACGAGGGGTGGCTGGAGGCACCGTAGAACGCACCCTGCGAGCACTGTCAGTGCCCCGTGGGATGCTTGACCGCGATGGCCACCAGGAAGAATTCGACCGACGATCCGCTCGCCCCCGTCACCCTCGCCGTGGGGCAGGAGGACCTGCTGCTCGACCGTGCCGTGCAGCAGGTCGTGGCGGCGGCCCGCGCCGCCGACGCCGACACCGACGTACGCGACCTCACGCCCGACAAGCTGGAGCCCGGCACTCTCGCCGAGCTGACCAGCCCCTCGCTCTTCTCCGAGCGCAAGGTCGTCGTCGTGCGCAACGCACAGGACCTCTCCGCCGACACGATCAAGGACGTCAAGGCGTACCTCGGCGCACCGGCCGAGGAGATCACCCTCGTCCTGCTGCACGCGGGCGGCGCCAAGGGCAAGGGCCTCCTCGACGCGGCCCGCAAGGCGGGCGCCCGCGAGGTGGCCTGTCCCAAGACCACCAAGCCCGCCGAGCGCCTGTCGTTCGTACGGTCGGAATTCAAGGCGCTGGGACGCTCCGCCACCCCCGAGGCCTGCCAGGCCCTCGTCGACTCCATCGGCAGCGACCTGCGCGAGCTGGCCAGCGCGGTCTCCCAGCTGGTCGCGGACGTCGAGGGGACCATCGACGAGGCGATCGTCGGCCGGTACTACACGGGCCGCGCCGAGGCCTCCAGCTTCACCGTCGCCGACCGCGCGGTCGAAGGCCGGGCCGCGGAGGCCCTGGAGGCCCTGCGCTGGTCCCTGTCGACGGGCGTCGCCCCGGTGCTGATCACCAGCGCCCTCGCGCAGGCCGTACGGGCCATCGGCAAGCTGGCCTCCGCCCCGCGCGGCGCCCGCCCCGGAGACCTGGCACGGGACCTCGGGATGCCGCCCTGGAAGATCGACCGGGTGCGCCAGCAGATGCGCGGCTGGTCCGCCGACGGCGTCGCGACCGCCCTGCGCGCGGTCGCGGAGGCCGACGCGGGGGTGAAGGGCGGCGGGGACGACCCCGAGTACGCCCTGGAGAAGGCCGTGGTGGCCGTCGCCCGGGCGGCGAGGACGCGGAGCGCCCGTTAGGGGTGCGGAGGCGCCTGTGGGCCCGTGCGCGGGCCCACAGCGGAAACGTACGGAAAACGCCGGAACCCCGGTCTCCGTCCTGGGGAAGGACGAGGACCGGGGTTCCGGTTCACACTGTTTCCACCGCGCCCGCGTGGCGAACGCGTTTCGGTGCGCGGCGGGGGTGTCGGGTCAGGAGCGGTAGAGAGGGTCCGCTGGGTCCTGACGCCGACGGTGTACTACAGGTACCTCAGAGGTGATTGCTCAGCCCTGCAGGGAGTTCACCTGGGACGCCAGCGCCGACTTCTTGTTGGCGGCGGCGTTCTTGTGGATGACACCCTTGCTGACGGCCTTGTCGAGCGCACGGGAGGCATCGCGAACGGCCAGCGTGGCCTTCTCGGTGTCACCGGCGACGACGGCCTCGCGGGCCTTGCGCACGGCGGTCTTGACCGAAGACTTGACGGCCTTGTTGCGCAGGCGCGCCTTCTCGTTGGTCTTGTTCCGCTTGATCTGGGACTTGATGTTCGCCACGAAAGAGCCTTTACAGGTTCGGTTGGATCTCAATGTGTGCGTCCCGTCACCCGCAAGAGTCACGAGACACAGCTGCCCAGGCTACCAGCCGTCCCACGACCGGCCCAAACCGGCCGCAGGCCCCCGCACGTGGGACCATGGGAAGACTTCACAACTTCCGGACCGAGACGAGAACGACGCACGCGCGCGCACGGCGCACACCGCCGCGACGCATCCGCAGTGCCGTCTTCTCAAGAATCAGGACCCTGCGTGCCCGCGACTCCTCTCCACGTGCCCGAGCCGAGCCGTACCGACCCGGCACTGCTCCGAAACTTCTGCATCATCGCGCACATCGACCACGGCAAGTCGACGCTTGCCGACCGGATGCTGCAGCTGACCGGTGTGGTCGACCAGCGGCAGATGCGTGCCCAGTACCTCGACCGCATGGACATCGAGCGCGAGCGCGGCATCACGATCAAGTCCCAGGCGGTGCGGCTGCCGTGGGCGCCCACCGAGGGCGAGGACAAGGGCAAGACCCACATCCTCAACATGATCGACACCCCGGGCCACGTGGACTTCACCTACGAGGTCTCCCGTTCGCTGGCCGCCTGTGAGGGCACGGTCCTGCTGGTGGACGCGGCGCAGGGCATCGAGGCGCAGACCCTCGCCAACCTCTACCTGGCGATGGAGAACGACCTCACGATCGTTCCCGTACTGAACAAGATCGACCTCCCGGCCGCCCAGCCGGAGAAGTTCTCCGAGGAGCTCGCCAACCTCATCGGCTGCCAGCCGGAGGACGTGCTCAAGGTCTCCGCGAAGACCGGCGTCGGCGTGGACGCGCTGCTCGACCGCGTGGTGCGCGACGTACCGGCCCCGGTCGGCGTCAAGGACGCGCCCGCCCGCGCGATGATCTTCGACTCGGTCTACGACTCGTACCGCGGCGTCGTCACCTACGTCCGTGTCGTCGACGGGCAGCTCAACAAGCGCGAGCGCATCAGGATGATGTCGACCGGCGCCACCCACGAACTGCTGGAGATCGGCGTCTCCTCGCCCGAGATGACGCCGTCCGACGGTCTGGGCGTCGGCGAGGTCGGCTACCTCATCACCGGTGTGAAGGACGTCCGGCAGTCCAAGGTCGGTGACACCATCACCTCCCTGAACAAGGGCGCCACCGAGGCGCTCGGCGGCTACAAGGACCCGAAGCCGATGGTCTTCTCCGGTCTGTACCCGCTCGACGGCTCCGAGTACCCGGACCTGCGCGAGGCCCTCGACAAGCTCCAGCTCAACGACGCCGCCCTGGTGTACGAGCCGGAGACCTCCGCGGCGCTCGGCTTCGGCTTCCGCGTCGGCTTCCTGGGCCTGCTGCACCTCGACGTGATCCGCGAGCGCCTGGAGCGCGAGTTCGGCCTCGACCTCATCGCCACCGCGCCGAACGTGGTCTACCGCGTGGTCATGGAGGACGGCAGCGAGCACACGGTCACCAACCCGAGCGAATTCCCCGAGGGCAAGATCTCGGACGTCTTCGAGCCGGTCGTACGGGCCACGATCCTGGCCCCCAGCGAGTTCATCGGCGCGATCATGGAGCTCTGCCAGACCCGCCGCGGCACCCTCATCGGCATGGACTACCTCTCCGAGGACCGCGTCGAGATCCGCTACACCCTGCCGCTGGCGGAAATCGTCTTCGACTTCTTCGACCAGCTGAAGTCCAAGACCCGCGGTTACGCGTCGCTGGACTACGAGCCCACCGGCGAGCAGTCCGCAGCCCTCGTGAAGGTCGACATCCTGCTGCACGGCGACAAGGTCGACGCCTTCTCCGCCGTCACCCACAAGGACGCCGCCTACGCCTACGGTGTGCGGCTCGTCGCCAAGCTGCGCGAGCTCATCCCGCGCCAGGCCTTCGAGGTGCCGATCCAGGCGGCCATCGGCTCCCGGGTCATTGCCCGCGAGACCATTCGCGCCATCCGCAAGGACGTCCTCGCCAAGTGTTACGGCGGCGACATCTCCCGAAAGCGCAAGCTTCTGGAGAAGCAGAAGGAAGGCAAGAAGCGCATGAAGATGGTCGGCAGCGTCGAGGTGCCGCAGGAAGCCTTTATTGCGGTGCTCTCCAGCGACGATTCCGGCGGCAAGGCCAAGAAGTAGTAGTTCCGCCGTACCGCAGAAGCAGCGGAAGAAAAGCGCCCGTCCCCTCCCCGGACGGGCGCTTTCTGCGTTGATGTGAGGATGGAAAAATCTCCTGCGGGCAAATGAGTGATCGCCAAAAAGGGACCGAGAAGGAGATTCCCGACCGCTGCCCCTCCCGTTACGAATACCGGCAGCGGGGTTCCGGGCGGCCAGCAAGACGCTCGGTCGGCACGACAGTCGTGACCGTGAGAACGCCGCTACGGAAAGGGACTTTAAAGTGAAGTACTCGAAGGCTGCTGCGGTCGTTGCCGGTTCTGTGATGGTCCTGGGTGCGGCGTCGCCCGCCTTCGCGGACGACGTGGACAACCGTCCGGCCCGTTCCGCCAAGGACTCGGCCAAGGTGGTGGACACCAAGGTGGTCGCCCTCAACAAGATCTACAAGCCGAACACCGACATCGACGCGGTCACCGACCTGACCGGCGGCGTCACCGAAAAGGCGACGGCCACGCACAAGGCCACCTCGAACGCCGTGGTCGGCGGTGCGGACCAGACCGCGCGTTCCGTCCCGATGGTGGGCGGCATGCCGATCGGCGGCTGGACTCCGCTGTTCGACTGAGATTTCAGCGGGCCCGATGCATTCATTGCATCGGGCCCGCTTTTGTCTTTCTCATGCTCTTTACGGGTGCCTCTTCCGCGTGGATGGGCAACTGCCGTTTCCTCCTCGGCAATTGTGGAGCGCAGTTCCCCCCCGTCCCAAGAAGGCATTACGTGAATTCCCTTACGCTGCGCTGCGCCGGTACCGCCCTGGCCGCTCTGCTGCTCACCGGCGCCGGTGCGAGCGCCGCTGTCGCCGACGACGGCCCGGTCGCCAAGGGCCAGGCCGCCGCCGGTGTGTTCGTCGGCGGGCTGCTCGGCATCGGTGCCGTGAGCGACGTCAACGGCACTCACGCCTGGAACGGCGTCCACGTCCACGGTCCGGCCGCCACGGTCGGCATCGTCTCCGACACTGCGGTCGACCTCGGTGTCGTCGTGGACGCGGCGGCCGACATCGCCGCCAGCGCGAACGCGAAGGCGGACGTCGCCGCCGAGGCCGCCGCGGAGACCACCGCGAACGCCGCCGCCAAGGCCGAGGCCGCCGCCAAGGAGGCGGTCCCGGCCGCTCCGAGCGCCCCGGTCGCCCCGGCTGCTCCGGCTGCCGTTCCGGCTCCCGCCGCGGGCTGATCGCTGTCGTACGATCCGCAATTCAGGGCAGGGCCTGTCGCGCCACGGTGCGGCGGGCCCTGCCTGCTGTTCGGGCCGACGCGGGCGTCGCGATGCGGCCGCCGACGTGGTCCTTGCCGCGCCGGGCGGCTGTCGCCGATGTGAAGACCCGTTATGAAAAGGAGGGCCCGGAGGCCCTTACGCACCAGGCCCATGCGCTCTAGTCTGATCACTGATCGTTTGTTACTCGCCAGTTAAATACCAGCCAGTCGCGCAGCAATGCCGTGGGCCCGGAGGACGTCGTGAGCGACACACAGACCATGATCGAGAACCGGCCGCCGTCCGTCGCGGCCCTCTTCATCGAGCGCGTGGCCGCCACGCCCGACAGCGAGGCCTACCGGTATCCGGCAGCGCCGTCCGGCGGTCAGGGGCCCGACGAATGGCGCTCGCTGAGCTGGGCGCAGGCCGCCCGGCGGGTGTACGCGATCGGAGCGGGCCTCATCGAGCTGGGCGTCAGGCCCGAGGAGCGCGTCGCCCTCGCCTCCAACACCCGCGTCGAGTGGATTCTGACCGACCTCGGTGTGATGTGCGCCGGAGCGGCCACCACCACCATCTACCCCTCCACCAACGCCGAGGAGTCGGCGTACATCCTCTCCGACTCCGAGAGCCGCGTCCTGATCGCCGAGGACGCCGCCCAGCTCGCCAAGGCCCGCGAGAAGCGTGCGGAGCTGCCGAACCTGGCACACGTCGTCGTCGTGAACGCCGAGGACGCACAGGCCGCCGACGGCGACCCCGAGGGCTGGGTGCTCTCGCTCGCCGACCTGGAGTCCCGCGGCGCGGCGTACCTGGAGAAGAACCCGGAGGCGGTCAAGGAACGCGTCGCCGCCATCACCGCCGAGCAGCTCGCCACGCTCATCTACACCTCCGGCACGACCGGCCGCCCCAAGGGCGTACGGCTGCCGCACGACTGCTGGTCGTACATGGCGAAGGCGACCGTCGCGACCGGGCTGATCACCAAGGACGACGTCCAGTACCTGTGGCTGCCGCTGGCGCACGTCTTCGGCAAGGTCCTCACTTCGGGACAGATCGAGGTCGGCCACGTCACCGCCGTCGACGGGCGCATCGACAAGATCATCGAGAATCTGCCGATCGTGCAGCCGACGTACATGGCGGCCGTGCCGCGCATCTTCGAGAAGGTCTACAACGGCGTCGCCGCGAAGGCACGGGCCGGCGGCGGCGCGAAGTACAAGATCTTCCAGTGGGCGGCGGGCGTCGCCCGCGAGTACGCGAAGGTCACGCAGGACAACTTCCGGCGCACCGGGCAGGCGACCGCCCCGTTCGCCCTGAACGCCAAGCACAAGGTCGCCGACACCCTCGTCTTCGCGAAGATCCGCGAGGCGTTCGGCGGCAATCTGCGCGCCTGTGTGTCCGGTTCGGCGGCCCTCGCTCCCGACATCGGCTACTTCTTCTCCGGCGCCGGCATCCACATCCTGGAGGGCTACGGGCTCACCGAGTCCAGCGCCGCCAGTTTCGTGAACCCCGGCGAGGCGTACCGCACCGGCACCGTCGGCAAGCCGCTCCCCGGCACCGAGGTCCGTATCGCCGAGGACGGCGAGATCCTGCTGCGCGGCCCCGGCATCATGCAGGGCTACCACGGGCTGCCGGAGAAGACGGCCGAAGTCCTGGAGTCCGACGGCTGGTTCCACACCGGCGACATCGGCGAACTGTCGGCGGACGGCTATCTGCGGATCACCGACCGCAAGAAGGACCTCATCAAGACGTCCGGCGGCAAGTACATCTCGCCCGCCGAGGTCGAGGGACAGTTCAAGGCGGTGTGTCCGTACGTCTCCAACATCCTGGTGCACGGCGCCGACCGGAACTTCTGCACGGCGCTCATCTCCCTCGACGAGCCGACGATCCTCGGCTGGGCGCAGGAGCAGGGCCTCAAGGCGACGGCGTACGCCGACGTGGTCGCCGCCCCCGAGACGCAGACCCTCATCGAGGGGTACGTCAAGGAGCTCAACGAGGGGCTCCAGCGCTGGCAGACCATCAAGAAGTTCCGGCTGCTGCCGCGCGACCTGGACGTCGAGAACGGCGAACTGACACCGAGCCTGAAGCTGAAGCGGCCGGTCGTCGAGCGGGAGTACAAGCACTTGATCGACGAGATGTACGCGGGTTCCAGGGAAGCCTGAGGTTCCCTTCGGTACGGAGTCGTGCCGCGGCCCTAACCACTGTGGCCGCGGCGCATCTCCGTGAGGGTCTCCTGCATGCGGGCCACCTGTTCCCGCAGCGGCGAGGAGGCGTCCGGACACTCCTCCTCGACCTGTTCCCCGATCTTCGCCAACTGTTGCGCCAGCATTCCGAACTGTCGGCGCTCCTGTGCCAGCATCCGTTCCAGCTGCCGGTTCTTGCGGTGCAGTTCCAGGAAGACGTTGACCTTGGCGCGCAGTACCCACGGGTCGAACGGCTTGGTCAGGAAGTCGGCGGCCCCGGTGGCGTAGCCGCGGAAGGCGTAGCCGGAATCGCCCTCCGTGCCCGTGAGGAAGATGATCGGGACGTCCTTCGTCTGGTCGAGGCGCTTGATGTTGGACGCCGTCTCGAAGCCGTCCATGCCGGGCATCCGTACGTCGAGCAGCACCACGGCGAACTTCTGTCGCAGCAGTGCCTTCATCGCCTCCTCACCCGAGCGGGCCCGTACCAACGGTTCGTTGAGTGCGCCGAGGACCGCCTCCAGCGCGATGAGGTTGTCTTCCATGTCGTCCACGAGCAGGATGCTGGCGCGATCGGTCTGCGGTGCCTCAGTGGTCATCGTCTACTGCCTCACAGCGTCGGTGGTGGGCCGGCTGGCTCCCCTTGAGCGTCGGCCTGCTCCGGGATGTCGGGGGCCGTCGGCGTTCCCGGGGCCCTGGGGACTGTGAATCCTGCGGACGCGCACTCCTCCTGTTCCGGTTCCGTCAGCTCCCCATCGGGGTCGAGGAGGGAACAGACGACGGAGAGCAGCCGGTCCACGTCGACTGGCTTCGGCACGTACTCGTTGGCGCCCTGCGCGATGGACTTCTCCCGGTCCCCGGGCATCGCCTTCGCGGTGAGGGCGACGATCGGCAGTTCGGTCCACAGGGGTGTCTTGCGGATGGCTTCGATGGTCTCGTACCCATCCATCTCGGGCATCATGATGTCCATCAGGACGAGTTCGACATCGGGGTTGCGTTCCAGCATCTCGATGCCCTCCCGGCCGTTCTCCGCGTACAGCACCGGCATGCCCACCCTGCCCAGCACGTGGGTCAGCGCGAAGACGTTGCGAATGTCGTCGTCGACGATCAGCACGCGGCGGCCGGGCAGGACGACACCGGCCCGGCCGGACCTCCACTCCTCCAGCTTGGTGGTGGTGGGCCAGCCGTCGTCCTGCTCGGGCAGGGTGACGTGGTTGGCGGACAGCCCCTCGGGCGAGGTCATGGCCAGCACGCGGGCGGGCAGTTGGGGGTCGATCGGTTCGTGGTCGATGTGTCCGGGGTAGCGCACCGGGGCGTACAGGGTGAAGGTGGAGCCGAAGCCGGGCTCGCTCTCGGCGATGATGCGGCCGCCGAGCAGGCCCGCGATCTCCCGGCTGATCGACAGACCGAGACCGGTGCCTCCGTACTTGCGGTTGGTGGTGCCGTCCGCCTGCTGGAACGCCTCGAAGATGACGGGAAGTTTCTCGGCCGCGATGCCGATGCCGGTGTCCGAGACGGCGAAGGCGATGATGTCGTGCGCGCCCTTGAGGAGCTTGTTGTCGGGGTCCGTGATGCGGCTGACACGCAGTTCGACACGGCCGGACGACGTGAACTTGATGGCGTTGGACAACAGGTTCCGCAGGATCTGCTGAAGCCTCTGTTCGTCGGAGAACATTTCGCGCGGTACGTCCTCGCCGACCGCGACCTCGAAGGCGAGCCCCCGGTCGAGAGTGACCGGGCGGAAGGTGGCGTGCACGTAGTCGAGGAGTTTGATCAGGGGGAGCTTCTTGGGGCGGACGTCCATCCGGCCCGCCTCGATCTTCGACAGGTCGAGGATGTCGTTGATCAGCTGGAGCAGGTCGGAGCCGGAACGGTGGATGGTCGTCGCGAACTGCACCTCCTGGTCGGAGAGATGGCCGTCCGGGTTGTCGGAGAGCAGGCGGGCCAGGATCAGCAGGGAGTTGAGCGGAGTGCGCAACTCGTGCGACATGTTCGCCAGGAACTCCGACTTGTACTGGGAGGACGTCGCGAGCAGGGCCGCCTTCTCTTCGAGTTCGGCGTTGGAGCGCTGGAGTTCGGCCTGCTGGCGCTGGAGTTCGTTGGAACGGTCCTGGAGCTGGATGGCGAGGCGCTGTGACTCGCTGAGCAGGGACTCCGTACGGGAGTTGGCGATGATGGTGTTGATCGCGACACCGATGGTGTTCACGAACTGGTCGAAGAACGCCAGGTGGACGTCGGAGAACCGGGAGAACGACGCCAGTTCGATGACGCCGAGGAGTTTGTCCTCGAAGAGGATCGGGATGATGACGACGCTGGCGGGAGCGGCCTCACCGAGCCCGGAGTTGATTTTGATGTAGTCCGGCGGGGCCTCCTCGACGAGGATGCGCTTCTTTTCGAGTGCTGCCTGGCGTACGAGGCCGTGGCCGGGCATGCCGTGCGTGTCGACGGTGGCGCCCTGTGCGGACCCGTAACCGGCGATGAAGGCGAGTCCGCGCTGCGGCATCGTCGCGTTGGTGGTGTGCGAGGGGGTGCCGTCCGTCTCGGGGTCGGCGAGGAAGAACGCGCCGAACTGTGCGTTCACCAGCGGGGTGAGCTCGCGCAGGATCAGGTCGGCGACCTCCATCAGGTCGCGGTGGCCTTGCATCAGTCCGGCGAGGCGGGCGAGGTTGGACTCCAGCCAGTCCTTCGCCCGGGTCGTCTCGCGCAGGTTGGACACCATCAGGTTGATGTTGTCCTTGAGTTCGGAGACCTCGCCGCGGGTCTCCACGGTGATCGATCGGGACATGTCGCCCTGGGCGACGGCGGACGCCACTTCGGCGATCGCGCGCACCTGGGTGGTCAGGTTCAGGGCGAGCTCGTTGACGTTCGTGGTGAGGCGCTTCCAGGTGCCGTACACGCCCTCGACGCGGGCCTGGCCGCCGAGCTGGCCCTCGGAGCCGACCTCGCGGGCGACGCGGGTCACCTCGGAGGAGAACGACGACAGGGTGTCCACCATGGTGTTGATGGTGGTCTTCAGCTCCAGGATCTCGCCGCGTGCGTCGACGTCGATCTTCTTGGAGAGGTCGCCCTGGGCGACGGCGGTGGCGACCTGCGCGATGTTGCGCACCTGCGAGGTCAGGTTGTCCGCCATGTAGTTCACGTTGTCGGTGAGGTCCTTCCAGACGCCGGAGACGCCCAGCACCTGGGCGCGGCCGCCGAGACGGCCGTCGGTGCCGACCTCGCGGGCGACGCGGGTGACTTCGTCGGCGAACGCGCGCAACTGTTCCACCATCGTGTTGACGGTGTCCTTCAGCTCCAGGATCTCGCCGCGTGCGTCGACAGTGATCTTCTTGGAGAGGTCGCCGTTGGCGACGGCGGTGGTGACCTGGGCGATGTTGCGGACCTGCGAGGTCAGGTTGGAGGCCATGAAGTTGACGTTGTCGGTGAGGTCCTTCCAGACGCCGGAGACGCCGCGTACCTGTGCCTGACCGCCGAGGTTTCCTTCGGTGCCGACCTCGCGGGCGACGCGGGTGACTTCGTCGGCGAACGCGGAGAGCTGGTCGACCATCGTGTTGATCGTCGACTTGAGTTCCAGGATCTCGCCCTTCGCCTCGACGGTGATCTTCTTGCCGAGGTCGCCCTGGGCGACGGCGGTCGACACCAGGGCGATGTTGCGGACCTGGGACGTCAGGTTGTCCGCCATGAAGTTGACGTTCTCGGTGAGGTCCTTCCAGACGCCGCTGACGCCGCGCACCTGCGCGCGGCCGCCGAGGTTTCCTTCGGTGCCGACCTCGCGGGCGACGCGGGTGACTTCGTCGGCGAACGCGGAGAGCTGGTCGACCATCGTGTTGATCGTCGAGT
>NZ_JBIUXN010000009.1:0-65475 GCF_044744005.1 Streptomyces sp. NPDC087440 | reverse complement strand
ACTTGAGTTCCAGGATCTCGCCCTGTGCGTCGACGGTGATCTTCTGCGACAGGTCGCCGTTGGCGACGGCGGTGGTGACCTGGGCGATGTTGCGTACCTGTGAGGTCAGGTTGGAGGCCATGAAGTTGACGTTGTCGGTGAGGTCCTTCCAGACGCCGCTGACGCCGCGCACCTGGGCGCGGCCGCCCAGTTGACCCACCGTGCCGACTTCGCGGGCGACGCGGGTGACTTCGTCGGCGAACGCGGAGAGCTGGTCGACCATCGTGTTCACGGTCAGCTTCAGTTCGAGCAGCTCACCGGTCGCCTCGACGGTGACGGTGCGCGTCAGGTCGCCGCGCGCCACCGCCGTCGTCACCGCCGCGATGTCGCGCACCTGCGCCGTCAGCCGGGACGCCATCGTGTTCACGGCCTCCGTCACGTCCCGCCAACTGCCGGACAGCCCCTGCACCTTGGCGCGGCCGCCGAGCCGTCCCTCGGTGCCGACCTCGCGGGCCACCCGGGTGACCTCGCCGGTGAACAGGGACAGCTGGTCGACCATCTTGTTGACCGCGCGGCCCAGCCGGCGCAGATCTCCGTGGAGTTGCCGGTTCCCGTCGTGCAGATCGACGCGCTGGGTGAGATCGCCGCCCGCCACCGCGTCCAGCACCCGCGTGGCGTTCACCGCGGGCACCACCAGGGCGTCCAGGAGCGCGTTGGTGCTGTTGATGTTGGAGGCCCAGCCGCCCTGCCCGGGGCTGACCGCGAGACGCTCGTCGAGCCTGCCGTGCCGTACGACTTCCCTGCGCACCCGGGCGAGCTCCGCCCCGTAGTGCTCCTTGCGGGTGGCGATCTGGTTGAAGACGGCGGCCAGCTCCGCCGGCGTCCCCTCCTGCGTCTCCGGCAGCCGCACCCGGAAGTCGCCGTCCCGCAGAGCGGTCATCGCAGCGAGCAGGGGGCGCAGTTCGGAAGCGTGCAACCAGCCCTCTCCCGGACGGTCCGCCCGGTGGACACTGTCGCCGAAAGCGCTTCCGGCGCTGGTGGCAGTGCGTGTTCCCGGGCGGTCGCCGGAGCGGACACCAGGGCGCGAAACGGCACGATCTTCGTTCATTGAGGCCCACTTCGGTGACTCGGTGCTTATGGGCAGGCTCAGTCTGTCACCCTGTGGTTGTCGTGAGCGGCGCATTGCGACAACCGATCAGTCGTCGGCAACGCTCTGCGACAACCGATCAGGAGCCGCACTGTGACATCCATTCCGACGCAGCGGGACGCCGAAGCCCGCGCGACAGCCCCGCGGGCCGGGAGGTACGCGATCCAGTCCTTCGCCCGTACCAGCCTGCCCGGCAATCCACTCGCCCCGTCGGCCGCCCGGAAGTTCCTGCGGGCCGCGATCGTGGACTGGTCCGGTACGTCCCTGCTGCCGGCCGACGAGAACTTCGCCGGGCGTCTCGCCGACGACGCCTGCCTCGTCGTCAACGAACTCGTCACCAACGCGGTGGTGCACGCCGGCACCACCGTCGAACTGCTCTGCCGCATCGAGCCCGCGGGCGCCACCAGCGAGGCCGCCGCGCTCGTCATCGAGGTCTCCGACCACCACCCCTCCCGCGTCGTGCGCAACGAACCGCAGCGCCGTGACCGCAGCGGCGCCCCCGAGTACGGCAGGGGCCTGCACCTCGTCGCCGGTCTCGCCGAGAGCTGGGGCGTGACCTACCGCACCGGTCTCAAGACCGTCTGGGCCGCCCTCCCGCTGGAGGGCTGGCAGCCGTCGCCGGTGAACGAACCCACCCTCACGCCCGCCGCCCTCGCCTCCCACCGGGCCCTCCAGCGGGGGCTGCGGGCGGCGGAGATCCTCGCCCCGCTGCCCCGGCGGGCGGTCCGCGACGAGGACCCGGACTGGATCAACCGGGGCGCCCTGTCGTTCCTCGCCGAGGCCTCCGACCTGCTCGCCGGACAGTTCGACCAGGACATGGTGGTGGCGCTCGCCGCGCAGCTCCTGGTGCCCCGGCTCGCCGACTGGTGCGCCGTCTGGCTGGACCCGGAGGGCGGCGGCCCCTCGGCGGAACCGCGCCTCGCCCGGGTCTGGCACGCGCGTGAGGCGTGCATGGAGGAACTGCGCACCCTGCTGGAGAAGGAACCGCCCCGGCTGCCGGACTCGGCGCGCGGTGGCCCCGTGGCGCTCCCTTGGCCCGGCGCCGGTGAGAGTTTCGGAGGCGCCGGGGCGGTGCTCGCCTGCCGCATGGTGGTCGGTGGCCGCAGGGTCGGCATCCTGATGCTCGGCAGGGCCGGGATGGTGCGCATCCCCGACGAGGTCACCGGGCTCATCGAGGACTTCGTCCGCAGAGTGGCGCTCGCGGTGGGAGCCGCCCGCCGCTACACCCAGCAGGCCACCATCTCGCACGTCCTGCAGCGCGCCCTGCTGCCCAGCCAGGTCGCCGAGATCCCCGGCCTCACCAGTGCGCTCGTCTACGAGCCGCGCGGCGAGGGCGTCGCGGGGGGCGACTTCTACGACATCTTCCACGCGGCCGACGGACGCTGGTGCTTCGCGCTCGGCGACGTACAGGGGAACGGACCGGAGGCGGCGGTGGTCACCGGGCTGGTGCGTCCGTGGCTGCGGCTGCTCGCCCGCGAGGGGTACCAGGTGGCGGAGGTGCTGGACCGGCTCAACAGGCTGCTGCTGGACGACGCCACGGAGTCCGCGGACGCCGCCGCCCGGCTGGTCGCCGCCGCCGGGGGACAGGAACTCCCCGACGGCCCCCAGGCGCGCTTCCTGTCGATGCTGTACGGCGAACTGGAGCCGCTGCCGGAGGCCGACGGCGGCGGCGTACGGTGCACGGTCTCCAGTGCCGGACACCCGCTGCCCCTGGTGCTGCGGCCCGACGGGGAGGTGCGGGCGGCGGGGCGGCCGGGGGTCCTGCTCGGTGTCCTCGACGACGCGACATACGAGAGCGAGACGTTCGTCCTCGCACCGGGGGAGACGCTGCTGAGCGTCACCGACGGGGTCACCGAGCGCCGCTGCGGCAGGGTGATGTTCGACGACGGGGAAGGTGTCGCCGCGGAGCTCGCCCAGTGTGTGGGGCTCTCCGCGCAAGGGGTGGCGGAACGGATCACCAGGGCGGTGCACTCCTTTGCCGCCGAGCCCCCCGACGACGACCTGGCACTGCTGGTGCTGCGCGCGGAGTAGGCCGCGGGCGACCGGGGGGACGGGACGGTGCGCGGAGGGCGGACAATGGGGGCATGCCTTCCGTACTGCCTGATGGTGAGCCCATGCCCGAGGACGGGGCGCTGCCTCTCGACGCGCTGCGGAATGCGGGGGAGCGGCCCCTCGGCTTCTATCTGCACGTGCCGTACTGCGCGACCCGCTGCGGCTACTGCGACTTCAACACCTACACGGCGACGGAGCTGCGCGGATCGGGCGGTGCTCTCGCCTCGCGCGACAACTACGCGGCGACCCTGATCGAGGAAGTGCGCCTCGCGCGCAAGGTGCTCGGCGACGACCCCAGGCCGGTGCGCACGGTGTTCGTGGGCGGCGGCACGCCCACCCTGCTGCCTGCCGCCGATCTCGTACGGATGCTGGGGGCGATCCGCGAGGAGTTCGGCCTCGCCGACGACTGCGAGGTCACCACCGAGGCGAACCCGGAGTCGGTGAACCCGGCCTATCTGGCCGAACTGCGCGAGGGCGGCTTCAACCGGGTCTCCTTCGGCATGCAGAGCGCCCGGCAGCACGTCCTGAAGATCCTGGACCGCACGCACACCCCCGGGCGGCCCGAGGCGTGCGTGGCAGAGGCGCGGGCGGCCGGGTTCGACCATGTGAACCTCGACCTGATCTACGGCACCCCGGGGGAGTCCGACGCCGACTGGCAGGCCTCCCTGGACGCTGCGATCGGCGCCGGTCCCGACCACGTCAGCGCGTACGCCCTGATCGTCGAGGAGGGCACCCAGCTCGCCCGGCGCATCCGCCGCGGCGAGGTCCCCATGACCGACGACGACGTGCACGCGGACCGCTACCTGATGACGGAGCAGGCGCTGTCGGCCGCCGGGTTCTCCTGGTACGAGGTGTCCAACTGGGCCACGTCCGAGGCGGGCCGCTGCCTGCACAACGAGCTGTACTGGCGGGGCGCCGACTGGTGGGGCGCCGGACCCGGTGCGCACAGCCACGTCGGCGGGGTCCGCTGGTGGAACGTGAAGCACCCCGGCGCCTACGCGCAGGCGCTGGGCGACGGGAAGTCCCCCGGCGCCGGACGCGAGGTGCTCTCCGAGGAGGACCGCCGGGTCGAGCGCATCCTGCTGGAGCTGCGCCTGGTGGAGGGCTGCGAACTGTCCCTGCTGAAGCCCGCGGGGCTCGCCGCCGCACAGCAGGCGGTAAGGGACGGCCTCCTGGAGGACGGTCCTTACACCGAGGGCCGGGCGGTCCTCACCCTGCGCGGCAGGCTGCTGGCCGACGCCGTGGTGCGGGACCTGGTGGACTGAGCGGCCGGGCTGGTCGAGGCCGACGGCGACCGATCTTCCTGGCTGTCGTCACTGGTCCTGGCTGTCGCCGCGCCCGGTGTCGTAGCGTCTGCCGCATGCGCAGCTACAGCCCTGACTTCACGCCGCCGTGGAAGAAGTCGAAGCCCGTCCCCGAACTGGCCGCCGAGTACGACGTGGTGGTCGAGGAGGTGTCGACGGGCTTCTGCGGTGCGGTGATCCGTACCGAGAAGACGGCGGAAGGACCGACGGTCACCCTGGAGGACCGCTTCGGCAAACACCGGGTGTTCCCGATGACCCCGGCCGGATTCCTCCACGAGGGCGCACCGGTGACACTGGTGCGCCCCTCCGCAGGCGCGGGGCCGGTGCGTCCCACCCGTACCGCCTCCGGATCTGTCGCCGTCGCCCACGCCCGCGCGCGCGTGGCGCGAGCGGGGCGCATCTACGTGGAGGGGCGGCACGACGCCGAGCTGGTGGAGCGGGTGTGGGGCGACGACCTGCGCATCGAGGGCGTCGTCGTGGAGTACCTGGAGGGCATCGACGACCTGCCGTCGATCGTCGCCGAGTTCGCACCGGGGCCGGACGCCCGGCTCGGTGTCCTCGTGGACCACCTGGTGCCGGGTTCGAAGGAGTCCCGGATCGCCGCCCGGGTGACGGACGCGAACGTGCTGGTCGTGGGGCACCCGTACATCGACGTGTGGGAAGCCGTGAAGCCGTCCTCGGTCGGCATCGCGGGCTGGCCGCAGGTACCGCGCGGCCAGGACTGGAAGACGGGCGTGTGCCGGGCCCTGGGCTGGCCGGAGAACACCGGTGCGGCCTGGCAGCACATCCTGGGCCGGGTACGCACGTACAAGGACCTCCAGCCCGAGCTGCTGGGGCGGGTGGAGGAACTGATCGACTTCGTGACGGCCCCCGAGGACGACTGACCGCCAGAACGACTGACCGCCAGGACGCCTGACTGCTAGGACACCCCGAAACGGCGTGCCAGCGCGTCCCGTTGGGCCCGGACGAACGCCGCGTCCACCGCCGCCCCGTGCCCCGGCACGTACACGGCGTGCTCGCCGCCCAGCGCCAGCAGCCGGTCCAGGGCCTCGGGCCACCGTGCGGCGACCGCGTCGGGGCCCGCCTGTGGCTCCCCGGACTCCTCCACCAAATCTCCGCAGAAGACCACGTCCGGGCCGCCCTCCGCGCCCGGTACGAGGGCCACCAGGTCGTGGCTGCTGTGCGCGGGGCCCAGGTTGGCGAAGAGCACGCTGCGCCCACCGCCCAGGTCGAGGGTGCGCTCGTCGAACACCAGATGGTGCGGGGCGCGCAGCAGCTCCGAGGCCTCGGCGGCCGCGTCCGCGGGCACGCCCTGGCGCACCGCGTCGTCGGCCAGCGACTCGCGCTGTCCGGTCAGCAGGGTGTCCATGCCCGCGGAGGCGAAGACCTCCACGCCCGCGAACACTCCCATGCCCAGGACGTGGTCGAAGTGCGGGTGGCTGAGAGCGATGTGCGTCACTCTGCGCCCCAGGAGCGCCTCCGCCTCCTTGCGCACCCGGGCACCCTCGCGCAGCGTCGAGCCCGTGTCGTACAGCAGTGCTCCCTGCCCGCCCGCCACCAGGCCGACAGTGGCGTCCCAGCCCGGCAGCCGCCGTCTGACGACGCCTGGAGCGAGCCGTTCCCACTGTGCCTCTTGCTCTCGCATGTCCATACCGTGACGCTAGCGTGAGCAGCCGCCCTTGCTCGGGACGGGCCACGCCGCCGTACACTGACCCGGGGAACGGCTGGCACTCGCACACGGGGAGTGCCAAGCGGGATACCGGGGCACAAGCCCCACATGTCCGATCTGCACCAGGGAACATCACGGCTTGGAGGTGTGCGCGATGCTCAGTGAACGCAGACTTGAAGTGCTGCGCGCCATCGTCCAGGACTATGTCGGCACGGAGGAGCCCGTCGGCTCCAAGGCCCTCACCGAGCGTCACCAGCTCGGTGTCTCCCCGGCCACCGTGCGCAACGACATGGCGGCCCTGGAGGACGAGGGTTTCATCGCCCAGCCGCACACCAGTGCCGGACGCATCCCCACGGACAAGGGGTACCGGCTGTTCGTCGACCGGCTGGCCGGGGTGAAGCCCCTGTCGACGCCGGAACGGCGCGCCATCCAGAACTTCCTGGACGCCTCCGTGGACCTGGACGACGTCGTCGCCCGCACCGTGCGGCTGCTCGCGCAGCTGACACGACAGGTGGCCGTCGTGCAGTACCCGTCGCTGACGCGTTCCACGGTGCGCCATGTGGAACTTCTCTCACTGGCGCCCGCCCGGCTGATGCTGGTGCTGATCACCGACACCGGTCGCGTCGAGCAGCGGATGATCGACTGCCCGGCGCCGTTCGGCGAGGCGTCCCTCGCGGACCTGCGGGCGCGGCTCAACAGCCGTGTCGTGGGCCGCAGGTTCGCGGACGTCCCGCAGCTGGTGCAGGACCTTCCCGAGTCGTTCGAGCCGGAGGACAGGGGAACCGTTTCGACGGTGCTCGCGACGCTCCTGGAGACACTCGTGGAAGAGACCGAGGAACGGCTGATGATCGGCGGCACCGCCAATCTCACCCGCTTCGGCCACGACTTCCCGCTCACCATCCGCCCCGTACTGGAGGCGCTGGAGGAGCAGGTCGTGCTGCTGAAGCTGCTCGGCGAGGCCACCGAATCCGGCATGACGGTGCGCATCGGGCACGAGAACGCCCACGAAGGACTCAGTTCAACGTCCGTGGTCGCAGTCGGCTACGGTTCGGGCGACGAGGCAGTCGCCAAACTAGGCGTGGTCGGACCGACCCGCATGGACTACCCCGGAACGATGGGAGCGGTACGCGCAGTGGCACGTTACGTCGGACAGATCCTGGCGGAGTCGTAAGTGGCCACGGACTACTACGCCGTACTCGGCGTGCGCCGCGACGCTTCCCAGGACGAAATCAAGAAGGCGTTCAGGCGCCTTGCTCGTGAGCTTCACCCGGACGTCAATCCGGACCCGAAGACCCAGGAGCGCTTCAAGGAGATCAACGCCGCCTACGAGGTGTTGTCGGACCCGCAGAAGAAGCAGGTCTACGACCTCGGCGGCGACCCGCTGTCGGCCTCCGGCGGTGGCGGTGCGGGCGGCTTCGGCCAGGGTGGTTTCGGAAACTTCTCCGACATCATGGACGCCTTCTTCGGCACGGCGTCCCAGCGCGGCCCCCGGTCGCGCACCCGGCGCGGCCAGGACGCCATGATCCGGCTGGAGATCGACCTCAACGAGGCGACCTTCGGCACCACCAAGGAGATCCAGGTCGACACCGCCGTCGTCTGCACCACGTGCAGCGGCGAGGGAGCGGCCCCCGGCACCTCCGCGCAGACCTGTGACATGTGTCGCGGCCGCGGTGAGGTCTCGCAGGTCACCCGGTCCTTCCTCGGCCAGGTCATGACCTCGCGCCCCTGCCCGCAGTGCCAGGGCTTCGGCACGGTCGTGCCGACGCCGTGCCCGGAGTGCGCCGGTGACGGCCGCGTCCGCTCCCGTCGCACGCTGACGGTGAAGATCCCGGCCGGTGTCGACAACGGCACCCGCATCCAGCTCGCGGGCGAGGGCGAGGTCGGCCCCGGCGGCGGCCCCGCCGGTGACCTGTACGTGGAGATCCACGAGCAGCCGCACCCCACCTTCCAGCGGCGCGGCGACGACCTGCACTGCACGGTGACCATCCCGATGACGGCGGGCGCGCTCGGCACCAAGGTGCCGCTGGAGACGCTCGACGGGGTCGAGGAGATCGACATCCGTCCCGGTACGCAGTCGGGCCAGTCGGTGCCGCTGCACGGGCGCGGTGTGACGCACCTGCGCGGCGGCGGTCGCGGCGACCTCATCGTGCACGTCGAGGTGACCACCCCACAGAAGCTGGACCCGCAGCAGGAGGACCTGTTGCGCCAGCTCGCGAAGCTGCGCGGCGAGGAGCGGCCGCTGGGCCAGTTCCAGCCCGGGCAGCAGGGGTTGTTCTCGCGCCTGAAGGACGCCTTCAACGGACGCTGAGTCCGTTCGCACCACAGCGGGACCGGACCACCAGGTCCGGTCCCGTTTTGGTTCGATTCGGCGGGTCGGCCGTGTCGTGAAACGATGCGGGCATGTCTGTTGAGACCCGGGTGGTGCCCGCGCTGGGAGAGCTGTGCCGGCGCGGAATCGTTGCCGCGCCCATGGCCGGTGGGGTGTCCCGCCCCGAGCTGGCGGCCGCCGTGTCCGACGCGGGCGGTCTCGGCTTCCTCGCCGCCGGGTACAAGACCGCCGACGGGATGTACGAGGAGATCAAGCAGCTGCGGGCGCTGACCCCGAAGCCGTTCGGCGTCAACCTGTTCATGCCGCAGCCGTCCGCCGACCCGGCCGCCCTGGACCTGTACCGGCAGCAGCTCGCGAGCGAGAGCGCCTGGTACGAGACGCCGATCGCCGAGCGCGACGACCACGGCACCGACGACGGGTACGAGGCCAAGCTGGCGCTCCTCGTCGACGATCCGGTGCCGGTGGTGTCCTTTGCCTTCGGCTGCCCCTCGCGGGACGAACTCGACGCACTGGCGCACGTGGGGACGTACACGATCGTCACCGTCACCACCCCGGAGGAGGCGCAGGCCGCCGAGTGGGCGGGCGCGGACGCCGTGTGCGTGCAGGGCATCGAGGCGGGCGGCCACCAGAGCACCCACCGGGACGACCCGCAGACCGACGGCAGCGGAGGACTGGGGCTGCTGTCGCTGGTGACACAGGTGCGCGAGACCGTGCAGTTGCCGGTGATCGCTGCCGGAGGACTGATGCGAGGGGCGCAGATCGCCGCCGTGCGGGCCGCCGGGGCGGACGCGGCACAGTTGGGCACGGCGTTCCTGGCGTGCCCGGAGTCCGGTGCGCACGCCATGCACAAGAACGCTCTGAAGAACCCTTTGTTCGTACGGACCGAACTCACCCGCGCGTTCTCCGGCCGCCCCGCGCGCGGCCTGGTGAACCGTTTCATGCGCGAGCACGGCCCGTACGCGCCGTCCGCGTACCCGGAGGTGCACTACATGACCGCCGGGCTGCGGCAGGCCGCCGCCCGGGTGGGGGACGCGCAGGGGATGGCCCTGTGGGCGGGGCAGGGGCACCGGCTGGCCCGGGACATCCCGGCCGGACGGCTGGTGCAGGTGTTGTCGGCCGAGGCGGACTCGGCGTGGACGGAGATGGCTTTGAGGAGGTCGACGTCATGACGGCGCCGGTGTTCGTCGTGGAGAACGTGCCCGAGGGCGGCCAGTACGTCCTGGAGGGCCCGGAGGGGCGCCATGCGGTGTCCGTGCGGCGGCTCACGGCGGGCGAGGACGTCGTCCTCGCCGACGGGCGAGGGCGTGGCGCCGAGGCCGTCGTGGTGGCGGCGGAGGGCAAGGACCGGCTCGTCGTGGAGATCACCGGGACGGTCGTCGAGGACGATCCCCGGCCGCGCATCACCGTCGTGCAGGCGCTGCCCAAGGGCGACCGGGGCGAGCTGGCCGTGGAGACGATGACCGAGACCGGTGTCGACGCCGTCGTGCCGTGGCAGGCGGCGCGCTGCATCACCCAGTGGAAGGGCGACCGGGGCGCGAAGTCCCTCGCCAAGTGGCGGGCCACCGCACGGGAGGCCGGGAAGCAGTCGCGCAGGCTCCGTTTCCCGGAGATCGCCGACGCCATGAGCACCAAGCAGGTGGGCGCGCTTTTGGCCACCGCCGACTTCGCGGCCGTCCTGCACGAGGACCGTGCCGCCGACAGTGGTGCGCTGGCGCTCGCCGAACTGCCGCAGGAGGGCTCCATCGTGCTGGTGGTCGGGCCCGAGGGCGGGGTGTCCCCGCAGGAGCTGGAGCTGTTCGCGCAGGCGGGCGCGCGACCGTACCGACTGGGCCGCAGTGTGCTGCGTACGAGCACCGCGGGCACGGCGGCCACCGCACTGCTGCTGGGGCGCACGGGGCGGTGGTCCTGACACCGGTGCCGGTGCTCCGGTTGGGCCGCCCTCGAACCGTGCAGAAGACCAGGGATGTCACGCACACAGGGAGAGCGTCATGGAACTCGCACAAGTGAGGCTGCTGGTCTCCGACTTCGGCGCCTGTTACCGCTTCTACGGAGAGGTGCTGGGGCTCAAGCCCCAGTCCGGGTTCGCGGACGGGCCGTACGAGAAGTTCTCCCCGTCGACCGGATCGGCGGGGATCGCGCTCCAGGACCGGGCGATGATGGCCGAGTTGCTGGGTGAGGTGGCCGAGGAGCCCGCGGGGCACCGGTCGTTCGTGGTGCTGCGGGTGGACGACCTCGACCGGTACTGCGCGGAGATCACCGGGCGCGGTGCGGAGCTGGTGCACGGGCCGGCACCGATGACGGAACGCATGCGGGTGGCCCACCTGAAGGACCCCGAGGGGAACCTGGTGGAACTCCAGGAGTGGCTGCTGTTCGGCGGCTGAAACGCGCCTGTCCTTCGTACCGGGGCGGTGGGACGCTGCCTGGCATGGGGGCATGGAGGCGAGTACGGCACAGGCGCACCCTCGCGGCGGCAGTCCTCGCCGGGGCGACGGTGGCGGGGGTCGCCGCCTGTGAACCGGGTGGGGACGGTGGGGGCCTGAGCTCCTTCGCGGTGGCCCTGACCACCGACCAGACCGGCACGCGGGCGCTGGAACGCGCCGGGATCGATGTCAGCTGGATGACCTGCACGTCCACCCTCGGCGACAGGGCGAGGGTGAGCGCCGACCCGTCGCTGCGGCCGTCCCTGGTGACAGCGGCGCCGTCGGCGCGCAACGTCGCCACTGTGGCGTGCGAGGGCCAGACCAAGGACGGCCGGGAGATCGACGTCGAGGGCCGGGTCACGGAGGAGCGCGACGGCCGCTGCGTACGGGGGGACCTGACCGCCACGGTCGGCGGGCGCACCGTGTTCCGGGCGAACGTGCTCGGCGACTGCAACGCCCGGCCCACGAGCCGCCCACCCACCTGGAGTCCGCCCCCGGAGCCCACCCTGCGGCCCACGTCGCGGCCCACCCGGACCGTCACCGCCACAGCCACCCGGCCCACCACCGCGCCCGAGCCGCCCGCCCCGCGGCCCACCGTCACGGTGACCGTCACCGTCGGCCCCGATCCGGCGCCGGATCCGGCACCCGACCCGCGTCCCACGTGCGGCTGCCCCTCGGGCAAGTGAGCACAGGGCCGACGCACGGACGGGTGAGCGGAACGAAGTGCCCCCACGGTGTGTGACCGCCCTCGTACTATGGGGAGTTGTCCGGAAGCGACCGGGACGGCCGGTGTGCGGGGTGCGTGATGCGGGGTGAGGCGGGCATGGCGGACACGGTCTGGCACTGGCAACGGGGCGATCTCCCCGAGGAGATGACCAGCTTCGTCGGCCGGGAGCGCGAGATCGACGCCGTGCGCACCCTGTTCGGGACGGCCCGCATGGTGACCCTGCTGGGCCCCGGGGGCGTCGGCAAGACCCGCATCGCCGTACGGGCCGCGGCCTCCCTGGCCGGGCACTTCCGCGGCGGCGTGCGCATGGTGGAGCTCGCGGGCGTCAAGGACGGCGAGCTCGTCCCGTACACCGTGGGAGCGGCCTTCGGGCTGCCGGAGGGCACCGGCCGCAACCCGCTCGACATGGTCGTGGAGTACCTGCGCGGCGAGGAGACGCTGCTCGTCCTCGACACCTGTGAACACCTCGTCGACGCCTGTGCGATGTTCGCCGAGATCCTGCTGCGCAACTGTCCCGGGCTGCGGCTGCTGCTGACCAGCAGACAGGCGCTGGACGTTCCGGCGGAGCACGTCGTCACCGTCGCCCCGCTGGAGTTCCCCGGCGAGGACGGCAGGGGCAACGTGGAACGGTGCGGTGCGGTACGGCTGTTCCTGGACCGTGCCGCGGCGGCCCGCCCCGGCTTCCGGCTCACCGACGACAACCGCGACCAGGTGATCGCCCTGTGCCGGCGGCTCGACGGCATACCGCTGGCCATAGAACTGGCGGCGGTGCGGCTGCGTGCGCTGCCGCTCGATCAGGTGCTGCGGCGGCTGGAGGACCGTTTCCGTGCGCTCGGAGCGAGCCGCACCGGGCATCCGCGGCACCAGACGCTGCGTACCGCCATCGACTGGAGCCACGACCTGTGCACGGCGGAGGAGCGCACCCTGTGGGCCCGGCTGTCGGTGTTCGCGGGCGGCTTCGACCTCGCCGCCGCCGAAAGGGTGTGCGCGGACGCCGAACTGGACCCGTACGACCTGGTCGACCATCTCATCGGGCTGGTCGACAAGTCGGTGGTGGTGCGTGAGGAGGGCGGGGACGGCGACCGGTACCGGATGCTCGACACGCTGCGCGAGTACGGGGCGGAGCGGCTGGCGGAGAGCGGCAGCGGGGTGCGCAGACTGGTGGTGCGCCACCGGGACCACTATCTGCGGCTGGCGCGGGAGGCGGACGCGGTCTGGTTCGGCCCCGACCAGGTGGCTTTGACGCGCCGTCTCGACAGGGAGATCGACAACTTCCGCGCGGCGCTGGAGTTCTGTCTGGAGGAGCCGGGCGAGGCGACGACCGGTGTGGCCCTCGCGGGGGCACTGCGCGGCCTGTGGATCGGCCGTACCCGGCTCTCCGAGGGCAACCGCTGGTGCGAGCGCGCCCTGGCCACCGGCGCCGGCAGCGAGGCGGACCGGGCGCGCGCACTGTGGCAGTCCGCGTACTGCACCAGCATCATGGGGCGGCTCGACCTGGCGGAACCCCTCATGCGCGAGGCGGCACGGCTCGCGCACCGGGCGGGCGACAGCCGTACCGAAGGCATGGCGCTGTCCTGTGCGGCATCCGGATTCCATCACCGGCAGCGCTGCGAGGAGGCCGCCGCCGCGAACGCGGCGGCGCTCGCCGTCGTCGACGTGACGGGCGACGTGCTGGTGGAGTGCTGGACCCGGCGCAACCTGGGCTCCGTGCACGGGCGCGCGGGTGACGTCCCGGGTGCCATGAAGGAACTGGACAGCGCCCTGGCGAAGGCGCCCGACGGGGAGTGCTGGGTGACTTCCTACGGCCTGTCGACGAGCGCGCAGACCCACCTGGACACCGGCGACTGGTACACCGCACGGACCTACGCGCGCCGGGCGCTGCGCGCGAGCATGACGCTGGGTGACCTCTACGGTGCCGGCAACGCGTTGCAGATCCTCAGCTGGTGCGCCCTGACGGAGGGCGACCGCACGCTCGGGGTGCTGCTGTACGGGGGCGCGTACGGGGCGGTGGGGGAGACCTGTTCGATCCTGATGGGGGACGCGTACCTGGAGGCGATCAGGGAGCGGATGGAGCGCCGGGCCAGGGCGGAGCTCGGCGACGAGGGGTTCGCCGGGCTGTACGCCGAAGGGGAGCGGCTGGGGCTGAACGGGGTCGTGGCGCTCGCCCTGGACGAGCCGCCGCGCGCCACCACGGCGTCCGCCCCGCCCACCCTCGCCGCGCTCACCCGGCGCGAGCGCGAGGTGGCCGCCCTCGTCCACCAGGGGCTGTCCAACCGGGAGATCGCCGAGCGGCTCGTCATCTCCAAACGCACCGCCGACGCCCACGTGGAGCACATCCTCGCGAAGCTGGGTTTCGGCTCCCGGGGTGAGATCGCCGCGCTGGTGGGCGCGGAGAACTCCCGCGAGCGGGCCCGGCGTTCGTAAGGGGCGCACACGGCTGTGTCCCGCATACCTACGTAGCGCCGACCTGCGGAATTAGGTGTACGGATCTCCGGCCCGCGGGGGCGCGCGGGCGTGGTGGGCCCGGCCACAGTGGGCCCATGCCCCCCGCATACGGCCTTCCTGTCCCCCGTCTCCCCCACGAGCCGTCCCTCGGCGACCTCCTCGACGTGCTCGCCGAGACCCGGCTGGTGGCGCTCACCGGCCCCGCCGGGGTCGGCAAGACGCACCTCGCCGCCCGCATCGCCGAGGCCGTCACCGATCTCCCCGTGCACCACGCCGATCTGTCCGACTGCGCGGACAACGCCCTCGTCCCGCAGACCGTCGCCGCCGCCCTCCACGCGGGCACCGCGCCCGGCAGCGGCACCGATCCCATGGAGGCGGTGCTGCGGCTGCTGGCCGGGCGGCGCGGCCTGCTCGTGCTGGACACCTGCGAGCACGTGCGCGCGGGCTGCGCCTACCTGGTGGGCAGGCTGCACGACTTCTGCCCGGGACTCCAGATCCTGGTGACCAGCCGCAGCCCGATCGGAGTGCCCGGCGAGTACCGGGTGCCGCTGCGGCCGCTGTCACGCGAGCACACCGTGGAACTCCTGCGGGAGAAGGCGGCGGTGCAGGGGGTGGACCTGCCGGTGTTCTGGACGCGGCTGCTCGCCGAGCGCCTCGACGGCGACCCGCTGAGCGTGCTGCTGGCCGCACGCACACTGGGGCACAACACCACCCCGCAGCAGTTGTACGGCAGCCTGTGCGAGCCGGGGGCACGGTTCGGGGTGCTGATACACGGGCCCAAGCAGCCGGCCCGGCACCGCACCCTGCTGCGGGCGATCGCCTGGAGCCACGACCTGTGCGGGCGGGCGGAACGGCTCCTGTGGGCCCGACTGTCGGCGTTCACCGGGAACTTCACCGCGCAGCAGGTCGAGACGGTGTTCGCCGACGGCGGTGAACTCACCGCGCTGATCGAGGCGTCGGTGGTGCTCACCGAGGAGGACGGCACGTACCGGCTGCCGTTGGCACACCGGGAGTACGGGCAACTGCTGCTGGCGGGACTGGGCAAACCGTAACGCCGGTGCTGGTGATGCCGACCCTTCCGGGTACGGCGGTGCGCGTTCTTCGTAGGGTGGCGGCATGTCCGACGAGTCACCTCTGATAACCAGCCTGCGCGCGGCCGTCGCCGCCGCCCCCGGCGACGTACCTCTGCGACTGCACCTGGCACAGCTGCTGCTGGAGGCCGGGAATAGTGAGGCCGCCGTGGCGGAGGCCGCCGTCGCCCTCACGCACGCGCCCGGGGATCCGCAGGCGCGGGACCTGATGCTGCGGGCCATGGGCGGCCCGGCCGCGCCTGCCGCACCCGTCGCACCGGTTGTGCCCGCCGCACCGCAGACGCCCTCGGTTCAGCCGCCCGTGCAACCGCCTTCGTCGCGGGAGGAGTTCGACTGGCAGGCCGCCGAGCAGGAGGTCGGCGACGTGGTGCCGCCCCGCTTCGTGGCTCCGGACCAGCCGGACGCGGCCACCGGGTTCGAGCGGCCGCTCACCTCCGACGGCAGCGGCGACGCCGGTGACGCGGACGCCTACGACGTCGAGGCACCGGGCGGGCTGCGGCTCGCCGACGTCGGCGGCATGCAGGAGGTCAAGCAGCGCCTGGAGGCGGCGTTCCTGGCACCCATGCGCAACCCGGAACTGCGCAAGCTGTTCGGCAAGAGCCTGCGCGGCGGACTGCTGCTGTACGGGCCGCCCGGCTGCGGCAAGACCTTCATCGCCCGCGCCATCGCCGGTGAACTCGGCGCCTCCTTCATGTCGGTGTCGCTCAGCGACGTGCTGGACATGTACATCGGGCAGTCCGAGAAGAACGTCCACGAGGTGTTCCGCATGGCCCGCCGCAAGGCGCCGTGCGTGGTGTTCCTGGACGAGCTGGACGCCCTGGGCGCCAAGCGCAGCCGCTCGCACCACAGTGGGCTGCGCAACGCCGTCAACCAGCTCCTGATCGAGCTCGACGGCGTCGAGGGCGACAACGAGGGCGTCTTCGTCCTCGCCGCCACCAACGTCCCCTGGGACGTGGACATCGCGCTGCGCCGCCCCGGACGCCTGGACCGCACCCTGCTGGTGCTGCCGCCGGACGAGCCCGCCCGGGAGGCGATCCTGCGTTACCACCTCAAGGACCGGCCCATCGAGTCCGTCGACCTCGGCAAGCTGGTCAAGGTCACCGAGGGGTTCTCCGGAGCCGATCTCGCGCACCTCTGCGACAGTGCTTCCGAGAGCGCCCTGATGGATTCCGCGCGCACCGGCACCGTACGCATGATCAACACAAAGGACCTGCTGGCGGCGGCGAAGCAGCTGCGGCCGTCCACGGAGGCCTGGTTCGCGTCCGCGCGCAACGTCGCCCTGTTCGCCAACGACGGCGGTATGTACGACGACCTGCTCGCGCACCTCAAGAAGAAGCGCAAGCTGTGACCGGCACGGCGGGCAGTCTGGAGGGCGCCGTCGACAAGGCGGACCTCCTGCTGGAGACGGGCCGGACCGACGAGGCGCGCGAGCTGATCGCCCGCAGGCTCGCCGAGGAGCCGACCGACGTACGGGCCTGGGCGCGGATGCACCGCTGCCATCTGAGGGCCGGGGAGCACGAGGAGGCCGAGCAGGCGCTCGACCGGGCGACCGCCCACGACCCCGACTACGCGTACGCGCACATCCTGCGCTCCTACTTCTTCCACGGTGCCCCCAACTGGCACAAGGCGCTCGCCGCGGGCAAGGAGGCGGTCCGCTGCGCCCCGCAGGAGTGGAGCGCGCACGTCGCTCTCGCCAAGGCGATGACGTACCCCGTCGACCAGTGGCCCGCGGCGCTGGAGGTGGCGTTCCAGGCGGTACGGCTGGCGCCCGAGGAAACGGGCGCGCACCACACGGTGTACTTCTTCGCCGAGCTCCTCAAGAGGCAGGACCTCGTGGAGAGTTCGGCCCGGGCCGCGCTCGCCGCCGACCCCCAGTGCCCGTGGGCGCACAAGGTGCTCGCCGAGGCGAAGGCCAAGAACCCCTCCGCGAAGCTGTCGGAGGTCGCCGACTCCTATGCGACGGCGCTGGGTGTACTGCCGCAGGACGAGGGGATGCACAAGGCGCTCCAGGGCGCCGTCTACCGCATGCTGCGCGGCACCCGCTGGCTGGCGCTGCTGTGCGTGGCGATCGCCGGGGTGACGGGGCGGCTCTTCCCGGGCGACGGGCCCGACGAGCTGCCCGCGGCGCTGGGCACCCGGCTGTACGCGCTCGCCGTGATGGGCGCGGTGTGGGGGTTCGGGGCGTGGCGGCGCTATCGCCGGATGCGCACCGGAGTGCGGCTGACGTTCCGGGAGTTCGTGCGGACGAACTTCTGGGGGAAGCTCGCCGTCGGGCAGGCCGCCTGGTGCATGGTGTGCGCGGTCGTGGTCGTCGCCGTGCCGTGGACGGAGCGGCTGGTGCCGCAGATCCTGTTCTGGCTGGCGCTGGTGCCCACGCTGCTGACGATCTGGTTCGAGCGGGCGGCGATGCGATCGTGAGCCGCGGATGAGCCTGGAACGGGCCGAGGGACTGTACGACCTCGGGCGCTACGAACAGGCCGCTGCCGCACTGGGTACGCATCTGGCGTCCCACCCGGACGACGCCGCCGCGTGGACCCTCCTCGCCCGCAGCCTGCGCGGGACGAAGAACACCCAGGGGTGTCTGCACGCGGCGGACCAGGCACTGCGCCTGGACCCCGGGAACGTCACCGCGCTCGTCGTGCGGTCCGAGCAACTGGCAGCGCTCGGCCACTACGCGGCCGCCGAGTGGTCCGCCCGCGAGGCGGTGCGGCTCGCCCCACAGCGCTGGGGCACGCACGCCACCGTCGCGGAGGTCCTGGCGAAGGGCGGTCCCTGGCAGGTCACGGAGGCGTACGAAGTGGCCAGGCACACGGTGACGCTGGCCCCCGAGGAGCCGTACGCGCACTTCCTGGTGGGGCTGACCGCGCAGCGCCTCAAGAGGACGGACGTCGCGGCGCAGGCGTACCGGACGGCCCTGCGCCTGGACCCCGAGCACACCGCGGCCCGGCACAACCTCGCCATCCTGGACCTGCACCACCGTCGTCGCGGCGGCTGGACGCGGGCCGCCGAGGGGTTCGCGGACGTGTCCGCCCTCGACCCCGAGGATCAGGACGGGCGCTACAACCTGGAGGTGATGGCGTGGAACACCGTCGCCTTCGCCCGCTGGGTGGCGATCCTGGCGTTCGGTGTCGCCGTGATCACCAAGGCCGTCGCCGAGGACAGCGGGGCGGTGGCGCTGGCGGTGGGGCTGCCGGTGTTCGCCCTGGTGTGGATCGCGTGGGGGTGGTGGGTGCGCCGCCGGGTGCCGCCGCGGCTGCGCGGGCCGCTGCTGCGGCTGGCCGTGCGGTGCCCTCCGGTGGTGTGGATGGCGGGCGCGGTGGGGCTGTTGGCGGCGGTGGGCGTCGCCGTGGTGGCGCTGCCGGGGCTGCCCGCCGCGTTCCTCGGGGTGGCGGTGGTGCCGTCGGCGTGGGCGGTGTTCCTCACGTACTGGATCAGCCGCTCCGTGCTCAAGCGACGCAAGCCGTAACGTCCCGGGGACCGCAGGAACGCACGTGAGCGCGCGGGAGCGGGCCGATAGCATGCGCCGTGTCCGATCACCCTTTTCGAGGAGGCCTCCATGGCCGCTGAACCCCAGGCGGACTGCCTGTTCTGCAAGATCGTCGCGAAGGAGATCCCCGCCACGGTCGTCCGCGAGAGCGAGACCACCCTCGCCTTCCGCGACATCAACCCGCAGGCGCCCACGCACGTCCTGGTCATCCCCAAGGTGCACCACCCGGACGCCGCGTCGCTGGCCGCCGCCGAGCCGCAGATCGCCGCCGACGTGCTGCGCGAGGCCGGAGAGGTCGCCTTCGAGGAGGGCGTCGCGGAGAGCGGCTACCGGATCGTCTTCAACACCGGCTCCGGCGCCGGGCAGACCGTCTTCCACGCGCACGCGCACGTCCTGGGCGGTCGTGGCCTCACCTGGCCCCCCGGGTAGACGCCCGTGTCCGCCCGCGAACTGGTCGTCCTCGGCACCGCCAGCCAGGTTCCCACCCGCCGTCGCAACCACAACGGCTACCTCCTGCGCTGGGACGCCGAGGGCCTCCTCTTCGACCCCGGCGAGGGCACCCAGCGGCAGATGCTGCGCGCCGGGGTGGCCGCCCACGACATCGACCGGATCTGCGTCACGCACTTCCACGGCGACCACTCGCTGGGGCTCGCCGGGGTGATCCAGCGCATCAACCTCGACCAGGTTCCGCACCCGGTCACCGCGCACTACCCGGCGAGCGGGCAGCACTTCTTCGAGCGGCTGCGGTACTCCACCGCCTACCGCGAGAGCGTCGACATCGCCGAGGCACCGGTGTCGGCGGACGGCGTTCTGGCCACCACGCCCGGATACACCCTCTCCGCCCACAAGCTGTCGCACCCGGTGGAGAGTTACGGCTACCGCCTGGTGGAGCCCGACAGCCGCCGCATGCTGCCCGAGAAGCTCGCCGCGCGCGGCATCAAGGGCCCGGACGTGGGCCGTCTCCAGCGGGAGGGCGTGCTGAACGGCGTCACCCTCGCGGAGGTGAGCGAGGAACGCCGGGGGCAGCGCTTCGCGTTCGTCATGGACACCCGGCTGTGCGAGGGCGTGCACGTGCTCGCCGAGGGCTGCGACATGCTCGTCATCGAGTCGACGTTCCTCGACGAGGACGTGCGCCTGGCCACCGATCACGGTCACCTGACGGCCGGGCAGGCTGCGAAGGCGGCACAGGAGGCAGGCGTACGGCACCTGGTCCTGACGCACTTCTCGCAGCGCTACAGCGACCCGGAGGAATTCGAGCGCCAGGCCCGGGCAGCCGGTTTCGAGGGGGAGTTGACCGTGGCCGACGACCTGATGCGGGTGCCGGTGCCCAAGCGGGGGTGAGCACCGGGGTGCCCGTGCCCCTGTGAGCACAGTGGCGGCAGTGGCCCGGAACTCCCTCGTCCGGGCCGGTCGCCGTTCTAGCGTGTCTTGTCATGACCTCGATCAGACTCTGGCGCCCCGTCGTGGGCGCGCTCGCGGCCGCCGCGTTACTCGTCCCGCAGGCCGCCGCGGCGCAGGACCCCACCCCGGTCGCACCGGCACCGGCCGCAGCGACACCCGACCGCCCCTCCTACGACGTACGCCTGCGCAGCGACGCCGACGGCTCGCACTGGACGGGCAGGCAGACCATCTCCTTCCGCAACTCCGCCCGCACCCCGCTGCGGTTCGTCGACGTACGGCTGTGGGGCAACGGGCACCCCGACGACGGCTGCGGCACCCCGGCCAAACCGTCGCCGGTGTCGGTGAGCCGGGTGAAGGGCGGCACCCCGCACCCGCTCACCGTCCGCTGCAGCGCCCTGCGCATCGACCTGCCGAAGCCGCTGCCGCGCGGGGCCCGCGCCAGCGTCTCCTTCGACGTCTCCATCGCCGTCCCCGACCGGGCCCACCGCTTCGGCCGCGACGGTGCGCACCGCTTCCTCGGCAACGCCCTGCCGCTGCTGTCCGTGCAGGACGCCAAGGGCCGCCACCTCGACCCCGACGTCGGCTTCGGCGAGAGCTTCTACACCCTGGCCGGGGACTTCCGGGTGGTCCTCGACCACCCGAGCGGCCTGAAGGTTCCGGCGACCGGCACCACGGTCCGGCGTGCGGGCGCGCCCGGCCGCACGGTCAGCACCAGCGTCGCGCACGGCGTGCGGGACTTCGCCTGGGCGGCAGGGCCCTTCCGCACCAAGACGATCACTTCGCCGGACGGCATCACGCTGAACGCCTACTGGACCGCCGCCGTCCCGGCCGAAGGCGTCGCCTACAACCTGAAGGAGGGGGCCGAGGCCATCGATGAGTTCGGGAAGCGCTTCGGGCGCTATCCGTACGGCGAGATCGATCTCGTCATGAACACCGCGTTGGAAGGTGGCATGGAGTTCCCCGGCCTCGTCTACCTGCAGACCCAAGAGGATTCCGCGGTCGAGCACGAAATCGCCCACCAGTGGTGGTACGGGATCGTCGGGAACGACCAGTTCTCGGAGCCCTGGCTGGACGAGGGCTTCGCGACGTACGCGACATGGGTGCGTTGGGGCGGGGACCACTTCTGCCCGGAGGAACCCGACTGGCCGGACGACGCATCCGCGATGACTCGCCCGATGGACTCCTACGCGAACCGCTCCGAGTTCATGAAAATTGTCTATACCGGGGCCGCCTGCGCCCTGGCCGAACTCGAAAGCACCCTCGGCAGCCAGGAGATGGCCGCCATGCTGAAGAAGTACGCCCGCGACCACTGGTTCGGCGTCTCCACCACCGCCGACTTCAAGCGCGCGGCGCAGGCGGCGACCACCAAGGACCTGGCGCCCCTCTGGGAGAAACACCGTATTTACTGACGCAGCCGGAGGCCCACGACGCGGTGGGCGGGGCCGGAGCGCATCCGGCCCCGCCCACCGCTACTGCCGCGCCCCGACCCTGCGCCGCTCCCGCACCCGCGGCGCACGCACCACAGCCGTGCGGGCGAACGGCGAGCGCACCCGCCGGGTGAGCGGCCGCACGGAGATCTCCGCGATCTCCTGCTCCGGTGCGCCGACCTGCGGCACCTGCCCGGCGGGGGCACCGGTGGTGCCCGCCAGCAGGGCGGCCGGGGCCCCACCCCTGCGGCGTACCGCACCGGCCACCAGCGGACGGCCACTCGTGTGCAGGGCCACCAGCGTCATCGGCACCGCCGTCAGCAGCAGTACGCAGCCCAGCACCAGGCCCATCGCCGGGAAGCCCGCCTGCGCGGACAGGACGCTGCCCGCCACCGGGCCGCACGCCACGCCCAGTGAGGACGCGGAACCGGCGAACACCGCCCACCGGCCGCGCGGGTCCATCGAGGCGGCCAGGCCGATCAGGTACGACAGCACCACCGGGTAGACGGCGTTCCACAGGATCTCGCCCGCCGCGAAGGAACCGACGCCGGTCGCGGACGCACTGAGCGCCACACAGAGCGCGATGAACGCCGTACCGACACCCACCGGCACCGCACGCCCCAGCCGCGCCCCGAGCGCACCGGCGGCGGTGACACCGAGCAGCCCGGCGCCCAGTGCCGCCGCGAACACCGCACCGGCGCTCACCTCGGTGAGACCCGCCTGCACCGTGGCGATGCGGTTGCTGACGCCCCACAGGGCGTTCTGGCACATCGACCAGCACAGCATCGCCGCCGCCAGCACCAGGCCCGCCCTGCGGTGCGGCAGCCGGGTCGCCGCCGCTGCCGCCTCCAGAGGCGACGTCATGGCCGAAGCCGCCGCGTCCTCCCGGGAGTCCAGACGTCCGGTCGCGGGCCACACCAGTACGGCGATCAGCGCGAGCGCCGCGAACGGCGGCCGGTGCCCGCCGTCCAGGTGCGGCACCGTCAGGTACAGCGCGCCCGCCGTCGCGGAGACGCTCAACAGGCCGAGCACGGAAGCCCGGTGCGGGTCGCGCCGGGCGGCGATCCCCGCGGCGGCCACCGCGGTCGCCGTCCCCGAGCCGAAGCCGCCGACCGCCGCGCCCGCCACCACCGGCACCGGGGAGGACGCCAGGGTCGCGCACCCGTACCCCAGCAGCATCAGCAGCAGCCCCGCCCGGGCCGCCCGGCGGGCGCCGATCCGCTCCACCCGGGAGGCGAGCGAGAAGCCCGCGGACGCCGAGCACAGCAGCAGGGCGCTGCCCACGAGACCGGCCCCGGCAGGGGTGAGACCGAGCCCGGAGCCGAGCCGCCCCACCACCGTCGGCAGCAGGTACGCGGCGAGGTAGCCGGCGGTGAACACGGCGACCAGCGGCCACAAAGAGGTGCGAGGGCGCGACGAGACGGCGCGGATGCGCGAGAACACGGGCATTCCTGAAGGGGACGTGCGTGATGACAGGACGTCATGACGGCCGAGGGGCAAAGGGGGTTGGGCGACCGTCGAGGGACAGGAACGCGGCCCAATTCTTATCAAGCGCGCAGACCGCAAGAAAAGGGAAACAGGGTAGTGACCTGCGACACATTGTGTTTGCAGTTCATCGGGTCGGGTAGGAGGCGCGATCCCTCGGTCGCCCGGCGGCTTTGCGACGTGCACGTGACGCCCCGCGCACAGAGCCCCGCACGACCCCGCCGGTCGTGCACACTGGCCGCAAAACCGCAGTCCACGCACGCATGACGGGGAGCGCACAGTGAGCACGCACATCCACCAAGGCGACCAGGACCCCGCCCGGCGGGTCGACCCGCTCGACGGCCTGCGCGACCCCGGCGGCCCGGAGTGCGACGTGTTCCTCACCGGCACGGTGTTCCTGGACATCATCTTCACCGGCCTCGACAGCGCCCCCGTGCGCGGCACCGAGTCCTGGGCGCGCGGCATGGGCTCCAGCCCCGGTGGTGTCGCCAACATGGCCACCGCCCTCGCCCGCCTCGGCCTGCGCACCTCCCTGGCCGCCGCCTTCGGCGACGACCACTACGGCGAGTACTGCTGGGACGCGCTCGCCGACGGGGAGGGCATCGACCTCGGCATGTCGCGCACCGTCCCCGGCTGGCACTCGCCGGTCACCGTCTCCATGGCGTACGAGGGTGAGCGCACGATGGTCTCGCACGGGCACGAGGCGCCCCCGCCCGGCGGCTCGGCGCCCTTCCCGGCCTGCCCGCCGCGCGCGCGTGCCGCCATCGCCTCCCTGACACCGGGGCGGCGCGAGGAGTGGACCGCTTCCGCCGCCAGGTGCGGTGCGAAGATCTTCGCCGACGTCGGCTGGGACGACACCGGCCGCTGGGACCTGTCCGCGCTCGCCGACCTGGAGCACTGCGAGGCCTTCCTCCCGAACGCGGAGGAGGCCATGCGCTACACCCGCACCGACTGCCCGCGCCGGGCCGCCCACAAGCTGGCCGAGAAGGTGCCCCTGGCGGTCGTCACGCTGGGCCCCGAGGGGGCGTACGCCGTGGACGGGGCGACCGGGGAGAGCGCCGAGGTGCCCGCCATCGCCGTGGAGGCGCTGGACCCCACGGGGGCGGGCGACGTCTTCGTCGCCGGTTTCGTCACCGGCACCCTCGCGGACTGGCCGCTCGCCGACCGGCTCGCCTTCGCCGGGCTGACCGCCGCACTCTCCGTGCAGGAGTTCGGCGGGTCGCTGTCCGCGCCCGGCTGGTCGGAGATCGGCGCGTGGTGGCGGCAGGTGTGCGGGTACGCGGCGCAGGACCAGGAGGCGCTGCGCCGGTACGCCTTCCTGGAGCACCTCCTGCCGGAACGTGCCAGGCCGTGGCCGCTGCGCAGGGCGGTGCCGACGATCGGGTTCCGGGCCTGAAAAGAGCCACCGGCCACGGACGCACGGGGCCACCGGGCACGCGTGCACGGGGCCGCGGGGCGGTGCCGGGCGCCCCGTCTCCGTACATCCGTACGAGACCGATGGCAAAACCCCCTGGGTGTTGTCAGCGCTGAGTCGTACGCTTGGGAATCCAGAGGTTGTCGAGCAGCGAGAACCCTGCAACGGGAGGTATGTGCAGGCCACAGTGCCGGCCCATGACTCAGACACCCACACGCAAGCCGCAGGCCCGTGCCGAGTTCAAGATCCCTGCCACACACCCCATGGTGATGGTGCTCGGATCAGGCGACTCCTTGCTGCGCGTGATCGAAGAGGCCTTCCCGGCGGCCGACATCCACGTCCGGGGCAATGAGATCAGCGCTACGGGGGAGACGGCGGAAGTCGCCCTGATCCAGCGACTGTTCGACCAGATGATGCTGGTGCTGCGCACCGGAGCGCCGATGACGGAGGACGCAGTGGAACGCTCGATCGCCATGCTCAGGGCGAACGGCAACGGGAACGGCAACGGCAACGGAGAGAGCGCAGGCGGTGCCGTCACCGAGACGCCCGCCGAGGTGCTCACCCAGAACATCCTCTCCAGCCGTGGCCGCACCATCCGCCCCAAGACGCTCAACCAGAAGCGGTACGTCGACGCCATCGACAAGAACACCGTCGTCTTCGGCATCGGCCCCGCCGGTACGGGCAAGACCTACCTCGCCATGGCGAAGGCGGTCCAGGCGCTCCAGTCCAAGCAGGTCGACCGGATCATCCTGACCCGCCCCGCCGTCGAGGCCGGAGAGCGCCTGGGCTTCCTGCCCGGCACCCTCTTCGACAAGATCGACCCGTATCTGCGCCCGCTCTACGACGCGCTGCACGACATGCTGGACCCCGAGACGATCCCGCGCCTGATGGCCGCAGGAACCATCGAGGTCGCCCCGTTGGCGTACATGCGCGGCCGGACGCTCAACAGCGCTTTCGTCGTCCTCGACGAGGCGCAGAACACCAGCACCGAGCAGATGAAGATGTTCCTCACCCGCCTCGGCTTCGACTCGAAGATCGTCATCACCGGTGACGTCACCCAGGTCGACCTGCCGAACGGCACGAAGAGCGGTCTGCGCCAGGTGCAGGACATCCTCGGGGACGTTCCGGACATCCATTTCTCGCGGCTCACGTCGGAGGATGTCGTACGGCACAAGCTCGTCGGCCGTATCGTCGACGCGTACGAGAAGTACGACAGCGCCGCCGAGGCCGACAAGGGACGCGGCGGCCAGACCGGGAAGTAGCAGCCAAGCACCATGTCGATCGACGTCAACAACGAGTCCGGAACCGAGGTCGACGAGCAGGCGATCCTCGACATCGCCCGCTACGCCCTCACGCGGATGCGCATCCACCCGCTCTCCGAGCTCTCGGTGATCGTCGTGGACGCCGACGCCATGGAGCAGCTGCACATCCAGTGGATGGACCTTCCGGGTCCGACCGATGTCATGTCCTTCCCGATGGACGAACTGCGTCCGCCGACGAAGGACGACGAGGAGCCCCCGCAGGGGCTCCTCGGTGACATCGTGCTGTGCCCCGAGGTCGCCGAGCAGCAGGGCAAGGACGCGGAGACGGAGCACTCGATGGACGAGGAGCTCCAGCTGCTCACGGTCCACGGTGTGCTGCACCTGCTGGGGTACGACCACGAGGAGCCGGACGAGAAGGCCGAGATGTTCGGCCTCCAGGCGGCCATCGTCGACGGCTGGCGGGCGGAGAAGGGCCTCACCGGTCCCTCCCCGGCGCCGACCGTCTCATGAGCCCGCAGCTGATCGTCGGCGCCGTCGCCCTGGTCGTCGTGGCCTGGCTGGCGGCGTGCGCCGAGGCCGGTCTCGCACGGGTGACGAGTTTCCGTGCGGAAGAGGCGGTACGGGCGGGGAAGCGCGGCAGCGCGAAACTGGCACAGGTGGCCGCCGATCCGACGCGTTATCTGAACGTGGCGCTGTTGGCGCGGGTCGCGTGCGAGATGGCGGCGGGCGTTCTTGTTACTTATGGCTTTCTCGAAGTCTTTGACAAGACGTGGCAGGCGTTGTTGGTCGCCATCGCGGTGATGGTGCTTGTTTCGTACGTCGCGGTGGGGGTTTCGCCGCGCACCATCGGACGGCAGCACCCGTTGAACACGGCGACCGCTTCGGCGTACGTGCTGCTGCCGTTGGCGCGGATCATGGGGCCGATTCCACAGTTGCTGATTCTGATCGGCAACGCGCTGACGCCGGGCAAGGGCTTCCGCAAGGGACCCTTCGCCAGTGAGGCGGAACTGCGGGCGATGGTCGACCTCGCGGAGCAGGAGTCGTTGATCGAGGACGACGAGCGGCGGATGGTGCACTCGGTCTTCGAGCTGGGGGACACCCTGGTGCGCGAAGTGATGGTGCCGCGCACCGACCTGGTGTCGATCGAACGGTTCAAGACGGTGCGGCAGGCGCTGACGCTGGCGCTGCGGTCCGGGTTCTCGCGGATTCCGGTGACGGGAGAGAACGAGGACGATGTTGTCGGTGTCGTTTACCTGAAGGATTTGGTGCGCAAGACGCACATCAACCGTGATGCCGAGGCGGACCTCGTGTCGACGGCGATGCGGCCCGCTGTGTTCGTGCCGGACACGAAGAACGCAGGGGATCTGCTGCGGGAGATGCAGCAGGAGCGCAATCACGTCGCTGTCGTGATCGACGAGTACGGCGGCACGGCCGGGATCGTGACGATCGAGGACATCCTGGAAGAGATCGTCGGAGAGATCACCGACGAGTACGACCGTGAGGTCGCGCAGGTCGAGGAACTCGGGGACGGGCGTTTCCGGGTGACGGCGCGGCTCGACATCGATGATCTCGGGGAGCTGTACGGGCTCGACGAGTTCGACGACGAGGATGTCGAGACGGTGGGCGGGTTGTTGGCGAAGGCGCTCGGGCGGGTTCCGATTGCCGGGGCGTCGGCGATGGTGGATCTGCCGGACGGGCGGCGGCTGAAGTTGACGGCGGAGTCGCCGGCGGGGCGGCGGAACAAGATTGTGACGGTGTTGGCGGAGCCGGTGGAGGGGTAGGGGGGTTTCTGCGCGGGTGGGTGGGGGGTTGCTGTTACTGCCGGGGGCGCTGCCCCCGGGCCCCCGGTTTTTGCCCCGGTCCCGCCCCTTTCCCTAAAGCGCTCGCCGCGCGGCTTTGGGGGTGGCTGGCGTTTTGCGCAGTTCCCCGCGCCCCTGAAAGGGGCGCGTCATACTGGGGGTATGACGCCGGGTCAGCTTCGTGAGTTTTGTCTTGGGTTCAATGAAGTGGTGGAGGAGTTTCCGTTTACGGCGGAGACGTCTGTTTTTAAGGTGTTGGGGAAAGTGTTTGCCCTCAGTGCGCTGGGGGCTGTGCCGCTGCAGGTGAATCTGAAGTGTGAGCCCGAGAACGCCGTGCGGTTGCGGGCCGAGTATCCGGCGGTCGTTCCCGGGTGGCACATGAACAAGCGGCACTGGAACACGGTTGTGCTGGACGGCACCCTGCCCGATCGGCTCGTGCGCGAGATGGTCGAGGATTCGTACGATCTCGTGGTCGCCGGAATGCCGAGGGCGACCCGGCTCCGGCTCGACCGGGCGTAGTAGGCACGGTCCCGTCCCCGTCAGGCGCGCTTGCGCAGGCCCAGGGCGATCAGCAGGGCTGCGGCGATCACCAGTGCGGAAGCCAGGGCCAGGACCAGGCGGACGCCGGTGAAGAGGGTGGACTGGGTCGTGGCGAGGACGCCCAGGAGGGGGATGCCGACCGTCATCGAGACCTGCTGGGTCGTGGTGACCAGGCCCGTGGCCAGACCCTGTTCCGCGTCGGGCACGCCGGAGGTGACGGTCAGGCCGTACGACACGATCGCGCCCAGGTGGGCCATGCTCGCCAGGGAGATGAAGACGGTCACCAGCAGGGCGCCGGAGGTTGCGCCGATGGTGAGGAGGCCTGCCATCAGGACGCCCTGGGCGAGGAGCGAGAGCACCAGGGTGCGGCGGGCGCCGAAGCGGCCCACGACCTTCGGGGTGAGTGTCCCCGCGACCACCGAGAGCACTCCCTGGACGCCGAAGATCAGGCCGGTCTGCGAGGCGGACAGGTGCAGGATTTCCTGGAGGTACAGGGTCAGGACGAAGACGGCGGTGGTCATCGTGGAGAAGGTGATCAGGCCGCCCACATTGCCCCAGGCGACCGACGGGCGGCGCAGCATGGGGAGCGAGACCAGGGGTTCGCGGGTGCGTGACTCGATGAGGACGAAGGCGGTGAGGAGCGCCAGACCCGCGATCAGCGTGATGACGACGTCCGCGTCGCCGAAGCCGCGTTCGGCAGCCGTGGAGAGGGCGTAGATCAGGGAGAGCAGGCCACCGGTGACGGTGATCGCGCCGGGCACGTCCAGGCGCGGGCGCTGCGGGTTGCGGGACTCGGTCAGGATGCCGGGGGCCAGGGGCAGCACGATCAGCGTGAAGAGGGCGAGCAGGCCCATCGTGGAGCGCCAGCCGAAGGCGTCGGTGAGGACGCCGCCCAGGACCATGCCCACGGTGAAGCCCAGCGAGAGCAGCGTGCCGCTGATGCCCAGGGCCCGGTCGCGCTGCGGGCCCTCGGGGAAGGTGGTGGTGAGCAGCGACATTCCGGTGGGGACGATCGCGGCCGCGCCGACGCCCTGAAGTGCGCGTCCGGCCAGGAAGGACGCCGGGTCCCAGGCGAAGGTGGCCAGCAGGGACGCCGTACCGAACAGGGCGAGACCGGCCAGGAACAGCTTGCGGCGGCCGAACAGGTCACCGGTGCGGCCGAAGAGCAGCAGGAAGCCGCCGGAGGGCAGCGCGAAGGCCGTCACCGCCCACTGGAGGGCGGACTGGCTCATGCCGAGGTCGGCGCCGAGCGAAGGCAGCGCGACATTGAGGACGGAGAAGTCCAGCGCCACCATGAACTGCGCGGCGCACAGCACGAACAGGACGAGCGCGGCACGACCGGTCAGGCGTGCGGGCCGCGCCTCGGGCCGCGTGGGGGACGTCGGGGGAGTGGTGGGAGTGGTGGGTGTGTCGAGTGCCATGTGCCACAGCCTCCGGTTCCCGGAATGCCCGTGGGGAGCGGGAACTTATCCTGTTGGCGCCACCACCAGGCGGCCGGAATCAGGGGGACGCACAGGATGACGACGGCAGCGCGGCGCGACGCGGACTCGGGCATGAGCATGAAGGAGCACCGGCTCAATGAGCTCCGGGAGTTTCTGCGCAGCCGCCGGGCCCGTATCAGTCCCGCACAGGCGGGACTTCCCGACGGCGGTGCGCGTCGGCGCACACCGGGGCTGCGGCGCGAAGAGGTCGCCGTGCTCGCCGGCGTCGGTGTCAGTTGGTACCAGTGGCTGGAGCAGGGGCGCGACATCACCGTTTCTCCACAAGTGCTGGATTCGGTGGGGCGGGTGCTGCGGCTGAGCAGCTCCGAACGCCGTCATCTGTACGTCCTCGCCGGGCTCAACCCGCCTGCCCTGGAGGTCGATCCGGGCGCCGAGGACATGTGCGGCGGGCTGCGGCGGCTGATCGACGCGTGGATGCCGTATCCGGCGCACATCATGGACGTGTACTGGAACGCCGTGCAGTACAACGATGCCGCCGCCGCGGTGCTGGGCATGCGGCCCGATGTCGTGCAGAACTGTCTGCTGTCGTTCTTCTCCGATCCCGTCTACCGGTCCCGGGCCAAGGACTGGGAGGGCATCGCGAGCCGGGTGGTCGCCCAGTTCCGGTCGGCGTGCTCGGAGTGCCCGGACGACGAGGGGTTCCGGGAGGTCGTTGCGGAAGCGAAGGAGCTCAGTCCGGAGTTCGCGGAGCTGTGGGCGCGCCGGGACATCGCGCCGGCCGGTCAGACGTTCAAGGATCTGCTGCATCCGCAGGTGGGTGAGCTGAACCTGGAGAGCACGCAGTTGCGGGTGCCTGCCCGGCCCGACCTGACGATCGTGCTGCACACGCCCCGGCCGAACACCGGCACGGCCGAGAAGCTGGAGTGGCTGGCGTCTCCGGAGGGGCGGCGACGGGCGATGGGGTCGGTGGGGTAGAGGGGGTCGGTGGCGGGCTGAGGAGGGGCCGGGAGGCGCGGCGGTCGTCCTTCGCGGACCCGGCCCAAGGTCCCGTATGACCGGATTTGGCGTTTCTTTTACTCTGCATTTAAGTTTCGCGGTAGTAATCGAACAGCCTTCTGGAGTCCTCGTGCGCATCCGTCCGCTCCGTTTCGCCGCCGCCGGTCTGGCCGCCTCCTCCCTGGTCCTGCTCACCGCCTGCGGCGGCAGCGCGGACGCCGAGAGCAAGGCAGATGCGAAGAAGACCCCGGCTCCGACGTCCGCGGCGCCCACGCCCGCCGCGTCCGAGGCCCCGCTCAGCAAGAGCCAGGTCAAGGCCGCGCTGCTCACCGTCAAGGACCTGCCGACGGGCTGGTCCAGCGCGGGCAAGGGTTCCGAGGAGGGCGAGGACGGGGGCGACCTCAAGCCCGGCGCGAAGGTTTCTGCGGCCTGCAAGAAGGCTCTCGACCTCATGAACGGTGAGTTCTCGGGCTTCGAGCCCAAGGCGGCCGTCGACACCGAGTTCCAGGGCCCGCAGGGCGCGACGCTCAACCTCACCGTCGAGACGCACAAGGCCGGAGAGGCCCAGCGTGCGGTCAAGGAGGTCGAGACCACGGTCAAGGGCTGCGACGCCGCATTCCCCGTGGTGATGGAGGGCACCGCGGTCAAGGTGCGCCTGACCGAGCTGTCGGTGCCCGCCCAGGGCGACGAGTCGCACGGCTTCCGGTTCACCGTCCTCCTCCCGGACGAGACGCAGATCGACATGGATCTCGCCTACGCCCGCTACGGCCAGAGCATCACCGCCGCCGCGTACCTGGGCAGCGGCGAGCCCGCCGAGGTCAAGGCGTTCGAGGACGTCTTCAAGAAGAGCGTCACCCGGCTGAAGGACGTCACCGACGGCAAGATCAAGGTCGAGGCCGACCCGGCCGCCGACGGCAAGAAGGTCTGACCGGTCCACGACACAAGGGTCTGGCCGCGTCCGGGACCTGAGCCCGCTCGGCTCGAGTCCCGCCCCCGGGACACGCGCCCCGGTCGCCCCTCGCACAGGGGTGGCCGGGGCGTTTCCTATGCTCGGGGCCATGACCACGCCCGCGCAGGACGCGCCCCTCGACCCCGAGGACCAGAAGCTCATCACCCTCGCCCGCTCCACCCGCGCCCGCAACGGCGTCCCCGAGGGGGCGGCCGTCCGCGACGAGACGGGGCGCACCTACGTCGCCGGAACCGTCGCCCTGGACTCCCTCAACCTCAGCGCACTGCGCACCGCCGTCGCCATGGCCGTCGCCAGCGGGGCCTCCTCCCTGGAGGCCGCAGCCGTGGTGACGGCCGCCGACACCGCCGCCGACGCGGACCTCTCCGCCGTGCGCGACCTGGGCGGAAACGGCACACCGGTGCTGGTGGCAGGGCCGGACGCGGCGGTGAAGGCGCGCATCACCGCCTAGCGCCTGTGACACAGGACACGCGGAGGGGGGCGGCGGGTCGGGCGACCCCCGCCCGCCCTCCCGCGTACGGGGCCCGCACACCCGCAGGACACGTGCGCCGGGACCTTCGGCCCGGGCCGGACGCCCCGGCGCCGGAGTGCGGACCCGGGGGGCCGTCCGGCCCCCGTACCCCTCCCGAAGGACCGTGGAAACGGGCCACCGGCGCTGGGAGTGTGGAGACACGCCGCAAGGGGCCACGCAAGGGTCCCGGTGAGAGGTTCCGCAAGTACCTCTCCGACGCGGCGGTCCACGTCCCCCAGTGATAGGTCACTACGTGTTCTCCTCCCTGATCCGCACCACCGTCGCCCGCCGCATCACCGGTTCCGTCGTCGCCGCAGGAGCGGCCGCCACGATGATCCTCACCGGCTCGGGCAGCGCGTCCGCCGCCTCCGGTGCGAACTGGGCGGCCGTCGCGGCGTGCGAGTCGGGCGGCAACTGGGCCACCAACACCGGCAACGGCTACTACGGCGGTCTCCAGTTCACCCAGCAGACCTGGGCGGCCTTCGGCGGCACCGCGCACGCGCCGAGCGCCCACCAGGCGAGCCAGGCGCAGCAGATCGCCGTCGCCGAGAAGGTCCTCGCGAGCCAGGGCGCGGGCGCCTGGGGCTCCTGCGGCGCCAAGGGCGGCCTGGCCTAAGCAGCTCGCCGCCTCAGTAGCCCGCTTCCTCAGTAGCCCGTCGCCTCAGCAGCTTGCCGCCTCCTGCCCGAGGAGCGTGCTTTCCCGAAGGGCCGACCACTGGTCGGCCCTTCGGCGTGCATCGGGGAGAATGGGGCCCATGAGCGCTCGTACCCCTGAAACCCCCGCAGCCGACCCCGCCCCCCACCGGGCCGGCTTCGCCTGCTTCGTGGGCCGCCCCAACGCGGGCAAGTCCACCCTCACGAACGCTCTGGTCGGCAAGAAGGTGGCGATCACCTCCAGCCGCCCGCAGACCACCCGGCACACCGTGCGCGGCATCGTGCACCGGCCGGACGCGCAGCTGATCCTGGTGGACACCCCCGGGCTGCACAAGCCGCGCACGCTGCTCGGTGAGCGGCTGAACGACGTGGTGCGCACGACGTGGGCCGAGGTCGATGTCATCGGTTTCTGCGTGCCCGCCGACCAGAAGCTCGGGCCCGGTGACAAGTTCATCGCCAAGGAGCTCGCCGGGATCAAGAAGACCCCGAAGATCGCGATCGTGACCAAGACGGACCTCGTCGAGCCGAAGCAGCTGCGCGAGCAGCTTCTGGCCATCGACGAGCTCGGGCGCGAGCTGGGCATCACCTGGGCGGAGATCGTGCCGGTCTCCGCGGTCGGCGAGTCCCAGGTGTCGCTGCTGGCGGACCTGATCGCGCCGATGCTGCCCGAGAGCCCGCCGCTGTATCCGGAGGGGGACCTCACGGACGAGCCGGAGATGGTGATGGTCGCCGAGCTGATCCGCGAGGCGGCGCTGGAGGGGGTGCGGGACGAGCTGCCGCACTCGATCGCGGTCGTGGTCGAGGAGATGATTCCGCGGGAGGACCGGCCGAAGGACCGGCCGCTGCTGGACATCCACGCGAACGTCTACATCGAGCGGCCGAGCCAGAAGGGGATCATCATCGGGCCCAAGGGGCAGCGGCTGAAGGATGTCGGGATGAAGTCCCGGAAGCAGATTGAGGCGTTGCTGGGGACGCCGGTGTATTTGGACCTTCATGTGAAGGTTGCCAAGGATTGGCAGAGGGATCCGAAGCAGTTGCGGAAGCTGGGGTTTTAGGCGCGGGGGGTACGGGGGTGGGCCGGGGGTCCTTTGGACGGGCGTCCGGCGGGGGGCTTGGCCTTGGGCCGGTGGTGGGGTGGGCCGGTGGCGAGAGGGCCGGAACCGGGGTGGGCCGGGAGCGGGAGGGGACGCCCCCTTGCCCGCCCGTTCCGCCCCCGGGGGGCGGCCCCGCCGCCCAAGGGGGCTGGGGGAGAAGGGGGGATGGGCGGCCCCGTCGCCCAAGGGGAAGGGTGGCCCCGGTGCCCACGGGGACGGGGTCAGGGGACGTTGCGGATGCGGTGGACCAGGAGGGCGCCCAGGAGGCCGATTCCGGCTGCGACGCCGTAGAGGGCCGGGTAGCCGCCCAGGTGGATCACGATCGGTGCCGAGAGGGCCGGGGCCACCGCCTGGGGGAGGGAATTGGCGATGTTGATGATGCCGAGGTCCTTGCCGCGGGCGGCTGCGGAGGGGAGGACGTCCGTCATCAGGGCGAAGTCCACCGAAGTGAAGACTCCGAAGCCGATGCCCAGGAGGGCCGCCGCGACCAGGGCGCCCGGCCACGTCTGCCAGACGGCGAGCAGTCCCGACGCCCCCGCCATCAGCACCCCCGCCCACAGCACGAAGGGCTTCCTGCGGCCCACCCGGTCCGACCACACCCCGCTCACCACGACCGTGGCCAGGAGGGTGACACCGTTGACGGCGGTCAGGATCAGGACGCCGGTCTCGGGGTCGGCGTGGTGCACCCGGTCCCGGAGGTAGTACAGCAGGTACAGGAGGACGACCGAGTTCCCCAGGTTGATCAGGAACCGGGTCAGCCACGCCCACCCCAGGTCCGGATACCGGCGCGGGCTCAGCCAGAACCCCGCCAGGAACTCCCGCCACCGCAGCGGCTCGCGTTCCGCCGGAGACAGGGCCGGGTCCTTGTGCCGTACGACGAAGGGCAGCACCCCGGCCGCGCAGAACACCGCGCACGCCGCGTACCCGGCCAGCAGTCCGCCCAGCGACGCCAGCCCCGTCCCCACGACCACGCCCAGCATCTGCGCCGCGCCCAGCCACCCGCCGACCCGCCCGCGCTGGCGGTGCGGCACCTGGTCCGGGACGGACGCGGTCACCGCGGCGAACGCGGCGTTCAGGGTGACCTGCACCAGGCACCACCCCAGCGTCATGGTCACCAGGCCCGGTGCGAGGGCGAGCAGCACCAGTGCCGCCGCACCGGTGGCGCTGCCGCCCACGATCCACGGCGTACGGCGTCCGAAGCGGGACGTCGTACGGTCCGACAGGGCGCCGAAGACGGGGTTGGAGACCATCGAGACGACGGCCCCGATGCCCGTCACCCACGCCAGCACGGACTCCTTCGGCATCCCCGCACCCGGCGCCAGTTCGGCGGCCTGGAGCGCGAGGAGGACCTGAAGGGGCCCGAACCAGCCCACCCAGATCGCCCCGTTGGCGAGCGACAGGGTCGTCGTCCACCCCCGCGAGACGTCGACGGAGGGTTCCTCCAGCGCCGAGGAAGCAGGGAGGGTCGTCACCTCTGGGCCCGCAGCGCGTCCCGCAGCCACGCGTACGAGGCCTTCGGCGTCCGCACCTGGGTGTCGAAGTCGACGTGGACCAGGCCGAACCGCTGCGCGAAGCCCTCGGCCCACTCCCAGTTGTCCATCAGCGACCACACGAAGTACCCGCGCACGTCCACGCCCGCGTCCATGGCGTCGTGCAGCGCCCGCAGGTGGCCGTCCAGATACACGATCCGGTCCTGGTCGTCGATTCCCTCGTAACTGCAGCCGTTCTCGGTGATGACGACGGGCGGCAGTCTGTCCCCGTAGCGCTCCCGGAACGACACCAGCAGTTCGGTGAGCGCCCCCGGCACCACCGGCCAGTCGAAGGCGGTGCGCGGGTAGCCGTCGATGGTGTGGACGGAGAAGGGCATCTCCGCCGGGATGTTGATGCCCGCGAAGTCCGCCGAGACGGACGGGTCGTGGGCGCCGACCCTGGTGGGCTGGTAGTAGTTGACGCCGTACCAGTCCAGCGGCTGCGAGATCAGCCGCAGGTCGTCCTCGACCGGACCCGGGAGCATCTCCGCGATGCCGTCCGGGTACGTGCCCAGCAGCAGCGGGTCCGCGAACAGGCGGTTCAGCAGCAGGTCGTAGAAGTCGGCGGCGCCCCGGTCCTCCTCCGACTCCGAGGCGGCCCAGGTCGGCCCGTGCGAGTTGGCGATGCCGATGGAGCCCGAGCCGCGGTCGCGCAGCACCTCCACCGCGAGCCCGTGCGCCAGGAGCTGGTGGTGGGCGACCGGGACGGCGTCGAACAGGAGCCGCTTGCCGGGCGCGTGCTCGCCCAACGCGTGCCCGAGCAGGGTGAGTTCGGCGGGCTCGTTCAGCGTGATCCAGCGGCCCACCCGGTCGCCGAGCCGGGTCGCCACCACGTCCACGTACTCCGCGAACCGGTACGCGGTGTCCCGCTCCAGCCAGCCGCCCGCCTGCTCCAGCGCGAGCGGGGTGTCCCAGTGGAAGAGGGTCGGCACCGGGCGCACCCCTGCCTCGCACAGGGCGTCGACGAGCCGGTCGTAGAAGTCCAGCCCCGCCTTGTTGACCGCGCCCGCACCCTCCGGCAGCACCCGCGACCAGGAGATCGAGAAGCGGTACGCGCCCACCCCCAGCTCCTTCAGGAGCGCCACATCCTCGGGGTGGCGGCGGTAGTGGTCGCAGGCCACGGACGCGTTCGTGCCGTCCTTGATGCGGCCGGGTTCGGCGGCGAAGGCGTCCCAGGAGGACGGGCCGCGCCCGTCGTCGGCCACCGCGCCCTCGATCTGGTGCGCCGAAGTGGACACACCCCACAGGAAGTTGGCGGGAAAACGGGGCAGCGGGCCGGGCGAGCCGGATGGCAGCGTTGTCATGGGGGAGATGCTCCGTACCCACGGGTAACGCTGTCAACGCCTAGGACACCACCAGGACGCCGCGTGTCGTCACGCACCCTCCTTGAGCACCCGGGAGATCAATTCCCGCTGGGCGTCCGACAGTTGTGGTTCCGCGCAGTGGAAGGTCTGTCCGTCGACGGTGATCTCGTAGCTGAACCCGTCCGGGATCGCCGCCCCCGGCATCCTGAGCCCCCGTCCGGCGGCCGCCGCCTCACCGGCCAGGGCGTGCCACTCGTGGGCGTCGGGCCTGCCCGAGGTGTCGACCTCGGCACGGCGCTCGATCCCGGCGAATCCTCCGGTGCGGACTACCTGAATAAGCATGGGGTCCGTTCTAGTACGGGGAGGGCGCGGCCGGTAGGGGGCACCCCGGGCCCACCGGCACGGGAACGGGCCCACCGGCACGGGAACGGGGGCGCCCCGGCCCGCGGGACGCCCCCATGCCGTACGGACGTGCCTACAGCTTCGCCTGCTTCTGCGTCGGCACGCCGACCTGCTCCCAGGCCTTCAGCAGCGCCTGGGTCTCCTCGCCGTCCTTGAACCGCTTGCGCGAAGCCACCACCGTGGCCTGCGCGAAGTCCGCGAAGGTCGGGGTGATGGTGAGCGTGCCCGCGGTGAGGGTGTCGTACCAGATCTGTCCGGCCCGCTCCCACGCCTTGCCGCCGAGCGCGTCGGCGAGGAGGTAGAACGCGTGGTTGGGGATGCCGGAGTTGATGTGCACGCCGCCGTTGTCGCGGCCGGTGGTGACGTAGTCGTCCATCGTGGCGGGCTGCGGGTCCTTGCCCAGCACGTCGTCGTCGTACGCCGTGCCCGGGGCCTTCATCGAGCGCAGGGCGACGCCCTGGACGCGCTCGGCGAGCAGGCCCGCTCCGATCAGCCAGTCCGCCTCGGAGGCGGTCTGGTCGTTGACGTACTGCTTGACGAGGGAGCCGATGACGTCGGACATCGACTCGTTCAGCGCACCGGGCTGGCCGAAGTAGCTGAAGTTCGCCGTGTGCTGGGTGACGCCGTGCGCCAGTTCGTGGCCCATGACGTCGACGGGGATCGTGAAGTCGAGGAAGATCTCGCCGTCACCGTCGCCGAACACCATCTGCTCGCCGTCCCAGAAGGCGTTTCCGTAGTCCCGGTCGAAGTGCACGCTCGCGATGAGCGGCATGCCCTCGCCGTCGATGGAGTTGCGGCCGAACGCCTTGAGCAACAGCTCAAAGGTGGCTCCGAGACCGGCGTACGCACGGTTGACGGTGGCGTCCTTGACGGGCTCCGCGCCCTCCTTGCGCACGACCTTGCCCGGCAGGTCCGTCTTGTGCTGAGCGTCGTGGATGAGGCGGTGGACCTTGTTGTCGGCGGCCCCCGGGGAGGGGGCGAGCGACGGGGCGCCGAGGACCGTGGTCAGCCGGCGGTGGGTGCGCTGCTGGGAGTCCGCCTCCAGGGTGCGGCGGGCGGGTCCGGCGAGTGCGGGGTCCTCGGCGCGAGCCAGCTTGTCGAGGACGTGGGGCGGCACGATGGTGCAGAAAACGGGATGGATGGCTTCCATGGTGAGCAATGTGGCACTGGGGCATGACGCTGTCACTACCTGCGACCATGATTCGGTCCATATTTCATTGCTTGGAGTGAAGGATCACAGTTTCCCCGACATCAATGCTGGGTCTTGCATACTGATACGCGACCGGCGCCCCCGCCGCCCCTCGGTTAGGCTGCGGCACATCATGCGTTTCGGGCTGCTTCTCCTTAGCTGCCGCGGCGAGGGCCTGTAGTCGTAGGCCGACCCCCTCCCCGCGGGATCTGGTGCTGCGCGACAGTCGGCCGTCCCCTTGCAGGAGACCCGAGGAGCCCTACGCAATGACCCCCCAGCAGGCCCAGCAGATCCAGCAGGCCCAGCAGTCCGTGCAGTCCGTCGGCAACCCGACGCCCGTCACCAACGCCTCGCACTTCCAGCAGCCGTCCGGGATGCCGGTCCACAAGTACGGCCAGTACGACGCCGTCGACATCCCCGACCGCACCTGGCCCGAGGCCCGCATCACCCAGGCCCCCCGCTGGCTCTCCACCGACCTGCGCGACGGCAACCAGGCGCTGATCGACCCCATGTCGCCCGCCCGCAAGCGCGAGATGTTCGACCTGCTGGTCCGCATGGGCTACAAGGAGATCGAGGTCGGCTTCCCGTCCTCCGGCGAGACCGACTTCAACTTCGTACGCTCCATCATCGAGGAAGGCGCGATCCCGGAGGACGTGACGATCTCCGTCCTCACCCAGGCCCGCGAGGAACTGATCGAGCGCACCGTGGAGTCGCTGCGCGGCGCGCACCGGGCCACCGTGCACCTGTACAACGCGACCGCCCCGACCTTCCGCCGCGTGGTCTTCCGCGGCACCAAGGAGCAGGTCAAGCAGATCGCGGTGGACGGCACCCGGCTGGTGATGGAGTACGCGGAGAAGATCCTCGGCCCCGAGACGATCTTCGGCTACCAGTACAGCCCGGAGATCTTCACCGACACCGAGCTGGACTTCGCCCTGGAGGTCTGCGAGGCGGTCTGTGACGTATGGGGGCCGGAGGAGGGTCGCGAGATCATCCTCAACCTGCCCGCCACCGTGGAGCGCTCCACGCCCTCCACGCACGCGGACCGCTTCGAGTGGATGTCCCGCAACCTGTCGCGCCGCGAGCACGTGTGCCTGTCCGTGCACCCGCACAACGACCGCGGCACCGCCGTCGCCGCCGCCGAGCTGGCGATCATGGCGGGCGCGGACCGCATCGAGGGCTGCCTGTTCGGCCAGGGTGAGCGCACCGGCAACGTCGACCTGGTCACCCTGGGCATGAACCTCTTCTCCCAGGGCGTCGACCCGCAGATCGACTTCTCGCAGATCGACGAGATCCGCCGCACCAGCGAGTACTGCAACCAGATGGAGGTCCACCCGCGCCACCCCTACGCGGGCGACCTGGTCTACACCGCCTTCTCCGGCTCCCACCAGGACGCCATCAAGAAGGGCTTCGACGCCATGGAGGCCGACGCGGCCGCCCAGGGCAAGACCGTCGACGACATCGAGTGGGCCGTCCCGTACCTGCCGATCGACCCCAAGGACGTCGGCCGCTCCTACGAGGCGGTCATCCGGGTCAACTCGCAGTCCGGCAAGGGCGGCATCGCGTACGTCCTGAAGAACGACCACAAGCTGGACCTGCCGCGTCGTATGCAGATCGAGTTCTCGAAGATCATCCAGCAGAAGACGGACTCCGAGGGCGGCGAGGTCACCCCGAAGGCCATCTGGTCGGTCTTCCAGGACGAGTACCTGCCCAACGCCGAGAACCCGTGGGGCCGCATCCAGGTCCGCTCCGGCCAGACCACCACCGACACCGACGGCACCGACACCCTGACCGTCGAGGCGGTCGTGGACGGCGTCGAGACGGTCCTCACCGGCTCCGGCAACGGCCCGATCTCCGCGTTCTTCGACGCGCTGGCCGCCGTCGGCGTCGACGCCCGTCTGCTGGACTACCAGGAGCACACGATGAGCGAGGGCGCCTCCGCACAGGCCGCCTCGTACATCGAGTGCGCGATCGACGGCCAGGTCCTGTGGGGCATCGGCATCGACCCGAACACGACTCGGGCCTCGCTCAAGGCAGTTGTCTCCGCCGTGAACCGCGCAGCCCGCTGACCTCACTGTTTCCACCACGTTTCGGAAGGTCCCGTTCCCGCAGTGCCGGGGGCGGGACCTCCGTCTTTCCACAGGGTGCTGACGGGGCGTCGCGGATGTGGCTAACATCACGTCCAACCCCGGCAATGATGCCGAAGCGTTATGGAGGTACGCCGTGCTGCCAGGACGAGGCCGATCGCTCAGCCTGTGGGGCGTGCGCACCACGTGGACCACCGTCGACGACGGCGAGTTCTTCTGCCCCGGCTGCGGCGGCGACCGCAACTACGCCCGGCGCACCGGCCGCCGGCGCCTCACCGTCCTCGGCGTCCCGCTCTCCGCGCGCGGCACGGTCGGACCGGTCGTCCAATGCGCCTCCTGCGAGGGCGAGTTCGGGCCCGAGGCCCTCGACCACCCCACCAGCGTCCGCTTCTCGGCGATGCTCCGCGACGCCGTCCACACGGTGGCCCTCGCCGTCCTCGCCGCGGGCGGCACGTCGTCCCGTACGGTCACGGCCGCCGCGGCGGCAACCGTGCGCTCGGCGGGCTTCGAGGACTGTACGGAGGACCAGCTCACCCACCTCGTGGAGGCGCTCTCCGCCGACTGGGGCCGCTACCTCCCCGAGGAGGCGGAGTCCGGCATCGACTGCCCCTACAGCGCCACCCTGGCCATCGAGCTGCACGAGGCCCTGGAGCCGCTCGCCCCGCACCTGGCCCCCGCCGGGCGGGAGTCCCTGCTCCTCCAGGGGGCCCGCATCGCGCTGGCGGACGGCCCGTACAACCCGGCGGAGCGGGAGGTCCTGGCGACGGTCGGCGCGGCCCTCCAGCTGTGCGCGGACGACACCGCGCGGCTCCTCGCGGCGGCCCGCACGCCGTCCTGATACTCCCCGGGGAGTAACACCCCTCCCGTGCCGCCCCCGGGGGTAGCGCCCAACTCGTCGGTACGGCCGACGAGTCGGGCCCCTGCCGCCGGAAGTCTGGAGGCATGGACACCACAGACCGGGCCGCCTCGCCCCCGGACACCACCCCGCATCCAGCGCCCGGCCCAAGCCGCCGCCGTACCCCCTGGGCGGTCCTCGCCCTCTGGGCGATCGTGCTCGCCGTCGCCCTGCCCTTCGCGGGCAGACTCGGCGACGTACAGCGCGACAACGCCGTCGACTACCTCCCCGCGAGCGCCGACTCCACCCAGGTGGAGCGGCTGCGCGAACTGCTGCCCGGCGGCGAGAGCACCGACCTCGTCCTCGTCTACCACCGCGACGGCGGCCTCACCGCCCCCGACCGGGCCACCGCGGCCCGCCAGGTGGACGCCGTCGCCGCCGCCCACGCCCTCGCCGCACCCCCCAAGGGCGTCCCCTCCGCCGACGGCACCACCCTCATGTACCCCGTCTCCACGGCCGCGCCCGGCACCGACGAGGAGGCCCGCTCCGCCTTCGTCACCGACGTACGGGCCGCCGTGCGGGGCGGCGACGGGCTCAGCGCCGAGGTCGGCGGGGACGGCGCCCTGGAGCACGACCGGGGGGAGGTCTTCGGCTCCATCGACGGCACTCTGATGATCGCGACCGTCCTCGTCGTCACCGTCCTGCTGATCCTCACCTACCGCAGCCCCTTCCTGTGGCTGGTCCCGCTGCTCGCCGTCGGCGTCGCAGCCCTCGCCTCCCGGGCCGCCGTGTACGGCATGGTCCGGGGCTTCGACGTGGTCGTCACCGGGCAGAGCGGCGGCATCATGACCGTCCTCGTCTTCGGCGCGGGCACCGACTACGCCCTCCTCGTGGTCTCCCGCTACCGCGAGGAACTCCGCCGCCACCTGCGGCCCTACGACGCCATGCGCGCGGCCCTGCGCGGCTGCGGGCCCGCTGTACTCGCCTCCTCGGGCACCGTCGTCGCCGGTCTCCTGTGCCTGCTCGCCGCCGACCTCAACAGCAGCCGGGGGCTCGGTCCCGTCGGCGCGGTGGGCGTCCTGTGCGCGCTGGCCGCGATGCTGACGCTGCTGCCCGCACTGCTGGTGCTGCTCGGCCGCCGGGTGTTCTGGCCGCTGATCCCCGCGTACGGCAGCGAGCCCAAGGAACGCCGCAGCCTCTTCGCCCGGATGGGGGGTTCGGCCGGGCGGCGGCCGGTCGCCGTCTTCGTCACCGGCGTCGTCGCGCTGGGGGCCCTGGCGCTCGGCGCGTTCAACCTGCCCGGCGAGCTGAAGACCGGCGACAGCTTCACCACGGCCCCCGAGTCGGTGTCCGCGATGGCGACGCTGTCCGCCGCCTACCCGGAGCGCGGCAGCCGCCCCCTCAGCGTCTTCGCCCCGACCCCCGACGCGCCCCGGGTGCTCGCCGAGGCCCGCACGACCGACGGCGTCGCCGAAGCCGCACAGGGCCGCAGCGGCGGCGGCTGGACCGAGATCGAGGTCTTCGCCCAGGGCGCGCCCGAGTCGGCCGCCGAGACCGCCACCATCGAGGCACTGCGGGCCGGGCCCGGAGCCGCGTACGGGGCGCACGTCGGCGGGTCCAGCGCCCAGGCCCTGGACACCTCCGCCACCGACTCCCGCGACCGGCTCGTGGTGATCCCGCTGGTGCTGGCCGCCGTCACGCTGATCCTCACGGCGCTCCTGCGCAGCCTCGTCGCCCCGCTGCTGCTGATCGCCGCCGTCGTGGTGGTGTGGGGCGCGACGCTGGGCATCGGCGGGCTCGTCTTCGAGCCGCTGCTCGGTTTCTCCGGCTTCGACTCCGGGACCGCCCTGCTCTCGTTCGTCTTCCTGGTGGCGCTCGGCGTCGACTACGGCATCTTCCTGATGCACCGGATGCGCGAGGAGGCCCGGCGCGGCGCACCCCCCAAGGAAGCCGCGCTGACCGCCCTGCGCACCACGGGCGGCGTGATCGCCTCCGCCGGGGTGGTGCTGGCGGCGACGTTCATGGTGCTGGCCTCGCTGCCGCTGGTGATGATGGCCGAACTGGGCATCCTGGTCGCGGTGGGCGTACTGCTCGACACTTTCCTCGTACGGACGTACCTGGTGACCAGTGCGAGCGTGCTGCTGGGGCGGCGGGTGTGGTGGCCGGGGAAGCTGGCCCGAAAGCCCGCCGCCGAGCCAACTCCCGTACCCCGCATGGCAGATGACCGGGTGCGTGCCGGAGGATGACCGGGTGCCCTCACCGTCCGAGCGCGTGTTCGCCGTGCTGAACCGCGATCCGCTGCTCGCCCCGCACCGTCTGCGCACCGACACGGCGCTCGCCGCCGTCGTCGGTGCGCTGACGGCCGCCCTGGCGCTCCTGGTCCGCGACGGGCGCGCCCCGGACGCCCTCGGGTGGGCGCTGCTCGCGGCGGGCGTCCTCGCGCTGGTGTGGCGGCGGGTGCGGCCGGTGCCGGTGCTGCTGTTCGTGCTGGCCGTGGTCGCCCCGTACCACGCGATGGACTACACGCACACCGCGCCGGTGCCGTTCTCGCTGCTCGCGATCTACACGGTCGCGGTGACCGCGCGGTCCACCCAGGCCCTGCTCGTCGGGGTGGGGACGCTGACCCTCGCGGTGTCGGTGATGTTCGTCGTCAACACCCACCAGGGCCTGGAACTGCTCCGCACCTCCGGGTGGATCGTCGCCGTCGTCCTCCTCGGGATCGCCCTGCGGCTGCACCGGCGGTACGTCGCCGCGATTGTCGAGCGCGCGGAACGGGCCGAGCGCACCCGGGAGCGGGAGGCGGCGCGGCGGGTCGCGGAGGAACGCGTGCGCATCGCCCGCGACCTGCACGACCTCCTCGCCCACTCGATCACCCTCATCGGCGTCCAGACGTCGGTCGCCGCCCATGTGCTGACGGTCGACCCCGACCGGTTCGACCGGGTGGCGCTGTCGGGGGCCCTCGACGGCATCACCGAGACCTGCCGCACGGCGCGCGGCGAGCTGCGCACCACCCTGGAGGTGCTGCGGGCCGACGACCCCGCGCCTGAGGGGCCGCTGCCGGACCTGGCCGCGCTGCCGGAGCTGGTGCGCAGGGCGGAGGCGGTGCTGCACCTGGACGTGGACGGGGTGCTGCCGGTGCCCGCCGTCCAGGCGGCGGCGTACCGCATCGTGCAGGAGGCGCTGACGAACGCGGTGCGGCACGGCGGGGCCGGGGCCAAGGCGACGGTACGGGTCACCGTGGAGCGGGGGAGCCTGCGGGTGCGGGTCACGGACGACGGGGTGGGCGCCGTGGGGAGCGCCGGGTCCGGGGGCTACGGGCTCACCGGGATGCGGGAGCGGGCGCGCAGCGTGAACGGCACGCTGGCGGCGGGCCCGCGCGACGGGGGAGGGTTCGAGGTGAGCGCGCTGCTGCCGCTGGGGGAGGACGCGATGCGGGACGTGGACGACGCGATGCGGGAGGGGGAGCGGCGGTGACGATCCGGGTGCTGCTGGCCGACGACCAGACGCTGGTACGGGCCGCCTTCGCGGTCCTGGTCGAGTCGGCGCGGGACATGGAGGTGGTGGGGCAGGCCGGGACCGGCCGGGAGGCCGTCGCCCTGGCCGCCTCCGCGCGGGCGGACGTGGTCGTGATGGACATCCGCATGCCGGACCTCGACGGCATCGAGGCGACCCGGCTGATCGCCGCCGACGAGGACCTGGCCGGGGTGCGGGTGCTGGTCCTGACCACGTACGACACGGACGAGCACATCATGGCGGCGCTGCGGGCGGGGGCCTCCGGCTTCCTGGTCAAGGACACCCACCCGGCCGTCCTGCTGGACGGCATCCGCACGGTCGCGGCGGGTGAGTCCCTGCTGTCGCCGGGTCCCACCGCCCGCCTCGTCGCCCGCGTCCTGCGCGCCCCCGAGGCACCGTCGACGGGCGGCCCCGAGGGCCTGTCGGTGCGCGAGCGGGAGGTCCTGACGCTGGTGGCGCGGGGCCTGAACAACACGGAGGTCGCCGAGGCGCTCGGGCTCTCCCCGCTGACGGCGAAGACCCATGTCAGCCGGATCATGGGCAAGTTGGGGGCACGGGACCGGGCGCAGCTGGTGATCGTGGGGTACGAGTCGGGGCTGGTGGTCCCGGGCGGGGGGTGAGCCGGGCTCGGGCGGGGGCCCCGGGGGGCTCCGGCGGCTGAGCGGGGCCAGGGCGGCGGCTGAAGAGGCTCCGGCGGCGGTCGAGCGGGCTCGGCGCGCACCCCTGGGCCCGCTGTGGCAGGTTGTGCGCATGGTGCACGAGAAGCAGGCGGGCGAGACGGCGGAACGGGGCGGCGCGGAGGGCGAGGAGCGGCGGGCCGGTTGGAGCAGCGGGCTCACGCTGACCACGGCCGCCTTCCTCTTCCTGCTGCTGCGCCTGTTCGCCGTCTCCGGCTACCAGTGGCACACCGCGTTCGCCGTGCTGCACACCCTCGACCTGGACGACAGCATCGGGATCGTGCTCGGTACGGTCCTCGCGGACTCCGTGGTGGCCGCCGTGCTGCTCGTCGTCCTGCTGCCCGCGTTCCTCTTCCGGGTGCTGGGCGGCTTCATGCTGGCCGCCCGGATGCGCAAGGAGGGCAGGCTCGACCCCGACGCCCGGTTCGACATGGCCGGGATCGTCATGCTCGCCATCGCCGTCGCGGGCATGACCGCGTACGTCCTGAGCTTCGGCACCTGGTGGCTGCCGCTGGCGTCGGTGCTGGTCGTGGCGGCGATGGTGGGCTTCGGCGCACTGACCAGGGGTGCGCAGGGCCAGGTCGGGGAGGCCTCGCGGTGGGCCGGGCGGCACATCATGGGTCTGGTGCTGGCGGCCTCGGTCCTGGCGATGCTGGTGAGCGCGGCCGTCGTACGGACGCCGTGGATGCCGCTGGAGCGGGTCGAGGTCAAGGGACACGAGAAACCGTTGCGCGGGTACGTGCTGGAGGCCGAGCCGGGGTTCCTGAAGTTCCTGACCGAGGAGGACCGCGAATTCATGATCATCCGGGACGGTGACGTGGAGTCCCGCGAGGAGATCGTCGAGCACTAGGGGCTAGGGCAGGCCGGGTGGGCGTGCGGGTGCGCCCGGGTCCTTGTCGCCGGTCACCGTCGGGTACGGAGCAGGGGCCGGGGCCGGGGGGACCTTGCGGTCGGCGGGGGGCGTGGGGACGCCGACGGTCGGGGAGTGCGCGGGCGGGACCGGGGTCCGGTCCAGGGGAGTGCCGGGCAGCAGCACCAGCAGGTACACGGCCACGGCTGCCGCCGCCGCTCCCACCACCGTGTACGCGACCGTACGCACCCGGCGCAGGCCCCAGCTCCGCCCCTCCGGCGGCGACGCACGGCGCAGGTCCCGGGGCGTGACGAGCGCGGCACGGGCGTCGAGCGCGGCCCGCAGCCGGTCCTCGGTGGGCGTCGGCGACGGCGTGGGTGTCGTCGGATTCATCGGGTGCCCGCCAGCTTCTTTTCGAGGGTGTCCAGGGCGCGGCTCGCGGTGGACTTCACCGTGCCGCGCGACAGGCCGAGGGTCTGGGCGATCTGCGCCTCCGACAGCTCCGACCAGTAGCGCAGGACGAGGACTTCGCGCTGGCGACGGGTCAACTGGCCGAGTGCGTCCAGTACTTCACGGTGTTCCTCGGCGAGGATCAGCCCCTCGTCGGCGGAGGCACCCGGCCCCTGGTGCGGCGGGGTGTACGCGCGTGCGGTGCGCCGCCTGCGCAGGACGGAGCGGGCCGCGTTGACCACGGCGGTGTGCAGGTACGCGCCCGGGTCGCGCAGCCCGTGCAGCCCCGTTCCGTACGTCCGGCAGACGGCGGCGAACGCGTCCTGGACGACGTCCTCGGCGGTGTGCAGGTCGTCCACGAGGAAGAGGGCGAGGCGGACCATGTCGAGGCGCCGGGCGCGGTAGAGGTCGGTGAGGGTGGGCGGCTCGCAGGCGTCGCTGCCGGTCCCTTGTACGTACGGGGTGGCGACCGCCCGCAGTGGGCGGGCCTCCCGGGTGCCGGAGACGCGGGCCAGCAGGCGCGACCACCACCGGGGGGTGGCGTACGGGTTGAAGGGGGCGTACGGGACGTGCTGCATGGGCCTCGATCCGGTGGTCCGACGCGGGGGCGTGCGGGTGGGGCGGGCGGGCCGTGCGCACGGCCCGCCCACCCCACCCCGTTCGCGCTGTTACTTCTGGGGCGCGGGAGCGGGCGCGGGGCCCGTGCCGGGGCTGATCACGCGGGGAGGCGTGCCGGGCTTACCGGCGGGGGCCGGGGCGCCGGGGTGGGCCTTGCCGGGGGAGACGGCCTTGGGCGGGGCCGGTGCGGGGGCGGGCGCGGAGCCCGGGGCCTTGCCCGGCGTGACGACCTTGGGCGCTGCCGGTGCGGGGGCGGCCTTTTCGGGGGCGGTGACCTTGGGCGGGGCGGGGGCGGGCGCGGCCTTTTCGGGGGCGGTGACCTTGGGCGGTGCGGGGGCGGGCTTCGGCCCGGAGTCGGCGACGGCGACGGCCGTGAAGACGCCGCCGATCAGGGCGGCGGCACCGATGACGGCGCCGAGGAGGCGGGGGCGGTTCAAGGACATGGTGGGGTCTCTCCCGATGCTGGACGGCTGAACTGGGGTGAAGGGCGCCTTCAACCCACCAGACGTGCGGGGGAGGGGGAGGTTGCGACCGGTTCCGGAGAAGTTTTCGGCGGCCCGGGAGAGGGGGCTTGGGCCGCCGGGTCGCCCTGTGCGTGCGGGCGTGCTGCGCCCTGGGCGGACAAGGCGGGCCGCCCACTGGAGGTTGCCCGGTGCGTGCGGGCGCACTGCTACTGCTTGAGCGAGGCGATGAAGGAGCCCCAACTCGCGCTCTGGATCAGGAGGATGGGGCCGTCCTGAACCTTGCTGTCCCGGACGGGGACGAGGCCGGGGAGGCAGTCCGAGACCTCGACGCAGTTGTTGCTTTCGGTACCGCTGTAGCTGCTCTTACGCCACTGAGCGGAGATCAGGCTGTGCTGATGCATGTTCTGTAGTCCTCCGCCACCGATGCGATCAGTTGCAGGGACGCCGACGGTGACAACGCGGCTGCCCTGAGCAGATCGTAAGTGCGCTGTGCGCGTCTCACTACAGCCGGATCATCGATCAGGTTGCCGGTATACAAGCCCTCTGTATAGGCCACCGGCGGTGCATCCTCGAACTCCATCAGGCGAAGTGGCACGCCCATGGTGGCGTAGACGCCTTCGCTGAACGGGATGACTTGGACGATGGCGCGTCGGGAGCGCATCAGGCAGGTGACCCGGTCCAGTTGCTCGGCCATGACGGCGGGACTCCCAACGGTGATCCGTAGAGCTGTCTCATGCACGATTGACCAGTACAGGGGCAGCTCTGGATCGGCGAGGATCTTCTGTCGCTCCAACCGGGCGCAGACCATCTTTTCGGCCTGCTCGTCCGACCTCTCGGGCGTCGCGCTGGTCATCAGCACCCGTGCGTAGTCGGCTGTTTGCAGGAGGCCCGGGATGAGGCTCCCTTCGAACTCGGAGATGCTTGTTGCGTGGGGCTCAAGATCTACCGTGCCGGTGAAGTACTGCTCGTATTCCGAGTCGCCGATCAGCTTGCGCCACGTCCGCTCGAAAAAGCCATCGGTTTGTAGTGCGACGTCAATGCGTTGGGCCACGTCCAATTGTGGCTTGCGAATGGCCTGTTCGAATTGGCCGATGTAGCCGCCGGATACGAATACGAGCAGACCCAGGGCCTCCTGCGTCAGTCCTGCCCGTTCCCTGCGGAGCTTGAGTTCTTCGCCGAAGTGCTGCCACGATCGTTGACGTTCAGCCTTGGCCACAGGTCAACCCCCTTGTCCAGCGCCCCGCTTGTAGGGCGCAGGCCACTTCCGAGCGTAGCCATCCGGCCCCACCCTCGTAATGGAAAACGTGAAATCGAGCGGAACAGGGAAGTGATGGCAATGCTGGAAATGGAGTTCCATCCCGAGGAATGCCTCGCGGAGGCGGAGGAAGTTGTGAAGAAATTGCGTGCGGCATTGGACAGAGCCGGGCTCGCACTGCCCTCGATGTGTCTGGAGCCCACCTCGTACGTACGGGCACAGGGGTGCCCCGTGGTGGAGCTGGGCCGGTGCAACATCACGACCGCCTCCCGGCTCGCCGCCGCCCTGACGGCGGCGGAGAGGGCCGGCGAGTGAATCCGCCGCCCGCCCTCGGCGCGTACGTGGTGGACCTCACCAGCGGCCGGGTCGGCCGGGTGCTCGCCAGGGTGGGCCGCCTGCTGCGGCTCGCCCCGGTGGGCGGCGGCCGGGAGTGGAACTGCGACCAGGACGACGTACGCCCGGCCACCGCCTCGGAGCGGCTGAGCGCGGCGACGGCGTACGTGAACGCGCGCAGCCGGGGCGAACTCCCGTAGCGCCGCGCCAGAGCACCTGGGCGGGAACGTGCGGGCGGCCCCGCATCCGTACGGAAATGGGGCCGCCGACCGCTCTGCCGCAGGTTGCGGGAACGGCTCAGGAGGAGACCGGCATGCAGATGGTCAGAACCTGGATGTTCTTCGCCGTGCTGTCGTTGTTGGAGACGCGGACACGCCAGAAGTTGTCGGCCGCGGCTTCCTTCGAGTAGCTGTCGTACGGGGAGAGCTTGGCCGTCTGGTCGACGCTGTAGAAGCCGCCGCTGACGACCTGGGAGCCGGCGTCGCACTTCGGTCCGCTGAACGTCTGGACGGCACCGCCTGAGGCGACGGACTGGTTGGCCGACCACTTGTAGATCAGGGGGCCGACGGGGCCGCGATCGCCCTTGTCCCCCTTCGCTCCGGCAGGCCCGGCGGCCCCTGCCGGACCCGCCGCGCCGGGGTCCCCCTTGTCGCCCTTGGCTCCTGCCGCACCAGCGGCCCCGGCATCACCCTTGTCGCCCTTGGCTCCGGGGGCTCCTGCCGGACCTTCGGGGCCTGCGGCCCCGGTGTCACCCTTCGTGCCCGCCGGGCCTGCCGGGCCTGCCGGGCCAGCGGGACCTGCTGCGCCGTCGGCTCCGGTGTCGCCCTTATCGCCCTTGGCCCCCGCCGGGCCCGCCGGGCCGTCCGCGCCGGTGTCGCCCTTGGCTCCTGCCGGGCCCGCAGCGCCGTCGGCTCCGGTGTCCCCCTTGTCCCCCTTGTCGCCCTTGGCCCCTGCCGGACCCACTGCTCCATCGGCACCGGTGTCGCCCTTGGCTCCGGGGGCTCCTGCCGGGCCTGCCGGTCCTTCCGGGCCCGCCGGTCCGACGGGTCCTGCCGCGCCGTCCGCCCCGGTGTCGCCCTTGGCTCCCGCCGGGCCCACCGCACCATCGGCCCCGGTGTCACCCTTCGCCCCCGCCGGGCCTGTCGGTCCCGCCGGACCCGCAGGGCCTGTCGCGCCGTCAGCCCCGGGGTCGCCCTTGTCCCCCTTGTCGCCCTTGGACCCCTCCGGGCCCACTGGGCCCACCGCTCCGTCCGCCCCGGGGGCTCCCGCCGGGCCCACGGGACCTTCCGGGCCTGCCGGTCCCGCGTCGCCCTTGTCGCCCTTCTCGCCAGTCGGACCCGCCGGGCCTGCCGGGCCCGGGTCGCCCTTGTCGCCCTTGGGGCCGCCCGGAGTCCCCGGCTCACCCTTCTCCCCCTTCTCGCCCTTCATCTCGGCCTTCTCCTCGTCCGTCCAGTCCTTCGGACGAGGACCGGCCGGACCCTGCGGGCCCATCGGCCCCGCCGGACCGGGGTCGCCCTTGGCGCCCGCCGCGCCCGCCGCGCCCGCAGGACCCACCGGACCCGCAGGCCCCTTCGCCCCCGCAGGGCCCTTCGGCCCCGCCGGTCCCGCCGGGCCGCGCGGACCCGGCTTGCCCTTGCAGATGACGCAGGGGTCGTCCCCGCCGAGCGGTGCGGCGAAGGCCGCGCCCGCCGTACCGGCGAGGAGGAAGGTGCTGGCGGCCAGAGCCGTGACGATGCGCTTCAAGGTGAAGTCCTCTTCCTGGTGGTGGTTCCTCGTCGCCACCCGCCCGCCGCCGGTGTCCCCGGACCCAGCCAGGTGCGCGTGCGCGTACCGCGTGCACGCGCGTGGCGAACGCCGGGCGTGACGTTATGTCTGATAAGTGGCTTTGGGGTGAGCTTTCGGTGTGTCGTGCGAGGGCTCACCCGATCGCGTGGCGCCCCTGGGCCGACAGGCCCCCCTACGGGATGCGGCACGGAGGTCGCGGACCATGCCGGGCACGGTCCGCTCGTACGGGACAATGGAACCCATGAGTCTGTTCCGTGATGACGGCATCGTCCTGCGCACCCAGAAGCTGGGCGAGGCGGACCGCATCATCACGCTCCTCACCCGCCACCACGGCCGGGTCCGGGCGGTGGCCCGGGGCGTGCGCCGGACGAAGTCGAAGTTCGGGGCCCGGCTGGAGCCCTTCTCCCACGTCGACGTGCAGTTCTTCGCGCGGGGGAGCGAGCTGATCGGGCGCGGGCTCCCCCTGTGCACGCAGGGCGAGATCATCGCCCCGTACGGCAGCGGCATCGTCACCGACTACGCCCGCTACACCGCCGGCACCGCCATGCTGGAGACGGCGGAACGGTTCACCGACCACGAGGGCGAGCCCGCCGTACAGCAGTACCTCCTCCTGGTGGGGGGCCTGCGCACGCTCTCCCGCGCCGAGCACGCGCCGAACCTGATCCTGGACGCCTTCCTGCTGCGCTCGCTGGCCGTCAACGGGTACGCCCCCAGCTTCGACGACTGCGCCAAGTGCGGCATCGACGGACCCAACCGCCTGTTCTCCGTCTCGGCGGGCGGCGTCATATGCGGTGACTGCCGGGTGCCCGGGAGCGTCGTACCCTCTGCGGAGGCTGTCGCTCTGCTGAGCGCGCTGCTCACGGGGGACTGGGCGGCGGCCGACGCGTGCGAACCCAGGCACGCCCGCGAGGGCAGCGGGCTGGTCTCGGCCTATCTGCACTGGCACCTGGAGCGCGGGCTGCGCTCGCTCAGGTACGTGGAGAAGGCCTGAGCGCGCGGGCGGACAGGATGTTGAGCAAGCAAGGGAGAACTGGGAACCATGGCACGACGCGGAATTCTGGGGCTGGGCGGCAGCAAGCGCGAGTACAAGATCCCCGAGCCGCACCCGTCCGGTGCGCGCCCCCCGAAGATTCCCGGTGAGCTGGTCCCCGAGCACGTCGCGATCGTCATGGACGGCAACGGCCGCTGGGCCAAGGAGCGCGGCCTGCCCCGCACCGAGGGCCACAAGGTCGGCGAGGGCGTCGTCCTGGACGTCCTCAAGGGCTGCCTGGAGATGGGCGTCAAGAACCTCTCCCTGTACGCCTTCTCCACCGAGAACTGGAAGCGCACCCCCGACGAGGTCCGCTTCCTGATGAACTTCAACCGGGACGTCATCCGCCGCCGCCGCGACGAGATGAACGAGCTCGGGATCAGGATCCGCTGGGTCGGCCGGATGCCGAAGATGTGGAAGTCGGTCGTCCAGGAGCTCCAGGTCGCCCAGGAGCAGACCGTCGACAACGACGCGATGACCCTCTACTTCTGCGTCAACTACGGCGGCCGCGCCGAGATCGCGGACGCCGCCCAGGCCGTCGCCCGCGACGTCGCCGCCGGAAAGCTCGATCCGTCGAAGGTCAACGAGAAGACCTTCGCCAAGTACCTGTACTACCCGGACATGCCCGACGTGGACCTGTTCCTGCGCCCCAGCGGCGAGCAGCGCACCTCCAACTACCTGCTCTGGCAGAGCGCCTACGCCGAGTTCGTCTACCAGGACGTGCTGTGGCCGGACTTCGACCGCCGCAACCTGTGGGACGCCTGTTACGAGTACGCCCAGCGCGACCGACGCTTCGGCGGGGCGATCCCCAACGAGCAGCAAAGCGGCGGCAATTCACCCCTCCCGCAGGTGCCCGAACAGGGCTGAGGCCACCCCACCCGGCAGTATCATTCGGCCCGTGAGGAGGCGCACCGTCCACGGTGGACCGGCCTCCGGGGGCGGGGGTGGGCAGTGGCCGAACGGCTCGTGGCGACCGAACGGCTCGTGGTGGCCGACCGCACGCCCGGCGCGGCGTCCGGGACGACCCGGGACCTCGACGCCGTCCTGCTCCTCGTCGAGGACGACGCGGGCGACGCGGTGCTGTTCACCGAGGTCCTCCAGGACAGCGACCTGCGGGCCGACGTCCACTGGTGCACCACCCTGGACGCGGCCCGCACCTTCCTCGCCCAGCACGACGGACCGGTGTGCGTCCTGCTCGACCTGCACCTGCCGGACGTACGGGGACTCGATGCGGTACGTCAGGTGCTCGCCGCCCACCCGGACGCGGCGATCGTCGTCCTGACCGGCCTCGTCGAGGGCGAGGCCGGACAGCACGCCGTCGCGGAGGGCGCGCAGGACTACCTGGTCAAGGGCCGCCTCGACGCGGAGACCCTGTCCCGGGCCGTCCGGTACGCCGTCCAGCGCAAACAGGTCGAGCAGGCCGCCGTGGCCCTGCACGCGGGACGGCTGCGCGCCGAGGAGAACGCCCGCCTGGAACTGGGCCTGCTGCCCGTGCCGTTGATGCGCGCCACCGGCTTCGAGGTGAACGCCCGCTACGACCCCGGCCGTGAACAGGGCCTGCTCAGCGGCGACTTCTACGACGTCGTGCAGACCGTCGACGGCACCGTGCACGCCGTCATCGGCGACGTCTCCGGGCACGGCGCCACCGAGGCCGCCCTCGGCGTGTGCCTGCGCGTCGCCTGGCGGGCGGCCGTGCTCAGCGGCTGCACCGGCCCCGCCCAACTCCGCCTGCTGGAAGAGATCATGGCCGCCGAGCGGTCCGCCCAGCAGGTCTTCGCGACCCTCACCAGCCTGGTCTTCCCCGCCGACCGCCGTTCGGTACGCGTCGTACGCGCCGGACACCCCGGCCTCCTGGTCCGCGCCCCCTCCGGCACCACCTGGTACGACCCGCCCGGCGGCATGGCGCTGGGCATCGCCCCCGGCACCGGCACCTGGCCCGAGACGGACCTCCCCCTGGAGCCCGGCACCGGCATCGTCGTCTTCACCGACGGCCTCTTCGAGGGCCTCACCGGACCCCGCACCCGCCTCGGCGAGAACGGCCTGCTGCGCCTCGCCCGCCAGTACGAGGCCCTGCCCGCCCGGGACTTCGTCCAGGCCCTCGTCCGCGCGGCCTCCGCCGCGGCCGCCCCGCACGGGGGCCTCGCCGACGACATAGCGGTGCTCCACCTGGCCTGGGCGAGCCGCTGACATGGCCGCACCGCCCGCCCAGGCCCCGGACCGGCGGTGCGGGGTGCTGCGGTCCCGCACCGCACGGCTGTCCGTACGCGGCTGGATCCGGCTCGTCCTGGTGACGATGGCCGTGCTGCTGGCGGCCTGCGCCGGACTCGGCGCGAGCCTGCTCAGCCGCACCAACGACCGCAACAGCGAACTCGTCGACCACCTCCAGCCCGGCCGCTCCGCCGGCCTGATCCTGCAACGCTCCCTGCTCGACCAGGAGACCGGGGTGCGCGGCTACGCCCTCAGTGGCCAGGCCGCCTTCCTCGACCCGTACCTGACCGCAGTGCGCGAAGAGCCCCGCCAACTCCGCGAGGTCGCAGCCCTGTTGGGCTCGCAGGGCCGCTTCGGCAGCGACCTCGACGCCGTACGGCAGAAGGCCGCCGAGTGGCGCAGGACCCAGGCCGAGCCCCTGATCGCCGCCATCCGGGGCGGGGCGAGCGTCGCCGACGTACAACCACGTGTCGAGGCCAGCAAGAAGTCCTTCGACGAACTGCGCGGCCTCCTGCGCGCCCAGGAAGAACACCTGGACCAAGCCAGGCTCGCCGCCCGCGCCGAGATCGCCCGGCTGCGCACCCTGCGCGACGTGACCTTCGTCGTCATGCTCGGGGTGATCGCCACCACCGGGCTGCTGCTCGCCCTGCTGCTCAGCCGCATGGTGGTGCGCCCGCTGGCCGCCCTGCGTGCCGCCGCCGACCAGGTGGCGGGCGGCGACTTCGACCGGCGCATCGAGGTGGCGGGACCGGCGGACGTACGGGCCGTGGGCGGGTCGGTGGACCGGATGCGCCGCCGCATCGCGGGCGAACTCGCCGAGGCCCGCCAGCGCGAGACGCAGCTCGCCCGGCAGGCCACCGACCTGGAGACGCAGACTCTCGAACTCGCCCGCTCCAACGCCGAGTTGGAGCAGTTCGCCTACGTCGCCTCGCACGACCTCCAGGAACCCCTGCGCAAGATCGCCTCCTTCTGCCAGCTCCTGGAGAAGCGGTACGGAGAGGTCGTGGACGACCGGGGCAAGCAGTACATCGCCTTCGCCGTCGACGGCGCGAAGCGGATGCAGACCCTCATCAACGACCTGCTGACCTTCTCCCGGGTGGGCCGCCTGGACGCCGCCCCGGTCGCGGTCGACATGGGGGACGTGCTGGAGCGGGCGCTGGTCAATCTCGCGGCGGCCGTCGAGGACGCGGGCGCGGACATCGTCGTACGCGACGGCCTTCCCGTGGTGACCGGCGATCCGACCTCGCTCACCATGCTCTGGCAGAACCTGATCGGCAACGCCATCAAGTTCCGGCACCCCGAGCGGCAGCCCGTACGGGTGGTCGTCGGATACGAACGGGCCGACGGGCACTGGGAGTTCACCGTCCGTGACAACGGGATCGGGGTGGCGGAGGAATTCGCCGAGAAGGTCTTTGTCCTCTTCCAGCGGCTGCACTCGCGCGAGGAGTACGCGGGCACGGGCATCGGCCTCGCCCTGTGCCGGAAGATCGTCGAGTTCTACGGCGGCGACATCCGCCTGGCGGGCGAGGAGACCGGAACCCTCGTGCGTTTCAGGCTGCCGGTGGCGGGGGAGTGCACCGCCACCGCCGCCACGACCACTTCCGCAGGAGCAGGAGCGCGTACATGAACCGTCCCGCCACCCCCATCGAAGTGCTCCTCGTCGAGGACGACCCGGGCGACGAGCTGATGACCCGGGAGGCGTTCGCCGACAACAAGATCCACAACACCCTGCACGTCGTACGGGACGGCCAGGAGGCCTTCGACTTCCTGTACCGGGAGGGCGCGCACACCGACGCGGTGCGCCCCGACCTCATCCTGCTGGACCTCAACCTCCCCAAGTACGACGGGAAGCAGGTCCTGGAGCGGATCAAGAAGGACGACGAGCTCGCGCACATCCCGGTGGTCGTCCTCACCACGTCCGCCGCCGAGGAGGACATCCTGCGCAGCTACAAGCTCCACGCCAACGCGTACGTCACCAAGCCGGTGGACCTGGAGCAGTTCATCACGGCGGTGCGCCAGATCGACGACTTCTTCGTGTCGGTGGTGAAGCTCCCGCCGAAGCCGGCGTGAGCACAGGGGTGCGGGCGGCGGGCCCGCACCCCTTTCCGGCTCAGCTCGCCTGTGCCTTGTCGTACGCCGCCTTCACCTCGTTGCCGAAGTAGGGGCCGTACATCCTGCCGGGCAGGAAGGTGTAGCCGAAGCTGTTCACCGAGGCCTGGAGGCCGGTGCCGGTGGACTCGTTGAAGGAGTTGAACCAGGGACCGCCGCTGGAGCCGCCCGTCATGTCGCAGGCGAGGCTGTGGTCCTTGGTGAGCAGGAAGTCCTTCGTGGTGTTCCCGGAGCAGTAGATGAGCCTCTTGCCGTCGTACGGGGCCGCGGCCGGGAAGCCGAAGGCGTACATCGGCTTGTTGTAGCCGCCGTTGAACTGGATGCCCTGCGCGCCGACGACGTCGGACAGCTTCTGCCCGTTCAGCGGGTTCACGACCGCGAGGCCCACGTCGTAGTTCATGTCCTCGCTGGCCGCCCACTGGTCGGTGGCGGAGGTCTTCGCGGCGGTCCAGGTGCCGTACGGGGTCGCGCCGTCGTTGTAGGCGGGCACGAACACCCAGTTGGTGTGCCAGGCGCCGTCCAGCTTGACGCAGTGGCCGGCCGTGACGACGGTCGACTTGTTCTGGCTGGTGACGGAGTTGCCCGAGCAGGAGGCGGTGCGGCCCTGGTACGTGAAGAACACGCGGCCCGACGTCTTCACGACGGCCCCGCCGCCGGTCCACGCACCGCCCTTCTGCGGGAAGGCCTTGATGGCGGGTGCGGAGGTGGCCGGTACGGAGGTGGTCGGCCCGCCCGCCTTCGCGGGGGCGAGCTTTGAGGGGGAGACCTGGAGCAGGTCGAGCGGCTTGGCCGAGCGCATCCGCTCCGTCGTCCAGAAGTTCCGGACCTGCTGCTCGGCGGAGAGGGCGGCGGAGAGGGCGGAGGAGGTGTCGGCGGCCGGAGCGGGGGCCGCTCCGACGCTGAGCAGACCGCCGACGGCGGCCGCCAGGCCGAGCAGGGCGGTGCCGCGGGACCGGGCGCTGCGGGACGTGGCACTGCGGGACATTGCACTGTGGGGACGACGTCTCACGCTGACTCCTTCTGCGAAGAGGGGGAGCGGTGCGGAAATCGGTGTGCGGGAGGCAGCGTGCCACGGAAGCTGAATATCTGTCAGGAGTGCGCGCGCCGGTCGGTGCGAGTTGGCCGGAAAACGCCGAACGCCCCTACTCCGCAAGGGAGTTGGGGCATTCGGTGCAGCAGGGATCAGGCGGCGGCGCACTCCGCGCACGTGCCGAAGATCTCCACCGTGTGCGCCACGTTCACGTACCCGTGCTGGGCCGCGATCGACTCGGCCCACGACTCGACGGCCGGGCCCTCGACCTCGACCGCCTTGCCGCACATCCGGCACACCAGGTGGTGATGGTGGTCGCCGGTGGAGCAGCGCCGGTAGACCGACTCGCCCTCGCTGGTGCGCAGCACGTCCACCTCGCCGGCGTCCGCCAGCGACTGGAGCGTGCGGTAGACCGTGGTCAGGCCCACCGAGTCGCCCTTGTGCTTGAGCATGTCGTGGAGTTCCTGCGCGCTGCGGAACTCGTCCACCTCGTCCAGCGCCGCCGCCACGGCGGTCCGCTGCCGGGTGGAGCGCCCCTTCACCGGTGCGGTGTTCGTCGTCGCGGTCGCACCGCTCGGCGCCGTCGTCACAGGTGCCTCCTCAGGTTGCCCATTACGCGAGTACATACGTCGGGCCATTGTGCCAGGAGCGTCGCCGCGCCCCGTTTCAGACCTTCGCCACCGCGGGTTCGGCGGCTTCGGCGGGCCCCTGCGAGTGTCCCGCGCGGGCCCGGCGTCGTGCCAGGGGGGTGGCCAGAAGTGTCAGGGCGACGAAGACCGCGATGGCCAGCAGCACGATCGTCGCGCCCGGCGGCACGTCGTACTGGTACGAGGCCACCGTCCCGCCCAGCGTCACCACGGTACCCACGGCCACAGCCAGCACGAACGTGACGGTGAAGCTGCGCGAGACCTGCTGCGCGGCCGCCACCGGCACCACCATCAGCGCGCTGACCAGCAGCAGCCCCACGACCCGCATGGCGACCGTCACGGTCACCGCCGCCGTCACCGCGACCAGCAGGTTCAGCGCCCGCACCGGCAGCCCGGTGACCCGCGCGAACTCCTCGTCCTGGCTCACCGCGAACAGCTGCCGCCGCAGCCCGACGGTGACCGCCACCACGAAGGCCGCGAGCAGCACGATCGCCGTCACGTCCTCCTGGGAGACCGTGGACAGCGACCCGAAGAGGTACGAGGACAGATTGGCGTTGGAGCCGGTCGGCGCCAGGTTGATCAGCAGCACACCGCCCGCCATGCCGCCGTAGAAGAGCATCGCGAGGGCGATGTCGCCGCGGGTCTTGCCGTACCAGCGGATCAGCTCCATGACCACGGCGCCCGCGATGGCGACGACGGTGGCCGTCCACACGGGGCTGGCCTGCATCAGGAAGCCGAGGCCGACGCCGGTCATCGCCACGTGCCCGATGCCGTCGCCCATCAGGGACTGGCGGCGCTGGACCAGGTAGATGCCGATGGCGGGCGCGGTGATGCCGACCAGCACGGCGGCGATCAGGGCCCGCTGCATGAAGGCGGTGGAGAGGATTTCGGTCAGCATCAGCTCAGCAGTCCCGTCGGTACGGGGGAGGCCGCTGCCGGGGCCGCGTGCGGGTGGCAGTCCTCCTTGGTCAGGTGGTGCGGGTCGTGTCCGGGCAGCGCCTCACCGGCGGTCACCGGGCCGTCGTACGTCACCAGGCCGTCGCGCAGGACGACCGTGCGGTCGATGAGCGGCTCCAGGGGGCCCAGCTCGTGCAGGACCAGCAGGACGGACACCCCGGCGGCGACCTGCTCGCGCAGGGTCGCGGCGAGGATCTCCTGGCTGGCCAGGTCGACGCCCGCCATCGGCTCGTCCATGATCAGCAGCTCGGGCTCGGAGGCCAGCGCCCGCGCGATCAGCACCCGCTGGTGCTGCCCGCCGGACAGGGCGCTCACCGAGTCCTTCGCCCGGTCGGCGAGGCCCACCAGGCCGATGGCCCGCTCGACGGCGGCCTTGTCGGCCTTCGTCATCAGGCCGAGCCGGGTGCGGGAGAGCCGCCCGGAGGAGACGACCTCGCGGATCGTCGCGGGCACACCGCCCGCAGCCGTCGTGCGCTGGGGAACGTATCCGACCCGCGCCCACTGCCGGAACCGCTTCAGCGGCGTCCCGAACAGGTGGACCGAGCCGCCCGTGAGGGGCACCTGCCCGATCACGGAACGTACGGCGGTGGACTTGCCGGAGCCGTTCGCGCCGAGCAGGGCGACGACCTCGCCGCGCTGCACGGCGAGATCGATCCCGCGCAGCACGGGGCGCGAGCCGAGTACGGCGGTGGCCGCGCTCAGGGATATGACGGCGTCGTTCTGCACTTCTCGCGCCTCCGTGGCTGGTGGTAGTGGACTCACTTGGCGCCGAGGGCCTTCTTCAGCGCTTCGAGGTTGGACTGCATGACCTCGATGTAGTTCGCACCCTTGGACTTGTCCGTGATGCCCTCCAGGGGGTCCAGCACGTCCGTCTTCAGCCCGGTGTCCCGGGCGAGGGTGTTCGCCGTCTTGTCGCTCACCAGGGTCTCGAAGAAGACGGTGGTGACCTTGTCCTCCTGGGCGATCTTCTGGAGCTGCTTGATCCGGGCCGGGCTCGGCTCCGACTCCGGGGCGACGCCGCTGATGCCCTCCTGCTCCAGGCCGTACCGCTCGGCGAGGTAGCCGAAGGCGGCGTGGGTGGTGATGAAGGTCTTGGTGGAGGTGTTCTTCAGGCCGTCCTTGAACGCCGTGTTCAGGCCGTCCAGCTTCGTGACCAGTGTCTCGCTGTTCTTCCGGTACGTCGCGGCGTTCTTCGGGTCGGCCTTCGCGAGGGCCTTCTCGACCCCCTTGGCGATCTCCGCGTACTTCACGGGATCCAGCCAGACGTGCGGGTCGGTGCCGCCCTCGGCGTGGTCGTGACCGTGGTCGTGGCCCTCGTGCCCGGCCTCTTCCTCCGCGCCGTGCTCGTGGCCGTCTCCGGCCTCCGTGGAGTGCGTCTCCATCGTCGTCAGGGTCGCGGCGTCGACGGTGGCCCTGGCCCCGGACTGCTTCACGGCCTCGTCGACGGCGGGCTGGAGGCCCCCGAGGTAGAGGATCAGGTCCGCCTCGCCGAGCTGGGCGGTCTGCTTGGGCTTGAGCTCCAGGTCGTGCGGCTCGACGCCCGGCTTGGTCAGCGTGGTCACGGCGACCTTGTCGCCGCCTATCTGCTCGGCCAGGTACTGCATCGGGTAGAACGACGCGATCACGTTCAGCTTGCCGTCCGCGCCCTTGCCGTCGGCGGCGGAGGAGGAGCCCCCGCAGGCGGACAGCGTGACCAGTCCCAGGGAGACGGCGGCGGCGGTGGCGGTCACGGGTATGAGGCGTCGTACGTTCATGACAGTCATTTTCAACAAAAGTGGAAACGATTGTCAATAGTGTGGTTGTCCGCTCTGTCCCCGATACCGATTTGATCCGGGGCCCCCGCACGCCGGTAACCTGAAGCATTCGCCGGGCCGTGCCGGGTCGTGGCCGTGCAGGGGGGCCGCGCGGGGGAGTCGCGCGCACCGGCGGACCCACACCTTCGTCGTCGTAATGAAGAGAGCACCGTGGCCGCCGACAAGATCGAGACCATCGTCAGCCTGAGCAAGCGCCGTGGCTTCGTTTACCCGTGCAGTGAGATCTACGGCGGCTCCAAGGCCGCCTGGGACTACGGTCCGCTGGGTGTCGAGCTCAAGGAGAACATCAAGCGTCAGTGGTGGCGCGCGATGGTCATCGCGCGCGAAGACGTGGTCGGTATCGACTCGTCGGTCATCCTGGCCCCCGAGGTGTGGGAGGCGTCCGGCCACGTCCAGACCTTCTCCGACCCGCTCACCGAGTGCACCTCCTGCCACAAGCGCCACCGCGCCGACCACCTGATCGAGGCGTACGAGGCCAAGCACCACGGCCGCGCCCCCGAGAACGGCCTGGCGGACGTCAACTGTCCCAACTGCGGCACCAAGGGCCAGTTCACCGAGCCCAAGCAGTTCTCCGGCATGCTCCAGACGCACCTCGGCCCGACCCAGGACACCGGCTCCGCCGCGTACCTGCGTCCCGAGACCGCGCAGGGCATCTTCACCAACTTCGCCCAGGTGCAGCAGACCGCGCGCAAGAAGCCGCCGTTCGGCATCGCGCAGATGGGCAAGTCCTTCCGGAACGAGATCACTCCGGGCAACTTCATCTTCCGCACGCGCGAGTTCGAGCAGATGGAGATGGAGTTCTTCGTCAAGCCGGGCGAGGACGAGCAGTGGCAGGAATACTGGATGGAGCAGCGCTGGAACTGGTACCTGGACCTCGGCATCAACCCCGAGAACATCCGCTGGTACGAGCACCCGGCCGAGAAGCTCTCGCACTACTCCAAGCGCACCGCCGACATCGAGTACCGCTTCAACTTCGGCGGCAGTGAGTTCTCCGAGCTCGAAGGCGTCGCGAACCGCACCGACTTCGACCTGAAGGCGCACTCCAAGGCCTCGGGCCACGACCTGGTCTACTTCGACCAGGAGGCCAACGAGCGCTGGACGCCGTACGTCATCGAGCCCGCGGCCGGTGTCAACCGCGCGATGCTCGCCTTCATGCTGGACGCCTACCGCGAGGACGAGGCGCCGAACGCCAAGGGCGTCATGGAGAAGCGCGTCGTGATGGGCCTGGACCCGCGCCTGGCCCCGGTCAAGGTCGCCGTCCTGCCGCTGTCCCGCAACCCGCAGCTCTCGCCGAAGGCCAAGGGCCTGGCCGCGGACCTGCGCAAGAACTGGAACATCGAGTTCGACGACGCGGGCGCCATCGGCCGCCGCTACCGCCGCCAGGACGAGATCGGCACGCCGTTCTGCGTGACGGTCGACTTCGACACCCTGGACGACAACGCGGTGACCGTGCGCGAGCGCGACACCATGAAGCAGGAGCGCGTGTCGCTCGACATGATCCAGGAGTACCTGGCGGTCCGCCTCATCGGCTGCTGACCTGCTTCCTGTACGTTCCTGAGCCCCCGGTCGCCTGCTTGTGCGGCCGGGGGCTCTGGCGTGCCAGGACGGCGCAGAGGGCGGCCAGCGGGAGTTCGGCGCACACGGCCATGGCGAGGGCGGCGGCGAGTTCCGTGCCGGGCGCCGAGGTGAGCAGGTCGGTACAGGCGTCGGCGGCGAGGAGGAGGGCCGCACCGGTGGCGGGCAGCCGGGCCGGGAGCCCCTCCCGTATCCGGCGGCCGGCGGCCAGGAGGCAGGCGGCCTCCAGGGTGTCCAGGGCGATCCAGGCGGCGGCCTCGGCGGGCGGCAGGGTGGCGGCCAGGTAGCCCATCCACGGGAGCAGGGCGAGCCCGGTGAGGGTGAGCAGCCTGCTCTGCCACAGGGCGGTGGGGAGCGGGGAGTCGAGGGCGAGGAGTGCCATGGGGGCGGGTCCTTCCGGGGCTCTTCGTGGATCACGGACCCGGCTGTCGGGCTCGTGATCCACACTCCGGATTTCGGGGGCCCGGGTCAGGAATGCTGGTTGCCGACCTGGGGTGGCACTGGTTGCACCCCCGCACGGCAACAGGCTTCCTGGTGGGCTGTCAGACCCACCGTCTACCGTCGGATCATGAAGCTCCTGACCCGGGGAAGTCCCGGGCCGCTCGCCCACCTGATGGCCCGGGTGGGGCCCGAGCGGCGATCCCGCTGGGCCCGCGCCCGTACGCGGCTGCGCCGCGACCTCGCCTTCGTGGCCTCGGGGGTGCCGCTGCACCTGCTCACCGCGCCGCTGTTCCTGTGGGCGACGACGCAGGCCGTCGGGCTCCTGGACGGAAGCTCGGACGCGGCGCCGTTCGTGCTGCCGGTGGCCCTCGTGCTGATCGTCGCCGCCGGGTTCGGGCTCACCGAGGCGCAGCGGTGGCGGTTCCGGGAGCTGTGCGGGGTGGAGATACCGAGGCTGCGGTTCGCGGTGGCGCGGCGGCAGTTCGGCTACCACTGGCTGGTGGGGCCCTGCCTCGCGCTGCTCGAACTCGCCGTGCTGGTCATGGCGTTGCTGGCGGTGGTCGGGACGACCGTGTTCCTGTGGGAGTGGATGCTGCCGTTCGCCTGGCGGATGGGGCACCCCGGCTACAGCACCTGGGCGACCGGGGTCATGGGCGTGGGCGTCGCGGCCCTCTTCGCCGTACCGCCGGCCGCCGGCGCTCTCGTACGGCTGGAACAGCGCATCGCTCCCGCCCTGTTGCGGGACGACAAGGCCGAAGCCCTCAAGCAGCGTGTGTCGGACCTCACCGAGAGCCGGGCGGGCGCGGTCGACGCGGCGGACGCCGAACGCCGCCGCATCGAACGGGACCTGCACGACGGCGCCCAGCAGCACCTGGTGTCGATGGCCCTCAACCTCGGCATAGCGAAGGCGACGCTGAAGGACCTGCCGCCCGAGGCCCAGCAGGTCATCGACGAGGCGCACCGGGCCGCCAAGGACGCCATCGAGGAACTCAACAACCTGGTGCGCGGCCTGCACCCCTCCGTCCTGGACGAACTCGGCCTGGATCCGGCCCTGTCGGGCCTCGCCGCCCGCGCCCCCTTCCCCGTACGCCTGCGCGCGGACATCCCCGCCCGCCCCGCACCCGCCGTCGAGGCCGTCGCGTACTTCGTCGTCTCCGAGGCCCTCACCAACATCGCCAAGCACGCGCACGCGACCAGGGCGGAGGTGACCGCGTTCCGCCTCGGGGAGATACTGCGGGTGACCGTCACCGACGACGGAACGGGCGGCGCCGACCCCTCGGCCGGCACCGGACTGCGCGGCCTCACCCAGCGGGTGGCCTCCGTCGACGGCACGTTCCGCCTGAGCAGCCCCACCGGGGGACCGACCGTGATGACCGTGGAGTTGCCGTGCAGCGCCGCCGCGCAGTGATAGCCGAGGACTCCGTCCTCCTCCGCATGGGGGTCGTGAAGATCCTCGACATGGCGGGCTTCGACGTCGTCGCCGAGTCGGACGACGCGGCGGGACTCCTCGCCGCCGTCGAGGAACACCGCCCCGACCTCGCCGTCGTCGACGTCCGGATGCCGCCCGGCTTCACCGACGAGGGAATCCGGGCAGCCCTCGCCCTGCGCGAGAGACGGCCCGACACGGCGGTCCTCATGCTCTCCCAGTACGTCGAGGAGCGGTACGCGGCGGAACTCCTCTCCCGGCACACCACCGGCATCGGCTACCTCCTCAAGCAACGGGTCGCGGACGTCGAGGAGTTCATCGAGGCCCTGCGCCGGGTCGCCGACGGCGGTACGGCCCTGGACCCCCAGGTCGTCGCCCAGCTCCTGGTCCGGCGCGGCAGCGACCCTCTCGACCGGCTCACCGACCGTGAACGCGAGGTGCTGGCCTCCATGGCGGAGGGCCGCTCGAACGCGGGCATCGCCGCCCAGCTCACGCTGAGCGAGAGCGCGGTCGCCAAGCACATCAACTCGATCCTGGCCAAGCTGGACCTGCCGAGGGCGGGGGCGGACCACCGGAGGGTGCTGGCGGTCCTGCGCTTCCTGGAGGGCACGGGCTGAACCCCGGACGGGTCCGGGGCGGGTCCGGGGCGAGTCCGGGGCGGGGACAAATCTGGTGCGCGGGCCCGCCGGGACCGGGTACCGTCATGGTCATGTTCTTCCAGACGCCGATTTACGAGTGAGAGCGCGACGGGCCCCTTCCGACGCCCTCTGACGTCGCCGTGCCCGTCCCCCATCGACGAATCCGTAGATCACTTCTCATCACTTCGGGAGAACTCCCATGACCACCAGCAAGAACATCAACAACCCCGTCGGCCAGGGCGGCGGCCAGCGCAAGCGCCAGTCCCGCGACGAGCGCGCCAACAACGGCCCGCACCGCAACGCGGACCGCGCGTCGGCGGCGGAGAAGAAGGCCGAACTGCTGGCAAAGATGCGCGAGAAGGCCACCGGCGCCAAGCCCGCCGACGAAAACTGACGCAGCACCCCCTGTGGGCCCGAACCGTCCAACGGTCCGGGCCCACTGGCATGTCTGTGACGGCTGCCCGAAGGGCATGCCTCCAGGGGCGCGGGGAACTGCGCGACCAGCCACGACGCTCCCGCACGGAACCGTTCATCAGCCCCGCGGGTTTAGGTGAAGGGGCGGGACCGGGGCGAAACCCGGGGGTCCGGGGGCAGCGCCCCCGGCCCGAACCGCCACCCCCCACCCCCCGCACGCCGCGCCGCGGGGGCGCGGGGCCGGGGGCGCGGGAGC
>NZ_JBIUXN010000008.1:246759-322469 GCF_044744005.1 Streptomyces sp. NPDC087440 | reverse complement strand
CGGGAGGGGCCGCCCCCTTGCCCGCCCGTCCCGCCCCCGGGGGGCGGCCCCGCCGCCCAAGGGGGCGAGGGGAAGAGGCAGGAGGGCGGCCCCGCCGCCCAAGGGGACGAGGGGAAGAGGGGCGCGGAACCCACGGGGGCTACGGGGGAAGCGGGGGGGGCGACCCCGGTACCCAAGAGGGCGGGGCGGCAAGAGAGGGAGCGCAAGAGGGCGAGGCGGCAAGGGCCAAAGCCCAAGGCGGGCTGGGTGGTGCAAGGCGGGGACCGAGAGGGCGAGAGTGGGGTCGCCGCCCAAGGGGGACCCGGGAGGCCGGGAGCCGGGAGGCGAGGAGGCGGAGGTCGTCAAGTCGCCCTGGACAGAGTCGTTAGCGCTCGTTAACCTCGCACTGACGTTAACGGTCACTAACTTCGCGCGCACCCCGCGCACCCCCGCGGGCAAGGGAGCTCGAACCATGCAGGAAGCACCGGTGCTGACCAGCACCGCGGACCCCTCCTCCACCGCCTGGCAGGCCAACGAGGCCGCCCACCAGGCCCTCGCGGACGACCTCCGCACCCGCCTCGCCACCACCCGCCTCGGCGGCGGCGAGAAGTCCCGGGCCCGGCACGTCGCACGCGGCAAGCTGCTGCCCCGGGACCGCGTGGACACCCTGCTCGACCCCGGCTCGCCCTTCCTGGAGCTGGCCCCCTTCGCCGCGAACGGCATGTACGACGACCAGGCCCCGGCCGCCGGAGTGATCGCCGGAATCGGCCGGGTCAGCGGCCGCGAGTGCGTCATCGTCGCCAACGACGCCACCGTCAAGGGCGGCACGTACTACCCGATGACGGTCAAGAAGCACCTCCGCGCCCAGGAGGTGGCCCTCGAGAACCGCCTCCCCTGCCTCTACCTCGTCGACTCCGGCGGCGCCTTCCTCCCCATGCAGGACGAGGTCTTCCCCGACCGCGAGCACTTCGGCCGGATCTTCTACAACCAGGCCCGGATGTCGGGGGCCGGAATCCCGCAGATCGCCGCCGTACTGGGGTCCTGCACGGCGGGCGGCGCGTACGTCCCCGCGATGAGCGACGAGGCCGTGATCGTCCGGAACCAGGGCACGATCTTCCTCGGTGGTCCGCCCCTGGTGAAGGCCGCCACCGGCGAGGTCGTCACCGCGGAGGAGCTGGGCGGCGGCGAGGTCCACTCCCGCACCTCGGGCGTCACCGACCACCTCGCCGAGGACGACGCGCACGCGCTGCGCATCGTACGGAACATCGTCGCGACGCTCCCCGAGCGCGGCGAACTGCCCTGGTCGGTCAGGCCCGTCGAGGAGCCGAAGGTCGATCCTGCCGGGCTGTACGGGGCCGTGCCCGTCGACTCCCGCACCCCCTACGACGTACGCGAAGTGATCTCCCGCGTGGTCGACGGCTCCCGCTTCAGCGAGTTCAAGTCGGAGTACGGGCAGACGCTGATCACCGGCTTCGCCCGCATCCACGGCCACCCCGTCGGCATCGTCGCCAACAACGGCATCCTCTTCTCCGAATCCGCCCAGAAGGGCGCGCACTTCATCGAGCTGTGCGACCAGCGCGGCATCCCGCTCGTCTTCCTCCAGAACATCTCCGGCTTCATGGTCGGACGGGACTACGAAGCGGGCGGCATCGCCAAGCACGGCGCGAAGATGGTCACCGCCGTGGCCTGCACCCGCGTGCCCAAGCTGACCGTCGTCGTCGGCGGCAGCTACGGCGCGGGCAACTACTCGATGTGCGGCCGCGCCTACTCCCCCCGCTTCCTGTGGATGTGGCCCAACGCCAAGATCTCCGTGATGGGCGGCGAGCAGGCCGCCTCCGTCCTCGCCACCGTCAAGCGCGACCAGATCGAGGGGCGCGGCGAGGAGTGGGCGACGGAGGACGAAGAAGCCTTCAAGGACCCGATCCGCGCCCAGTACGAGACGCAGGGCAACGCCTACTACGCCTCCGCCCGCCTGTGGGACGACGGTGTGATCGACCCGATGGAAACCCGCCAGGTCCTCGGCCTCGCCCTGACCGCCTGCGCCAACGCCCCGCTCGCCGACCCCGCCTTCGGCGTCTTCCGGATGTGAGACGACACATGACTTCCCTGTTCGACACCGTCCTGGTCGCCAACCGCGGCGAGATCGCCGTCCGCGTCATCCGCACGCTGCGCGAACTCGGCATCCGCTCGGTCGCCGTCTTCAGCGACGCCGACGCGGACGCCCGGCACGTGCGCGAGGCGGACACGGCGGTACGGATCGGGCCGCCCGCCGCCTCGGAGAGCTACCTGCGCATCGACCGCCTGGTCGAGGCGGCGGTGCGCTCCGGCGCGCAGGCCGTCCACCCGGGGTACGGATTCCTCGCGGAGAACGCCGAGTTCGCCGCCGTGTGCGCGTCCGCCGGGCTTGTCTTCATCGGTCCCCCGGCGTCCGCGATCTCCCTCATGGGCGACAAGATCCGGGCGAAGGAGACGGTCGAGGCGGCGGGCGTGCCCGTCGTGCCGGGGTCCTCCGGGTCCGGGCTGACGGACACCCAACTCGCCGATGCCGCACGGAAGATCGGCATGCCCGTGCTGCTGAAGCCGAGTGCGGGCGGCGGCGGCAAGGGCATGCGGCTGGTCCGCGACGAGGCCCTCCTCGCCGACGAGATCGCCGCCGCCCGCCGTGAGGCCCGTTCCTCCTTCGGCGACGACACCCTCCTGGTGGAGCGGTGGATCGACCGCCCCCGGCACATCGAGATCCAGGTGCTCGCCGACGGGCACGGCAACGTCGTCCACCTCGGCGAGCGCGAGTGTTCCCTCCAGCGCCGCCACCAGAAGGTCATCGAGGAGGCCCCGTCCGTCCTGCTGGACGAGACGACGCGGGCCGCGATGGGCGAGGCGGCCGTGCAGGCGGCCCGGTCCTGCGGCTACAGCGGCGCGGGCACGGTGGAGTTCATCGTGCCGGGCGCCGATCCGTCCTCGTACTACTTCATGGAGATGAACACCCGCCTCCAGGTCGAGCACCCGGTGACCGAGCTGATCACCGGAATCGACCTGGTGGAGTGGCAGCTCCGGGTCGCGTCGGGGGCCCAACTCCCCTTCGCCCAAGACGACATCACGCTCACCGGGCACGCCGTCGAGGCCCGCATCTGCGCCGAGGACCCCTCCAGGGGCTTCCTGCCCTCCGGCGGCACGATCCTCGCCCTGCACGAGCCGCAGGGCAACGGGGTGCGGACGGACTCCGGGCTCTCCGTCGGCACGGAGATCGGCAGCCTGTACGACCCGATGCTGTCCAAGGTCATCGCGTACGGTCCCGACCGCCCCACCGCACTGCGCAAGCTGCGCGCCGCCCTCGCGGAGACGGTGACCCTGGGCGTCCAGACCAACGCGGGCTTCCTGCGCAGGCTCCTGGCCCACCCGGACGTGGTGGCGGGCGACCTGGACACCGGGCTGGTGGAGCGGGACGCGGAGTCCCTGGTCGACGCGAGCGTCCCGCCGGAGGTGTACGCGGCGGCCGGGCTGGCGGCGCAGGCGGAGCTGACGGCTCCGGCGGTCCGGGGCTGGGCCGACCCGTTCGACGCCCCCAGCGGCTGGCGGCTCGGCGGCGCGCCCGCCTGGACGGCGCACCACGTCAAGGCGTCCGGCCAGGAACCGGTGACGGTACGGGTCCGTGAGGGCGAGGTGCGCGTCGACGACACCGACGCCCTGCCCGCCCGCCTGAGCGCCTCCGCAGGGGGTGCCCTCACCGTCGAGGTCGCCGGGCTCACGCACACCCTCCACCACCACGGCGAGTGGTGGGGCCGGGACGGCGACGCCTGGCACCTTCCGGCGTACGACCCCGTCGCCGCCACCCTCACCGGCGCCGCCCACTCCGGTGCCGACGCGCTCACCGCGCCGATGCCCGGCACGGTGACCGTGGTGAAGGTGGCCGTCGGGGACCACGTCGACGCGGGGCAGAGCCTGCTCGTCGTCGAGGCGATGAAGATGGAGCACGTCATCGCCGCCCCCCACTCCGGCACCGTCGCCGAGCTCGACGTGAAGGCCGGGGCCACCGTCGCCATGGACCAGGTGCTGGCCGTGGTCACCCCGGACGAGGAGGCGGCCGCATGACGCTCCCCATGGTCGTGCGCGACCCCCAACTGCCCAGCCGGGTACGGATCTACGAGGTCGGGGCCCGTGACGGGCTCCAGAACGAGAAGGGCGTCGTCCCCACCGAGGTGAAGGCGGAGTTCGTCCACCGCCTCGCCGCGTCCGGTCTCTCCACCGTCGAGGCCACCAGCTTCGTGCACCCCAAGTGGGTCCCCCAACTCGCCGACGCGGAGGCCCTGTTCCCGCAGCTGGCCGATCTCGACGTCGACCTGCCCGTCCTCGTGCCCAACGAGCGGGGGCTGGACCGTGCGCTGGCCCTCGGCGCCCGGCACGTCGCCGTGTTCGCCAGCGCCACCGAGTCCTTCGCCCAGGCCAATCTGAACCGTACGGTCGATGCGGCACTCGCCATGTTCGAGCCGGTCGTCACCCGGGCGAAGGCGGCTAACGCGCAGGTCAGGGGCTATCTGTCGATGTGCTTCGGGGACCCCTGGGAAGGGGCCGTGCCGGAGGGTCAGGTGGTGAAGGTCTGCCGGGCGCTCATCGACATGGGCTGCGACACGCTCTCCCTCGGCGACACCATCGGCGTCGCCACGCCCGGCCAGGTGGGCTCCCTGCTGACCGCCCTGAACACCGCCGGTGTGCCCACCGACCGTATCGGCGTCCACTTCCACGACACCTACGGCCAGGCCCTCTCCAACACCCTGGCCGCCCTGCGGCACGGCGTCACCACCGTCGACGCCTCCGCCGGGGGCCTCGGCGGCTGCCCGTACGCGAAGTCCGCCACCGGCAACCTCGCCACCGAGGACCTGGTGTGGATGCTCCAGGGCCTCGGCATCGACACCGGCGTCGATCTCGCCCGCCTCACCGCCACCAGCGTGTGGATGGCGGAGCAACTGGGCCGACCCAGCCCGTCCCGAACCGTTCGCGCCCTGTCCCACCAGGACTGACTCCCCCAAGGACTGACGATGGACCACCGCCTCACCCCCGAGCACGAAGAACTCCGGCGCACCGTCGAGGAGTTCGCGCACGACGTCGTCGCCCCGAAGATCGGCGACCTCTACGAGCGGCACGAGTTCCCGTACGAGATCGTCCGCGAGATGGGCCGCATGGGCCTGTTCGGGCTGCCGATCCCCGAGGAGTACGGCGGCATGGGCGGCGACTACCTCGCCCTCGGCATCGCCCTGGAGGAGCTGGCCCGGGTCGACTCCTCGGTCGCCATCACCCTGGAGGCCGGGGTCTCGCTCGGCGCGATGCCGCTCTACCGGTTCGGCACCGAGGAGCAGAAGCAGGAGTGGCTGCCCAGGCTGTGCGCCGGGGAGGCGCTCGGCGCGTTCGGGCTGACGGAGCCGGACGGGGGCTCGGACGCGGGCGGGACCCGGACGACCGCCGTCCGCGACGAGGCGACGGGCGAGTGGGTCATCAACGGCTCGAAGTGCTTCATCACCAACTCCGGCACCGACATCACCGCCCTGGTCACCGTCACCGCCGTCACCGGCCGCAAGCCCGACGGCAAGCCGCTGATCTCGTCGATCATCGTGCCGTCGGGAACCCCCGGCTTCACGGTCGCGGCCCCGTACTCCAAGGTCGGCTGGAATTCATCGGACACGCGGGAGCTGTCCTTCTCCGACGTCCGGGTGCCGCTGGGGAACCTGCTCGGCGAGGAGGGCCGGGGGTACGCCCAGTTCCTGCGCATCCTCGACGAGGGCCGGATCGCCATCTCGGCGCTGGCCACCGGGCTCGCCCAGGGCTGCGTCGACGAGTCGCTGAAGTACGCGAAGGAGCGGCACGCCTTCGGGAAGGCCATCGGCGAGAACCAGGCCATCCAGTTCAAGATCGCGGACATGGAGATGCGGGCGCACATGGCCCGGATCGGCTGGTACGACGCGGCCTCGCGGCTGGTGAACGGCGAGCCGTTCAAGAAGCAGGCCGCCATCGCGAAGCTGTACTCCTCCACGGTGGCCGTGGACAACGCCCGGGAGGCGACCCAGATCCACGGCGGGTACGGCTTCATGAACGAGTACCCGGTGGCCCGCATGTGGCGCGACTCCAAGATCCTGGAGATCGGGGAGGGGACGAGCGAGGTGCAGCGGATGCTGATCGCGCGGGAACTGGGGATGTCCGCCTGACCCGAATGCCCCCTTTGCGCGCATTCGTACGAGCGGAAACCGGACAGCCTCCCAGGTGCTCGGAAGGTTAGGCTAGCCTTCCTAGGAATCCACGATTCCGGCACCTTCCGGCCTCCGCCGCCCGTACGAAAGCGACTTCGCCCATGCCCTCCTCGCCCCGCCTCTCCCGCCCCACCCGTCGCGGCCTGCTCGCCGCCGGCGGTGCGCTCGGCATCGGCGCCGCCCTGGCCGCGTGCGGCGGCGAGAAGGCCTCCGGCAGCAAGACGGACACGGGTTCCGGCTCCGGTGAGAAGTCCGGCCCCTGGTCCTTCACCGACGACCGCGGGACCAAGGCCGAGACGAAGGCCGTCCCGAAGAACATCGTCGCCTTCACCGGCATGGCCGCCGCCCTCCACGACTACGGCGTCGAGGTCAAGGGCGTCTTCGGCCCCACCAAGGGCAAGGACGGCAAGGCCGACGTGCAGGCCGGCGACCTGGACATCTCCAAGGTCGAGATCATCGGCAACACCTTCGGCGAGTTCGACGTCGAGAAGTACGCCAAGCTGATGCCCGAGCTGCTGATCTCCGACATGTGGGAGAAGGACAAGCTCTGGTACGTGCCGGAGAACTCCGCGAAGAAGATCTACTCGCTCGCCCCGCAGGTCGCCCTGTGGGCGTCCAGCACCAACATGGAGAAGGCCCTGGCACGCCGGGCCGGGCTCGCGGCCTCGCTGGGCGCGGACCTGAAGGACCCGAAGATCGCGGACGCCAAGGCCCGCTTCGAGAAGGCCTCGGCGCGGCTGCGCGCGGCGGCCAAGGCGCACCCCGACGTCACGGTGATGATCGGCTCCGCCTCGGCCGAGCTCTTCTACGTCTCGCTCGCCAAGATGAGCGCGGACACGCTGTACTTCCAGGAGCTGGGCGTGAAGTTCGTCGAGCCGAAGGTGGACAAGGCGGGCTTCTTCGAGGGGCTGAGCTGGGAGAACGTCGGCAAGTACAAGGCCGACATCATCATGATGGACAACCGGTCGGCGGTGCTCCAGCCGAAGGACATCGCGGGGAAGCCGACGTGGGCGGGGCTGCCGGCGGTCAAGGCGGGCCAGGTCATTCCCCGGGTGACCGAGCCCATCTACTCCTATGCGAAGTGCGCCCCCATCCTGGACGACCTGGCCAAGGCCATCGAATCCTCCAAGAAGGTCTCCTGACGGTCGGGGGAGGGGTGGGGGCGGGGGCGTCTCGGCCGAGGTGGGGTCGGGTGCGGGTGCATCTCCGCCGAGAGGTGGGGTCGGGTGCGGGTGCATCTCCGCCGAGAGGTGGGGTCGGGTGCGGGTGCATCTCCGCCGAGCGCTCACAGGTGCGGGCCGCCCCTCCCCTGCGGGCTCCGTGCCCGCAGCCTCCACCTTGGGCTCCGCCCCCCTCTCCCCCACCCCGTGAGCTCCGCCCCCCTTCCCCCTTCCCCCTTCTCCCTTCCCCCCAGCCCCCTTGGGCGGCGGGGCCGCCCCCCGGGGGCGGGACGGGCGGGCAAGGGGGCGGCCCCTCCCGCTCCCGGCCCACCCGGGTGCCGCCCCATGGCCCAGCCCCTGCGCCGGGTGCACGTCACCGCCCAGGCCCTGGGGTCGCCTCCCGGTACCGGGCATGCGCAGCCCCGCCCCGCCGGGGCAAGGGGGTCCCCAGCCCCGCCCCTTCACCTAAACCCGCGGGGCAATTGCACGGTTCCGTGCGGGTGCGTGAGTGGCTGGTCGCGCAGTTCCCCGCGCCCCTGAAGGGGCACGGACGAGCAGGGCCCGCACAGGAAGGGAAGCGCCCACGCGGCGCAGCCGCACCACGAGCACGGCCCCGCGCCCCCGAAGGGGCACGGACGCACACCCCGTAAGAGCCCCGCACCCGCCCCCAGGAGACCCCCGTGACCGCCCCGTTCCGGCTCTTCCAGCTCCGCGTCCTGCGGACCGAGCGCCTCAGCCCCTCCCTCCTCCGCGTCACCTTCGGCGGTCACGGCGAGAAGGAGCTGGACGGCTTCGCCTCCGGCGGCCGGGACCAGTCCCTGTCCCTCTTCCTCCCGCAGCCCGGGCAGGAGGAGCCGGTGCTCCCCCCGGAGACCGACCCCGACTGGTTCGCCTCGTACCGCCGGATGCCCGACGAGACGCGCGCCGTCATGCGCTCCTACACCGCCCGCGCCCAGCGCAGCGACCCCGCGGAGGTCGACATCGACTTCGCCCTGCACCCCGACGGCGGCCCCGCCTGCCGCTGGGCCGAGCAGGCCGCCCCGGGGCAGCGCGTGACCGTCCTCGGGCCGACCGTCGCCGACAACGCCGGTGTCCGCTTCCGGCCCGCCGACGACACCGACCAGATCGTCATGTGGGCCGACGAGACGGCCCTCCCGGCCCTCTCCGCCGCCCTGGAGCAGCTCCCGGCCGCCCTGCCCGTCCGGGCCTGGATCACCGTCCAGCACCCGGACGACGCCGTCGCGTTGGCGACCCCCGCCGACGCCGAGATCACCTATCTCGTCCGGGACGAGAACGCCCCCGCCCCCGTCGACGCCCTCGCCGCGGCCACCCTCCCGGACACCGCGGCCCCGTACGTCTGGATCGCGGGCGAGGCCTCCTGCGTGCGCGCCCTGCGGCGGCACTTCGTCAACGACCGCGGGTACGACCGCCGCCGCATCACCTTCACCGGCTACTGGCGCCAGGGCCTCAGCGAGGACGGCCTCCGCGAGAACCCTTCCGAGTACGAGGTCTCGTAGCGCCCCACGAACCGGGAGGGGGTGCACCGGACGGTCCCGGTGCACCCCCTCCCCCCCGTCCGTCAGTGAGCCCCTACTTCGTCGGCCACGGCACCTGCGTCGACTTGTAGTAGTCGATGCCGAGCGCCTCGAAGCGCGGGCCCTGCTGTGCCAGCCGCAGCTTGTAGGTGTCCCAGTCGTGCGTGGAGCGGGGCGACCAGCCCAGCTCCGCGATGCCGGGCAGGCGCGGGTACGCCATGAACTCCAGCTGGTCGCTGGTGGCGAGGGTCTCGGTCCACAGGGGGGCCTCCACGCCGAGGACGGAGGACTCCGGCGCCCCCGCCAGGTAGGTGCCCGGGTCCCAGTCGTACGAGCGCTGCACCTCGACGTAACCCGCCCACTTCAGGCCCAGCGGGGTGTCCTTGTGGTACTTCATGTCGAGGTAGCTGCGGTCGGCCGGGGAGATCACCAGCTTGGTGCCGCCCTTCGCCGCGTCGACGACGCTCTTGCGCTCGGCCTCGCCGGTCCGGTCGTAGCCCCAGTACTGGACGACCTTGTCCTTGACCTGGTCGGCGCCGACCAGCTGGTGCCAGCCCATGACCTTCTTGCCGTACGTGCCGACCACCTTCTGCGCGTGGTTCATCATCTTCGCGAAGTCCTCGTGGCTGGTCGAGTGCGCCTCGTCGCCGCCGATGTTGATGTAACGGCCCGGGGTCATCCGCGCGATCTCGCGCACCACGTCGTCGATGAACTTGTACGTGACCGGCTTGCTCGCGCACAGGCTGCTGAAGCCGACCTCGGTGCCCGTGTAGAGGGGCGGCGCGACGCCGTCGCAGTTGAGTTCGGCGTACGAGGCGAGGGCAGCGTTGGTGTGGCCCGGCATGTCGATCTCCGGGATGACGTCCATCTTGCGGGAGGCCGCGTACCGCACCAGGTCCTTGTACTGGGCCTTCGTGTAGTGGCCGCCGGGGCCGCCGCCGACCTGGGTGGAGCCTCCGTAGGTGGCCAGCCTCGGCCAGGAGTCGATGGCGATGCGCCAGCCCTGGTCCTCGGTGAGGTGCAGGCGCAGGGTGTTGACCTTGTAGAGCGCGGCCTGGTCGATGTAGCGCTTGACCTGCTCGACGGAGAGGAAGTGGCGTCCGACGTCGAGCATCACGGCCCGGTAGCCGAAGCGCGGGACGTCCTTGATGGTGCCGCCCGCGACCTGCCAGGGGCCCGTCTGCCGCGTCTTCGCCTCGACGTTCGCCGGGAGTTGCTGGCGCAGCGTCTGGACGCCGTGGAAGAGGCCGGCGGAGGTGCGGGCGGTGATGGTGACGCCGCCTCGGGCGGACTCCAGGCGGTACCCCTCGGCGCCGAGCGACTTCTCGTTCCCGGCCAGCTTCAGCCGGATGCCGCCGCGGCCCTCGCGCGAGGTGACCGGCAGCCGGTAGCCGGTGGAGGGGCGCAGCACCTTCGCGAGGGCCTCGCCGACCTCGCGGGCCTCCCGGGAGCGGCCCACCGCGATGTCGGTGCCACGGTCGATCGTGTACGCCGAACCGCCCGCCCTCACCTCGGAGGGGGCCGGAACGACCTGGCCCAGGGGGCGGGGGGCCTCGGCCGCCCCGGGGGCGGGGGCGGGGGCGGCGCCGACGGCGGTGGTCCCCGCCACGGCGACCAGCAGCATCGGGGCGAGCAGGCGGGGGAAGCGGGGAAGCGTACGACGGTGTCTCACAAGGCGTCCCTTCGACGGGGCATCGCGGATGTGGCATGCACGTGACATGGATGGGGGGTGTACGCGGCGCGTGCGCGGCACGACATGGCTACCCGTCACATCACGGCCGGGTCAAGGGTGTAGACCAATTCCGCACACCATCGGCGCAAGCCCCCCGGTGCGAGAATCCCCCCATGGCGATGGCGGAAATCATGCAGAAGGACGGCACCTGGAGCTTCGAGGTCGACTCCCTCCGGCTCGTGCCCGGGAGCGACAAGGGCGTGAGCCTGCTGCGCCGGACGCTGGGCGAGGTGTCCGTGCCGCTGGAGGCACTGGCCGGGATCTCCTTCGAGCCGGGGCGCAAGTCCGGTCGGCTCAGGCTGCGGCTGCGGGAGGGCGCCTGTCCGCTGATGCAGATCGCCGGGGGGCGGCTGGACGACGCGTCCGACCCGTACCGGCTGGTGGTGGAGAACGACCGCAGCGGCGTCGCCGAGTACTTCGTGGAGGAGGTGCGCAACGCGCTGCTGCTGGACCAGGTGGACTCCGGCCCCGTCGACCGCTACCTGGTCGGCGGCCCCGCCGTTCCGTACACCGCGTCGGCGGGCGACGCCTCGGTCAGCGTCGACGAGAAGCAGATCCGGCTGACCTGGACCTGGACCACGGAGGCCTCGAAGTCCTCGGGCGGCCCCCGGACCATCCCGCTGGCCGAGGTGCTCGCGGTGGAGTGGCTGCCGGCCGCCGGGCTGGAGAACGGCCACCTCCGCTTCCGCACCCCGGCCGCCACCCACACCATGCCGCCGAAGTACGACCCGCACGCGGTGAACCTGTACGGGCTGAAGAAGGACCCCCTGATGGCGCTCGCGGCGGCGGCCGTGGTCGCCCGGATGCCCCACCCGCACGCGGTCGAGGACGCCGCGCCCGCCGCCCTGACGGCCGCCCCCCAGGACGCGGTGCCCGGCGCCGAGGACCACGACGTCCTGCTGCGGCGGCTGCGGGAGCTGGGCGAGCTGCACCGGTCCGGGGTTCTCACCGACGAGGAGTTCGCGCTGGCGAAGCAGGCGGTCCTGAGGCGGCTGTAGGGGCCGTGCGGAGGGGGCTGACGGGCCGCTTTCGACCCCCTTAGTACGTACCAATATCGCGATCAAGAAGAATCCTGCCCGATATCGGGCAGGATTCTTGCACAGAGGGCCGGGCTCCCTCAGTATCGACGAGTGCTTGAACGCCGTACCGCGCCCGTGTCGTCGCACGACGACCTCGTCGACCACCTGGTCCGCTCGACCGCCCTGCCACGCGGCGAGGCGGCCCGGGTCGTGCTCGACGTCCTGGCGTACTTCGACGAGACGACCGAGGAGTTCGTCCGCCGCCGCCACCGCGAGCTCCAGTCCGGCGGTCTCGTGAACGCGGAGATCTTCGACCGGATCTCCGCCGAGCTGCCGCACCGCGCGGTCGCTCCCCCGGAGCTCTCGCTGCGCCAGCTGCGGCGCATCGTCTACGGCTGAGCACCCCTGAACTCGGAGGACAGAACTTATGTGTGGAATCGTCGGATACATCGGCAAGCGTGACGTCGCGCCCCTGCTGCTGGAGGGCCTCCAGCGCCTGGAGTACCGGGGTTACGACTCCGCGGGCCTGGTGATCAACACCCCCAAGACCCCCGCCCTGCGCATGGTCAAGGCCAAGGGCCGGGTCCGTGACCTGGAGGCCAAGGTCCCCAAGCGCTTCGCGGGCACCACCGGCATCGCGCACACCCGCTGGGCCACTCACGGCGCGCCCTCCGACGAGAACTCCCACCCGCACCTGGACGGCGAGTCCAAGGTCGCCGTCGTGCACAACGGCATCATCGACAACGCCGACGACCTGCGCGCCAAGCTGATCGCCGACGGCGTCGTCTTCGCCTCCGAGACGGACACCGAGACGGTCGTCCACCTCATCGCCCGCGCCCAGGCCGCGACCCTGGAGGAGAAGGTCCGCGAGGCGCTCCGCCACATCGAGGGCACCTACGGCCTGGCCGTCATGCACGCCGACTTCCCCGACCGCATCGTGGTCGCCCGCAACGGCTCCCCGGTCGTCCTCGGCATCGGCGAGAAGGAGATGTTCGTCGCCTCCGACGTCGCCGCCCTGGTCTCGCACACCCGCCAGATCGTCACCCTGGACGACGGTGAGATGGCCACCCTGAAGGCCGACGACTTCCGTACGTACACCACCGAGGGCTCGACCACCTCGGCGACGCCGACCACCGTGGAGTGGGAGGCCGAGTCGTACGACATGGGCGGCCACGACACGTACATGCACAAGGAGATCAGCGAGCAGGCCGACGCCGTGGACCGCGTGCTGCGCGGCCGCATCGACGACCGCTTCTCCACCGTCCACCTGGGCGGCCTGAACCTGGACGCCCGCGAGGCGCGCGGCGTGCGCCGCATCAAGATCCTCGGCTGCGGCACCAGTTACCACGCGGGTCTGATCGGTGCCGGGCTCATCGAGTCCCTGGCCCGCATCCCCGCCGACGCCGAGCCCGCCTCGGAGTTCCGCTACCGCAACCCCGTCGTCGACCCCGACACCCTGTACATCGCGGTCTCGCAGTCCGGTGAGACGTACGACGTGCTGGCCGCCGTGCAGGAGCTGAAGCGCAAGGGCGCCCGGGTGCTCGGCGTCGTGAACGTGGTCGGCTCGGCGATCGCCCGCGAGGCCGACGGCGGCGTGTACGTGCACGCGGGTCCCGAGGTCTGCGTCGTCTCCACCAAGTGCTTCACCAACACCGTCGTCGCCTTCGCGCTGCTCGCCCTGCACCTGGGCCGCATCCGCGACCTGTCCGTCTCCGACGGCAAGCGGATCATCGAGGGCCTGCGCAAGCTGCCCGAGCAGATCTCGGAGATCCTCGCCGACGAGGACAAGATCAAGGAGATCGCGGAGGCCTACGCGGGCGCCCAGTCGATGATGTTCATCGGGCGCGTGCGCGGCTACCCGGTCGCCCTGGAGGCCTCCCTGAAGCTCAAGGAGATCTCCTACATCCACGCCGAGGCCTACCCCGCCTCCGAGCTCAAGCACGGCCCGCTCGCCCTCATCGAGCCCGCGCTGCCGACGGTCGCCATCGTCCCGGACGACGACCTGCTGGAGAAGAACCGCGCCGCCCTGGAGGAGATCAAGGCCCGCAGCGGCCGGATCCTGGCGGTCGCGCACCGCGAGCAGGAAAAGGCCGACCACACCATTGTGGTGCCGAAGAACGAGCACGAGCTGGACCCGATCCTGATGGGCATTCCGCTCCAACTCCTCGCCTACCACACCGCGTTGGCGATGGGCCGCGACATCGACAAGCCGCGCAACCTGGCGAAGTCCGTCACCGTCGAGTAGGTCCCTCGCGCACACGCGCATGAGAAGGGCCCCGTACGCCGCCACCACGGCCGTACGGGGCCCTTCTCCTCGCCGGGGGCCGGTGTCGCCCAACCACCGGCCCCACCATGGCACCTGACCCGCTGTCAGCCGGTTGCCGTCACGCCCCGGCCCGCGGCGCGGCCCGGCAGGGCGGTGGGCCACTTCGCCCACGCCGCCGTGGCTCCGTACCAGGCGAGGAGCCCGGAGAGAGCGGCCACCCAGCCCGCGACCTTCGCCGGCATCCCCGCGTCCGCGAACTGGGCGATGCCCAGGAGCAGCAGGGACACGAACAGCAGCCCGTACATCACCTGCGCGAGCAGACCGCCGCCGGCTGCTCCCAGGGTGAGGCTGAGCGCCAACAGCGCCCAGAGCAGCAGGAAGAGCCCTGCCGCGTCGCCGCTCAGTGCGGACTCGCCGGACGCGGTGCCCCAGGTGAACCAGAAGGCGCCGAGACCGGCGAAGGCAGTCCCGTTGAACGAGTCGCCCACGCGGAACTCCAGGAGTCCCGCGACGAAGAGCGTGATGCCGCCGACGAACAGCGCGACCGTGGCGGCGCTCGCCGCGGTGATGCCGTCGAGGACGCCGGTGTGACCGAGGCCGAAGGCCAGCAGGGTCAGTCCGAGTGCGAGGTGTCCGAGAGTGGAGGCGGAGGCCGATGTGCTTCCCGCAGAGACGTCGTTGTCCACGGCGGGGCTCCCTTCACGTGCAGTGCTGCTGCGTTCGTTGCTGTGTTCCCAGCGACCCTTATCTACCCTTCATAAGGTCACAAATCACCCCTACGCGGCGGTAGTTTCAGAAAACGCCGAATACCGTCAAGGGTGCGGAACCGCCAACTGCCGTGCGCAGCAGGCAAACGGGGCGGACGTTACGGAATGACGACGACCGGGCGCTGCGCCCGCTTCGCCAGCCGCCCCGCGACCGACCCGAAGAGGCGGCCCACGATGCCCTGGGTGGAGCCCACCACGATCGCGTCGGCCTCGTACTCCCGGCCGACCTCCTCCAGCTCGTGGCAGATGTCGCCGCCGCGCTCGACCAGGATCCAGGGGACCTCGGACAGGTAGTCCGCGCAGGCGAGTTCGAGGCCGAGGACCTCGGTGCGGTGGTCGGGGACGTCCACGAAGACCGGTGGCTCGCAGCCCGCCCACACGGTGGTCGGCAGCCGGTTGGCGACATGGACGATGATCAGCCCCTGGCCGAGCCGCCGGGCCATGCCGATGGCGTAGGCCAGCGCCCGCTCGCTGGAGGTGGAGCCGTCGAAGCCGACGACGACACCGTGCCGGAAGGCGGGATCGCAGGAGTGGCGCGGCTCTTCCAACGCGTAGAGGTCACCGCTGCGCTCCGCACCGTATTCGGCGCGGGGATCGGCGACCTGCTTGCGGTCCGCGGGTTCGGGAGTTTCGTGACCGGCCATCGGTGTCTCGGCGTCTGAATCCTCAAGGAGCTGACAACGGAGCGGGTGGAAGGGACGGCGGAACAGCAGGTTCGGTGTGGCGGGTGGCAGCCCTGCGGCGGCGGAGCTGTCCGGGAAACGTCTTCCCAAGCCCATACCCCCAAGGGTACGGCCGCACTCCTCCACTGCCCAGCCCCCACTTGGCCGCGGGGTTCCTGGAGCATGCACGACCCCGCGCCGTATCGCAATGCCCGCTGCCCCGTACAGGCGTCTGCCGCTGGTCCGTACGGACGCCGGGCAACGTGACCGTACGGGCGGCCCGTTCGTTGATCAGGCTCCGTCCGTCCCCCGCACGCCCGAAGGAGGCAGCCCCGTGCCCGGTCCCTCACCCTTCCCGTCCCCGTACGACTACGAACGCGACCGGCCGCACGGAGCCCACCACCCGGGACCGCACACCTCCCCCGGCCCGCACGGATCACACGGCTCACACAGCCCGCACGGCTCGCACGGTTCCCCCGGGCAGCACGGCTCGCACGGATCCCACGGCCCGCACGGACAGCACGGCTCGCACGGGCACCCCTCGCCCGCCGGAGTCGAGCCCGCCCCGACGGCCCCGTCCGGCTCGGTGGCAGACCTGGTGCGCTGGGCGGCCTTCAGCTGTCTGCTCGTCCCCGTCGTGCTCCTGGTGTACGGGGCCCCGCCCGGCGGCACCGCGCTCGCGGCCGGGGGGCTCGCCGCCGTCACGATCGCCTGCCGGCTCCTGCTGCGCCGGTCCGAGCGGATCGCCACCCGGGATCTCGCCGAGGAACTCCAGGCGGGCACCCACCGCGGACGGCACAGCCGCACCGGCTCCGGAGCCCATCGCGGCGGGCGCAAGGCCGACGCCTGAGAACGGCTGGAGACCCACTCGCGGCACAGCCGGGTTTCGGTCGAGTCCTGGCCGGGTTCCACCACCGGTCCACAGGACTCCAGAACGAGAACAATGCGTGAAGAATCAACGGAATCACGCACTCTTCGCAGGGTTGTGCGCCGGGTGAGTGACGGGATCGCACATGCGCGCCCGTAGTTTTTCAGCCAACTTCGCCGACCTCCCCCACCCTTGGCGAAATGGCCCGCCAACCCTGGTGCCACCAGGGAAGAAAGGACCGCAGGCGGCCCGCGCACCCTACGGGGACGGGCCATGAGCGAGAGGCGCACTTCCCTGCGGCGCCCGGGAGTGGAACGCTTCCTGATCGAATGCTTCACGCCAAGTTGCCATGTCGACATAACGGCGCTTGAGGAACTTGTCACGACAGCGCCATGCAACACAGTAGATTCGATCATGGGTTATTCGACGGCGGGGGAACCGTGCAGGACCTAGAGGGACTGCGACTTCAAGGAGCAGTGTGCAGGAGCGACAGGCCCGTCACGAACAGGGAGCCGCGACCAGCGAGGGGGGCTTAGCGCCATGAGCCAGGACTTGGCCGCACCGCCGGAGGCCACCCGGAAGCTCTCCGGGCGCCGCCGCCGGGAGATCGTAGCGGTGCTGCTTTTCAGCGGGGGACCCATTTTCGAGAGCTCGATCCCGCTCTCGGTGTTCGGCATCGACCGGCAGGACGCGGGGGTGCCGCGCTATCGGCTGCTGGTGTGCGCCGGTGAGGAAGGTCCCCTGCGGACCACGGGGGGACTCGAACTCACCGCGCCCTACGGCCTGGAGGCGATGAGCCGCGCCGGGACGGTCGTCGTACCGGCCTGGCGGTCCATCACCTCCCCGCCGCCGCCGGAGGCGTTGGACGCGCTGCGCCGCGCGCACGAGGAGGGCGCCCGGATCGTCGGGCTGTGCACGGGCGCGTTCGTGCTCGCCGCCGCCGGACTGCTGGACGGCCGGCCCGCGACGACGCACTGGATGTACGCGCCGACGCTCGCCAAGCGCTATCCGTCGGTGCACGTCGATCCGCGCGAGCTGTTCGTCGACGACGGCGACGTGCTGACGTCGGCGGGGACGGCCGCCGGGATCGACCTGTGTCTGCACATCGTGCGGACCGACCACGGCACGGAGGCCGCGGGCGCGCTCGCGCGCCGGCTGGTCGTGCCGCCCCGGCGCAGTGGCGGGCAGGAGCGCTACCTCGATCGGTCTTTACCCGAGGAAATCGGGGCGGACCCGCTGGCAGAGGTCGTCGCGTGGGCACTGGAGCACCTCCACGAGCAGTTCGACGTGGAGACGCTCGCCGCGCGTGCGTACATGAGCCGACGGACCTTCGACCGGCGATTCCGTTCGCTCACTGGGAGCGCTCCACTGCAGTGGCTGATCACCCAGCGGGTGCTCCAGGCGCAACGGCTCCTGGAGACCTCCGACTACTCGGTCGACGAGGTCGCCGGGCGGTGCGGGTTCCGCTCGCCGGTGGCGCTGCGCGGGCACTTCCGGCGGCAGCTGGGGTCTTCCCCCGCCGCGTACCGGGCCGCCTACCGGGCCCGGCGGCCCGCGGGCGATCCGGTCCCGCTGGGGGCGCCGCTCGCGGAGGCCGTCCCGCAGCAGGTCCGCCGGGCCGCCGCGGCGTCCGCCGCGCTGCCGCTGGGGGCCTCGGCCCCGGCGCCCGACCCGGGCAAGCCCGAGGCGTACGCCCGACGCGGCTGAGAAGCGGTCGGCAGGGGCCCGGCCCCGGCACGGAAGTGCCGTGGGCCGGGCCCGGCGCGTACGGCGCAGTCCCCAGGCGCCTGTGCGACCCGTAGGGTGAGCCGCATGAACGATCGCATGGTGTGGATCGACTGCGAGATGACCGGGCTCTCGCTGACGGACGACGCACTTATCGAGGTGGCCGCACTGGTCACCGACTCGGAGCTCAACGTGCTCGGCGACGGCGTGGACATCGTGATCCGCCCGCCGGACGCCGCGCTGGAAACCATGCCGGAGATCGTGCGCCAGATGCACACGTCCTCCGGGCTGCTCGACGAGCTGGCGCAGGGCACGACCCTCGCCGACGCCGAGGAGCAGGTCCAGGCGTACATCAAGGAGCATGTGAAGGAACCCGGGAAGGCCCCGCTGTGCGGGAACTCCGTGGGGACCGACCGCGGCTTCCTGGCGCGCGACATGAAGGACCTGGAGGGGTACCTCCACTACCGGATCGTGGACGTGTCCTCGGTGAAGGAGCTGGCACGGCGCTGGTTCCCGAGGGCGTACTTCAACAGTCCGGACAAGAACGGCAACCACCGGGCGCTCGCCGACATCCGCGATTCGATCGCGGAGCTGCGCTACTACCGGGAGGCGGTGTTCGTGCCGCAGCCGGGGCCGGACTCCGACACCGCGAAGAAGATCGCCGCCAAGTACGTCATCCCTGCTGAGGGGGGCCGGTAGGAGGTTGAGGGGGCCCTGCGAGGGGCCCCGGAAAACCTGGGCGCGAGCACCCTCGCGAACCCTGTACACTTTTTCTCAGCCGGTCGGAAGAACGCAGCACAAGACCGGTCATGGTGGGTGTAGCTCAGTTGGTAGAGCACCTGGTTGTGGTCCAGGTGGCCGCGGGTTCAAGTCCCGTCACTCACCCTGAAGGGTCAAGGCCCCGATGCGATTCGATCGCATCGGGGCCTTGGTCGTTTTCCGGGGTCCCCCCCCCGGCCTGCGGTCAGGACGAGGTGCGGGGGATCAGTTCCGTCGGGAGCATCAGCTGCGGCTGCGGCGGGCGCGGGACGCCCACCGGGAGCGAGGGGCGGGCGATCTCGGAGAGCAGGGTGAGGGCCATCAGGCGGCCCATCTCCTCGATGGGCTGGCGCACGCTGGTCAGCGGCGGGTCCATGTGGCGGGCGATCGAAGTGTCGTCGAAGCCGACCAGGGCGATGTCCTCGGGAACCTTGATGCCGCGTTCGCGCAGCACCTGGCGGGCGCCCACCGCCATCACGTCCGAGCCCACGAAGACCGCGTCGGGGGCCTCGGGCAGGGCCAGCAGGGTTTCCATCGCGCTGCGGCCGGCCTCCTCGGTGAAGTCGCCGGGGGCGATCAGGGCGTCGTCGGCGGGCAGGCCCGCCTCGGCGAGGCCGTCGCGATAGCCGTCCAGGCGGCACCGGGCGCCGTAGATGTCCAGGCGGCCGGTGATGGTGGCTATCCGGCGGCGGCCGCGCGCGGCCAGGTGGGCGACGGCCTGCCGGGCGCCGGAGACGTTGTCGGCGTCCACCCACGGGAGCGGTTCGGCGGCGGACCGCCGGCCGCTGATCACGGCGGGGATGCCGAGGTCGGTGAGGAGGTCGGGGAGCGGGTCGTCGGCGCGCAGCGAGACCACCAGGACGCCGTCGACGCGGTGCCCGGCCAGGTAGTGGGCCAGACGGGCGCGGTCGCGGTCGTTGCCGACGATGGTCAGCAGGAGCTGCATGTCGGTGTCGGCGAGGGCGTTGTTGACGCCGCGCAGGATGTCGGAGAAGTAGGGCTCGACGAAGAAGCGGTGTTCCGCCTCGGGGACGACCAGGGCTATCGCGTCCGTGCGGTTGGCGGCCAGGGCGCGGGCGGCCCGGTTGGGTACGTAGCCCAGTTCCGCCACGGCCGCCTCGACGGCGGCTCTGGTCCGGTCGCTGACCCGGGGCGAGCCGTTGACCACCCGCGAGACCGTGCCCCGGCCCACGCCCGCCCTCGCGGCGACCTCTTCCAGCGTGGGGCGGCCCGCTCCGCGCGCGCCGCGCGGCGTGCTCCGGCCGCCCGTTTCCCGTATCGCCATTGAATCGACCCCTCCCGACCGTTCCGCGCGTGTGGACGCTCCATGGTCGGACGCGTCCACATGCTGATGACGCCAAGTCTCGCTGTCCGGTGCCTTGACACCCCTGCGGGGAGCCGCGAACCTTCAACACATCACTCGTGGGAGCGCTCCCACCGTACCTGACCCATCGGGCTTCAGGAGGTCGCTATGCAGATCAAGCTTGTGCGCAGGACCCGTTCGAAGAGCGCCGTCGCGCTGTCCGCCACCGCCGCGCTGCTCTGCGGCGCCCTGCTGTCCGGCTGTGCGTCGGACGATCCGCCGGAGGGCGGGGGCGCCACCGGTGGCACGGCCGCCGGGCAGAAGGGGAAGACCGTACTGAAGGTCGGGGTCTTCGGGGCCTTCGGCATGAAGGAGGCCGGGCTCTTCGACGCGTACATGAAGGCCCACCCCGACGTCGTCATCGAGCAGAACTCGATCGAGCGCAACGAGAACTACTACCCGCAGCTCCTGAACCACCTGACCAGCGGCAGCGGGCTCTCCGACATCCAGGCCGTCGAGGTCAACAACATCGCCGAGATCACGGCCACCCAGTCGGCCCGGCTGATGGACCTGGGGAAGGTCCAGGGCGTCACGAAGGACGCGTTCCTGCCGTGGAAGTGGGCGCAGGGGACGGCCAAGGACGGCAAGACGGTCGGGCTGGGCACGGACGTCGGGCCGACGGGGATCTGCTACCGCAAGGACCTCTTCCAGAAGGCCGGGCTGCCGACCGAGCGCGGGGCGGTCGGCAAGCTGTGGGCCGGGGACTGGAAGAAGTACCTGGCGGTCGGCAAGCAGTACCAGGCGAAGGCGCCGGACGGCACGAAGTTCCTCGACTCGGCGTCCGGGCTGCTGGCCGCGGTGATGGGCGGAACCGAGAAGCGGTTCTACGACGCCGACGGCAAGGTCATTTACAAGTCGAACCCGGCGGTGAAGGAGGCCTGGGACATCGCGGCCGAATCCGCGACGTCCGGGCTGACCGCCAAGCACCAGCAGTTCCAGAAGGGCTGGGACCAGGGCTTCGCCAACGGCCAGTTCGCCACCGTGTCCTGCCCGCCGTGGATGCTCGGCTACATCCAGGACAAGGCGGGGGCCGCGGGCAAGGGCAAGTGGGACGTGGCCGCCGCGCCGAAGCCCTCCAACTGGGGCGGCGCCTTCCTGACCGTCCCGGAGGCCGGGAAGAACAAGGCGGAGGCCGCGAAGCTGGCCGCCTGGCTGACCGCGCCCGCCCAGCAGGCCACCCTGTTCGCCAAGCGCGGCAGCTTCCCGAGCGCCCAGACGGCGTACGCCGACCCGGTGGTGTCCGGGGCGAAGCACGAGTACTTCGGGGGCGCGCCCATCGGGGAGATCTTCTCCGCCGCCGCGAAGGGGGTGCCGGTGCAGATCCTCGGCCCGAAGGACCTCGTCATCAACACCAATATGGCGGACATCGGGATGCTTCAGGTCGACCAGAAGGGCAAGTCGCCCGAGGATGGCTGGAACGCGGCCGTGAAGGCGATCGACAACGCCCTCGACCAGTGAGCGGGTGGGACACGTGGGACTGACGGGCCGGACGGGACGGACGGGCGAGCGGGGAGGGTACGCCGCATGAGCAGCGTGAGCAGTGAGTCCGTCCCGGCCGCCCCGGCGGGTGACGCGGGAAAGGCAGCCGCAGGGGAGCGGCCGGGGTGGCGCAGTCGGCGGCACCGCTGGGACGTGAGGTTCAGCCCGTACGCCTTCGTGGCACCGTTCTTTGTCTTCTTCCTGGCCTTCGGGCTCTTCCCGCTCCTCTACACCGGGTGGGCGTCGCTCCATCAGGTGGAGCTGACGGCGCCGACCGACATGAACTGGGTGGGCCTGCGGAACTTCAGCCGTCTGATGAGCGACGAGTTCTTCTGGAACGCACTCAGGAACACCGTCACCATCGGGCTGCTGTCCACCGTCCCGCAGCTGCTCATCGCACTGGGCATCGCGCACCTGCTGAACTTCAAGCTGCGCGGCTCGTCCTTCTTCCGGGTCGCCGCCCTGACTCCGTACGCCACGTCGGTGGCGGCGGCGACCCTCGTCTTCGTGCTCCTCTTCGGACGCGACTACGGAATGATCAACTGGGCGCTGGGGGTCGTCGGGCTCGACCCGGTGGACTGGCAGAACGGCACCTGGACCTCGCAGCTCGCGGTGTCCACGATCGTCATCTGGCGGTGGACCGGCTACAACGCGCTGATCTACCTGGCGGCCATGCAGGCCGTCCCGCACGACCTGTACGAGTCGGCGGAGCTGGACGGGGCGTCGCGCTGGCAGCAGTTCCGGCACGTGACGATCCCGTCGCTGCGGCCGACGATCCTGTTCACGGTGGTCGTCTCGACGATCGGCGCGACGCAGCTGTTCGGCGAACCGCTGCTGTTCAGCGGCAGCGCGGGGGCGACCGGCGGCTCGGAGCACCAGTTCCAGACGCTGGGGCTCTACCTGTACGAGCAGGGGTGGGTGAACCTCCACCTCGGGCGGGCCTCGGCCATCGCCTGGACGATGTTCCTGATCCTGCTGCTGATCGGGCTGGTGAACTGGCTGATCTCCCGCCGGCTGGCCAAGAGTGCGGAGGGGCGCGGCTGATGAGCACAGTGACCGTACGGAAGCGACCCCCGGCCCCGGCTGCGGCGAAGGCGGGGCGCGGGGTGCGCCGGGCCGGTAAGCAGCGGCACGGCGGGAGGATCACGTACGCGATCCTGATCGTGTTCACGGTCGGCTCGCTGTTCCCGCTGGTGTGGACGGCGATCGCCGCCTCCCGCAACAACACCCGGCTGGCGCAGACGCCGCCGCCGTTCTGGTTCGGCGGGAACCTCTTCAAGAACCTCGAAATCGCCTGGACCGACGCCAACATGGGCGTGGCGCTGCTCAACACCCTGGTGGTGGCGACCACGGTGGCGGCGGGGACGGTGCTGTTCTCGACCTTCGCCGGGTTCGCCTTCGCCAAGCTGCGGTTCCGGTTCAAGAACGCACTGCTGCTGCTGGTGATCGGCACGATGATGGTGCCGCCGCAGCTCAGCGTCGTACCGCTGTACATGATGGTCGCCAAACTGTCGTGGACCGATCAGCTCCAGTCGGTGATCCTGCCGACGCTGGTGGGCGCCTTCGGGGTGTTCTTCATGCGGCAGTACCTGATGGAGGCGCTGCCCACCGAGCTGATCGAGGCGGCGCGCGTCGACGGGGCGAGCAGCCTGCGGATCATGTGGCACGTCGTGTTCCCGGCGGCGCGGCCCGCAATGGCGGTGCTGGGGATGCTCACCTTCGTCATGGCGTGGAACGACTTCTTCTGGCCGATCATCGCGCTCACCCAGAACGGCAACCCGACCGTGCAGGTCGCGTTGACCGGGCTCGGGCGCGGGTACATCCCCGACCAGTCCGTCATCATGGCGGGCGCGTTGCTGGGGACGCTGCCGCTGCTGATCGCGTTCGTCGTCTTCGGCAAGCAGATCGTCGGCGGAATCATGCAGGGCGCGGTCAAGGGCTGACCTCCCGGCCGCGTCAACACCCTTTGTCTTCACCGGAGTTGAATCATGTCTTCTGGCAGCTTTCCGCCCGGCTTCCTGTGGGGGTCCGCGACCGCCGCCTACCAGGTCGAGGGGGCGGCGACGGAGGACGGCCGCACGCCCTCCATCTGGGACCGCTTCGCGCACACCCCCGGCCGCACCGAGAACGGCGACACCGGCGACGTGGCCTGCGACCACTACCACCGGCGGGCCGAGGACGTCGCGATGATGGCGGACCTGGGCCTGGGCGCGTACCGCTTCTCCGTCTCCTGGCCGCGTGTCCAGCCCACCGGCCGGGGCCCGGCCGTGCAGCGCGGGCTGGACTTCTACCGCGCCCTGGTCGACGACCTTCTCGACCACGGGATCACCCCGGCCGTCACCCTCTACCACTGGGACCTCCCCCAGGAGCTGGAGGACGCGGGCGGCTGGCCGCAGCGGGACACCGCGTACCGGTTCGCGGAGTACGCGGACCTGGTGGCCGAGGCGCTGGACGACCGGGTGGAGCTGTGGACCACGCTCAACGAGCCCTGGTGCAGCGCCTTCCTCGGGTACGCCTCCGGGGTGCACGCCCCCGGCCGCACCGACCCCGTCGCCGCCCTGCGCGCCGCCCACCACCTCAACCTCGCGCACGGGCTGGGCACCCAGGTGCTGCGGGCCCGCCTTCCCGCGAAGGCGAAGATCGGGATCAGCCTGAACCCCAGCGTCGTACGCCCGCTGGACCCGTCGTCGGAGGCGGACAGGGACGCGGCCCGCCGCATCGACGCCCTCGCCAACCGGGTCTTCACGGGCCCGCTGCTGCACGGGGCGTACCCCGAGGACCTCCTCGCGGACACCGCACGCCTGACCGACTGGTCGTTCATCGGCCGCGGCGACGAGAAGCTGGCCCGGCAGCGCCTCGACTGGCTGGGCATCAACTACTACACCCCGGCCGTCGTCTCGCACGCCCCGGGCGACGACGTCCCGCGCTCGGACGGGCACGGCGCCAGTGACCACTCCCCCTGGCCGGGCGCGGACTCCGTCGCCTTCCACCAGCCGCCGGGCGAGCGGACGGCGATGGGCTGGTCCGTCGACCCGTCGGGGCTGTACGAACTCCTCGTCCAGTACGGGCAGATGGCGCCGGGCGTCCCGCTCTACGTCACCGAGAACGGGGCGGCGTACGACGACAAGCCGGGGGCCGACGGTACGGTCGACGACCAGGAGCGCATCGCCTATCTGCACGGCCATCTGGACGCCGTGCAGCGGGCGTTGGCGGTCGGCGCGGACGTGCGCGGGTACTTCCTGTGGTCGTTGATGGACAACTTCGAGTGGGCGTACGGGTACGGCAAGCGCTTCGGCGCGGTGCATGTGGACTTCGCGACGCAGCGGAGGACGCCGAAGGCGAGTGCGCGGTGGTACGAGGGGGTGGCGAGGGCGGGGGCGCTGCAGCCGCTGGGGTGAACTCCCTTGCGCGCACGCCACCTTGCCGGCCTGAACCCCCTTGCACGTACGGCCCCCTTGCTCCGCCTCTTACCGCCCCGCCCCGTGGGCTCCGCCCCCCTTCCCCCCTTCCCCGTAGCCCCCTTGGGCGGCGGGGCCGCCCCCCGGGGGCGGAACGGGCGGGCAAGGGGGCGGCCCCTCCCGCTCCCGGCCCACCCGGGTACCGCCCCTTGGCAAGCGCCTGCGCCGGGTACGCGTCCGAAGGGGCCCCGGCCCGCCCCCGTACCGGACGCTTCAGCCCGTGCCGCTCAGGCAGAGAGGCCCCGAACCCGCCCCTTTCCCTAAAGCGCTCGCCGCGCGGCGATTGCACGGGTCCGTGCAGGTGAGTGGGTGGCTGGTCGCGCAGTTCCCCGCGCCCCTGACGGGGCGCGGTGACGGTCATGTCGAACTGCTGGCGGCGGGTGCGGCCGCCTCGTCCAGGGCCCCCGCGGCCGCCGTCCGCCGGTGCGGGGATCAGGCCGGGCAATGCGGGTAGGCGGCACGGCGAAGAGAGCACAACCCGTACCAAGGAGGAAGCGCACCATGTCGTCTTCGATCGTCGAGACCATTGACGTCAACGCCCCGGTGGCGGACAGCTGGGCGCTGTGGAGCGACGTGACCCAGTGGCCCACCTTCCTCTCCCACGTGCACCGCGTCGACCCGGTGGACGCGCGGACGTTCACCTGGTGGCTGAGCCTGCCAGGCGCCGACAAGGCGTTCACCGCGGAGCTGACGGAGGTGGTGGCGGAGGACCGGATCGCGTGGCACACGACGGCGGGGGTGCGGCACGCGGGCGTGGTCACCTTCCACCGGCTGAGCGACACGACGAGCCGGGTGGCGCTGCAGATCGAGTACGAGCCGCAGGGCTTCGTGGAGTACCTCGGCGCTCTCACCAACCTCGACAAGACGCTGGCCAACTACGACCTGGGCCAGTTCAAGCGGAGGGTGGAGGAGACGGCGGCGGCCCGCATCAGGCCGTAGCGACGGGGCGGGTGCCAGGCACGTCAGGCCGGGCCGGGCGAGGCCGGTCCGGGGCCCGGCCGGCGTCCTCAGCGCGGCTGCGGAGTGCCCCGGCGCAGCCGGGAGGCCCGGCGGACCACCCGGTGGCCCCGCTTCGGGCTCCGCGCGGAGCGCCCCCCGTTCAGCGCCAGCCACATGCGGATCTCGGTGCCTCCGAGGACGGACCGCCCTATCCGCACGTCGCCCCCCGTCGACTCCGCCACCCGGCGCACGATGTCCAGGCCCAGGCCCGTCGACCCCGCCCGGTCGCCCTTGTTGCCCCGGGCGAGTGCCGCCTCGGGGTCCGTGATGCCGGGGCCCGCGTCCGACACCAGCAGGATCACCGCGTCGTCCCCGCTGTGGACGTCCAGGGAGAAGGGCGTGCCCTCGGGCGTGTGCCGGAAGATGTTGCCGAGGAGCGCGTCCAGTGCCGCCGTGAGGTCGGGCCGCGCCACGGGGATGCGTACCGGGCGGTCCACGCCCGCGAGCCGCACCTCGCGGCCCTCGTCCTCCGCCAGCGCCGACCAGAACGCCATGCGTTCGCGGATGACTTCGGAGGCGTCGCAGCCCGCGCTCGCTCCCGCCCCGGTGGCGGGCAGCGTCTGCGGCCGGTGTTCGCGGGCGGTGCGGATGATGGTGTCGACCTCCCGCTCCAGCTGCTCGACGGCGGCCCGCGTCTGGTCGGCCGCCGGGCCGTCCCCGAGGGAGGCCGCGTTCAGCCGGAGCACGGTGAGGGGGGTGCGCAGGCGGTGCGAGAGATCAGCCGCCAACTCCCGTTCGTTCTCCAGGAGTTGTACGACCTGGTCAGCCATGGAGTTGAAGGCGACGGCCGCCGACTTGAGTTCCGTCGGTCCCTCCTCCGGCACCCGCGCCCCCAGCTTCCCCTCCCCCAGGTCCTGTGCCGCGCCCGCGAGCCGCTGGGCGGGCTGGACCATCCGTACGCCGAGCCTGTCCGCGACCGCCACCGAGCCGACGATCAGCGCGAGACCCACCCCCGCCAGCACCAGCCACGCGGTGGCGACCCCGTTGCTGACGTCCGACTCGGGAACGAAGACCTCGACGACGGCGATGTTGCCGCTGGCGAGGGCCGTCGGCTGGAGGAGGACCGAGCCGCCGGGGACGGCCGCCGTGTAGGCGCGGCCGATGCGGCGGGTGGCGGCGACGTCCTCGGCGGTGGAGCGGCTGGTGCCGATCTCCTGCGCGGGGCGCACCGCGTGGCCCGCCTCCCGCACCTCCGGGATGTGCAGGGCCATCCACCCCTTGCTGCCGGGTTCGGTGATGGCCATCGCCCGTTCCAGCGGCTCGCGTTCGATGGTGATGGACAGGGTCGGGCCGATGGACGCGGCCTGCCGCTCGGCGCCCGAGAAGGCGCGGTCGCCCGCCATCTCCCGGATCACCAGCCCCAGCGGCACCGCGAAGGCGACCACGACCATGGCGGTGACGGCCAGGCAGACCTTCACCAGGGCCCACCTCACGCGGGGGGCTCCAGCTTGACGCCCACACCCCGAAGGGTGTGCAGATAGCGGGGGTTGGCGGCGGTTTCACCCAATTTGCGACGCAGCCAGGACAGATGCACGTCAATAGTCTGGTCGTCGCCGTAGCTCTGCTGCCAGACCTCGGCGAGGAGTTCCTTGCGCGGTACGACGACCCCGGGCCGCCCGGCGAGGAAGGTCAGCAGGTCGAACTCGCGCCGGGTCAGGTCCAGTCGTACGCCGTCCAACTCGGCCTGTCGCCGGAGCGGGTCGATGGCCAGACCGCCGACCCGGATCACGCTGGGCGCGGGCTCGGCGCTCGTGGCCGAACGGGACCTGCGCAGCACGGCGGCCATCCGGGCGGACAGGTGCTCGACCGAGAAAGGTTTCGTCAGGTAGTCGTCCGCGCCGTCGTTCAACAGCCGTACGATCTCGGCCTCGTCGTCCCGCGCGGTCGCGATGATCACCGGTACGTCGGTGATGGAGCGCAGCATCTTGAGCGCTTCGGCCCCGTCCAGGTCGGGCAGTCCGAGGTCCAGTACGACCACGTCGAAGCGGAAATGAGCGACCTCGCGCAACGCCTCCAGGGCCGTTCCGACGCTCCGCACGGTGTGGGACGCCTCGGTCAGGTGCCGGATGAGGGCGGAGCGTACGAACTGGTCGTCCTCGACCACGAGCACACTTGCCATGGGCCGCACCGTACGCCATTCGGGTCCGTCGGACGCCCCCAGGGACCACGCCCGCGACCGCCTCGTGACCCGGCGCGGAGCCCCCTGACACGGCCGGGTGACGCGTGGTGCAGGATGACACGGATGCGACGAGGACTCATGCACACCGGGGCATGGCTGCTGGCCACCGGTGCCGCGGTCACCCTGTCGTGGTGGGGCGTGCACACGGTGATGTCCGGTACGGCGTACGACCCGCCACGCGCCCTGCCGATCCCCAGCACCGCCCCCGAGCGCGGCAGCCTGGCGGAGGTGGCGACCCCGCAGTCCTCCTCCACGCACCGCCCCTCGGAGCCGCCCGCGACCACGCGGCCACCGGCCCGGCCCCCCGAGCGCCGCGACCCGGCCCCCGACCGGCCGAGCGACAAGCCCGCCCGGCAGCCCGCCCCACCGCCCTCCTCGCCGCCCTCCGGCCGTCTGAAGCCGGTGAACACGGACGCGGGGCGGGTGGTGTTCTCGATGGGCGAGGACGCGGCGAAGCTGGTGTCGGCGGTGCCCAACGCGGGATGGGCGATGCAGGTGTGGAAGAACCCGTCGTGGATTCGGGTGGAGTACACGGCGGGTGCGGCACGGCTGACGGTGTTCTGCACGTGGCACGACCATCCGCCGATGGTGGAGATCACCAAGTCCTAGCCGTACGGGGTGACGGCGCGCCGCCGGAGGCTTGACGTCCGCCTCAGGACACGGCTCGCGTCACGTGAAGACGGACGACGGCGGTACGGGTGAGGGCTGGGCGCTCGCGTCCACGACCGGCGCTGCCCCTCCGGTGAAGTCGGCCAGGTCCCGCCCGTGTTCGACGCGCCCCGGGTGGGGGTCGGTGGCGACCCGCCGGGTCCACTCGGCGACGGGCAGCGCCAGCTCGGAGGCGAGCAGCACCACGTTCCCGAACCGCTTGCCGCGCAGCACGGCCGGGTCGGCGGCGAGCGCGAGCTGCGGAAAAACAGCGGCGGCGGTGGCGATCTGCCCCCGCAGATGGGCGAGCGGCGGCCCGTCGGCCAGATTCGCGGCATAGTGCCCGCCGGGCTTCAGCACCCGCCGCACCTCCCCCAGAAACTCCGTACTCGTCAGATGCGCGGGCGTACGGGCCCCGCTGAAGACGTCGGCGACGACCAGGTCCGCCCACCCCTCCGGCACCTTGGCGAGCCCTTCCCGCGCATCCACCCCACGCACCCGAATGCGCGCACCCGGGTCCAACGGAAGCTCCCTGCGCACCAGCTGGGCCAACGGAACGTCGATCTCCACGACCTGCTGGGTGGAACGGGGCCGGGTGGCCGCGACGTACCGCGCCATCGTGAAGGCGCCGCCGCCCAGGTGGAGGACCTGGAGGGGCTGCTTGGCGGGGGCGATCAGGTCGACGATGTGACCGAGGCGTCGCTGGTAGGCGAAGCCGAGGTGGGTGGGGTCGTCGAGGTCGACGTGCGACTGGGGGGCGCCGTCCAGGAGCAGGGTCCAGGCGCGGTCCCGGTCCCGGTCGGGTATGAGCTCGGCGAGCCCACCGTCCACGGTCTCGACAAGCGCCTCGGGGGCACCCCCACGGACCCGGGACTTCGGGATGTTCTTCTTGGCCACACCCCCAGTATCGACCGTACGCCCAGGCAACGCGCCCCGTCAGGGGCGCGGGGAACTGCGCGACCAGCCACGACGCACCCGCACGGAACCGTCCACAGCCTCGCGGCCACGCGGCGGCAGCCGCACATGGGCACAGTGGTGAAGGGGCGGGGCTGGGGACCCCTCGCCCCGGCGGGGCAAGGCCGAACGCACCCGACACCGGGAAGCGCGACCAGGTGTCACCGACATCGATCAGCGGCCTCAATGAGCCGGGCCGCCTCCCCCAGGGCCCGCCGCAAAGCCGTCGGATCGGTGACCGGAACGGTATCGGTCGGCGGAAGCAGCCACCCCGTCCCCGTAACGGGCGGCTCGGGGGTCGGCTCCGGCACCGCGTCCTGGGCCGCACCCGGCCCCCCCGGCTCCGGAATGTCCAGCGAAACCCCCCGCCCCAGCGTCTGCGTACACGCACTCCCCGGCATGTCCCACCCGTCCGCCGTCCCCGGCGGCACCAGGAAGCCGACCGTGTCGCACGGCCCGTCGTGCAGCACCGGCCCCACCGCCCCGGACACCGCCGACCCCCGGCGCAGGATGTCCACCGCCTCCAGCCCCTGCCGCGCGGGCACGGTCACCAGGTCGAGCGGCTCGGCCTCGGGCGCCTCGCTGGACTGCGGGCTCGGCCAGTGCTGCGCCGTCGCGTGCGAGGCGACCGTGCGCCCCTCGCATCCTTCTGCGGTCCCACCCGAAACAGCGGTCTCCATGCCGGCCTCCAACAAGGGAACCCTCCTCGTTCGAGAGGGAGCCGCACCCCCTCCGTTCCCTGTCAACGCGGCGACGGCGTCAACGGCTACGGCAACGCGCCGCCGCAAAGGATGGCAGTTCATGGCAGATCGTGGATGAGATATCCGGTTTGTAGGCAAACTCCGCGTGGTGGCGTCGTCACAGCCGGTACGTTCATGCCCCGTCCGGGGCGTGCGCATCCGTCCCGGAGAGCACCACAGCACCATCCGCCAGAGAGGGCTTGGCCATGGCGTCGTCACCAGCGAATCATCGGCCTGTCGCATCCGCCCGCCCCGGGCCCGACCCCCGACGGGGTGAACCCAACCTCGTCTTCCGGGCCCTGCGGGGACACCGCTCACCCGGTGAGTTCGCCGCGGCGGTGCGGCGCGCGGCCCGGGAGATCGGCGAGCAGGTGGCGTGCGACGCCCGGTACATCGGGCGGGTGGAGGCGGGCGAGATCCGCTGCCCGAACTACGCGTACGAGCGGGTGTTCCTGCACATGTTCCCGGGTCTGACACTGACGGACCTGGGGTTCACGGCCCGGGAGTCGGTACGCGGACGAGGGGCGCGCGGGGGTGTGACCACGCCCTCCCCGCACTCCGGTACGCCTGTCGCGGCCCCGGAGGTTCCCGGTGCGCGCACACCCCACATGTCCCATACCGACGAGGAGAGCGACGTGCTGCGTCGCGCATTCATTTCGCACGGGTCCAGCGCGGTGGCCACGACCGCCGCCCTCGGACCGCTGGGGGCCCTCGGGCCGCTCGACCGGGCCCGGGCGGCCACGGACAGAGACCCCGCCCGGGTCGGCACGGCCGAGGCCGCCGCCGTCGAGGAGGCGGTCCGGCAGATCCGTCTGCTGGACGACCGGCACGGCGCCGACGCCCTCTACCGGCACGCGGGCAAGCCCCTCCAGGCGGCGTACGCCCTGCTGGACGCGGGCACGGTACGGCGCACGGTCTCCGACCGGCTGCACACCGGGACCGGTGAACTCGCCCTGTCCGTGGGCTGGTTGGCGCACGACTCGGGCCGCTTCGAGGAGGCCCGCTCGCACTACGCGGAGGCCCTCGCGACGGCCCGGGTGGCGGGGGACGCGGCGCTGGAGGCGCACGCCTTCTGCAACACGTCCTTCCTGGCCAGGGACGCGGGGCGGCCCCGGGAGGCGCTGCGGGCGGCCCAGGCGGGGCAGCGGGCGGCGCGCGGGCTCGGCTCGATGCGGCTGATGTCGCTGCTCACGCTGCGGGAGGCGGCGGGGTGGGCGGCGCTGGGGGACCGTACGGGCTGTGTGGAGGCTCTCGTACGGGCGAAGTCGCTGTTCCAGTGCGGGGCGTCGGAGAGCGACCCGGAGTGGATGAGCTTCTTCGGGGCGGCCGAACTGGCGGGCCTGGAGGCGCAGTGCTGGTCGGCGCTGGGCGACTGGCGCAGGGCGGCGCGTTTCGCGCACCGGGCGGCCGCCCTCCAGGACCCGCACTTCGCCCGCAACCTGGCGCTCTACAGTGCGGAGCTGGCCGACGACCTGGCCAGGTCGGGGGTGCCGGACGAGGCGGCGGCCGTCGGCCAGAAGGTGCTGGACCTGCTGGAACAGGTCCAGTCCTCCCGTGTTCACACGATGCTGGCGCAGACGATCAGGACGCTGCTGCCGCACCGGCGCTCCCCGGCGATCGGGGCGTTCCTGACCCGGCACGCGAACAGCGTGCGGCGGATCTGAGGAGGGGGCGGGCCGGGGCTCAGCGCCGGGCGTCCAGGTGGCCGGTGTCGTTCCAGCGCTCGACGGCGGGCTCTCCGTACGCCCAGCCCAGCACGGACAGGGACGTCGGGTCCAGCCGGATGTGCGCGCCGAAGCCGATGCCCAGGCCCAGCCAGCGGGCGCCCAGCGAGCGCAGGACGTGGCCGTGGGCGAAGACCAGGACGTCGCGGTCGGCGGAGCGGGCCCAGGCGATCACCTCGTCGACGCGTGCGGTGACGTCGGCGAGGGTCTCGCCGTCGGGGGCGCCGTTGCGCCAGATCATCCAGCCGGGCTGCCGGGCCTGGATCTCGTCCGGGGTGAGGCCCTCGTAGGCGCCGTAGTCCCACTCCATGAGGGCGTCGCAGTTCTCGGCGCGGTCGCCGAAGCCCGCGATCTCGCAGGTCTCGCGGGCGCGCAGCAGGGGGCTGGTGCGGACCTCGACGTCCGGCAGGCCGTGCCAGGGGGCGCGGTGCAGTCGCTCGCCGAGCACCTTCGCGCCGTGGCGGCCCTCGTCGAGCAGCGGGATGTCGGTCCGGCCGGTGTGCCTGCCGGACAGCGACCACTCCGTCTGACCGTGCCGGGCCAACAGGATGCGGGGTGCCATGGCGTTCTCTCCCTGTGTGCGGCGTACGGGCGTTTTGCGGCGTACGAGCCGGAATCGGACCGGCCTGTTCCATCATCGCGCACGGGGTGAAAAGGCGGATGCGGGGGTGTTGTCAGTGGCGGGTGGGAGACTTCCGAGGGTGAACGCAACCCTGGGCAGCGGACCCGATCCCCAGCCTCCGCACGCACGTGGTGAAACGGCCGTTCCGGATGCGGTTCCGGACGCGGTTCCGGTACGTCAGCGGCTTGCCGAGCTGAGAGGCCCGGCCGTCGCACCGCACCCCATGGACGCCCGCGCACTGGCGGCGCTGGCGGCGAACCCGGGGTGCGAGCGGCGGGCGCTGCTGGACGGGGCGGGGGTGAACAAGGCGGTGCTGGCACAGGCGTTGGGCTCCCCGGCGGCCTACGGGCAGTCGCAGTTCGCCTTCATGCGCGGGAACGCCTTCGAGGCGCGGGTGAAGTCCGACGGCGGCAGCGAGCTGCTGCGGCTGCTGGGCGCCCCGGACCCGGCGGCGGCCCGCACCCCGGACGTGTCGGCGGCCGGGCCCGAGGGGCGGACGGCCCGCACCGCGCTGGCCCTGCGGGAGGCGACGGCGGAGAAGGCGTGGACGCTGCTGGACCATCCGATGCTGGCGCTGGAGGTGGCGGGGACGCCCGCCTATCTGGAGCCGGACGCGGTGGTCGTCCACCCGGACGGACGCTGGACCGTCATCGAGATCAAGTCCTTCCCGATGCTGGACGGTTCGGCCGACCCGGCGAAGGTGGGGGCCGCGGCCCGGCAGGCGGCGGTGTACGTGCTGGCGCTGGAGCGGGTGGCGGAGCAGGTCCCGGGGGCGGAGGTCGGGCACGGGGTGCTGCTGGTGTGCCCGAAGGACTTCTCGAACCTGCCGACCGGGTCGATGGTCGACGTGCGCAAGCAACGGTCGGTGACGCTGCGGCAGTTGCGGCGGATGCGGGGTGTGGCGGAGCTGGCGTCCGCCCTTCCGCCGGGGACCACCTTCGACCCGTCCTGTGCGCCGTCGGAGCTGGTGGCGGCGGTCGAGGCGGTGGGGGCCGCCTACGCCCCCGAGTGCCTGTCGGCGTGCGAGCTGGCCTTCCACTGCCGGGGCCGGGCCCGCGAGGCCGGGGCGGTGGAGACCCTGGGGCGGGGTGTACGGGGCGAACTGGGCGGCCTGACCACGGTCGAGGCGGTGCTGGACGCGGCCGAGGGCCGCACCGGCGACCCCTGCGACCCGACGGTCGCCGCCCTGCGCCGCGCGGCGGCGCTGCGGGCCGAGGCCCTGAGGGGAGCGGGAGTATGAACCCCCGACCCCGGCTGCGCGCCCCATCCCCCTCGAACTCCACCCGACCCCCCTCGGGCTCCGCCCCATCCCCCTCGAACTCCACCCGATCCCCCTCGGGCTCCGCCCCATCCCCCTCGAACTCCACCCGATCCCCCTCGGGCTCCGCCCCATCCCCCTCGGGCTCCGCCCGAGCCCCCTTGGGCTTCGCCCCACGCCACCCCACTCCCTTGGGCTCCGCCCCACGCCGCCTCGTCCCCTCGGGCGGCGGGGCCGCCTCGCTTCCCCTCCCTAGCCCCCTTGGGCGGCGGGGCCGCCTTCCCCCCGCTTCCCTCGCCCCCTTGGGCGGCGGGGCCGCCCCCCGGGGGCGGGACGGGCGGGCAAGGGGGCGGCCCCTCCCGCTCCCGGCCCACCCGGGTACCGCCCCTGGCCCAGCACCTGCGCCGGACGCGCGTCCAGAGGGGCCCCGGCCCGCCCCCGTACCGGACGCGTCAGCCCCGCCCGGCTCAGGCAGAGAGGCCCCGGACCCGCCCCTTTCCCTAAAGCGCTCGCCGCGCGGCCGTTGCACGGTTCCGTGCAGATCCGTCGTGGCTGGGCGCGCAGTTCCCCGCGCCCCTGACGGGGCGTCCCTGTAGGGGCGTTGGACCGTATTCGTATCGACTAGGAACCAGGCACCGCACCCCCATGTCGCTCATCAGCACCCTTGCCCGGCTGGAAGCCACCCGCAGTGGGCGGGCCCAGCCGCTGGCCACCGTCCGGCACCGGCATCTGTCCCAGCGGCCCATGGTCGTCGTCCCGTTGACCACCGCGGGTGAGGCCGGAGCCCCCCTCGGGGCGCTGGTCGGCACCGACCGGGAGCGGCCCCGGCTGCTCGCCGTGCCGCAGCCGCGTGACCGGGAGCTGCGGTTCGCGTTCCTGGCCGAGCTGGCCGAGACCGTACTGCCGTATCTGGACGCGTACGCCGACGACGTCGAGCCCGCCGAGCGCAACGAGACCGACCCCGAGACCAAGAAGCGGGTCAAGGTGGAGGTCGAGCTGTGCCGGGACGCGCCGCAGCTCGTCGTGCCGAGCCGGGCGGGCATCGCGTACGTGCGGCTGCTCGGGCGGTCGATGCGGTTTCGGCGCACCGCCGAGCAGGACCCGGACACCCCGTATCCCGCGCCGCCGCACATCCCGCTGCTCGGGCGCTGGCTGACGCACTACGGGGAGCGGGCCCGGGTGCCGGGCGCTTCGCTGCTGCTGTCCGCCACCGATCTCCTCGGCCAGCACTGGGCGACCGGGCAGAGCAACCTGGAGGACCAGCACCTGGGGGCGCTGCTGGCGTGGATCGACCCGCCGCAGGGGGCGGGCAGCGGGGCCGAGGCGGCGCTGCGGGCCGAGAGCGGGCGGGACGCGGCGGGGCAACTGGTGTGCCCGCCGGCCGGGCCCGCCACCGATCCGGCCTTCGACAACGCCCTGCTGGCCCCCGCCATCGACGCCTACGACCTGGCCCGGCAGCGGCTGGCCGCCGCCGAGGACGGCGAGGTGGCCGACGCCCGGCTCGGCGAGCTGACCGCCGCCGAGCGCCGCATCCGGGAGCTGCTGGACGCGCAGCTGCGGCCGACCTGGGACGCGGTGTGGCAGGCGCTGGACGTGATGCGGGAGCTGCCCGAGGGGGTGCGGGCGGGCGAGCGCTGGACGCGGGACCGGTGGTCGTACACCTCGCACCGGGACCGGGTGCGCGCCGGTGAGCCGCCGCAGCCCCGGCAGGACAGTGCGGTGGGCGCCGCCCAGAAGCTGGCCTCGCGGGAGACCGAGCAGGCCAGGCTGGAGGCCCAGGAGGCGCTGGACGATCCGCTGGTGATGGCGGCGCGGCGGCTGGCCGGGGAGGCGTTCGTGAGTGAGGTGGTCCACGTGGAGATGGCGTGGAGCGAGGGGAAGCGGCCCAGCCCCCGGCCGCTCGTGACGGTCAGCACCGACGACCTGCCGCAGCTCGGCGGCGGGGAGAAGGTGCACCGGTCCCTGGAGGGGAAGTCGCAGAGCGCGGAGTTCGTGGAGCGGACGGACGCCGGGCTGCTCGTGCTGCGCGTCGTCAACGGGATGGGGCGTGCGAAGGAGCCCGCACCGGGTTCCGTGCCGGAGGTCGGGGACCGGATCTGCTGGACGCTGTTCGAGCACGAGGCGCGGGGTGGGGCGCAGTTGCCGGATCCGGAGGAGACGCCGTGGACCCACGGCGGGCCGCCGGACGCGGCCCCCGACGGCGTCCTCCTGCCGGAACGCCCCGATCCGGTGACCCCGGAGGACCTCCTGTGACCGCCCGCACGCGGTGGGACGGCATGCCGTCCGGCCGAGCCCTTCCCGTACCTCCCGAGGACAAGCCGTGAACCACTCCCCCGACTCCTTCGACCGCACCGGATTCGACCCCGGGGCCGAGGCCGCGCGTGCCACCGCCGAGATCCTGCACGACACCCTGCACGGCACCCACCGGGGCGTGGTCGTGGACTCGCCGCCCGGCGCGGGCAAGTCCACGCTCGTCGTGCGCGCCGCCCTCGAACTGGCCGACGCCGGGCGGCCGTTGATGGTCGTCGCGCAGACCAACGCCCAGGTCGACGACCTCGTCCTGCGGCTCGCCGAGAAGCGGCCCGAGCTGCCGGTGGGGCGGCTGCACAGCTCCGACGCGGACCCGTACGACAAGGCGCTGGACGACCTCCCCCAGGTGAAGAAGTCCGCGAAGGCGGCGGACCTGGCCGGGCTGGACGTCGTCATCTCCACGGCGGCGAAGTGGGCGCACGTCAAGGGGGTCGAGCCGTGGCGGCACGCGATCGTGGACGAGGCGTACCAGATGCGGTCGGACGCGCTGCTGGCCGTGGCGAGCCTCTTCGAGCGGGCCCTGTTCGTGGGCGACCCGGGGCAGCTCGACCCGTTCTCGATCGTCGGCGCCGAGCAGTGGGCGGGCCTCTCCTACGACCCGTCCGCGAGCGCAGTCTCCACGCTCCTCGCGCACAACCCGGAGCTGCCGCAGCACCGGCTGCCGGTGTCCTGGCGGCTGCCCGCGTCGGCCGCGCCGCTGGTCTCGGACGCGTTCTACCCGTACACGCCCTTCCGCAGCGGTACGGGCCCGGACGACCGGCGGCTGACCTTCGCGGTGGCGTCGGACGGGTCGGCGGTGGACCGGGTGGTCGACGAGGCGGCGCACTCCGGGTGGGGGCTCCTGGAGCTGCCCGCCCGGCACACCCCGCGCACGGACCCGGAGGCGGTGGGGGCCGTCGCCGCTGTCGTACGCCGCCTCCTGGACCGGGGCGGGGCCGCGCTCAGCGAACGCTCCGAGAAGCCCACCCCGCTCACGGCGGACCGCATCGCGGTCGGCACCGCGCACCGCGACCAGGCGGCGGCGGTACGGGCGGCGCTGGCCCGGGTCGGGGTGACGGGGGTCGCGGTGGACACCGCGAACCGGCTCCAGGGGCGGGAGTTCGATGTCACGGTCGTCCTGCACCCGCTGTCGGGCCGCCCGGACGCGACGGCCTTCCACCTGGAGACGGGCCGCCTGTGCGTACTGGCCTCCCGCCACCGGCACGCGTGCATCGTGGTGTGCCGGGAGGGCGTGACGGACCTGCTGGACGAACACCCGTCGACGGAGCCGGTGCAGCTGGGGGTAACGGTGAAGTTCCCGGACGGGTGGGAGGCCAACCACTCCGTGCTGGCGCACCTGGGCGAGCACCGAGTGCCGTGGGCACCCTGAGGCGGCCGGACGCGCACGCCGTGACGGTGACCGCCGGACGGAGTCCGGCACGCCGCCGGAGGCGGCCAATGAACGCAGCCCCGATGGGTGGGAGGCCAACCACTCCGTGCTGGCGCACCTGGGCGAGCACCGGGTGCCGTGGGCACCCTGAAGCGGCCGGACGCGCACGCCGCGACGGTGACCGCCGGACGGAGTCCGGCACGCCGCCGGAGGCGGCCAATGAACGCAGCCCCGATGGGTGGGAGGCCAACCACTCCGTGCTGGCGCACCTGGGCGAGCACCGAGTGCCGTGGGCACCCTGAGGCGTACTTGCGCGCATCCGGACAATGGAGGGTGGCCGTCCGACCTCTGGGCGGCCTGAATTGGGAGGAAGCACATGGCGGAAACCGAGCGGACCGAGCGGCGGCTGCGCCCCGCACCGCTGCTCTTCGAGCCTGCCGATGCGGCCGCCGACCCCGAGCACTTCTTCGACCTGGAGTCGATCGAGGACCCCAAGGAGCTGCTGGCCCGGGCCACCGAGCTGACGCACGCGTTCCGGGCCGCGACGGACCGGGCCGTGGAGTTCCAGGCGGTGGCGGCGGCCCAGCTCGCGGACCCGAAGCGGTTCGACCGGCTGCTGGTGGGGGACATCGCCGAGCGGGCGGGGTGGACCGAGGACTACGCCGCGAAGATGGTGGAGTTCGGGCGGGGGCTGCTGCGGGACGAGCCCGCGAAGTAGGGACCGTACCGATAAGGGAACACATGTGCGGGGCATATGCCTCCGCCTCGTGCGGGCGGGCAAGATACGCCCCCGGCCGACCCCCTGTCCCCGTTTCCGGTAACTCGTGGGAGCGGCGCGCTTACCGCCAGTACACCTGGGTGCATGACCACTCACGCCCCCGCCCCCGCCTCCCCGCCCCTCGACCGCGTCACCTCCGCCGGGGCCGCCTGGCTCGTGTCCGCTTCGGCGTATCCGCGCAGCACCCTGGCCACCTGGGAGACCCGGCCCGGCGCCCCGGCCGTGCTGCCCTGCGGGAGCGTCTTCGACGTGGTGAACGTGCCCGCCGTCTTCGGGCGGCGCATGCTGGACGCCCTGTGGGCGGAGGGGCCGGGATCGGGGCCCGTGGCCGGGCAGCGGGGCCGGATGCTGCTGTTCGCCGCCCCCGGGACCGCCCAGCGGCTGCCCGCACTGCTGGAGTGGGAGCGGCGGGCGGACGCGGTGCCGCCGCTGCTGTGCCACGGGGCGGGCGACGCGGTGACCGTGCCCGCGCTGCGGCCCAAGGCCGCGGAGCAGGGGCCGCGCTGGGTGGTCGCGCCCGACGTGCGGCACCCCTGGCTGCCGGGTCCGGAGGTGCTGTTCTGGGCCTGTGTGCGGGCCTCGCGGTTATCGATTTTTCCTCCCGCCGATCAGGGTGCTAATGTCTACGACGTCAGCAGGCGCCGCTAGCTCAGTTGGTTAGAGCAGCTGACTCTTAATCAGCGGGTCCGGGGTTCGAGTCCCTGGCGGCGCACCGACAGAAAAGTCCCCCCGGCTTCGGCCGGGGGGACTTTTTCGTACCGTGCACAAGCACCGGCTCAGCCCGTCGTGACCTGCACCGTCCAGCCGCCCGAGCCCGTCCGTTCGGCCACCTCCACCTTCGCCCCCTCCTTCACCACGGTGAAGGTCTCGCCGACGTCCAGCGGCGCGTCCGCGAGCGGCGGGTAGACCGAGCTGTCCCAGCAGGCCTCGGTGCGGGGGTGGGTGTCGACGACCTCGATGGGGCCGCCGCCGGACGCGGTGCCGTTGCGCACCCGGTAGATCAGGACGCCCTCGGAGCAGGCGCCCCGGTCGTTGCCGGTGGTGCCGCGCGCCTCGATGGCGAGAGCGGTGTTCTCTCCCGTACGCACGACCGCCAGGCGGGCGTTGCCGCGCTGGCCGCCGGTGGGGGGCGGGGCGGACAGCGGGTCGAGGGTGAAGCGGCTGGTGGTGCCCCACGGGACGCACTGGACCTGGTCGGCGTCGAGCCACCCCAGCTTCCACTTGTGCCAGCCGAGGGGGTCGGGGGCGAGCCCGAACTGGCTGCCCATGAGGTCCCAGTCCCCCACGTGCGTGTCCCAGTCGCCCTTGCCGTCGGAGGGGCGGTGGTAGAGGTCGGGCAGGTCGAAGACGTGGCCGGTCTCGTGGGCGAGGACGTTGCGGTCCGGCGGGTGCTTCTCGAAGACGGTGACGACGCGGCGGATGTCGGCGCCGTCGGCGCGCAGCGGGGTGTCGAAGTTGACCACCTTCGTCGCGTCGGAGTCGACACCCGGGGCGTCCGGGTCGGCGACCAGGTAGACGACGTCGTACTGCGAGAAGTCGACCCGCGCGTCGGCCGCGGCGATGGCGTCCCGCAGATAGGCGGTGCGCCGCTCGGCGCTCCAGTCCCGCTGTATCGCGTACGAGGTGGAGGCGGCCGGCATCCGGACCCAGTCCAGCAGCGGGTGCGGCCGCAGCTCGAACCTGCCGTACGAGGCGCGGCGGAAGAAGTCACTGGTGGCGGGGAAGTGGTCGGAGGCCAGCTCGTCGGGGGTGAGGAGGGGGTCGGAGTCAGGGAAGGACAGGAAGACCATCACCGCGTCGACGGCCTTGACGGGGCGGGGGTAGTTCTCGTTCCAGGTGTCGACGCCGAGGGAGTGGTGCGCGGAGGTGCGCGGCAGGGCGCACAGCCCGGACGGCTGGCCGGCGGCGGCCGCGGGCCCGGCGACGAGCCCGGTGGCGGCGAGTGCGGCCAGCGCGGTCAGCAGGGCCGCCGAACTCCGCAGCCGGAACCGCGACCACCCGCCGGGCAGCACGGACCGGCCCGCCGCATCCCGCGCCCGCCCCGGGCTCCCCCGGCCGGAGCCCTCGCCTGCGCCGGGCGTCAACTCGTCCTGCACATCGACCTCCGGGCCCTCCGCAGCGGAATTCGGAACACCTCACCCACAATGTGGGGTTTTGGAGGGGTATGCCCTGTTCCAGTGCGCCACTCGGGTGCCCGGGGCAACCTGCGGCGACACCCCGTGTCCTCACGGAAAGTCACAAGCGGTCAGGAGTGCGGCAGGTCAAGGCACACCCGTGCAGAAACGATCGGCCGGGGTGGGCGGGGCGGGCGCCGGGCCCGTACCGGAGCGGGATTCGGCAGTGACAGAGCTGGATCGGCTGTCGCGCCAGCCTCTATGATCGGCACACTTTCCCGCGTGGGAATCCGCTCCAGGGCAGCGGATTCCCCCTCAGGTCCCCTCCCCCGATCCTTCTCCGATCCCCCTCCGATCCCCCCACAGGAACGCCGACATCAGGACCCCCGACATCACGCGACGACACCTGTACGACTCAATCGCCCTGCGGGAGCACACGGTGAGCGGAATCCCCGAAGAGTCCGGCCCCGGCCCCGACTTCGCCCCTTCCGCCCCCTCCGTCCCGCCGTCCGTGACGGAGAGTGAGGGCGCGGGTGTGCCGGTGGACGATCCGGAGGGGCTGCTCGGCCTTTCCGCCGCGCACGGTTCGCCCACCGCGCACGGCCTGCCCGCCGAGCCGCATCCGCGGGACGACGCCGGGGCCCGCGACTACCGGGCCGCCTTCCGGGCCGCGCAGCTCGCGATGGCCCTGGTCACCCCCGGCGGGACGGTCGTCGCCGCGAACGCCGCGCTCGGCGCCCTGCTCGGCGCCGACCCCGCGCAGCTCGCCGGGACGGAGGCCGCCGAGCTGGTGGACCTGGCCTCGGACGCCCGCACCTGGCACGCGTACCGGGAGATCCTGAACGGCCGCCGCTCCCGGTTCCGCTGCACACGCCGCCTCAAGCACCACGACGGGCACGCCCTGTGGGTGGAGGTCGCGCTGGCACCCGTACCGGACAGCGAGAACGTCCTGCTGTCGGTCTCCGACATCAGCGACTGGCGGGAGCTGCAAGCACGCCTCCGCCACCTCCAGATGCACGATCCGGTGACCCGGCTGCCCAACCGGGCGCTGTTCTTCGAGCGGCTGGCGGCGGCGCTGGAGGCGTCGACGTACGAGCGCGGCGGGACCGGGCGGATCGGGCTCTGCTATCTGGACCTGGACGGCTTCAAGGCGGTCAACGACACGCTGGGCCACCGGGTCGGCGACCGGCTGCTGACGGCCGTCGCGACCCGGCTCACCCGGTGCGCCGAGCAGAGCGGGTACGGGCCCGGGGGCGGCCACCTGGTGGCGCGCCTCGGCGGTGACGAGTTCGCGCTGCTGGTGGAGGACTCGACGGGTACCGAACAGCTGAGCGAGCTGGCGCAGACGGTCCTGACGGCCCTCCAGCAGCCGTTCGACCTGGCCGGGCAGCGGCTGTCGGTGTCGGCGTCGATCGGGGTGGTGGAGCGGCCCGCGGTCGGCACGACGGCCACCGGGCTGATGCAGGCGGCGGACACGACGCTGTACTGGGCGAAGGCGGACGGCAAGGGCCGCTGGACGCTCTTCGACCCGGAGCGCAACGCGCACCGGATGACCCGCCAGGCCCTGTCCTCGACGCTGCGCCCGGCGCTGGAGCGGGGCGAATTCGTCCTGGAGTACCAGCCGTTGGTGGACCTGGAGGGCGGGCACGTCCGGGGGGTGGAGGCCCTGGTGCGGTGGCGTCACCCGCAGTTCGGGACGCTCGCGCCGAATCGGTTCATCGGAATTGCGGAAGAGGACGGGTCCATCGTCCACCTGGGCCGATGGGTGCTGCGCACGGCGTGCCGCCAGGCGAGGCAGTGGCAGCTCGACCACCCGGACGCGGAGCCGCTGTTCGTGTCGGTGAACGTGGCGGTGCGGCAGGTCTGGGACTCGGACCTGGTGGCGGACGTGGCGGAGATCCTGGCGGAGACCGGCCTCGAACCCCGGCTGCTCCAGCTGGAGTTGACGGAGTCCGCCGTGATGGGCTCGGCGGGCCGTCCGCTCCAGGCGCTCCAGGCACTCAGCGACATGGGCGTGCTCATCGCCATCGACGACTTCGGCACCGGCTACTCGAACCTGGCCTACCTGAGCCGCCTGCCGGTGTCCGTCCTCAAACTCGACGGCTCCTTCGTCCGGGGCTTCCAGGACGAGGCGCACCCCAACCCCGCCGACGAGACGATCGTCGAGGCCCTGGTGCAGCTCGCGCACCGCCTGGGCCTCACCGTCACCGCGGAGTGCGTGGAGACGGCGGGCCAGGCGGCACGGCTGCGCAGCATCGGCTGCGACACGGGCCAGGGCTGGCTGTACTCGCGCCCGGCGGCCCCGGACCGGATCGCGGCGATGCTGGTGGCGCGGGGTTAGCCGGCGACCGTCGGCAGCCCGTAGGCGTCGGCGATCAGCTCGTACGAACGCAGGCGGACGCTGCCCGTGTGGGCGTTGGCGGTGAGCATCAGCTCGTCGGCGCCGGTGCGCTTGGCGAGGTCGTCCAGGCCGGTGCGGACGGCGTCGGGGGTGCCGTGGACGACGTTCCCCAGCCAGGAGTCGACGAACTCCCGCTCCAGTGAGCTGAATTCATACGCGGCGGCCTCGTCCGGCGTCGGGATGAGACCGGGCCTGCCGGTGCGCAGCCGGAGCATGTTGAGCGCGCCGGTGAGGACCTGACGGCGGGCCTCCTCCTCGGTCTCGGTGGCGAGGGCGGCGACGCCGATGACGGCGTACGGGGCGTCCAGGGCCTCGGAGGGCCGGAAGGACTCGCGGTAGAGGTCGAGGGCCGGGATGGTGTTCTGCGCGGAGAAGTGGTGCGCGAAGGCGAAGGGCAGGCCGAGGGTTCCGGCGAGGCGGGCGCTGAAGCCGGAGCTGCCGAGGAGCCAGACCTGCGGGGTGTTGCTGTGCCCCTGGACGGGGCCCGGGACGGCGTGGATGCGGGAGTAGGGGTGCCCGTCCGGGAAGTCGTCCTCCAGGAACCGGGTCAACTCGGCCAGCTGCCGCGGGAATTCATCGGCGCCCTCGTGCAGGTTCTCGGTACGTCGCAGGGCGGCGGCGGTGGCGCCGTCGGTGCCGGGGGCGCGGCCGAGGCCCAGATCAACCCTTCCCGGAGCCATGGCCTCCAGCGTGCCGAACTGCTCCGCGATGACGAGCGGGGCGTGATTGGGCAGCATGACGCCGCCGGACCCGAGGCGGATGCGCTCGGTGTGGGCGGCGAGGTGGGCCAGGATCACGGCCGGGGAGGAACTGGCGACTCCGGGCATGGAGTGGTGCTCGGCGACCCAGTACCGGTGGAATCCGCGGGCCTCGGCGAGCCGGGCGATGTCGACGCTGGTGCGGAGGGAGGCGGTGGGGGTACTGCCGACGCCGACGGTCGCGAGGTCGAGGACGGAGAGGGGGGTGGGGGCGGAGCCCTGTGCGGTGGCGCGGATGGGGTGGGGGGCGGTTTCCACCGGGGTTCCTCCTGCGGAGTGCGGGGCGATTCGTTCGAACGTCGTCCTGCCACAACAGGAGGGGGGCTCCGGATATTCCCCACCCGGCCCCCTCGGACTCCGCCACGCCGGGCGCGCCCGTCAGGGGCGCGGGGCTGTGCTGCACGTGCGGCCCCGCCGCGCGGGCGCGCCCTTCAGGGGCGCGGGGAACTGCGCGCCCAGCCACGACGCACCCGCACGGACCCGTGCAATGGCTGCGCGGCGAGCGCTTTAGGGAAGGGGCGGGTCCGGGGCCTCTCCTGCCCGAGCCGGGCGGAGCTGTGCGTCCGGTACGGGGGTGGGCCGGGGCCCCTTTGGACGTGTGCCCGGCACTGGGGCGGGCCAAGGGGCGGCACCGGGCTGAGCCGGGAGCGGGAGGGGCCGCCCCCTTGCCCGCCCGTCCCGCCCCCGGGGGGCGGCCCCGCCGCCCAAGGGAGCTAGGGGAAGAGGGGGAAGGCGGCCCCGCCGCCCAAGGGGGCTGGGGGAAGGGGAAGAGGGAGGGCGGTCCCGCCGCCCAAGGGGGCTGGGGGGAAGAGGGGAGGGCGAGGGCGGTCCCGCCGCCCAAGGGGGCGAGGGGGAAGAGGGGAGGGCGAGGGCGGTCCCGGCGCCCAAGGGAGCTGGGGGGGAAGCGGGGGAAGGCGGTCCCGGCGCCCGAGGGGGCGGGGGGGATCCGCCGGGTCGTCGCTAACCCAGCGGAGCGACGCGCGGAGCGGCCCGCATGCCGACGTAGACGCACTCCGTCCCGTCCGACAGTTCCGCGAAGACGACCGGCATGTAGTCCTCGCTGAAGGACGCCCCCGCCCCCGTCCCCGCGAACACCTTGTCCGTGACCGGCACGAGCGTCACCGACAGCGGCGGTGAGAAGTCCGCCATGCCGTCGACGAACTCGTAGCGGAGGTGGCCCTCGGTGACGGTCAGGACCACACCGGCCCGGCGGTAGACGCCGACCAGCGGGGCCCAGTCCACCTCCACCGGCTCGGCCGGCGGCGCGAAGGGCTCCGGCATCGTCACGTCCGCGTACTCCGCGAGGAGTTCCCGCATCAGGGCCGCGTAGAGGAGGCGCGCGCTGCCGCCGTTGGTGAGCAGGGCGACCGCGACGCCGGCGGAGGGGACCACACGGAGGTAGGAGTACTGCCCGAGGGACGCGCCGTCGTGGCCGTACCCGGGTGTGCCGTTCCAGTCGTACAGGGTCCAGCCGAGACCCCAGCCGTCCGAGCTGACCGTCCACTTGTCGGGGACGTCCGTCTCGCGGTGCTGCATCGCGGCGACCGTGGCGGGGGAAAGGATGCGGGTGCCGTCCTCGGCGACACCCCCGTCGAGGTGCAGGCGGGCGAGGCGGACCACGTCCGGGGCGCTGGCGATGACCCGCCCGTACGGTCCCGCCGAGCGCGGCATCATGTCCCAGGCGGGGGCCGGGTCGGGCAGCTCGCCGGGCTCGCCGAGGTGTCCCATCGCGGCCCGGAAGGCGAGGGCCTCCTCGGGGAGGGTCATGGTGTGCGTCGCCCCGAGCGGGGTGAGGAGCCGGGTCTTCAGGGCCTCGTCCCAGGTCTGGCCGGTGAGGACTTCGACGATGCGGCCCAGCACGTTGTAGCCGAAGCTGCTGTACGAGACGGCCGTGCCCGGCGGGCAGTCGAGGGCCACTCCCGCCCCGGCCTCCAGGTACAGCGCCAGGCAGTCGTCGCCGCGCCCGCTGTCGTGGGTGAAGTCGCAGGTCAACCCGCTGGTGTGGGAGAGGAGTTGGCGGGTGGTGATCCGCTTGGTGGCCTCGGTGTCGGCGGTGGCGAAGTCCGGGAGGACGGTGCTGACGGGCGCGTCGATGTCGAGTTCGCCGGAGTCGGCGAGCCGCATCACCAAGGTGGCGGTGTAGAGCTTGGCGATCGAGCCCAGCTGGAAGACGGAGTCGGTGGTCGTCTCGACGCCGGTGCCCCGGTGGAGCAGGCCGCCGGCCAGCTCGTGGACGGTGCCGTCGACGAGTACGGCGAGGGAGACGCCGGGGATGTGGTGGGCCTCGCGGAGTTCGTCCAACCGGGCCTGCCAGCGGTCGAGTTCGAAGGTGCGGCCGGTCGAGTCCTGGGTGCCCCGGGCACCTTCGGCCTTCCCCTCGCCCTGCTGGTTCCAGCTCGTGTTCTCGGTCATGCCAACCCCCTGGTCGCGGGCGGGGCTCCTGTCGCCCCGCCCCCCTCTGCGAACACTGTACGCATGACGGAACAGTGTGCGCAAGAGGGAACGTCGTGCGCATCGGAGTACGGGAAAGGGCGGCCCGGAGGACGACTCGCCCTCCGGAACCGCCCTTCGTCTCCTGCTACGCGGCGAACAGCCGCCCCAGGCCCGGGGCCCGGACCCTGCGCTCCGCCAGGCGCAGGCCCTCCCAGACGGTGACCTGGTTCGCGGAGAGGACCGGCTTGCCCAACTCCCGCTCCAGGTCGGCGAGGTGGGCCGCCGTGTGCAGGGCCGTGTCCGGGAGGAGGACGGCCTCCGCGTCCGGGTGGTCGCCCGCCCGGGCCAGGGCGAGGACCTCCTCGCGGCCCCAGGTGCCCACCTCGGCCGCCGTGATGATGCCGCTGGCCCGGGTGGAGACGACCTCCGCCCCGGCCGCCTTGAGGAAGGCGGCGAAGAGCTCGGAGACGTCCGCCGGGTAGGTGGCCGCGACGGCGACCCGGGTCGCGCCCAGCTCCCGCAGCGCGCCCGCGAAGGCGAAGGAGGTCGAGGAGGCGGGCAGCCCGGCCGCCGAGGCGAGGCCGCGGACCTGCTCGCGGGCGCCCTCCCAGCCGTACACGAAGCTGGCGCTCGTACAGGCCCAGACGACGGCCTCCGCGCCCGCGAGGCGCAGTTCCTCCACGCCCGCCGCGAGGCGGTCCGGGGAGCCCATCTCCAGGAGCGCGTCGACCCGGTGGGCGTCGGTGCCGATGTCCGTGTGGACGAGCGGGAGGCGGACGTCGGGGGCGGCGAGCATCATCTCCATGCGCGGGTAGTCGTCCTCGGCGGAGTGGCCGGGGTAGAGGAATCCGATCGCGGTCATGTCAGGTCAGGCCTTCCTGCTCGGGGAACGGCGGGAGCGGCGGCGGGAGGAGCGGAGGGTTCGTCTCCGGGGCCAGGGTCAGCGGCGCGACCGGTGGCAGGACCGGTGGCAGGACCGACGACGGCAGGACCGGCGGCGGGCTCTGTTGCGTGTCCATCAGCAGCCGCTGGTAGGGGCCGACCGCCTCCGCGCCGAGCCGCCGCAGCGCGGACCACAGGGTGACCTGGTTCGCAGAGAGGACCGGCATGCGCAGTTCCGCCTCCAGTTGCGGGATCACGTCGTAGGTCGGGAGGTTGGTGCAGCTGATGAACAGGCAGTCGGCCGCGCCGACCACCGCCCGCCGCGCCATGTCCACCACGTCCCGATACGGCACCTTCCAGATGTGCCGGGTCAGGCCGAGGAACTCCCGGCCGGTGATCACGATGCCCGCCTGTGCCAGGTACTCCTCCAGGGACCGCGTCACCGACTCCGTGTACGGGGTGACCACCGCGACCCGGCGGGCGCCCAGCGCACCGAGCGCCTCCAGGAGCGCGCCCGAGGTGGTCACCGAGGGGAGACCGCCGGACGGGGAATCGGGCTCGGTGGCCCCGGCCCGGGACATCGCCTCGCACATGGCGCGTTCCCCGGCGAGCCCGCCGACAAAACTGCCCGAGGTGCAGGCGTACGCGACGACTTGGGGTTCGACGGCGATGAGGGCCCGGACCGCCTCGCGGAGCGTCTGGTGCTCGCTGACGAGCCGGGCGAGGTCGAGGCTGACCTCGACGGGGACGAAGGGCGTGCGGGTGAGGTGGAGGGAGATGCCGTCGGGCACCCACCGCCAGAGCTCCCGGTCGAGCGCGAAGTCGAACGGGGCCACTACGCCCACGCCGCGTTGCGGCTGTGGCCCGCCGAGAAAGTCGATGTCCAATGCGGCCCCCAGATACGGGTGTTGACGACCGTAGAGTGCGGGTACGAGTGTGGTCAATCCGTACGCCATCCGTGTAAGTCAGACGTGACGAAATGGTTTCTCCGCCATGACAGATGTGAACGATGTGACCGGCGCGCCCGGTGCGCGCGATGTGACCCTTCTTGTCCTGGACGCCGAGCCGCTGCCACGGCTGGGCAGCCTCACCGGGCGGACCCGCATTCTGCACGGTGACGAGTCGACGATCGAGAGTCAACTCCCCGAGGCGGACGTGCTGTTGGTGTGGGACTTCCTCTCGGACGCGGTACGGCGCGCATGGCCGGGCCCCGGCGCACGCCCGCGCTGGGTGCACACCGCGAGCGCCGGGGTGGACCACCTGATGTGCCCGGAGCTGACCGCCTCCGACACCGTCGTGACCAACGCGCGCGGCATCTTCGAGACGCCGATAGCCGAGTATGTGGCGGGCCTGGTCCTGGCTGCGGCGAAGGACTTCCACGGCACCAACGAACTGCAACGACAACGGCGTTGGCAGCACCGGGAGACCCGCCGGGTGGCCGGGACCCGGGCGGTGGTGGTCGGTTCGGGCCCGATCGGGCGGGCCGTCGCCGCCACGCTGGAGGGTCTCGGGGTGAAGGTGGCGCTGACGGGGCGCACGGCCCGCGCAGGGGTGCACGGACCCGAGGACCTCATGCCTCTGCTCGCGGGCGCGGACTGGGTGGTGGCGGCGGCGCCGCTGACCGGTGCGACGCGGGGCATGTTCGACGCGCGGGCCTTCGACGCGATGAGCCCGAGCGCGTACTTCATCAACGTCGGCCGCGGTCAGCTCGTCGTCGAGGACGATCTCCTGGCGGCCCTGCGCAAACGCTGGATCGGCGGGGCCGCGCTCGACGTCTTCGAGCAGGAGCCGCTGCCGCCCGAGAGCCCGCTGTGGGACGTGCCCGGGCTGATCGTCTCGCCGCACATGAGCGGGGACGTGGTGGGCTGGCGCGACGAACTGTCCGCGCAGTTCCTGGAGTTGTACGACCTGTGGGCCGCCGGAAAGCCACTTCCGAATGTAGTCGACAAGAATGTTGGGTACGTCCCCCTGCATGACTGAGCCGACAGCACTGACCGCGTTCACCGCCCACCAGCTGCTCGCCGCCTACGAGAAGGGCGAGTTGTCGCCCGTCGAGGCCGCCCGGGCCGTCCTGGACCGGGCCGAGGAGATCCAGCCGACGCTCAACGCCTTCGTGTCGATCGACCGGGAGGGCGCCCTCGATCAGGCGCGCGCCGCGGAGGAGCGGTGGCGCAGGCGGGAGCCGCAGGGGCTGCTCGACGGTGTGCCGGTGACGGTCAAGGACCTCCTCCTCACCCGGGGCACGCCGACACTGCGCGGCTCGTACTCCATATCCGCTCAGGGGAGTTGGGACGAGGACTCCCCGTCGGTGGCCCGGCTGCGCGAGCACGGGGCGGTCCTCGTCGGCAAGACGACCACCCCGGAATTCGGCTGGAAAGGTGTCACCGACTCCCCCCGCTTCGGGATCACCCGCAACCCGCACGATCCGACCCGTACCTCCGGAGGCTCCAGCGGCGGCAGCGCGGCGGCGGTCGCGGCCGGGGCGGGGCCGCTGTCGGTCGGCACGGACGGGGGCGGTTCGGTCCGCATCCCGGCGTCCTTCTGCGGCGTCTTCGGCATGAAGCCCACCTACGGCCGCATCCCGCTCTACCCGTCCTCCCCCTTCGGGACGCTCGCGCACGCCGGGCCGATGACACGGGACGCGGCGGACGCGGCGCTGATGCTGGACGTGATGGCCGGGGAGGCCGACCACCGGGACTGGTCGCAGTCGCCGGTCACGGACGACGGCGTACGGTCCGGGCTGAACGACGGCGTACGGGGCCTGCGCATCGCCTACTCCCCCACGCTCGGCGGGCAGGTCAACGTCCACCCCGAGGTGGCGGCCCGGGTGCGGGACGCGGTCTCGGCCCTGGTCTCGCTCGGCGCGTACGTGGAGGAGGCGGACCCGGACTTCGCGGACCCGGTGGAGGCGTTCCACACGCTGTGGTTCAGCGGGGCGGCCCGGGTGGCGCAGGGCCTGAACCGGGAACAGCGGGAAGCCCTCGACCCGGGGCTGCGGGAGATCGTCGGGGCGGGGGCGCGGATGAGCGCCCTGGACTACCTCGCGGCGGTGGACGCGCGGATGGAGCTGGGCCGCCGGATGGGCGCCTTCCACCGGACGTACGACGTCCTGGTCACCCCGACCCTGCCGGTCACGGCCTTCGAGGCGGGGGCGGAGGTGCCGCGCAGCCTCGGGATGCGCAGGTGGACGGGGTGGACGCCGTTCACGTACCCCTTCAACCTCACCCAGCAGCCCGCCGCGTCCGTCCCCTGCGGGACGGACGCGGCGGGCCTGCCGGTGGGCGTGCAACTGGTGGCGGCCCGCCACCGGGACGCCCTGGTCCTGCGGGTGGCGCAGGCGCTGTACGGGGCGGGGGTGGCGGGGGCCTGAGGGGGCGTCACGCGCCGGGGCCCCCGGGGGGCGGTCAGAGCTTGAAGCCGTGGTCCAGGAGCTTGCCCGCGTCCTTGGCGCGGTTCACGTCGGAAGAGGAGGCGAGGAGGGTTCCGTACAGCGTCTTCGAGCCGCGCTTGGTGGCGAAGACCAGGCAGTACTTGGCGGAGGGGCCGGAACCGGTCTTGATGCCGAGGGTGCCCTGGTAGCTGGCGAGGAGGGGGTTGGTGTTGGCCCACTTCATGTCGCGGTGGCCGCCCGTCTTGGTGAGCGTGCGCTGCGTCGTCGACCTGGTGGACACCACCTTGCGGAAGGTGGCGTTCTTCATCGCGCCGACGGCCAGCTTCGTGAGGTCGCGGGCCGTGGAGTAGTTGCCGTTGCCGCCGCCTCCGTCGAAGGAGTCGAAGTGGGTGTTCTTCAGGCCGAGCGAGCGGGCGTTGGCGTTCATCGCGGAGATGAAGGACTGCACGCGGTCGTCGCGGCTCTGGCCCTTGCCGAAGGTGTCCGCGAGGGCGTACGCCGCGTCGCAGCCGGAGGGGAGCATCAGCCCGTACAGGAGCTGGCGGACGGTGACCTTGTCGCCGACGATCAGGCGGGCCGAGGAGGCGGTGTTCTTGACGATGTAGTCGCTGTACGCCTTCTGGATCGTGACCTTGGCGTCGAGGTTGAGGCCCTTGGACTCCAGGACCACCTTCGCCGTCATGATCTTGGTGGTGGAGCCGGTGGGGAGCCGGGTGTCGGCGGCCTTGGCGTAGAGGGTCTTCCCCGTGCCCGCGTTCATCAGGAAGGCGCCCTTGGCGGTGACGGTGGGGGCCTTGGGGGCCATCGGGACCCGTGGGGCCGCCGGGACTCCGGCCGCGAGGGCCGGGGCGGGCGCGGCCTGTGCGGGGGCCGCCGCGAGTCCGGCGGCCAGCACCGAACCGGCGGTGGCGGCCGTCACGGCGAGCGTCGAGGCGCGGCGGGCGGCGGAGGGGTGGGGGGCCCACGGCTGCGGATTCCTTACGTCCCGAAATCGGCCGGGTGCGTCGTTCGTTCCGTTCTTCATGGTCTTCACGGTGATACTCCAAATGCCCATGTCGTGCGGCCACATGAGGATGTCGCCTACCCCGCCTGACGAATGAGCGGGCACAGGGGCACGGGTTCCGCCGAGATTTCCCACCGCGCGGTCACCTTCGCGGGCGACGGGGGGACCTGTTCAGGCCACGGCGGGAGTACGTCGACGGCTGCCGCGGACGGCCATGAAGATGCCCGCGGGGAGCAGCACCAGACCGGTCAGCCCCTGCGGGAGCCAGGCGCTCTTGCCGGGGACGACGGCCGTGTCCGCACCGGGCCCGTCCACGAACACGGCGACGGGCTCCCGCGGAATCGCCTCGAAGGTCGTGTCGACCTTCAGGTACGGGATGTAGAAGGTGCGGTCCGCCGGATGGAAGGAGCCGACGCACTCGTACGCGGGGTCATCCTTGTCGGAGGTGTCGGAGACCTGGCAGCTGGTCTCGACGAGCGAGCCCTCGATTCCGGTCAGCTGGGTGTGCAGCCGCAGGGCCGCGATGACCAGCAGGACCGCCCCGCCGCAGATCGCCAGCAGGATTCTCCACGCACGACCGACCGACACTGTTCCCCCGATTGATTCACCAATTCCCCACACCTGGGTGGGCCTGCGCAGATTAGCCGCCGGACCCCCTCAAGCGGAATGGGTTTCCGGTGATCTTCCGAACGGCCTGAGAAGGTCTGTTCCCCGGCACCTCCTTCGTGCTGCGATGCGCCCCATGAACCACATCGTGCGCGAGGGGTACCAGGGCACCGGACCAGGGGCGATCACCCCGGACGGGTGTGCCGTCGAGTTGTACAAGCGGATCGCGGTCAGGGACGAGCCGCAGTGGATCGCCCGGGCGATCGGCGAGCGCCCCCGGGGGCTGCGGCTGCTCGAACTCGGCTCCGGGGTGGGCCGGCTGACCCGGCCGCTCATCGAGATGGGCCTGGAGGTGACCGCCGTCGACGAGTCCGCCGAGATGCTGGCGGCGGTACGGGAGAGCCTTCCCGGCGTACGGACGGTGCGCAGCCCGATCGAGACGCTGGAGCTGGGCGGGGACCGGGGCGTCGAACGCTTCGACGTGGTGCTGCTCGCGTCGTTCCTGGTGCACGCGGGGTCGGTGGGGGTACGGGAGGGGATGCTGCGGGCCTGTCGGCGGCATGTGGCCGAGGACGGTGTCGTGCTGATTCAGCGGGAGTCGGCGGAGCAGCACGACAATCTGCCGTACGAGCGGCACATGGAGGGTGAAGGGGTCGTCCGGATCGCGTCGTCGACGCCGGCGGTGGGGGTGGGGCGGCCGGGGGCGCGGACGGTGGTGGCGGAGTACTACTACCCCGACGCGAAGTGGACACAGACGTTTCTGTCGTGCCCGCTGACGGACGGGGAGTTCGAGGCGGCGCTCGGGGAGGCGGGGCTGGGGCTGGACGGGTACATGGACCCGGCGAAGACGTGGGCCAGGGCGGTGCCGGTCGGCCCGTAGCGGGGGCTGGGCCAGGTGCGGCACCGGGCGGGGCCGGGAGCGGGAGGGGCCGCCCCCTTGCCCGCCCGTCCCGCCCCCGGGGGGCGGCCCCGCCGCCCAAGGGGGCTAGGTGGAAGGGGGATGGCTGCCCGGAGGGCATGCCATCAGGGGCGCGGGGAACTGCGCGACCAGCCACGACGCACCCGCACGGAACCCTTCGCCCTCGACACGCCCGCACGCCTCCGGCACGGTCAGCAGGACCCCTCCAGCCGCGCCAGCACCCGCTGTGCCTTCCGGCGCGAGCGGCGCACGGTGAACCAGGCCGCAACCTGCAAGCCCGCCAACGCGATCCAGTAGCCCCCCGATCCCCAGTCCCCGTCCAGGACCTGAAGGGCGGCGCTCACCAGGAAGAGGGTGGCCGCCACCGGGTACCCCCACTTCGCCATGCGTGCGTTCTGCGTGCTCCGCCGAACCAGTACCCCCATCGCCCTGCGCGCCCGCGCCGACTCCGGAATGCGTTCCTTCGCCAGCCGGCGGGCCAGCACCGGCACCGCCTCGGGCGGCACCCCCATCTCGTCGGCCCACGTGCGCCGCAGCCGGAACCCGCCCCAGGCCCACGCACCCCACAGGAACGCGACCCCGGCACCGATCCCCACCGCGTACGCGACGTCCAGGAACAGGACAGCCAGCACGACGGCCACGATGCCGAACACCGCCACGATCCCCAGCATGGCCCACACGCTGTCGCTCCACCGGCGCTCGGCCTGCCAGTCGAAGCCCAGGTCGGATCTGTCCTCGGGGGCAGCGGAAGCAGCGGGTGCATCGGGGCGCGGGGTGGACATCGCGGGCTCCTCCAGGGGCGGTCGGCGACACATCGCACACCGCTGAACTCCCGTGCGGCAGCGTGGAGTTCGGGTGCCCACACCCCCGTACCGCATGCACCCCGAAAGAACTCACGCCCGGCGGAAGCTCAGCGTCTCCCCCACCGCGCCCGCCCGCCACAGGTCCTGGCAGGCGTCCGCCATGCGGTCGAGTCCGTCGACGACCGCACCCCAGACGATGCCGGGGACCCAGCCCTGGTCGCCGTTGAGGAGGAGGTTGTTGCGTTCGTAGAAGAGGGCGAGGTCGACGATGGTGGGGCGGTCCTGGCGGACGTGGTCGGCGGAGTAGCCGTGGGAGCCGGTGGCGAGCTGGGTGCCCGCGAAGGAGAAGTAGCAGAGGTCGCCGGGGATGGGGGTGACGGTGGGGTTCTCCAGCGGGGGTTCCGCGTCCGCGAAGGCGGGGAAGAGGGCGTAGATCTCGTTGCGGGCGTACTTCGCGTGGTAGACGTCGCCGCCGAGCGGAAGCGCGTCCCACACGGACTGACAGGTGATCGGGGCCAGCTCGTCGAGGAGTTTCGCGGTGCAGTGCACACCGCGCTTGTCGAGTGATATGTCCACGAATCGGTCGGTCATCTTCCCATCGTGCGCAGGAGTTCACTCCCGTCAAGAGGGCATCTGGCGCCCCTGGGGCCGGAATTGACTGGAGTGGAAGGTGAACTCCTGGGTAGCCGCGCGCCCATGGCTCCTACGCATAGCGAGAGAAGACCGCACACAGCCGGACCACACACAGTCAGACCCCACCTGGCCAGGCGCACCCTGTTGCGGGGCGGGGCGGCGGCGCTGGGCGCGGCGGGGGCGCTCGGGGCCGCCGGGTGCAGCAGGGTGCCGACCGGGGACACGCTCGCCCGGCTGAAGTCGCAGGGGATCGTACGGCTGGGAATCGCCGGTGAGGCGCCGTACGGGTACATCAACGACCAGGGGGAGTTCACCGGCGAGGCCGTCGAGCTGGCGAAGGTGATCTTCGGGCGGCTGGGCGTGGGGAAGGTGCAGCCGGTGGCGACGGACTTCTCGTCGCTGATCCCGGGCCTCAACTCCCAGCAGTTCGACTGCGTGTCCGCCGGGATGTACATCAACAAGGACCGCTGCGCGCAGGTCGTCTTCGCCGATCCGGAGTACCAGATGCTGGACTCCTTCCTGGTCAAGAAGGGCAACCCGCTGGGGTTGACGTCGTACCAGGACGTGAAGGCGAAGAAGGCGAGGATCGCCACCGGCACCGGCTACGCGGAGATCGACTACGCGGTCGCCGCCGGCATCCCGGAGAAGGAGATCGTGATCCTCCAGGACCCCGTCGCCGGGCTGAACGCGGTGGAGGCGGGCCGGGTGGACGTCTTCGCGGGGACGGCGCTGACCGGCCGCGAGGTGGTGCGCAACAGCGCGAGGGTCGAGGCCACGGCGCCCTTCGCGCCGCTCGTCGACGGCAAGAAGAAGATCGACGGCGGCGGTTTCGCGTTCCGCAGGCTGGACGCCGAGCTGCGCGACGCCTTCAACGTGGAGATCCACACGATGAAGCAGAGCGGGGAGCTGTTCCGCATCCTGAAGCCCTTCGGCTTCACGGCGTCGGAGATGACCACGCTCACGGCCGAGGAGCTGTGCCGATGAGCGGGGGTCTGTGGCAGCACTGGATTCTGCCCGGCATCTGGACGACCGTCCAACTCACCGTTTACTCCGCCCTGTTGGCGACGGTGGTTGCCTTCGGCATCGGGATGGCGCGCACCCACCGGCTGTGGGTCGTGCGCTTCCTCGCGGGCGTCTACACGGAGGTCTTCCGGGGGACATCGGCGCTGGTGCTGATGTTCTGGCTGTTCTTCGTCGTGCCGGGCCTGATCGGCTGGGCGTTCGTGCCGATGTGGGCCGCCGTGCTGGCGCTGGGCCTGTCGTACGGTGCGTACGGGGCGGAGGTCGTCCGGGGCGCGCTCGCCTCGGTCGCGCCCGCGCAGCGCGAGGCGGGGGTCGCGCTGAGCTTCACGCCGTGGCAGCGGATGCGGCTGATCCTGCTGCCGCAGGCGGTGCCGGAGATGATCCCGCCGTTCAGCAACCTGCTGGTCGAGCTGCTCAAGGGGACGGCGCTGGTGTCGCTGCTCGGCATCGGCGACGTGTCGTTCGCCGCGTACCTGGTGCGCCTGGCCACCCAGGAGAGCGCGCAGATCTACTCGGTCACCCTCGTCATCTACTTCCTGATCGCGTTCGTGCTGACGCGCGGCATGAAGGCCGTGGAGCGCAGGGCGAAGGCCGGGATCGGGATCGACGTGAAGGCGCAGATCTCCGGGGGGACGCGATGAACGGGCACGGAGACACCTCCGGGGGGACGCGATGAACGGGAACTGGGACTGGTCCGCGGTGGCGGACTTCATGCCGCGCTTCTGGGACGGGGTGCTGCTCACCCTCCAGGTGCTGGCGCTGGGCTCGCTGCTGTCGTTCTCGCTGGGCCTGGTGTGGGCCTTCGGGCTGCGCTCGGCCTCGCGGCTCGTGCGGTGGCCGGTGAACGTCGTCACCGAGTTCATCCGCAACACCCCGCTGCTGGTGCAGCTCTTCTTCCTCTTCTTCGTGCTGCCGGAGTGGGGCGTGCAGTTCTCGGCGCTCACCACCGGCACCGTCGCGATCGGGCTGCACTACTCGACGTACACCGCACAGGTCTACAAGGCGGGCATCGACGCGGTGCCCGTGGGCCAGTGGGAGGCGGCGACCGCGCTGAGCCTGCCCACGCACCGGACCTGGTTCGCGGTGATCCTGCCGCAGGCGATCCGCCGCATCGTGCCCGCGCTCGGCAACTACGTGGTCTCGATGCTGAAGGACACGCCGCTGCTCGCCGGGATCAGCGTGCTGGAGATGCTCCAGCAGGCCCGCCTGGAGAGCGCGTCGACCTTCCAGTACACCGAGCCGCTGACCGTCGTCGGCGTCGCCTTCATCCTCATCGCCTATCCGGCGTCCCTTCTGCTGCGAGCCCTGGAGCGTCGCCTTGTCCGCTGACAACGCCATCCCGACCCCCGAAGTCCCCGCCACGGCCGACGAGTTGATCAGATTCGACAACGTCACCAAGCGGTTCGGGAAGAACACCGTCCTGGACAACCTGTGCTTCTCGGTCCGGCCGGGCAAGCACGTGACCCTGATCGGGCCCTCGGGCTCCGGCAAGACCACGATCCTGCGGCTGCTGATGACGCTGATGAAGCCCGAGGAGGGCACCATCCACGTGGGCGGGCAGCAGCTCTTCCCCGCGCAGGGCGAGAAGCAGCTCCGCGAGATCCGCAAGAACATCGGGATGGTCTTCCAGCAGTTCAACCTCTTCCCGAACATGACCGTGCTGCGCAACATCACCGAGGCCCCGGTGCGGGTGCTCGGCCTGTCCAAGGACGAGGCCGAGCAGCGGGCCCGCGACCTGCTCGACCTGGTGGGCCTGGGCGAGCGGGCCGACGCCAAGCCGACCCAGCTCTCCGGCGGCCAGCAGCAGCGGGTGGCGATCGCCCGGGCACTGGCGATGCGCCCGCAGGTGCTCCTGCTGGACGAGGTGACCTCGGCCCTCGACCCGGAGCTGGTCGCGGGCGTCCTGGACGTGCTGCGCGACATCGCCCGCACCACCGACATCACCATGCTCTGTGTGACCCACGAGATGAACTTCGCCCGGGACATCTCGGACGACGTCCTGATGTTCGACTCGGGCCGGGTGATCGAGTCGGGCCCGCCGGAGAAGATCTTCGGCGCTCCGGAGCACGAGCGGACGCGGGAGTTCCTGGGCGCGGTGCTCTAGCCGCCTCCCCCGGAGAATTGTGATCTGCCTCCGGCATATGCCAGGAGCGGTGCCCCGCAGGTCACGGGGGCGGCACCCTCATGCCCCCGGAAGTCAATTTGTCAACCCCCGCCCCGCCGGCGGGGGTTGACGGCTATCGTGGCGCGTGACGACGCACGATCGACGCAGCCGCAGCCGACCCGCAGTCATGCCTCATCCGCCGTAGGGGGACACCGTGGCGCTGAAGCCCGAGCCGACCACGCCGCAGCAGCCGCCGCAGCGCCAGGTCCAGCACGCACTGCGCGTACTGGAGACGGTCTCCCGGCACAGCGGCGGCGTCACCGCCGACCGCATCGCCCGCGAGTCGGCGCTCACCCCCGCCGAGCTGCGCCCCCTGCTGCTGATGCTCCGCCGCGAGGGGTACGTGGAGCAGCTCGCCGACGGGGCGTACGTCACCGGCGAGGCCCTCGACCTGGTCGGCGCCCCCGGCACCACCCGCCGCGAGCTCGTCCAGCAGCGCCTCCAGGAGACCCTGGACCAGCTGCGCGACTCGGTCGGCGCGGCCATATACCTGGGCCGGTACGTCGACGGCGAGATCAAGGTGACCCAGGTCGCCGAGGGCCCGCTCACCCCCAAGGTCAACGAGTGGGTCGACTTCCGCTCCTCGGCGCACGCCAGCGCGGTCGGCAAGTGCCTGCTGACCCAGCTGGACCGGGACGGCCGCCGCGACCACCTCTCCCGCCACAAGACGGCCCGCCTGACCTCCCGCACGATCACCAGCGAACGCGTCCTGTTCTCCAAGCTGGACGCCCAGCCGCCGACCGTCCCGGTCCTGGACCTCCAGGAGTACGCGCTGGGCACGGTGTGCGCGGCGGTCCCGCTGACGGCGGGCGCGGCCGTGGGCTGCCTGGCCCTGTCCCTCCCCCTGGAACACGCGCACCGCCTGCGCCAGGCGGCGGACGCGCTGAACCGCCGGGCGACCCCGATGGCGCTCTCGCTCTCCCTCTAGCTCCCGTCGGCCCGGAATTGCGGGCCCGCCGGCGCTCGCGCGGTCCGTGGTCGCGAGCACCCCCTCGGACCAGGTACGATTGAGGAGTCAAGCGCCGCTAGCTCAGTTGGTTAGAGCAGCTGACTCTTAATCAGCGGGTCCGGGGTTCGAGTCCCTGGCGGCGCACTTGATCACCTCGAAGGGCGACACCGAGATTTCGGTGTCGCCCTTCGTCGTACGTACGGAACGTCGTACGTACGGAACGTCGTACGTACGGAACGTCCAGGGGCGGAACGTCTAGGCGTCCCCGGCCAGCTGGCGCTCCCAGGCGCGCTCCGACGCGCTGAGCGGCACCTCGGGGCACCGGCGCTCCGGGTGGCCGGGCGCGGGTCCCGCCGGTTCCGGTGTCGCGTGCGGGTCGGCGGGCGGAACGTACACGTACAGCAGGCCCGCCGGGAGCAGCCAGTCGCACAGGAACGTGTCCAGTGCGCGACGCCACGGCCTCACGCGAGTGCCAGGGTGCGGTCCTGGGCGTCGTCGGCGCTCCAGGACCACAGAGCGCCCACCGCGCCCGGCCTCGGGGCGTGGCCCTCGGTCCACAGGCGGGCCGCCGCCCCCAGCACCGACTGCCGGTCGGCCTCCGGGGTGCCGGGCCTGGCGGGCAGCAGCGGGACCGCCGCGCTCGCCCCCAGCCGCACCGCGCGGTGGCGGCGGGCGAACGCGGTCAGCGTCTGCCGGGGTCCCGCCTCCACCAGCAGCATGTCGTCGACCGCGAGCAGCGACTCCAGGGCCGCCTCGAAGAGGACGGTGTCGGTGACCTGGCGGGCCCAGAAGCGCGGGCTGGTCGCCTCCTCCTCCGTCATCAGGGCGCCGGTGTACCCGGAGTACAGGGGCAGCCGGGGGGCGCGCAGCGGAATGTCGCGGTACGTCTCCTCCAGCGCGTCCGAGGCGGGCGCCATCGCCGGGGAGTGGAAGGGGCTGGTCGCGGGCACCGGCACCACGGTGAAGCCGTCGGCGCGGAGTCTGGCCTCGACGGCCGCGAGCGGCGCGGAGGAACCGGCGAGCATCGTCTGCCGGCGGGCGTTGACGGCGGCCACCGCCACGTCGGCGCCCAGGTAGGGGCGCAGCCGCTCCGCACCCTCGGCGACCGCGAGCATGCCGCCGGCCGGTATCCGGACGGCCTCGCGGACCCGGGCGCGCACCATCGCGACGGCGTCCTGGAGTTCCATCACCCCGGCCAGGGTGGCCGCCACCAGTTCGCCCGCGCTGTGGCCGAGCAGGGCGGCCGGGCGGATCCCCCAGCCCATGACGGTGCGGGCCAGCGCGTAGTCGACGGCGAACAGCAGGGGCTGGGCGCGGCGGACGTCGTCGATCGGGACGACCGGGTCCCCCTCGGCCAGCCAGTCGGACCGGATCGCGGGCCCCTCCTCGCCGAAGTGGTCCAGCGCGGCGTCGAACGCTGCGGTGAAGACGGGTTCGCGGCCGTGGAGTCCGGCCGCCATGGCCAGGTGCTGGGAGCCCTGGCCCGGCAGCAGCAGGGCCACCGGGCGGGGGCTGCGGTGGGTGACCGTCTTCGCGCGGTGCACCGAGGTCTGGGCGAGTGCGGCCACGGTGACCGCGGCGGCGCGCACCGGGCCGGGGCCCGAGCCGCAGGGCAGGACGGTGGGCAGGGAGGGGAACGCCTCCTCGTGCACTCCCCCGAGCAACGGCAGCAGTTCCGCCCGCACCCGGGCCTCGTCGGCGGCGTCGCGGCCGGACCACAGCAGCAGCCGGTGGGCGTCCGGGGACGTGCGGCGGCCCCCGTACCGCAGGGGGCGCAGCGGCGGCGTGCCGTCGCCCGGCGCGGCGTCGGACAGGGCAGAGAGGGCGGGGAGGTCCAGGACGCCGATGACCGGGGACGCGTCGGCGACGGCCTCGGCGGCGCGGCACACCGCGTACACGGTGATCGCGTCCGGTTCGGGCTCGCCGAACGCGGCGACCAGGGCGAGGTCGGCGGTGCGGTCGTGGAGGTCGTGGTGTGCGTGCCGCAGGGCGGCGGCGGGGGTCTCGGCGGTGCGCACCTCGAAGCCCTCGTGCGGGCAGGGGACCGGTGCGGCGGGGCCGCCCAGGTAGACGAGGGTGCGGGTGGGCAGGTCGGCGGGGCTGCGGCCGAACGCGCGCAGCACGGCGGAGACGGCGGCGGGGGTGCCGGACGCGGGGGTCGCGGACGCGGGGGCGGGGCTCCGGGTCGGCGGCCCCTGCGGGGTGGCGGGTCCGGGGCTGACGACCAGCCGCCGGGTCACCGCGCTGTGCTGGGTGAGGGACATCTGGGCTCCTCGGGGCTGATGCGGAGGGTTGATGCGGGAGGGCTGATGCTGGGGAGAGAGAGCAGCCGCCCCGGGACGGGGGGCTCCGGGGCGGCTGCGGTCGGGGGGGGTTGGGTCAGGCGGCGCGGGCCGCGGAGTCGGTGTTGATCAGGGCGAGCAGGGCGCCGGGGGTCTCGGCGTCGACGATGGCGTCGTCCGGGATGGCGATGCCGTACTCGCGCTGGATCTGGCCGATCACCTGGAGCAGGGCCAGCGAGTCGTAGCCGAGGTCGATGAAGGGGGTGTCCAGGACGTCGCCGTCCAGGTCGACGCCCTCCTCCTCGCCCGCGCTCTCGCGCAGCATGCGGGTCAGGTCGGCCAGGGTCACGGTGGTGGACGCGGTGGTGGACATGAGCTGCCTTTCGGTTGGGTGGGAGCGTACGAAATCGGGCGTACGGGATCGGGGGCGGCCGGGATCAGGGGCGTGCGGGATCAGGGAGCGCGCAGGACCAGGGCGGCGTTGAAGCCGCCGTGGCCGCGTGCCAGGACCAGGGCGGTGCGCGGTGCGCTCTCCCGGGGGCCGTCGACGACCAGGTCGAGTCCCGGGAGCGGGTCGCCGGTGACGACGGTGGGCGGGATCACGCCGTCGCGCAGGGCGAGCAGGGCGGTCGCCACGTCGAGGGACGCGCCGCCCGCCAGCAGACGGCCGGTGAGCGACTTGGGGGCGGTGACCGGCACCCCGTGGGGGCCGAAGAGGGCGATCAGGGTCGCGGCCTCCGCCGCGTCGAGGGCGGGCACCCCGGACGCGTCGGCGAAGACCACGTCGACGTCGGCGGGGGTGAGACCCGCGTCCTTCAGGGCGTTCTCCGCGGCCCGGCGCAGCCCCTTGGGCCGGTCGGAGCCGGGTGCCGGGTCGAGGGTGGCCGCGTACCCGGCGATCTCGCCGTAGATCCGGTCGGCGCCCCGGGCGCGGGCCGACGCGGCGTCCTCGGTGATGAGGATCGCGCCGCCCTCGCCGGGCACGTAGCCCCGGGCGGACGTGGACAGCGGGGAGTACGCGGTGGCCGGGTCGGGGTCGGTGGACAGCAGCCCGGAGGCGATCTGCGGGACCCAGCCCCAGGGGCAGAGCATCGCGTCGACACCGCCCGCGACGACCGCCGGGCAGCCCCTGCGGATGTGCCGGCGGGCCTGGCCGAGGGCGTCGAGGCCGCCGGCCTGCTCGGTCAGGAGCACACCGCTGGGGCCGCGCATCGCGTGCCGGATGGATATCTGGCCGGTGTTCACCGCGTAGAACCAGGCGAAGGACTGGTAGGCGCTGACGTACTCCTTGCCCTTGCTCCACAGGTTCTGCAGTTCGCGCTGGCCGAACTCGACGGCGCCGCCGGAGGCCGAGGTGACGACGCCGATGCCGTACTCGGGCAGCGACTCGGGGTCCAGTCCGGCGTCCGCGACGGCCCAGTCGGTGGCGGTGAGGGCGAGGCGGGTCATGTGGTCGGTCTGCGGCAGCAGCCGGGAGGGGATGTGGTCCTCGGCAACGTAGCCGGGAACCTCCCCGCCGACGGTGGACGGGTAGGAGGAGACGTCGAAGCGGGTGACGGTGTCCAGTCCCGACGTGCCGGTGAGGGCGGCCTTCCAGTAGTCCTCGGTGCCCAGGCCGTTGGGGGCGGTGATGCCGAGTCCGGTGACGACGGTGGCGGTCATGCCGCGCTCCTCTCCGGTCGGGCCAGCAGCATCGCGCTCTGGAAGCCGCCGAAGCCGCTGCCCACGCTCAGCACGGTGTCGGTCTTCTGCTCGCGGGCCGTCAACGGGATGTAGTCGAGGTCGAGTTCGGGGTCGGGTTCGTGCAGGTTCGCGGTCGGCGGCAGCACGCCGTGTTCCATCGCGAGGGCGCAGGCGGCGATCTCCAGGGAGCCGATCGCGCCGAGCGAGTGCCCGATCATCGACTTGATGGAGCTGATCGGGGTGGCGTAGGCGTGCGCGCCGAGGCTGCGCTTGAAGGCCCCGGTCTCGTGACGGTCGTTCATCTTGGTGCCGGAGCCGTGCGCGTTGATGTAGTCGATGGCGGTGGGGTTCAGGCGGGCCTCGGCGAGGGCGGCGTCGATGGCGGTGGCCATCTCGATGCCGTCGGGCTTGAGGCCGGTCATGTGGAAGGCGTTGGCGCGGGAGGCGAAACCGGCGATCTCGGCGTAGATGTGCGCGCCGCGGGCCCTGGCCGCCTCGTACTCCTCCAGGACGAGGATCGCCGCGCCCTCGCCGAGCACCAGGCCGCTGCGGGTCCGGTCGAAGGGGCGGCAGGCGCTCTCGGGGGTGTCGTTGCGGGGGGTGGTGGCGTGGATGGCGTCGAAGCAGGCCGAGGTGATCGGGGAGATCGGGGCCTCGGTGGCACCGGCGATCATGATGTCGGCGGTGCCCTCGCGGATGAGTTCCACGGCGTGGCCCAGCGAGTCCAGGCCCGAGGTGCAGCCGGTGGAGACGACCGCGGCCGGGCCCTCGGCGCCCGCCGCCCGGCCGACCTCGGCGGCCATCGAGCTGGGGACGAAGTGGTCGTACAACTGGGGTACGGCGTAGGTGTGGTCGACGTTCCACAGGCGGCCGCCGTCACTGGTGACGACGTACTCGCGCTCCAGGCTGGTGGTGCAGCCCACCGCGCTGCCCAGCGAGGTGCCGATGCGGCCCGGGTCGACGGCGGCGAAGTCCAGGCCGCTGTCGGCGACGGCCTCGCGGGTGGAGACGACGGCGAACTGGGCGGCCCGGTCCAGGCGGCGGATCTCCTGCGGGGTGAGGCCCGCGGCCTCCGGGTCGAAGTCGCACTCGGCGGCGACCTGGGAACGGAACGGCGAGGGGTCGTAGAAGGAGATCCGCCGGCTGGCGGTGCGTCCCGCGGTGAGCAGGTCCCAGTACTCCTTGACCCCGACCCCGCCGGGGGCCACCACGCCGAGGCCGGTGATGACGACTCTGCGCATGGCGGCTACCTCGTCTTCCTGTCGAAACGGGTGCGGGACACTCTGCTCTCTCCTCTGTTCGGTGCGGACCCGGCGGCCGTCGTGCGCGGTGCGGGCCGGTGCGGCGGCCGGGACGGTTCAGGGTCTGGGCCTCCCCGTCCCGGCCGTCCGTTCCGGCCGGACGCCCGCTTGTGGCGTGCCGCCGTGCGCCGGTGCCGGTATGGAACGTCCGCCCCCTCGACGGCCGCTCGCGTCCGCGTGGACAGCCCCCGAGGGGCGGGTCAGGCAGGGGCGTTGCCGTGTTTGCGGGCGGGCACCCGGGCCTTCTTGGTGCGCAGGGCGGCCAGCGAGCGGATCAGTACCGAGCGGGTCTCGCCGGGGTCGATGACGTCGTCGACGAGGCCGCGTTCGGCGGCGTAGTAGGGGTGCATCAGCTCGGTCCGGTACTCCTTGATGCGTTGCTGCCGTACGGACTCGGGGTCGTCGGACGCGGCGATCTCACGGCGGAAGATGACGTTCGCGGCGCCCTCGGCGCCCATCACGGCGATCTCGTTGGTGGGCCAGGCGAAGGACAGGTCGGCGCCGATGGAGCGGGAGTCCATGACGATGTACGCGCCGCCGTACGCCTTGCGCAGCACCAGGGAGATGCGGGGCACGGTGGCGTTGCAGTAGGCGTACAGGAGTTTCGCGCCGTGCCGGATGATGCCGCCGTGCTCCTGGTCGACGCCGGGCAGGAAGCCGGGCACGTCGACGAGGGTGACCAGGGGGATGTTGAAGGCGTCGCAGGTGGAGACGAAGCGGGCGGCCTTCTCCGAGGCGTGGATGTCGAGGACTCCGGCGAGCGCGCCGGGCTGGTTGGCGACGATGCCGACGGTCTGCCCGTCGAGGCGGGCGAGCGAGCACACGATGTTGCGGGCCCACCCCTCGTGGACCTCGAAGTGGTCGCCGTCGTCGACGATCTCCGCGATCACGTCCCGGATGTCGTAGGCCCGGGTGGGGTCGGCCGGAACCAGGGAGGTCAGGGCGTCGGTGCGGCGGTCGGCGGGGTCCTGGCAGGGTTCGGCGGGCGGCAGCTCGCGGTTGTTGGCGGGCAGCAGCGACAGCAGGTGGCGCACGTCCTCCAGGCAGTCGCGTTCGTCGTCGTACGTGAAGTGGCTGACCCCGGACACCGTGCCGTGGACGTCGGCGCCGCCGAGGCCGTTGTGGGTGATCTCCTCGCCGGTGACGGCCCGTACGACGTCGGGGCCCGTGATGAACATCTGGGCGCTCTCGCGGACCATGAACACGAAGTCGGTGAGGGCGGGGCTGTAGGCGGCGCCGCCCGCGCAGGGGCCGAGCATCACGGAGATCTGCGGCAGCACTCCGGAGGCGGCGACGTTGCGGCGGAAGATGCCGCCGTATCCGGCGAGCGCGGTGACGCCCTCCTGGATGCGGGCGCCCGCACCGTCGTTGAGGGAGACCAGCGGGGCCCCGGCCGCCTCGGCGAGGTCCATCACCTTGTGCACCTTGGCGGCGTGCGCCTCGCCGAGGGCGCCGGCGAAGACCCGGAAGTCGTGGGCGTACGCGAAGACGGTGCGGCCGTGCACCTGGCCCCAGCCGATGACGACGCCGTCGCCGTGCGGCTTGCGGGCCTCCAGGCCGAAGCCGGTGGCGCGGTGCCTGCGCAGGGGTTCGATCTCGGTGAAGGTGCCCTCGTCGAAGAGGAGGGCGAGGCGTTCGTGGGCGGTGAGTTTGTTCTTGGCGTGCTGGCGGCGGGTGGCTTCGGGGTCGGGGCCCCGGCCCACCTCCTCCTTGAGCCGGCGCAGTTCGGCCGTGGCGGAGTGCAGGTCGGGGGCGGGGGCCGCGGCCGGGGCGGGGGCGGGCACCGGGGACGGTGCGGGGGTGGGGCTGGGGGTGGGGGATGCGGGCCGGTGGTCGTCGAGGATCGTCATCGGCGCACCGTAGGAACACCGCCTAGAGCGCCGCTCAGGGGCGCGGGGAACGGGGAACGGGGAACGGGCCTCCGCGGTGCGGCCTCAGCCGACGACCGCGGACAGGTCTCCCTGGTCGAGCGCGGGGTCCGCGTTGAGGACGGCGCGGTGCAGTCGCTGGATGCGCCCCGAGGGCTCCAGGCCGAGCTCCTCCACCAGGGCGTCGCGCAGCCGCTGGTACTCCTCCAGTGCCCGCCACGATCCGCCGGAGCGGTGCAGTGCCGTCATCAGGAGCGCGCAGAAGTTCTCGTGCATGGGGTGACGGGCCATCAGCACCCGCAGTTCGGGGATGATCTCGTTGTGCCGGCCGAGCAGCAGGTCGGACTCCAGGCGCAGTTCGAGGGTGGCCATCCGGCCCTCCTCCAGGCGCAGCACCTCCAGCTCCAGCACCCCGCCGATCCGGACGTCGACCATGGCGGAGCCCTCCCACAGGTCGAGTCCGCGGCCGAGCAGTGCGGAGGCGGCCGCGTGGTCGCCCGCGGCGTGCGCGGCCCGCCCGGAGGCGGCCAGCCGGTCGAACTCCTGGCAGTCGACCTGGCCCGGCTGGACCTGGAGGAGGTAGCCGCCGTACCGGGTGACCAGGACGTCCTTGGCCTGGCGGGCCGGGTCGCCGTCCAGGGCGGCGGCGATCTTGCGGCGGAGCTGGAGGACGTACGTCTGGAGCGTGGTGGCGGCGCTGCGGGGGATGCGTTCGCCCCAGATCTCCTCCATGAGGGTGGGCACCGTCACCACGCGGTCGGCCTGGAGTGCCAGCAGAGCCAGGATCTGGCGTGGCTTGGCCGCGGTGGGCACCACGGAGATGCCCTGCTCCTCGGCGACGAGCGGTCCGAGGACCTTGATGTCCATTGCTGTTGCCCCTCTCTGGCCCGGTACGGGTGCCGAGTCGGTAGGAGGGATGCTTCCAGCCGCCGGGCGCGCGGCCCAGTGAGGTGGTCATGAGGAGGGATGTGAATCTCTCATGCCCGAACGGTGATCGTCGCACTGGGCCTGCGGGGCGGCCGGGCTCAGAATCCTGTCCAGCGAGAGCACGACTCGACCACGACTCCAGGAGATCCCGATGAGTCCCACCGTTTCCTCCGCCCCCGCCCCGGCGGCCCCGTCCACCGCGACGGCCTCGTACGACGAGCGCTTCGCGCTGCTGCTGGCCAGGACCGGGCTGGACGCGGAACTGGGGGCCCGGTTCGCCGAGACCCCCGGGGCCGTGCTCGACCAGTACGGTCTCGGGACGGCCGCCGCCCCCAGACCCGCCGCCGTGCTGACGGTCGAGGAGCTGGACGGCCACGACGCCGCCGCGATGCTGCCGCCGACCTGGCGCTGCCGGACGGACGCGCCGAAGCCGGTCAAGACGCCCGTCGAGTCGCAGTGAGCACCCCGCTCGTCACCGGTTCCCCGCAGCGCCGTCCGGTGGAGCCGCAACGCCGTCCGGTGGAGCCCGAGCGCCGTCCGGTGGAGCCCGAGCGCCCCGCCCCGGCGGCGGGGGCCGAACGCCCGGTCGGATTCAAGCGGCACCTGCGGGTCGAACCGGTGCCGGGCGAGGGGGTGTACGTGCTCGCCGACACAGGGGTCAGGGTGCTCGACGGCGCGGCCGCCGAGGCCCTGGCGCCCCTGCTGGACGGCACCCGCACCCTGCCCGAGGTGGTGCGCGACGCCTGCGCGGTGCTGCCCGCCGCCGAGGCCGGCCAGGGTCTGGCGGCGCTGGGCCGGGCCGGGCTGCTGGGCACGCGCGGCCCGGACGACGGGGCCGGGGCGGCGCACGCCTACTGGGACGCGGCGGGCATCGACGGTTCCGCGGCGGTCGAGGCGCTCGCCGCCACGGTGGTGGACGTCGTCGCGGTCGGCGCGGCGGACACCGCCGCGGCCCGGGCCGCCTGCCGGGCGGCCGGGCTGGTGCTCGCCGCCCCCGGCGGGCCGGCCGACCTGACGCTGGTGCTGTGCGAGGACTACCTGCGTCCCGAACTCGCGGAGGTCGACGCCGCACACCGGGCGGCCGGGCGCACCTGGCTGCCCGCCCGGACCACCGGCGCCGAGGTGTGGGTGGGCCCCTTCTTCGGGCCCGCCTCCCCCGACGTCCCCGAACCCGCCTGCTGGGAGTGCCTGGCGCACCGGCTGCGGGCGCACCGCAGCTCGCAGAACCCGGTGCGCCGGGTGCTGGGGCTGGCCGGTCCGGTCCCGCTGCCCCCGGTCGCGCTGCCGTCGACGGCCGCGCTGGGCGTGCAGCTGGCGGTGCTGGAGCTCGCCAAGTGGGCGGCGGGGCTGCGCCGTCCGGGACAGTCGGCGGTGACCGTCCTCGACACCCTGACGCTGAGCAGTACGCCGCATCCGGTGCGCCGCAGGCCGCAGTGCCCCCGCTGCGGGGACCCCTCGCTGGTGGCGCGCCGGGTGAACTCCCCCTTCGTACCCGCCTCCCGGCCCAAGCACGGCGCCCAGGGCGGCAATCACCGGGCGCTTCCCCTGGAGGAGGTGTACGCCCGCCACCGTCACCTCGTCTCGCCGGTCACCGGTGCGGTGTCGGCCGTGCGCCCGGCCGCGGCGACCCCCGACGGCCTGTACCACTACGTGTCGGGGCGCAACCTCGCCCTCGGCGGCCGGGACCTGGCGGGCCTGCGGTCGGGGCTGCGCAGCCACAGCGGCGGGAAGGGCGTGAGCGCGCGGGAGGCCGAGGTCGGCGCCCTGTGCGAGGCGCTGGAGCGGTACTCGGGCACCCGGCAGGGCGACGAACCGGTGGTGCGCGACAGCCTGCGGGGGCTGGGCGGCGCGGCCCTGCACCCCAACTCCTGCCAGCTGTACGCCACCGCGCAGTTCGCCGACCGGGCCCGCTGGAACCAGCGGTACGCGCACTCGGCGTTCCAGCAGATACCCGAGCCCTTCGATCCGGGCGCCGCGGTGGAGTGGACGCCGGTGTGGTCGCTGACGGCGGGCGGGAGCCGGCTGCTGCCCACCTCGATGCTGTACTTCGGCCCGGGGCCGGACGGTGTCGCGCGCTCCCCGTGGGCGGACTCCAACGGCAATGCCGCCGGGGCGAGTCCGGAGGACGCCCTGGTGCAGGGCTTCCTGGAGCTGGTGGAGCGGGACGCGGTGGCCCTGTGGTGGTACAACCGCACCCGGCGGGCGGCCGTCGACCTGGACGCCTTCGACGAGCCGTGGCTCGCGGCGACGCGCGCCGCCTACGCACGGGCCGGCCGCGAGGTGTGGGCACTGGACGTGACCTCGGACTTCGGGATTCCGGTGGTGGTGGCGCTGTCGCGGCGCACCGACGGCGGTGGACTGCGGCCCGAGGACATCTCGTTCGGCTTCGGGGCGCACTTCGACCCGAGGCTGGCGCTGCGCCGCGCGGTCACCGAGCTGGCCCAACTGCTGCCGCCCACCGACCCGGGAGCGGACCGGGCACAGTACGCCGGGGATCCGGAGGTGTCCCGCTGGTGGGACACCGCGACCCTGGCCGGTGAGCCCCACCTGGTGCCGGACGCGGCCGAGTCGCCGCGCACGCCCGCCTGTTGGGGGTACCGGCCGACGGCCGACCTACGCGAGGACGTGGCGACGGCGACGGAACTGGTGCGGGCGCGGGGCCTGGACCTGCTGGTGCTGGACCAGACGCGGCCCGACATCGGGCTGCCGGTGGTGAAGGCGATCGTGCCGGGGATGCGGCACTTCTGGGCCAGGTTCGCTCCCGGCAGGCTCTTCGACGTACCCGTGGAGCAGGGGCTGTTGACCGTGCCGACGGCCTACCGGGACCTGAATCCGACGCCGCTGTTCGCCTGACGGGTCAGCAGGTCCGTTGCGGAGAGGTGGAGTCCCGGAGGGGTGGGTGAGGTGGGGGATACGTGCATAACATGCGGGCATGTCCCCCACCGAAGACCGAGAAGACGGGCTGATATCCCGCCGGGATCTGCCGGTTCCGCTGCTGGCCCGGGCCTGCACGATCGTGGCGCTGCTGTGCTACAGCACCGTCACGGTCCTCAATGTCATCGCCTGGAACAAGGGCGCCCAGGGCCTGGTGATGTGCGCCCTGTGCATCCTGTGCGTGTTCACCGTGCAGTGCCTGGTGTCGGCCCCCTCGTCGCGGCTGTGGTCCACGCGCACCAAACTGCTCGCCCTCGGGGCCCAGGCGCTGCTGACGTACGTGCCGTTCACCTGGTTCGGCCTCAACTGGGGAAGCATGGAGGGGCCGATGGCGGCCTCGGTGCTTCTGCTGCTGCCCGCCAGGGCCGCGTGGCCGGTGTACGCGCTGGTGCTGGTGGCCGTCCCGGCGTACGCGTTGTCGGCGGGGGCGACGGCGACGGAGTCGGCGTACTACACGACGTCGGCGCTGCTGTGCAGCATCGTCATCTACGGGCTGAGCAGGCTCACCGAGCTGGTGCACGAGGTACACGCCACCCGGGCCCGGATGGCGCGGATGGCGGTGGGCCAGGAACGGCTGCGGTTCGCCCGGGACCTGCACGACCTGCTGGGGTACAGCCTGTCCGTGATCGCGCTCAAGGGCGAGCTGTCGCTGCGGCTGATCGACAACCATCCCGAGCGGGCCCGGCAGGAGACCCGGGCGCTGCTGGAGATCACCCGGCGGGCGCTGGCCGACGTACGGCTGGTGGCCAGCGGGTACCGGGAGATGTCGCTGCGGGACGAACTGGACGCGGCGGCGGCGGTCTTGGAGACGGCGGGCGTCGAGGCCGAGGTGCGCATGGAGTGCGGGCGGCTGCATCCGGTGATCGAGACCGTGCTCGCGACCACGCTGCGCGAGGGGGTGACCAACCTCCTTCGGCACAGCAGGGTCGAGTTCTGTACGATCACAGCCAGTCAGGAGGACGAATCGGTTCTTCTGACACTGGTGAACGACGGGGTCGGCCCCACGACGCCTGCGGGTCCGCACCCGACGCCCCCCGGGTACGGTGGAAGTGGTCCGGACCTGCACGGGGGGAGCGGTCTGCGCAATCTCCGCACCCGGCTGGAGGCCGTCGGCGGCACGCTGGACGCCGGTGCGCACCCGGACGGCCGCTTCACGCTGGTGGCGCGGGCTCCGGTGAAGCCGCCGGAGGGCGCGGACGGGGAGACGGAGGAGTACACGGGGGCGGTCGAGGGGACCGCACGCGAAGGGGAGTTGCCGGAGGCCGGGGGGTCTGCGGTGCGGACCGCCGCTTGACCGGGGCTCGATCGCGGGTCCGGGTGCCGGCGGCCGGTCGGAACAACTGCTGGGGGGCCCATGCTGACGGTGAAGATCCTGCTCGCCGAGGATGTCCACATGATCCGGGGGGCGTTGGTCGCACTGCTGCACCTGGAACCGGACCTGCGGGTGGTGGCCACCGTCGACCGCGGTGACACCATCGTGGCGGCCGCGCTGGAGCACAGACCCGACGTCGCGGTGATCGACATCGACCTGCCGGGCACCGACGGTCTGACCGCGGCCACCGAGCTGCGGATGCGGGTGCCCACCTGCCGTTCGCTGATCCTGACGGCGCTGGGCCGCCCCGGCATCCTGCGCCGGGCGATGACCGCGCAGGTGGACGGCTTCCTGCTGAAGGACTCCCCGCCGGACCAGCTCGCGACGGCGGTGCGCAACGTGGCGGCGGGGCGCCGGGTGGTGGACCCCCAGCTGGCGGTCACCGCCTGGGAGTCGCCCAACAGCCCGCTCTCGCCGCGCGAGCTGGAGGTGCTGCGGCTGGCGGCGCGGGGGGCGGACATCGCGGAGATCGCCGGGTGTCTGTACCTGTCGCAGGGGACGGTACGGAACTACCTGACGGCGATCGTGGCCAAGCTGGGCGCACGCAACCGGATCGACGCGGTCCGGATAGCGGAGGACGCGGGCTGGATCCCGTAGCTCCGCGGCATTCCCCGGCGCGTGGGTCAGCCCTCGCCGAGCAGCGCGTCCAGCAGTCCGTCGTCCAGCACCGTGTCCACCGACAGGTCGGTCAGCTCGCCGAATCCGGTGTCGTGGACGGCCGCACTGACCACGTACTCCCCCACCCCGAAGGTGCCGAAGGTCCAGGCGCCGTGGTCGGCGGTGGTGCCGTCGGGGCGGGTGAGCCGGGCGCCCACGGCCAGCGGCTCGAAGCCGAACTCGGTGAAGCGGAAGCGCAGTCCCTGCCCGAGCGCCTTGCTGTACGCCTCCTTCAGCGTCCACATCCGCACCAGCACGTCGTTGCGCGCCTCGGGCCCCGCCGCGTCCAGCAGCCGCAGTTCGTACGGGGTGCACGCCTGCCGTTCGGAGCCCGTTCCGGCCAGGCGGCGGTCGGCCCGCTCCACGTCCACGCCGATCCGGCCGCGCCGGGTGATGCCCACCACCATGGTCTCCTCGGTGTGGCTGAGGCTCACGTCGATCTGGTCGCAGCCCCTGACGTAGGGCCGCCCGGCCGACTGGTAGGCCAGGTCGACGAGTTCCGGTGCGGAGCCGATGGCCGCGGCGGCGGTGTACCGCAGCAGCAGCCGGGAGGCCAGCAGCCGCTCCCGCATCCGGGGGCGGTCCATGGCCTGGTAGCGCTGCCAGTCCCGGCCGAGGAGTTCCCCGAGGCGGCCGGGGCCGGTGCCGGGCGGCGGCAGCCAGCCGGGCATGCGGCCGTGCACCAGGACGGTGCCGGTGGCCGCGAGTTGCTCGCGCACCAGGTCCCAGCGGGCGTGCGGGCCCGGCGCGTCCAGCGGTGCGCCGAGGACGGCGGACGGCTGTGCCATCGGCTCACGCCCCGGCCAGGAGGGCGGCCAGCGGCCCCGCGTCGAGTGCGGAGATCACTCCGGCCAGGTCGACGGCGTCGCTCCGGGGCCCCTTGCAGACGGGGAAGCAGGGCAGTTCGGCGTCGCCGCCCATCCGCTTGAGGAAGGGGGTCAGGACCACCCTCGGCCCGATCTCGACGACATGGGTGGGGCGCTGCTGGGCGAGCAGGGCGCGGGCCGCGTCGGCGAACCGTACGGGGGCGGTGATCTGCTCGGTCCAGTACGGGGCGTACAGCGGCTCGTTGACCAGTCGGCCGCGCACCGTGGAGTAGAACGGCAGCCGGGGGGCGCCGCCGGGCAGCCGTCGCAGCACGGAGGCGAACTTCGCCTGCATCGGCCGCATCAGCGGCGAGTGGAAGGCGTGCGTGACGGTCAGCCGCCGGGACGCGAGGCCCGCCTCGGCGAGCTTGGCCTCCACCCGGGTCAGCGCGTCGACGGGCCCGGAGAGCACGGTGGCCCGGGAGGCGTTGATCGCCGCGATGCCCACTTCGGGCTCGTCGGCGATGAGGTCGGCGGCCTCGAAGGGGGCGGCGCAGGTGGCCGTCATGCCGCCGCCCGCCGGGAGGTACTGCATGAACGCCCCGCGCAGCGCCACCAGTCGGGCGGCGTCGGGCAGCGTCAGGGCGCCGGCCACGGTGGCGGCGGCGAACTCGCCGATGCCGTGCCCGAGGACGGCGACCGGCTGCACGCCCGCCTCCTGGAGGGTGCGCGCCATGGCGTACTCGACGGCGAACAGGGCGGGCTGGGTGAAGCCGGTGAGGTGGATGCGCGGGTCTCCCGCGAGGATCAGGTCGACGACCGACTCCTTGGTGTACGGGCGCAGTTCCTCGGCGGCCTCGTCCAGGTGGGCGCGGTAGCCGGTGGAGTGCAGGTACAGGCCCGCCGTCATCCCCTCGTGCTGGGAACCCTGCCCGGTGAAGACGAACGCGGCCCGCACCGTGCTCCGGTCGCGGCGCGCGGCGCGGTCCGCCATGCAGCGGGCGAGGGAGTCCACGGTCGGGTACGTCCAGATCTCGCCCGGTTCGATCAGGGGGCCGAACTCCTCCTCGATGTCGCCGTAGAGGCTGAGCGCGGCCACCGAGTCCAGGCCGTGGTCGGTGAGGGGGGCGTCGCCCCGGACGGGGCGGCCGAGGTAGTGCGCGATCCGCTGCGACAGCCACTCGTGATGGGCGTCGGCCGGTGGTTCGCCGCACGGCGGGTACTGCTCGGATGCGGTCATGCGGGGCTTCCTCTCAGGGCGGGACGCGGGGGCGGCACGCGGGGGCGGCGGGGGGCGGGGGCGGCACGCGGGGGCGGCAGGGGGGGGCGGTGGGGTGCAGGGGGCGGCGGGGTGCAGGGGGCGGCGGGGCGCGGGCGTCGTGGTCAGGCGAGCGGGGAGGCGTACAGGTCGAAGCTCCGCCCGCCGTGCAGTCGGCCCAGCACCTCGGCCAGCACCCGCCGCTCGCCGTCGGGGGACCGCTCGGGCAGCGCACGACCGAGCCGCCCGGCCAGGCGGCGCAGCGCGGCGCAGGCCCAGGCGGGGTCGGCCAGGAAGTCGCCGGGCGGGGCGTCGTGGCACCGTTCGCGCCACACGCCGAGCACGGCGGCCGCCGCGAAGACCGGGGTGTACCGGTCGCCGAGACCCAGGTAGCGGGGGCTGGCCAGGGACCTGCGGTCGCCCGGATCGACGGCGGCGAACTCCCGGCGCAGCTCCGCCAGTTCCCCCCGGAAGGTCCTCGCGAGGGCGGCGAGCGCGGGACCGCCGTCGCCGTCCTCGCGGTCCGCGTGCTCCACCAGCATCGCGGCGAGCGGGTCGCCGTCGCCCAGCAGGGCGGCCCGGGACAGGTCCAGCGGCGGCAGGTCCTCGTACAGGCGGAACAGGGCGGCGGGCGCGGGCCGCGAGCGGAACCACGAGGTGCGGGCGAAGTGCGGCAGCTGCGGAAGGATGCTGACCTGGCGGCCCGCGCTGCCCGCGTGGCCCATCGACGTGACGGGCAGGTCCCGCAGCTGCTTGTGGAACATGCCGTACGTGCCGCCCCCGCCGAAGCTCTCCTCGCCGAGCACGGCGGACATCTCGTCCATCGCCTCCGCGACGATCTTCGGGGCGAGGTAGGCGGCGGCCGCCGCGTACACGCTCGTCTCGCGCGGCAGCAGGTGCAGTGCACGGGTCGCCACCAGGGCCATCGCGTCGCTGATCAGCAGGTCCAGGAAGGCGCCGGTCAGTACGGACCTGACGTGGGCCACGTCCAGGGCGCGGCGGCCGTCCGGCCGGGCGCGGACGGCGAAGGCGGCCACGGTGCGCAGGGCGGTGTCCGCGCCGGCCAGCACGATCGACGGGATCAGCCCCCGGATGACCAGCGACGAGCGCAGGCTCAGGGTGTAGCCGTCGCCCGCCTCGGCAACGACCGCCGAGGCGGGCAGGCGCAGTCCCTCGGTGCGCAGGCCGCCGAACTCGGCGCTGCGCATGCCGGTGGTCTCCCGCCGCCCGAGGTCCTCGACGCTGCCCGGCGGGAGGGCGCCCCGGTCGGCCGTGAAGACGGTGTGGCTGCGGCCGCCCGAGCCGTCGCCGGTGCGGGCGAACAGCACCAGGCCGCGGGCCCGGGAGGAGTTGGCGATGCCGGACTTGGCTCCGGTCAGCAGCCAGTCGCCGTCGGGCAGCGGGCGGGCGGTGAACTCGTCGCGGACGAAGTCGTTGCCGTGCGCGGTGCCGTGCCGGGCGACCGCCACCCGCTGCCCGGCCAGCAGCAGGCCGGCGACGGTGCGGCGCTGGGCGGCGGTGCCGCCGGTCCACACCGGGGTGGCGGCGAAGAAACAGTTCAGGCCGTAGCCAAAGCCGAGGGAGGCGTCCCGGCGGAATACCGGGCGCAGCACCCGGCCCAGGACGTCCATCCGGTGCAGCCGCCCGCCGAGCGCGGCGGGCACGAACTCGGCGTTGAGCCCGAACCCGTCCAGCACCTCCTCCGCCCCGCGGGGCAGTTCGCCCCGGGCGTCGGCGGCGAGCAGGGCGGCGGCACCCAGCGGGTTGCCCGGGTCGCCGAGCGGCCCCAGGGCCCGCTCCAGGGTGTCGACGCGGACCTGCGGGGCGTCGGCGGGACCCTGCGGGGCGGGCGGGGCGACGGCGGGACCCTGCGGGGCCGCCGTGGGGCTCTGCGGGGTGTCGACGGGGCCCTGTGCGGCGCCCGTGGGGGCCTGCGCGGCATTGACCCGGTCCT